>NZ_CP049887.1:609156-1218313 GCF_011304195.1 Vagococcus hydrophili | reverse complement strand
CGTTATCCTATGAGCTTATTATTCAATTAAAAAGCTCTTCAAGCAAGCGATTACATAACAACAGTAACTTTTACCGCGCAAAAAAACCAAAGTATCATCCTCTGACACTTTGGTTTCATTTTTTTAGTTTTCTACTTCAATCTCAAAATCCAATCCTTCTACATCAAACAGCTGGGTCAAAATATTATTAACCACTGAAAACAATTCAGACGTTTCTTTGTAAGTATTAGCTACTTTATGTTGTGTAAAGCCTTTTTTAAGAATCAATTTATCAAACTCTGGAATAATAGCAATTTCATTTGTTCCATTTTTATAAACATCGTAATCTTCTGCCATATCATATTCTTGGTGTTGTTTGTAGCCCTTCGCTAAAGCGATTGTCATAATTAATGAGTTAACATCTAAATTTTCTAAGGGACGATTTAAGTCATTTAAAACTAAGACATAGACATCACTTTTAACTGTAGGACACGCATTACAACCGCCATTAATTAAATCGGATGTTTTAATAATTTTTGTTTTTTTCATATTAGCACCTTCTCTTTAGTTGTCACGTTCATTTTATCACAAATACAGTTCATTTCATTAATAAGTTGTTTGAATATCTGTGCTAAAATAAATCTATCAATTAATGTTTGGAGGAGAATACATGATTGAAACGTTTTGGGAAGAGTTTTGTAAAAATCAGAAACTAAAAAATGTTAGCATGCCAGAAGCTTGGATGTTTGGTGATGGCGCGAATACTGAGATGGCAGACGATTTAGTCAATCTAGTTTTAGAAGGTAAAAAACGGGGAACTTGTTCTGTTTTTGATTTTTACCGAATCAGTGGCGACCCACTGCCACAAATCGGACAATACGATATTGTTTTAAATGGTAAAAGTGAACCAGTTGCTGTGATTCAAATTAAAAAAATTGAAATAGTTAAAATGGATGATGTCACTGAGGAGTTTGCTTTAAGTGAAGGTGAAGGCGATTTAACTTATCAGTATTGGTACGACGAACACAAAAAATTCTTTATTAATGAGGCTGAGAGTTTAGGCACCAGCTTTGATACTCAAATGGAATTAATTTGTGAGAATTTTGAAGTGGTGTACCGAGTTTAAACAAACTTTACATCATTAAGCCCATTAGAACCACTTTTCTAATGGGTTATTTTTATATTCTTTTCATTCCAGGTAAAAAACTAAACAAACAATAAGTAAGTATCATTCCTATCAAAAAAAAATAAAATGACTATTAATATATATTTCAACTTTTTCATACCATTCACTCCTATCAAATTGCGTTAAAAAACAAAGGCAAATGCTCCTATAAAATTATGTATTCCATGTAACAATATAACTAACTCAATTCTTTCAGTTTTCTTATAATATATTCCTAGCACTAATCCCATACCGAAATAAGTGGTAAACTCACCTAAACTAGTAGGATGATGTAGCATACCAAATATAATACTACTTACCAAAACGCCAACCTTACTGAAGTTAAAGCATTTCTTTATAAGAAAACCTCTTATTATCAACTCTTCCATAACCGGTGCAGCAATAGCGGTCAATAAAAAAATCGTGAAAACCGACACTGATGAAAAACTTTCAGTTAAACTCACTTGATTATTTGTCGTATTTCCCCCTTCAAAATATAAAATGATTGCTCCTAAAGATGTAGCTAAAATAGATAACAAAAACCATTTCAACGTTCTTTTAATGTCTTGCCAATTAATACTTACATCCTTCATCGTAAAAATCCCTAGATATTCTGATACCAAGACTACTATCCATATTGAGGAGATAATTGACAAAGGAATTATTATATAATCATACGGTCCAGCACCAAGATTTATTAAATTTATACCTATCAAATCAACACTCATTAATCCGAAAAAGGTTAATAAATTACCAATCAAATGATAAAATTTATTTTTCATATTGTTCCTCCAAAACATTATTTTTTAAGAATCAGTTCCAAAGTATAACAACACTCCAATTTTTACTTTATTTGGAATATCATTAATAACATTTATTTTACGATTCATTTATTTCCACCTATCTTTCTTGTTCAGTTAAGTCAGCAAATACTACTGAATTTACCAACATTCTTTTAATAGTTCCATTATAAATAAAGAATAGAGTCTATGGTTCTAATCATCATATAATCGCTGATTTACATCTTGAGTGACTGAAACATCTTTTTTCTATACTTAGATTCTTCAAAAAAATGGTGAATAACTAATAAAAGCATTTTGATTAAATGATACTTAATCATAATGCTTTTATATTTATAGATTTTTTATTCCCTAAAACGCCATCGGATCTTCTGGTATCTCCACTTTTCTAGTTAACAGCATAATACCTGCAATCACAGCTAAAATACCTGAGACTGCCCATAAAAAGCTAACCATAAAAAATGGAACAATTCCCAAGATAATCATAATAATCCCATACACCGTCGTATTTTTATTTTTCTTAATCATAAAAGATAAGACAATTAATACAATCGCTATTACAAGAGCAAAACCAGCTAGCACTTTAATACTTCCAATAAAAACCTTAACTAATTCTAGCTCTTCGGGTGTTGCTTCCATATCAGGAAGTGTATCTAAATCGACAGTAGATAAAACCATACCGCCTAATAAAGCTAGCCCACTAACAAGTACACCAATAATCCCACTAATTAAAGTTAAAATACTTTCTGTTTTTCTTAGATTCATTCACTTCATCTCCTTTTATTTTGTTTCATTATTTGAAGCTTTGACCATATTAATAATAACCACACTTGTCCCTGAAAAATAATCACCCACATGTTGCTTTCTCGGCGTAAAAGCTGCTACTAGATAGCCTAAGCCCAAAATAAACGTTTGTAGAATAAACCGACAGACACCTTCTCGAATTAATACGGTTTGCCAACTTAATGTTTCTTCTTCCAAACTAACTACCTTGATACCAAAAATCATTTTTCCTAGGGTTTGTCCATCATTTAACTTGGTCAATAACGTAAAATACGCCAAGTAGATGATTAAAGAAGTAATTCCATAAATCGTAATCAATGAATGACTCGTTTCAAATCCTTGAATTTTATAAACTAAACCAATTGTCCCACCTGTTACGATGCTTATGCAAATCAAATCCACCCAAAAAGCCAATAAGCGTGTCCAAAATCCTGCATAGAAATAATTAGGAAAGTCGTTGATTTTTTGAGGAACTTCTTCTTGAATAAGCTCATTAAACTCTACTAATTCTTCCATCTTAGTAACCTCCATAATAATACATTGGTTTTGGTGCTTCAGAACTCCCCATCTTTTCAAGGACTGAAATAATCTCATTCGACTGTGTCGCTTTTAACCCTTGCCACTCTGCGACTTTGACTCCTAGCCATGACGAAGCAAAGCTCTTTACTTCATTGTTATAACTAACTACCGTCGCATCTTCTAATTTTTTATCCTTTTTTAGTGCTGCTAAAGCATCTTCCGGATAACCCAGTTCATCAATTAAACCAATTTTTAGCGCTTGATTACCATCATAAATACGACCATCCGCTATTTTTTTCACTTCTACCACATCCATCTTACGACCTTTAGCTACAATATTTACGAACCTCTCATAAGAACTCATCACAAAATCTTGAATCACTTTGTTGTCTTCTTCAGTTGGCTTTCTGTTTGACGACATCATATCTTTTAATGCCCCGCTCTTATGAGTACTATCTTCAATTCCTAACTTATCAAGCAATCCTGAAATATTTAATCCTGAAATAATCACACCAATTGAACCTGTTGTTGTTTCTTCAGTAGCAAATATTTTATCTGAATTAGCAGAAATATAATAGCCTCCACTTGCAGCCATGTTTTTAAATGATGCGTAAATGGGTATTTTTTTCGCTTTGATTTTATCTAATTCTTTGGCAATTTCTGCACTTTCATACACTCCGCCACCAGGTGAATTGACTTCTAATAAAACACCTTTGATTGTTCTATCTTCCTGAATTTTTTTGAGTTGTGTTAAGAAGTTTTGGTGATTGTATGTTTCTTTACTAAATATACTACTTTCACCAGAATCCATAATGCCACCCTCTACTGAGAGTTTCACTATTTTATCTCCCTTTACACCTTCTTCTAAAACTTCCTCTGTTAATTCATTGGATCCATAAAACACTTTGTTTAAACCTTTTAATGTGTTAGGAGCTTCTTCTTCACTTAGATCTTTGCCAGGAATAAACGCCGTAACCAATGACAATAATAACAAAGCTGCCGCAATACCAACAGCTACCCACCTTCTCTTATTCATCCTCTAACTCCTCCTTTAAATTTTTTAACAAAAAACATCCTTTGTTTTCTAAAACAAGTGTAGAATAACATTTCTATTTCATTAGTTTAATATTAATTGCTAAATCCAAACAATTTTCCTCATGATACCCCCTTTTTCACATCATAAAAAAACAATTTCGTTTTCATTTTTCATACTAAGTGTTTTTATAGTCAGTAAATTAACGTTAGCACCTACAAACACATAATAACATACATTAACCCTTCGAATAATTACAAAAAAGAAGTGAACTTGCCTATCAGTCCACTTCTTCTAATTTTAAAAATTCAAATAAACAAACATCATTAGGTTCTAGAAAACATTTCAAATGCAAACCATCAATAAATTTTTGATCAAACACATCCATTTTAGGATGGGTCACATGTGAAAGGTATTCATGTGCCTCTTGATCTAAAATCTGTTGACTAGAGAAACGATCATAAGAATAAGACACAGCTCCATGATCTTTACTTAGAGTTAATTTCTTTACCTGATACAATCCATTTGGAACATTTGGACTTGTAATCTCTAGTGATAATGTTTTATCCTTTAAATAATTTTCATTTAAACTTAAATTTGGAGAAAAATATTGTGCATTCCAGGTTAATAATTGATAATGACCATTATACGTTGTCAGAATAAAATGACTCCCTGTAGCAATCACTTTCCCTCTTAAACGTCTGTATAAGCTTAAAGCAAAATAAACGGGTCTGCGACAATTATAATAATGCAATAATTCTAGTCCATCAAATCTAACTGATTCTGCACTATGGTGTTTTTCTTCAAATAGGAAGGTATTCAACCAAAAACCATAGCTATCCACTAGTGATTCTATTTTTGCTAAGTCATGAACAATTAATGCTCCCCTGAAAAAATAACTATTTTTATAACGCGTGTCTCCTGTTAATGTATTCCACTCTGACAATATAAAAGGCAAATCAAAGCCCCAGCTCTTCAATCGATTCTTAGCTGATTGAATATCTTTAGCTGAAAACAATTCAAAACGACTTAAATCCGGTTCATCAATTGAATAATTGGGTTCTGATTTATAAGAAATAAATTCAGCTTTTTTTAGGACTTCCTCCCGAAAGAGTTGTTCCTCAGCTTCACTATCAAAACTATATTCTGGGTAGCCAAAAGGTAAATCTACACCGACACTTATTTTAGGATTAATCCGTTTTATTCTATCGTATAATTTTTTAAACGTTCCAACACTTTTCCTTATTTCCGTCTTTTCAAATTGTAAAACAATTCGCCAACTCGGTAAAAATTCATTTTTTGTCATATATTCAATATACTTAAAAAATTCTTGATGATCTTTACTATAGAAACTTGAAACTTGTTCATAGTCAGGTAATGACAACTGATAATATATACCAAAATTATTTTGTCTCAAAAAATCTATAGCCATATCAAAACGACTGAATGGCGAAAATTGCGCCAATTTAGTTTGCTCAAATACTGTATAAGAACTTGGAACAATTTTAAATAAGTTACTTACCCCAATATAATGGCATCCTATATCATTCTTAATCATCATCACTTGGTTCTTAATTTCATCAAAAAACAAATCTTCTAAACTATTAATATGCACTATCACATTAGAGTGACTTTGATCCTTTACGTGTTCAGACTCAATTTGAAGCGTTGCCTTTTGCCCTCTTGATTCTGTAAAATAAGAAGTTTCTGGTTGGAAATCAACATACTCTAATAAAATGTCCAGCTCTTCTTTTTTTAACGAAGCCTCGCTGGTATTTAAGTAACGACTATTACTGTTGGTCTTTTCTTTACTAAAAAAACTTTTTTTATATTCTGTAGGGGATACTTCAAACAATCGCTTAAATTGACTTCGATATGTTTTGCTGTTTGAAAATCCGTAATTTATAGCTAACTTATCAATAGGGTACTGTGCATACAGTAAATCATTTAAACTCATTTGTATTCTGAGTTCATTTAAGTACGTATTGAATTTAATACCAATTTGTTGTTGAAACACCCTGGATAAAGTAGACGGTGACATAAAACATATTTTGGCAACATCTTCTAACTTTATTGGTTCTTTAAAATTTAATCTCATATAATCCATCGCTTCATTTAATTGCTCAGAATACCTGAAATGTTGACTAGTAAAAATATTAACTTGAAAATGTTCTATTAATATCAATAACATTTCTTGGAGATGAATACCAGTTTTCAAATGTTTGGTTTTATCCGCACTAAAATAGTGAATAATTAACTGAGACAATGATTGTTTTAATTGTTTAACAAAGTACTCATCATCTGCACCTGTTAATTGTGAGTGACAATTAAACCGACTTGAAAGATAGCCTTCGTAACGATTTAATAGATAGATATTAGAAACTGATAACTTAAATGTTTGAACTTCTGGTGTTAGCAATGTAACTACCTCAGCTATATCATGCATATTAATAAAAATAAAATCGCCTGGATGAATAGTTAATTTCTTATTATTCACCGCTATGATGGCACTACCTTTAGCAATAAAAAAACATGTCAGATTATTAAAACTCTTCTTCTGAAGTTTTGTCACTTTTTCATAAGATACAAAATAATTTTGACTCATCTCATTCACCTCTCTACGTTTCTCTAATTATATACTAAAACGTTCTATTAACGAACTTTTTTTGTTTGATAATTTTATTAATACGAATTTTGTTCTAAATAAGAAAATAAAGGACTTATATTTCATGTCTATACAATTAAAATATAAGTATCAACTCTTATTACTAACTTGTACTTGTTACAAGTTAAACAAATGAATCATTTTATTTATTTAGATATACAAATAAACTCCCCATTTCTTTGTTCCCAACTAAATAAACAATAAAATGATTTTTTATTGCCCTTATTCTTTAACTACTAAAAAATTAAAAGAGACTGACAAAATCCTTGTCAGTCTCTTCCTTATTTTTACCACTCTTTTTTATTCAACCACTCTTTTGCTCGTTCAACTTCTAAGTATGTTAATTGATGACTCAGTGTCCATTCTTCAATAATATGAGCTCCTCTATCCTTTAACATCTCAGCCACACGATAACTCTCAAACATTGAAACAATCGGATCTTTCTCACCCATCGTCATGAAAATTTGAGTTTGACTCAAGTCTTGCTTATCGTCAACAACCACTGGATACATCGGATGAAACAAAATGGCCTTTTGATAAAAATTTGGATAATCTAGCAACAAACGAACACCGATATTTGCACCGTTAGAATAGCCTACTAACACCACTTGTTCTTTGTCATAGTTATTTTTCTCTAAAGTTTCTTGCAACCATTCATGAAGTTCAATTGCTCGTTCTTCAAGATCTTCTTCATCAAACATTCCTTCTTGTAGCCGTTTAAAAAAGCGAGGATAGTCATTTTCTAACACGTTTCCTCTAACGCCTATTAACGTTGCTTGTTCGTTTAAACCATTCCCTACATCTAGTAATGACTGCTCATTACCTCCTGTTCCATGTAAAAGAACTAAAATGGGTTCATGGTTTTTGCCTTGTTTAATAATGTGTTCCATATAGTAACCTCCTTACTCTGGACGTGCTATCCTTACTCTTTCGCCTAACTTACCATAGTCATTTCCCGCTAAACGACTCATTGGTTTTAGTAGATCAGGATTAATTCGTCCATCTTGATATAGATTTTCTTGAATATGATACTTTTCTACTCTTAATAATAATAAATCAGCTGTCACACTACCCTCATCATCAATAGGAATATGCTGATATAAACTAACTTCCATCTTTATTTTCAATTCATTCAGTAGTGGTACTTTTATTTCTTCAGCAGGAGACAACGTCCATCTAGTTCTGTCTAGTTCACTTTCATCGTGCTTTAAATTAGCAGCTGTTTCATTAATGTCTTCAATATTATCTTCATCAGCAATATGAACAACAGCTTCTTTATTTTCTAATATATTTCTTGTCGTATCCTTCATCACACCGTTTTTTCTCTGAATTCCTAAAGAAATAATAGGTGGATTAGAGGTTACAATATTAAAGTAGCTAAAGGGAGCGATGTTAACCACTCCCTCACTAGATACACTACTAACAACCGCAACGGGGCGTGGAATGATTGATCCAATCAAAAATTTGTAATTATCTCGTTCACTCATCTCGCTGGGTTTAATCGATATCATGGGTTAACTCCTCATCTCGAAGTGGTAACAAACTCTTCACCAATGCTTCTCTCATGTACTCATACTGTGGTGGTAACATTAAGTTTTGACCTAATTCTTCTAAAGATTCATTTATCGTAAATCCTGGACCGTCTGTTGCAATTTCAAAGACGACGTTTCCTTTTTCAACAAAGTAAATAGCTTTGAAATACTGACGATCTTTGATTTCTGTCACGCCATATTTTTCTTCAAAAAGGTACGTTTGCCATTCTCGATGTGCGTTATCATCTGGAACAGACCAAGCAATATGATGGACTGTTCCAACGCCAAAGCGACCTCTAGGTAATTTTTCTTTTGGAACAATAATATGATGTTTTTCTGGCCCTACTGTTTCTAGATGAAAAGAATCTTCGTTTTCTAAAACTAATTGTAATCCTAAGTCATCTCTTAACGTCTCCATTGTATCTTTTGGTTGACTTGATAAAAGAGCTGTTCCGTGAAAGCCTAAAATCCTAGTATCTTTTGATTCTTCCTCACCTTCTACTAAGGCAATAGCTAAACCGTGACTATCTTCAAATGACATCGTTGGTCGATTAAACATCTGACTAATCTCGAAATTAATATCAAATGATGTTAATCGCTCATTCCAATAACTCATTGCTCCTTTAGGAATTCTAAAAGCAATTCTGCCAACTTGACCACTACCTACTCGACCTCGACTCGTTGTTGACCAAGGAAAGAATGTGATTAAAGTTCCTGGCTCTGCCAAATCGTTACCATAGTACAAATGATACGTTTCTGGTTCATCAAAATTAACAGTTTGTTTGACTAGTCTTAATTTTAATATGGTTTCATAAAATCTAACATTATCTTTTGGTTCTCCTACAATGGCTGAAATATGATGAATTCTTCTAATTGATTCCATACTGCATTCTCCTTATCTTTTTGTATCAAAAGGTTTAATAGCTCCTTCGATATAGTCTCTTTTGTTTTCTAAAAATGGTGGTAGGGATAAACTTTCTCCAAGTGTTTCATAAGGTTCGTCTTCCATAAAACCTGGCTCGTCTGTTGCTAACTCCACTAAAATGTGCCCTATTCTCACATAAAGTGATTCAAAATAAAAACGATTCACATAGCCTGAGTTAGGTAAACCCAATTCTTCAAATAGTTTTTGCCAAACATTTAATGATTCTCTATCTTTCATTCTAAAAGCGATATGGTGGACTTCTCCGTACCCTTGTAAAGCATCTTTAGAGTCTTGATCATCCACTAAGATAACTCTAGCTCCGTTACCACCTTCTCCAACTTCCATTAAATAACGATTACCTTCTCGGGCAATTTCTTTGAAAGAAAAAATATTCTCCATCAAAGGTTTAAACTGATCCATATAGCTCACTGTCATTTCTGCTGTACCTAATCCATAGATAGCATACTCAGCTGGTACTAGTCCATTTTTCCACGGAATACCAGGTTTCATCCCTTGATTATTTTCATCTGAAATCAATTGATAACTTTGCTCATCTTCATCCCAGAATGGTAAAACTTTTACACCAAACTCTTCACTAATTTCCCCGTGATTTACTTTAAATTCTTCAAAGCGTTTTTTGTAATATACTAAAGCGGCATCATTAGGTACTCTAAACCCTGACTTCGTAATAGCATTTGTTCCTTTCACCCCTTTAGGATTGTTAGGAAAATCAAAGAATGTCATCGTTGTACCTGGTGTACCGTAATCATCTGCGTAATAAGTATGATAAGTTTGAATATCATCTTGATTGACTGTTTTTTTAACCAATCTCATTCCTAGAATTTTAGTAAAAAAATCATAATTTCTTTTGACATCACTTGTCATTGCTGTTACATGGTGAATTCCCAATGGTTGATCTTGTTTTCTCATAATAAATCCCTCTTCTTTTAATTTATTGTTTATCTAGTGTTCGATTTAATTTAGCTAACAGTTTTAATAGTTGTTCTAACTCGTTATCATTCAATCCTGAAAAACTTGTTTCAATCGTTTTAGCGTGAGTTGGAAAAATTTCTTCCATTAATTTCTGACCTTTTTGTGATAAAGTTACAAAAGTCACTCGCTTATCTTCACTATCTACTAGACGATCGACGTATGATTTTTTTTCTAATTGATCAATCACGTATGTTGTACTACTACTAGCTATTAATATTTTTTCTTTAATGCCTTGAGTGGTTTGCTTTCCTTTATGAAACAATAATTCCATCACAGAAAACTCTGTTAAGTTCAATTGATAACACGCCACATCTTTTTTAACGATTTTTTCTAATTTACTACTACCTCTCATTAAACCAATGAAAGATCCTAATGCTTGATCTCTTCGATTCATGACTATCACCCTTTTTATCTCGAATTCGAGATAATTATTTTTTTTAAAAGAGATTTCAATCTCTTAACTTGTTTATATCTTACATCCTTACTTACAAAAAGTAAACCAAAAAGACTTATCTTTTGTAAGCAAAAAAAAGAGACTAACCAAAATGTCAGCCTCTGTCTTATTTATACGAATACGCTCTAATAGTCAGGGGTAAAACGAATTTTGCCCCACCCTATTTACTCTACATATTCTACTATTAAAATAATTGATTACTACGATAGAAATGAATCATCAGAACGGATTCATACAATGCTAATAAGAAAAAAAGACCAGAGACTAACAATATGGCTTTGCCACCTAGCATTTGATAGCTATAAATAGAGATCACAGCACCACTAATAAATGCTAAAACCACTCTAAAAAAATGCAAGAAAGCTTCTTTATCTTTTGTTTCCTTAGTTTTTGAATACTCATATAAATTAGTTGCCATTCCTTTTAAATTACCTGTTGTAAAAAGATTAGTATAGGCTCGACCATCAATTTTATCAAAAACAACCCACTGGATTGCTGCAGTGAATGCAATTAATATCGTTACTAGTGTCTGTTTTTTATTAATCATAGGTAAACTAATAATAAAGAAAAACACGGCTTCGTAATATAAGACGAACAGTCGCCAATAGTGAATTTTTTTTTGATAGAAATAATCAATTAAAAACTTAGCTAGGATAATACCTACTAAAAAGAAGCAAGTAGAAATAGCTTTTTTTCCAACACTTCCCCATTGTCCGTCAAAAGCTTGAATAATGGCTAAAATAATATTACCGGTTTGCGCTGAAGCAAAAACATCATAATGGATGTAAGTATAGGCATCTAATGCGCCACCAATAAAAGTTAAAAGTAACCCTACGATTCGAGCTTCATGAAACTTATTTTTCATTCAATCACCAACATTTCATTTATCTACTCATTTTAGCATATCTTTCATAAAAATAAATGACTAGATTACACCAGTCTTCCTAAAAAAAGAAACTGACCCAACTGTCAGCTTCTGTCTTATTGATACAAATAATCTTTAATAGTCCAAGGATTAAAAATTTACTAATTCTATGACATTATTTCATCTTCTTTATAAGTAGTGATCTCGACTTGATCTTCTTTTATATGAAATAATAATTCTATTGGTTTTGTCATCTGAATATCATATTTACTAGTTGATTCATATATTGATACTTTACTTCTAGCGGATTTCCCACTACTGGTTGATCCACATCTGGTTTCTTGTCTTTTGGTAACCTTCCTTTGTGTCCCAAAAGTTCACTGTCTATTATTAAATAATTTTTTCGGCTTTATTTGATAACTTACATTAAATCTAAAAGTAATATGTTTGCTTTTTTGAATTTTTCCCCTTGTCATAAATTCAATATCTGGTTTTAAGTTTTTGTTTATTCCTCCTACCTTTTACTCTTTTTATTTACCTGATGAATGAAGTATACCCTTAAAAGTCACTCATCTTTTTTTATTTTTTGTCGTTTAAACAGACTGATCGATAACACATTATAAAACCAATAAAAAAAAAAGAGAATCTGATATCTATCATCACATCCTCTTGTTCTAAAATAATTCTATTATAAATCTGACTATTAGCGAATTGTTTTAAACGCTTCTGACCATAAAATAAGCTCGTCTAACATGTCGTTAACGCCTGCTTCCATATGTTCTCCTGGTTTAAATGTGCTAAAGTTTTCAAAATCAGTAAATAAGTTAAAGGCTGGGTTCGTACGAACGGTTGCCACTTTTTGTTCAGCAAAAACTTGTCTTAATTGTTCGCTAGCACGCACTCCACCAGCTGATCCGTAACTCACAATTCCTGCTGCTTTGTTGAACCACTCTTCACGAGCACTATCAATGGCGTTTTTAAGTGATGCTGAAAATCCGTGATTGTACTCTTGGGCAATAATAATGTAGCCATCTAACTCTTTGATTTTTTCATTCCATGCTGGGTTTCCTTCACCTGTTCCTAAAAACGGTAAGTTAAACTCTTTGACGTCAACAATCTCAAAATCATGTTCTCTTTTTGAAGCAATCCCTTTGATGTATTCTCCAACTTGTGGACTCACGCGTCCTTCTCTTGTACTTCCTAAAATAATTCCAAATTTCATGATAATTTCCTCCTAATATAGTTGTTTGTTTTATTTTTCAATATTTTTCAAGGCATCTGCCCATAGAACTAATTCATCTAACATATCGTTTACACCCGCAGCCATGTGCTCACCTGGTTTGAAGGTACTGAAGTTTTCAAAATCAGTGAATAAGTTAAAGGCTGGGTTTGTTCTAACATCCGCAATTTTTTGCTCGGCTAAAACTAATCTCAATTGTTCACTGGCACGAATTCCACCAGCTGACCCATAACTCACAATTCCTGCAGCTTTATTGAACCACTCATCACGAGCACTATCCACGGCATTTTTTAATGATGCTGACATACCATGATTGTACTCTTGAACGATGAAGATAAATCCGTCCATTTCTGAGATCTTAGCGTTCCATTTTGGATTCGCTTCGCCTTCTCCCATAAACGGTAAGTTGTAATCTGCAATATCAATGATTTCAAATTGACGATTGCTATGTGTTTTCGCTAATTTTAAAATATATTCAGCAACTTGCGGACTCACACGACCTTCTCTTGTACTACCTACGATAATACCGAATGTATCTGCTTGTTTTTTCTCTTCTTTAATTTTTACTTCCTTGATAACTTCTTTTATAACGATTTCTGGCTCTTTCTTTTTAAATAATCCCATTTGTCTTTTCCCCTTTATTCTTGTTGATAATCACACTATACACACTTACTTTTTATTAGTCAAAACAAAAGACTTACTTTTTGTAAGTTTTTGGCAATTTATTTGTAAAGATAATGAGGTTAAATTAATAATTTAATATAGTCCTAGTTTATCACCCTAAACCGAACTAATAAAGAACGTTTTATGAACCGCTTTTACTTGCAAAGAAACTAGGTAAATGCTTCTGTTTAACCTAGTTTCTTTACTATTTATTCCTTTTCATACATCAGTTTTTCATAAATTTCTAAAACTTTAGGATCTACTCCAATAACTTCCCATTGATTTTTATTCTTTTCATTTACTTTAAGCCCAATTTCTACAGTTTGCTCTTTTTTTGTTTGTTTTAATTCTGGAATGATTTTTAACAAGGTACGTTCGGTCATAGTCGTCATAAAATCAGGCTCTTTCACTATTTTTTCGATTTTTTCTAGCTCTGACTCATCTTCTAGTTTTTCAATCTCTTCTAGAGATGCCACATTAACCCCTTTTTCTTTGAAATATTGCTGCATCTCCTCATTCATGACTTTATCTATTTTAGGATCAAGTCCAGTTAAATCTAGGCCGTACACATCCACATAAGCGGTTGCGGTATCCTTCTTATCTTTAACTTCTATTACCTCAAAACGGGTTTCTTTTTCAATAACTTTTTTTAATTCATTAGCTATTTTTTTAACCTCTGCGTCGCTCAAGCCGTTAACGTCAGGTTTTAATCCTTCTTTGACACTATAAATCAAACTAGCTTCCGTATCCACAGGTTCCATCCCAAAATACTCGCCATACTTATCTTTATCTTTCCCATAAACCTCAGCATTCATAAAAACATTAACAGCCTCTTTGGGTTCTGGTCGTTTACTCCCACAAGCACTTAAAAGAATAATGAAACTATAGACAACCACAACCAAACTAAGTTTTCTTATTTTCATGTCATCACTCCTTTTATTTTATTGTACCAAAGAAAGCGATTTCTAAAAAATGTTAACCTATTCTACAAAGTAGGTTCAAAACGTTCAACCTTCATTTTCAAATGGTATTTCTTTCTTAACTCAGCAATTTGGGTCATCATCTCTGTTTTATGATGAACATCCAAAGCTTCTTGATTTGACCAACTATCAATTAATAAAACAGATTCTGGGTCATCCATTGGAAAATAATACTCATATTTTTCATTGCCTGCTTCTGCTCTTATCGCTTTAACGATTCCCTTTGCCACCATCTCTTCTGCAAATTTTCTAGCATTGTCCTTTTCTCCTGTATACGTAATATTGATGACTAAACTCATAATTATCCGTTCCCTTCTTATTTTAAGTTATCTTTATCATAGCATGATTAACGTACAAAAAAAGGTTGTGACAAAAATAAGTCACAACCTCTTTATTATTAACAAACGGTGTTATAGAAGTAGCTTCGGCGGAAATAAGCCGAAAATCACAAAAATTTGAGAAACAATTTCTGTGATTTCCTTCTTATTTCTTGAAGCTGAGCACTTCTATAACAACCTCTTTATTTATTTAACTGCTTGGCTAACGCTTTCTGCTACAACTTTTGCTACGCCTTCTTGGAATGGATCTGGAATGATGTTTGTTGTTGATAATTCTTCATCAGAAATCAAACTAGCAATTCCTTTAGCTGCTGCAATTTGCATCTCAATCGTAATATCGCGAGCACGTGAATCTAATGCGCCTCTGAAAATACCAGGGAATGCTAACACGTTGTTGATTTGGTTAGGGAAATCACTACGTCCCGTTCCCACAACATAAGCCCCTGCTGCTAATGCTTCGTCAGGGAAGATTTCTGGTGTTGGGTTTGCCATAGCGAAAATCACTGGTTTCGCGTTCATGTCTTTAATCCACTCAGGATTTAGAACGCCTGGTGCTGAAACGCCGACAAACACATCTGCCCCTTTAAGAGCATCTTGCAGTGTGCCTTCACGCAGTTCTCTATTGGTTAATTTAGAAATATCCGCATGATGTGGTGCTAAGTCAGCGATTTGTGATTCAGAAATAATACCGAAACGGTCAACCACTGTTACATTTTTAACACCTGCCGCTAAGAATTTACGAGTTACTGAAAGACCAGCTGATCCGCCACCATTCACTACCACATTAACTTCATCAATTGATTTACCGATTAATTTTAATGAGTTGTAAAGTGCTGCTAAAACAACGATTGCTGTTCCGTGTTGATCATCGTGGAATACTGGAATATCTAATTCTTCGATTAAACGTTTTTCGATTTCGAAACAACGTGGAGCACTAATATCTTCTAAGTTAATCCCACCAAATGTTGGAGCAATCATTTTTACTGCTTGAATAATTTCTTCTGTGTCTTTTGTTGCTAAAACAATCGGCACTGAATCCACATTCGCAAAACGTTTGAATAAAGCTGCTTTTCCTTCCATAACTGGCATTGCTGCTTCTGGACCGATATCACCTAAACCAAGAACCGCTGTTCCGTCACTGATAACGGCAACTGTGTTCTTTTTAGTTGTTAATTCGTAAGCTAATTTTTTATCTTCCGCAATGGCTGAAGAAACTGCTGCTACACCTGGTGTATAAGCGATACTTAATTCTTCACGATTGTTGATTTCAACTTTTGATTCAACAGATAGCTTTCCACCGTTTGCTCTTGCTTGCTCGATTGCTAATTCTTTTACGTCTTTTTTTGTCATGATTATTTCCTCCTTATATTTAGAAAATCATTCTTAAAATAGCTGTCATTGTAATTACGGTAATTGCTCCACCAAGTCTTGTTGCTACTTGGGCAAATGGCATTAAGTTCATACGGTTAGTTGTACTAAGGATCGCAACGTCACCTGTTCCACCCATTCCACTTTGACACGCTGAGATAATTGCTGCTTCTACTGGGTACATATTCATGAAACGTGAAACGAAGAAACCTGTTGTAATAACTGTTAAGACGGTACTAATAACAACTAAGAAATATTGCCATGTTAACACACCCACAACGTCTTTTAACGGAATATATAATAAGCCTAATCCTGCCATTAATGGGAAAGTGAAGTTACCTGCGATAAATTTGTATAATTGTTTAGAGCCACGTTGTGTTTCTTCTGGAACAACATTGATATATTTTAAAAGTGCTGCGACAACGATCATTAAGACTGGTCCAGGGAAGCCTGTTAAGTATTGTAATAAGCCACCGATGATGAATAAAGTACATGCTGTTAAGACACCTGCACCCATTAATTTTACATCAATTGGTGATTTATCTTCTTCTAAAGCATCACTTAAATCCACGCCATCTGCTACTTTTACTAATTGACCTTTACCTGATAAGTGAGGTTTTTTCTCACCTAACCGACTAATAAATGCTGAACAACCAATCGCAAAGAAGTTACCGATGATAGTTGCTGGGATTAATTGACCAACTAATTGCTCACTACCCATACCTGTAATCTGACTATAACCAAGTGATAGTGGTAAGATACCCTCACCAATTCCACCTGCTAAAACGGGTGTTACGATAAAGAATAAAACGTGTTTCCAATCCATACCAAGTGCCACACCTACAAGAGTACCAACACCCATTGCTAAAATCATACCGATTAACATTGGGATAATCATTTTCATTAAACCTTGAACCAAGATTTTACGGTTCATACCTAAGATACTACCACAAACTAAACAGGCAATATAAAAGTATAAGAAGTTTGCTTGTTTCATCAACATATCTGCTGATTTTAAGACGTTCTCATTCACTAAATTGAAAAATACTAGGATCGAAGGGACCAATAATGACATAATTGCTGGACCACCGAAATTTTTTAAATAAGGAATATTTGCTCCTAACGTTCCTAGAAACCAACCCATTGTTAAGATAACAGCGAAACCACCTAGCATGTTTACTGGTAATTGTTGTAAATAAGCTGTTATTAGAATAACTGAAGATAATACGATATATACTGGTAATGGAACAGATCCGACTTGGAAATTCTTCCACCCTTTTTGCTCTTTTGTATCCATTTGTTTTCCTCCTTTGTCTTTACACCCTTACTATATTGGAAGCGCTTTTCTAAATATACTTTTTTTAATTAATTTAAGTTAATACAACTAATTAAATTAACAAAGAAAATGCTATAATGTACTCGAAAAGGAGGAATCCTCGTGAAAAAAAAGCTTAGTTTATGGACATTACTTTCCTTAGCATTTGTCACAACACTGATTTTATCAATTTCAGTCTCTTATTTTTTAGTGGTGAAAAGTGCCGCCAAGCGAGTAAAGCATAATGAAGAAAAGTTACTCCTAGCCACAGGAAAACAGCTAGCCAGCGATCCCTTAGTCATTAATCAACTTAAAAAAGATGAAACAAGTCAAGAACTTCAAGAATACACGAATCAATTAGCGAAAAATTACCAACTGGATTTTATTGTTGTCATTGATATGGACGCGATTCGCCTCACTCACCCTGATCCAAGTAAAATTGGGGGACATTTTAAAGGAGGAGATGAAGTCACCTCTCTTAAAGGCGAAAAACATATCTCAATTAACGAAGGAACTTTAGGTCAGTCATTACGCGCCTTTGTCCCTGTCTTCTCAGATGAGAAACAGATTGGGGTTATTGCTTTAGGTGTTAAGATGACGTCTTTATCAACCATGATTCAACAATCTCAAAAAGATTATCAAATTTCCTTAATCCTTAGTTTAGTTGTCAGCTTATTCGTGGCATTTGCCTTATCTCTCTACCTAAAACGCATCTTACTTAATTTAGAACCACGAGAAATTGCTTCTTTATTAGAAGAAAGAAATGCCATGTTAGAAGAAACCAAAGATGCGGTTGTGGTCATTGATTTGAATAGTCGAGTGCTTTTAGCCAACGCCCAAGCTCAAACCTTGTATCAATACACCACCCAACAAACCAATTTAATCGGTAAGGATGTGCAAGACTTTTTATATCACTTCGAACAAATCGATTTAGATAAAAAAGTGGAACAACTCTATCAACAACACGGGCAAGATTATCTGTTTTCAGCCGCTCCGATTGTGGTCAGAGAGCAAAAAACGGGCTATGTTATATTCTTACGAAATGCCACAGAAGCTTTATTTGTCACCGACCAACTAGCGAATACAACAGCTTATGCTTCAGCTCTTCAAAGTCAGTCCCACGAATTTATGAATAAACTCCATGTTATTTTCGGTTTGGTGGATTTAGAAGCTTACGAAGAATTAGGCGTATATTTAGAAGATTTATTAAAACCTGAGAAAGAATTTTCCCGCTATGTGGCTCTTTTAGTTAAAGATCCCATGATGGCCAGTTTTTTAATTGGAGAACGTCAGAAATTCTCCGAAATTAAAACCCATTTACACATTGAAATTTTCCCAGAAATCCCGTTAAATAATAGTGAGGAACGAACGCAGCTAATTACCATTTATCGCTACATTCATCATGCTTTTTTACAACGACAATTACCTGATGAATTGCAGTTATCCTTAGAATGGGAAGACAACGTTCTAACCTCTACTTATTCATTTAAGGAACAGCTTTTCTCAAGAGAAGATTGGGAGAAAATTCAAGAAACTTTGCAATCCTTTTACTTTAAGCAGCTCATCCAAGATCGCCACAGTGAGCTCCATTTTACAGACAAGACCCTATCATTTAGTGTAGACTACTCTAAGGAGGACTAATTATGACCCACATTTTAATTATCGAAGACGATCCGATGGTGCAATTTATTCATAACAATTACCTAAAAAAAGTGAACCCTGCTTTTAACATTTCAGCTTCTTCAACGATTGCTGAAAGCCGAAACATTCTGGCAACGGAGGCTATTGATTTAATTTTACTTGATATCCACCTAGAAGATGGGAACGGTCTACAGCTTTTAAGTGATTTAAGAAAAGAAAAACGTGACATTGATGTGATTTTGATTACCGCCTCTAAAGAAGCGATTTTAGTGAAGGAAAGCCTTCATCTTGGTGTTTTGGATTATTTAATCAAGCCTTTCACTTATGATCGTTTTGAAAAAAGTTTGAATTTGTATCAGAAAAAAATCGATCAACTTGGGCAACATGAGATGGATCAAGACCAAATCGACGCCTTTCTCCAACCAAAATATGAAGAAGAAACTTGTGATGATGAATTAGAAAAAGGCCTCACTCATGAGACGCTAGCTTTTGTGATTAAAACCATTAAACAAATGGATAAACCTTTTACGATTCAAGAATTAACAGATGAAGCGAAGTTATCTCATGTTTCGATTCGGAAGTATGTCGCTTATTTGGAAAAGAAAGAACAGCTGAAGAGTGAGAATATTTACTTGAAGGTTGGGAGACCTTATAAGGTTTATGTTTGGGGGTAAAGGTACAATTTTATTAATAGTAAAAAAGAATCCCTGTACATAAGGATTCTTTTTTGTATTCAGTCAATTATTTAACTATTATTACTCTAAATAAAAATGATTTCTTAAACTTATCCTCACTTCTTCTAAATTAGTTTTAATACTACTTCCCACTTTTATCGTTTCTTCATCCGTATAATTAGCTTCTAGATTATTGATAAAAAGAGCTATATCATTTTTAATCATTGGAAACGATTCTAAATCACATTTATTATCTGGATGAATAAATTCTAAAACTCTAATCACATCTTTTTTGTGTTTATCAATATTTTTTGAAGATACTTTGTTGTCACTTTTCTTCTTTTCCAGCAAATCATTATAAGCTTTAGCTTTTAATACAATTAATCCTAGCTCTGTCACGCTGTTAACATTTTGAATGACCTTACATTGGCTTAAAATAAAATTGTAATAAACCTCATCCATAATAATGCTCGACAGACTTTGGACATCATCATCTGCATGTAGTGGCGTAAACCTCTCTTTGCGACCATTCATAAATTCTGGAGAATTAGAAAAAAATTCTAATTGTTCAGGATATTCATTCTTATTTTGAGGATTAATGAATCTATAATATTGAGGAACGCCTTCTTTAGACTGGAACACATCATATCTGCCTTCGTCTATATACTCCCAGATTTTTTCAAATAGTTCCTTATTTCCTTCTGTTTCTTGGACCAATAAAACAATGTCATAATCTCTTGTTCCTCTAATTTCTTCAAAATCAGAGTCTAATGATAAGAGCATTAGGGCTGTCCCACCTATAAACACATACTTCGTTGATAAATTTTCTTGACTGGCATTAAACTTCTGGGAAAATTTTTTTATGATCTGCTCATTTATCTTCATTTAAGTACCTCTCTATCATGTTTTCTAATTCTTGTGACAATCTGTAATCATCGTCTTCTTGGTTTAGTGAGTTCTCTAATATTTTGTACAAAGAAATAGCATCAATATTATTGAATCGATCCTTTACTAGATTAGGATCATACGTCCATTCTTCAATACTTACTATAGGAATGGATTTAGCTAATAGTTCAATTTCATTTTTTCTAGAAAATATAATCATATCATTTTCATTCAATTCAGATTCCAATTCTCTGAATTTATTTTTTTCCAAAGCATAATGCTCAATATTGTCCTCGGAATATAATGTTAAATGAGAGAGGGCAGATTCAGATGATATCACTTGTTGCTTTAACAATTTCATGACAACATTATTTTTTTCTATGTATACTTTCTTTCTGATTGGTGAGCTTAGGTAGTCTACCACTTTAGAGAATGTTTCTTCTCGATTCATCATGCTTTTATATTCTAAATTGCGAGTGTAACCCGATCTCTCCAGTATTTCTAAACGTTCTAATTTTTTTAACGTTTTTTGGATAATTGATTTTGATAGATTTAATCTTGTTTCCAATTTTTTTTGAGTAAATTTTTCATTTATATTGGCTATTACATAACAAATAATCAACTGTTCAGATGGTGTAAAGCTTCTTTCGATTTCTAATTTAGAATGTAATTCTAAATACATAAAAGGTAAAAACAGTGATTGATCTCTTTCAGAATAGTACGGTATATTATTTTGGATTAACAGTCGCTGTGACGCTTCTTCCAAGCTAGAAAAAATTAATACATAATTATTTTCAGCAACTTTTCCACCTCCTAATTCAAGAATGTTTGAGATTTGTTTTTTCAAAAAATTTATATCCGTAAAATTATTATTCTTAATCTCTAAAATTGTCATCTCTAGAGATTTTTTTGAATCGTTAATAATCAATTGCGCAGTATATAAATTAAAATTATTTACGTAAAATTTGGGTAATTTGTATAAATCTTCCGTTATATTTTTAATATACTCCAAATCTCCTATTCTTTTTTTAAAAAAATATTCAAATTTTTCTACAAGCATCTTCACCGTGAATATCCCCCTCTATCACAACTTTTATAGACTATTGTGGTTTTATTTTATACCATAAAATAATTTGACAATATTTTATATTATAAAATAAAACCAGAATCAGCTTAAATCATTGATATAATCATATCATATCTTTATTTCAATTTAAATTTTTATCCTTTAGTTTAGTTCATGACCTCTTTTTCCACACTTCATGATATTCTTTACCAAATCTCACTATTTCCTATTACAATAAAGCAACAAAATAATAAGAGGTGATTGTCTCATGAAAGCAACATACAAAAATAAAGTCGTTGATGTTTGGGAAATTAGTCGAACAGGGGAGCAACCTGACTGGGTAAAAGAAGCTTTTAAAAAGAATTACCTGTATTGGTCAGACAATCGTCTTCGTATTTTAATGTCCGCATTAAATCCATCCGTCCTTCACAACTTAAAAACAGGAACAGTTGGG
The DNA here is from genome assembly GCF_011304195.1 of Vagococcus hydrophili. Lineage (NCBI taxonomy): Bacteria > Bacillati > Bacillota > Bacilli > Lactobacillales > Enterococcaceae > Vagococcus > Vagococcus hydrophili. The sequence goes on along the minus strand of NZ_CP049887.1, from coordinate 1,195,976 downwards.
ACAGTGGTTGGAAATTGTGGTGGCTACGGTATGTACGCCATGGGATATGAGGGAGATTTTTTAGATGCGACCAATCATCAATTAATTTCTAGTAAAAAATTTACCAAACATTATACAGTGATCAAGTAAAAAGGAGGCTAAAATATGAAACAGAAACACAGTATCCAAGCATGGTTATCTTACGAAAAACAAAGTACAATTGCCTTAGTTACTGTAGCAGGACTTATCATTGGCGATATCATTAATGATTTTGTTATACAGTTTATTGACAGTTTTATTCTTCATACGATTATTGGGATTTCAACAATTTATTTAACTTGGTACGCTTATCCATATTTCATTAGGTTGATGAAAAAAATTAAAAATACCCCATCAGATAAACTAAGTAATTAGTGGTATCTGATGGGGTATTTCTCAGCAAAAGAAACACCTTTAGTTTTTGATATCCTTATTAAATGCCTCATTTTTGGGGTTTGATATTCCGACAACAATACATTATCTTTTTCTATAGCCATTGAAATATCCTTGGTCAGTTGATTTAAAATAAAAATTTCTGAAGGATTTGAATTAGCCAATACTTCTTTATACTCCATTAAGATTGATTTTAACGCTTTATTTTCTTGGCTATGATTCACATCAATTAACAGTTCTACAATAAGAAACAATGCTTCTTCCATACGTTTATTGTCGTTTATAAACCAATTTAGTCCATTCATTATTTTGCCCTCGCATTCACTGATTAAGTAATAATAAGATATCATCTTTCAGGTTTTACAAGATTAAAACATCTTGAAATAACCGGTTATATATCTTCAAATTCAGATCAGTTCAAAAAAATAGCGACGAGGTTGTTAATAAGATGAATACATATAGGAATCACTAAGTTGTTCGTTTTAATATATGATAGAGAAAACAGGATGCCACTAATAAAAACACCTAAAAAAAGATAGCTATTTTCTGGAGAGTGGATCAGTGAAAACAACAATGAGCTGATCACTATGTAGTTATATTTATTGGCTATTAGTTGCCTCATTAACCCTCTAAAGACAATTTCTTCTAATATTGGAGCTAAAATAATCACTCCTAGTATTAGTAAAAAACCAGAATGATATTCTATCGTTCCCCCATCATTGCTGACTTTTGATGAACTAGCAGCCGTAAGATAACTCACTATCAAATTAAACATACTATAAGCTACAATTACTCCTACATCACTTAATGATAGGGATTTTTTGATAGTCATTTCTTTAAGATACTTATTTTTCCTTAAAATTCTATAATTGAAGAATAAAAATAATACCGAAATAAGGATAGTAACCATCCAATTTGTTGATGGAATTCTGACTAAGAAACTGATACTTAAATTAGCTATCAAAAATAGAATTAGCATATTTAGTATTTTTTTGAAATTATTTTTAAGATAACTATTAACTTTGTTTATTTTGATTCACCTCATATTTTCAACTGCAGCCCAACTGTTATTCCATATTATTATACTACTTATGTAGATGTATATAATAAGCTATCAATTAAAAAGAAGCGATTATAGTATTGAAGAATCGCTTTTTATCTCATATACAACTTTTAGTAACAACTAACCTATATTATTACTATTTTTTTCTACCTACTAAAAATATTATTCCTAGTAATAAAAAAATTACGGATAATCCAATATTTTTAATATAGAAAGCATGTACAATTCCCATGACTATACTCCCTAATCCAATAAAAATCATAAACTTCTCTTCGATTTTCATAAGTTCACCCTATATCGACTCCTCAATATGTCTCATCACTTCTTTAAGATTTCGATCTGCTTCTATCTTTTCTAGTTTACTTCGAACCCACAAATACAAACTTCCATTAACTAGCATCAGTACTATTAAGACAATGTACATCCAATCAGATAGATAAAAATTAGTGGAGACATTTGGTAGTAACACCGTCAATAGCAATAATAGATTCATCACTTGCATGCCTATAAAAACTGATGTTTTCGCTTCTTTCATGTGGTTGTTCAGCTCCTTTTGTTTCCTACAGTGTAATCTTATTTAGCACGCCATCTCGGTAATTGTCTCCAACACCCCTTTTCCACCTCATGAACCAAAAAAACGATGAAGATTCAAATAGTCTTCATCGCTTCTTTGATTTTTTTGCTTTTGCCGAGAGAAAAGGTGCGCAAGATATCATCTTGCAAGCACACACTTCTTTTTGAGTAATCGACTTGTTTTATGTTTTGGGGATTCACCAGACAAGAACGATTCAATCTGAGTAAACTAGGATACATTAATTCTAGGTCAATCAGATTGCCATAAAATTCATATTTTCCTTTTTTACTATACAGATCAAGCCGATGGGGAATGGTTGATGTTTCGATTAACACAACTTCTGATAATTCTAAATTATAGGTTTGAGAGCCGATTGAAAAACTGAAATTGTTTTTTCTAACATCATTCATCAAATCGATTCGCTTTTGAGACTCTTCTAAGGCACTGTAAATAGCTGCCCTTAACTCCTCAATGGGTTGGTCTTTCATAATAAAATCCAAAGCTTCTACTTTTTCTTTAAAGGTTATCGGTGCCATCTCATTATGAGTTGTCACAAAAATAATTTTCGCCTCGACATCTATTCCGCGAATGATTTTAGCAATATCAATACCATTCAGTTGATGACTTAAATCGATATCTAAGAAATAAATGCCTTTATTGATGTCAAATTTTTTTATGTATTTAATTAATTCGTCCGGGCTTTGAGTGGCTATTTTCACTTCAAACAATTCATCATGAAACAAAATATAGTTATCAATGATTGTCCTCATTTGCTGCAATTGCGTGAGGTTGTCTTCACATATTATTATTGGATAACTCATTTTATCTAGCCACTCCTTCATCAATGATTATTTTTACTGTAAATAACTGTTCTTCTTTTTCGTACTGAATAAATAAATTCGGGTATTTATTCTTAATCTCTTGAACATTGGTTAATCCTAAGCCTGAATGATTCGCCTTCGAAGTGTAACCTTGTTCCATTAATTTTGAGACACTCTCTTGATTATTACAATAGCTGTTCGCAATAATTATCGTCAGACCTGTATCCGTTTTTGATAAACCAATGGCCATTCTTTTTTCCTCTGTTTCTAAAGAAGCTTCGATACCGTTGTCTAAAAAAATACTCAGTATTCTAATTAAATCCACTAAATCGATCATAGGCTTATCAATCAGATCACGGCATTCAAACTGACAATTTATCCCCTTGTTCAGCATCAATTGCAATTTATTAATAAAAATACTTTTTAAATAGCCGTCTTTTATGTACGTCAAATCTTTGAAAACTTCCATGGCTGAATTAATAAAATATTTTTCAGAGTAGTCGTCTAATTCGTTTAAGAAAGAAGTCAATTCACCGTAATTCTGATTCTCCACATTAATTCTCAAACTCAGCAGCATATTCTTATAATCATGCTTAAATTTCCGCGTGGATTGGTAATCTTTTTCTAATTGTTCTGTGTAATTTTTTAGACTGTCTAGTTGGTTTTTATAAAGTAAATTTTCAAACTCTTCTGCTTTTTTCTTTCGATCTCGAACAAATAAAATTGTTATCACCATCGTCTGTAGTATGACGAATACTAACATGATATTAATATATAAGCTGTATTTTTCAATTGTTTTTAATATAACAACTACTAAAAGAGCAATACAATAAACGTATAGCAGTAACATGGTTAGTAGTGTGGAATTGTTATTTTTCAACCATGAAGTAACTTTTAATTTTTGGTAAGCAACTACTAAGAAAAGAAAAATGATACTCATGATACTCATTTCAATAAAAATATAATCAAACCCTTTTGTTCCTTGAAAAGATACCCAGGGTGACATGATATTAGATGTAATCAGAGACGCAAAAAGCATTATTAGCAAACAAAATAAATAAGTATTCACTAAAAAATTTTTTTTGCTCTTAATGACATATCTTTCATAGAGGTAGATTGTTCCCGCTATCAATACATCAAACCAATTTCCCATAACTAATTGTCCAAAAAAAGTAATAATAAGCATCACACTAATCAAAGGAAGTTTTATTTTTCTCTCAATAAAGAAATAAAAGATTCCATACAATAAAATATTCGAAAAAAATAACGACAAAATAAACGCTTTAATATCTACCATCAACACTATCAAACACATCCTTTAACTAAGGATATCAAAAAAATGGTAAAAGTTTAACATTTTTTAAATAAAGAAAGAACACATTGAACAGCATTACCTTTATACTCACCTAGTTTATAAAGTGAAGTGCCTCCATTAATCTTCTTTAAGTCTTTCTCAGTTACTTTCTTCTTTAGCATCATCATCAACCTTTCTGTTATTTGGTACTTAAATTATATCGAAGTTAACTCCACAACTAAAAAAAGATCGTGAACGCCTTGATTTGAGGTCATGAAATGATTACTACTTAATATTGAAGATAAAAAAATGGAAACTGACTATACAATCAGCTTCCAATTTTTCTTCTATTTATCTTGTACTTTTTTGTAGTATCGTACTATAAACAGTACTCCTAGTAACATCAAACCAATAATCATCACTACATAGTTACTTTGATCATTTGTTTGTGGTAATTTTTTACCTGTTGTTTGATTACTAGTTACTTTAACTTTAGACGGTGATTGCGTCGATTTAGTTGGTACCTCGTTTTTAGATGATGGTACTTTTGGTTTTTCTGGTGCTTTTTCTTCTGTTGACGGTTCTGTCGGTTTACTTGGTTTTTCTGGAACGATTTCTTTTTTAATTAATTTATTCGTAATCGTAAAACCTTCAACCTGACTTTCATATCCTTCTGGTACATCGATTTCTTTCACGCTATAGCTAAATGATTCGCCTTTTTCATCATACTTAGGTAAATCTTTAAATATGTAATTCCATTTATCTGTTTCACCTGTTACTTTTTCTGTTGCGACTACTTCACCATTTTTAAGTAACTCAACTGTGATGTTTTCTGGACGAGTTTTAAATTCATTACTGCTATCTTCCCAAATTTTTGCGATTGGGATTTCTGTTGTTTCTTTGTTGATGTACGTATTTGTAATCGTTGTGCCTTCCACTTTACTTATGTAGTTCTCTGGTACTTTGATTTCTTTTACGCTGTAGCTAAATTCTTTACCTTTGTTGTCATACTTAGGCAGATTTTTGAAAGTATATTCCCATTTATCTGAGTCACCTTTAATTTCTTCTACTTTTTCTGACTCACCATTTTTCAATAGTTCAATAGTGATTGTTTCTGGTCTTGTATTGAACTTGTTGCTGTAGTCGTTCCAGATTTTCGTCACTGGTAATTTCGTTGTTTCTTTATTTACGTATGTGTTTGTAATCGTTGTACCTTCTACTTTACTTGTGTAGTTTTCTGGTACTTTGATTTCTTTCACGCTGTAGCTAAATTCTTTACCTTTGTTGTCGTACTTCGGTAGATTTTTGAAAGTATATTCCCATTTATCTGAGTCACCTTTAATTTCTTCTACTTTTTCTGACTCACCATTTTTCAATAGTTCAATAGTGATTGTTTCTGGTCTTGTATTGAACTTGTTGCTGTAGTCGTTCCAGATTTTCGTCACTGGTAATTTCGTTGTTTCTTTATTTACGTATGTGTTTGTAATCGTTGTACCTTCTACTTTACTTGTGTAGTTTTCTGGTACTTTGATTTCTTTCACGCTGTAGCTAAATTCTTTACCTTTGTTGTCGTACTTCGGTAAGTCTTTGAACGTGTAGCTCCACTTGTCTGAGTCACCTGTTACTTTTTCTGTTGCGACTACTTCGCCATTTTTCAATAACTCAACCGTGATGTTTTCTGGTCTTGTATTAAATTGGTTGCTGTAGTCATTCCAAATTTTTGTTACTGGTAATTCCGTTGTTGCTTGATTTACGTACGTGTTCGTAATCGTTGTGCCTTCTACTTTACTTGCGTAGTTAGATGGTACTTTGATTTCTTTGACGCTATAGCTGTATTCTTTACCTTTGTTGTCATACTTCGGTAAGTCTTTGAATGTATAACTCCATTTGTCTGTTTCACCTGTTACTTTTTCTGTTGCGACTACTTCGCTATTTTTCAATAACTCAACTGTGATGTTTTTTGGTCTTGTATTAAATTGGTTGCTGTAGTCATTCCAAATTTTTGTTACTGGTAATTCCGTTGTTACTTGATTTACGTACGTGTTCGTAATCGTTGTGCCTTCTACTTTACTTGTGTAGTTAGATGGTACTTGGATTTCTTTCACGCTGTAGCTAAATTCTTTACCTTTGTTGTCGTACTTCGGTAGATTTTTGAAAGTATATTCCCATTTGTCTGAGTCACCTTTAATTTCTTGAATCATCTCCGATTTACCGTTTTTAAGTAATTCAACTGTGATGTTTTTTGGTCGAATTTTGAATTGATTACTGTAATCTTCCCAAACCTTAGTTACTGGTAATTCGGTTGTTGCTTGATTTACGTACGTGTTCGTAATCGTTGTGCCTTCTACTTTACTTGTGTAGTTAGATGGTACTTGGATTTCTTTCACGCTGTAGCTAAATTCTTTACCTTTGTTGTCGTACTTCGGTAGATTTTTGAAAGTATATTCCCATTTGTCTGAGTCACCTTTAATTTCTTGAATCATCTCCGATTTACCGTTTTTAAGTAATTCAACTGTGATGTTTTTTGGTCGAATTTTGAATTGATTACTGTAATCTTCCCAAACCTTAGTTACTGGTAATTCGGTTGTTGCTTGATTTACGTACGTGTTCGTAATCGTTGTACCTTCTACTTTACTTGTGTAGTTAGATGGTACTTTGATTTCTTTGACGCTATAGCTAAATTCTTTGCCTTTGTTGTCGTACTTAGGTAAGTCTTTGAACGTGTAGCTCCACTTGTCTGAGTCACCTGTTACTTTTTCTGTTGCGACTACTTCGCCATTTTTCAATAACTCAACTGTGATGTTTTTTGGTCGAGTTTTGAATTGATTACTGTAATCGTTCCAAACTTTCGTTACTGGTAATTCCGTTGTTGCTTGATTTACGTACGTGTTCGTAATCGTTGTTCCTTCTACTTTACTTGTGTAGTTAGATGGTACTTGGATTTCTTTCACGCTGTAGCTAAATTCTTTACCTTTGTTGTCGTACTTCGGTAGATTTTTGAAAGTATATTCCCATTTGTCTGAGTCACCTTTAATTTCTTGAATCATCTCCGATTTACCGTTTTTAAGTAATTCAACTGTGATGTTTTTTGGTCGAATTTTGAATTGATTACTGTAATCTTCCCAAACCTTAGTTACTGGTAATTCGGTTGTTTCTTTATTTACGTACGTGTTCGTAATCGTTGTACCTTCTACTTTACTTGTGTAGTTAGATGGTACTTTGATTTCTTTGACGCTATAGCTAAATTCTTTGCCTTTGTTGTCGTACTTAGGTAAGTCTTTGAACGTGTAGCTCCACTTGTCTGAGTCACCTGTTACTTTTTCTGTTGCGACTACTTCGCCATTTTTCAATAACTCAACTGTGATGTTTTTTGGTCGAGTTTTGAATTGATTACTGTAATCGTTCCAAACTTTCGTTACTGGTAATTCCGTTGTTGCTTGATTTACGTACGTGTTCGTAATCGTTGTTCCTTCTACTTTACTTGTGTAGTTAGATGGTACTTTGATTTCTTTCACGCTGTAGCTAAACTCTTTACCTTTGTTGTCATACTTCGGTAAGTCTTTGAACGTGTAGTTCCAAGTATTTGTTTTACCTGTTACTTTTTCTGTCGCGACTACTTCTCCATTTTTTAACAACTCAACCGTGATGTTTTCTGGCCTTGTATTAAATTGGTTGCTGTAATCTTCCCAAACTTTCGTTACTGGTAATTCGGTTGTTTCTTTATTTACGTATGTGTTTGTAATCGTTGTGCCTTCTACTTTGCTTGTGTAGTTAGATGGTACTTTGATTTCTTTCACGCTGTAGCTAAACTCTTTACCTTTGTTGTCATACTTCGGTAAGTCTTTGAATATATAACTCCATGTATTTGAATCACCCGTTACTTTTTCGGTTGCGACTACTTCATCATTTTTCAATAACTCAACCGTAATTTTTTCTGGTCTTGTATTGAATTGGTTGCTGTAGTCATTCCAAATTTTTGTTACTGGTAATTCCGTTGTTGCTTGATTTACGTACGTGTTCGTAATCGTTGTTCCTTCTACTTTACTTGTATAGTTTTCTGGTACTTTGATTTCTTTCACGCTATAGCTGTATTCTTTACCTTTGTTGTCATACTTCGGTAAGTCTTTGAATGTATAACTCCATTTGTCTGTTTCACCTGTTACTTTTTCTGTTGCGACTACTTCACCATTTTTTAATAACTCAACTGTGATTGTTTCTGGTCTTGTATTGAATTGGTTGCTGTAGTCATTCCAAACTTTTGTCACTGGTAATTCTGTTGTTTCTTTATTGACGTAAGTATTTGTAATCGTTGTGCCTTCTACTTTACTTGTGTAGTTTTCTGGTACTTTGATTTCTTTTACGCTGTAGCTATATTCTTTACCTTTGTTGTCATACTTAGGTAAATTTTTGAAGGTGTAGCTCCACTTGTCTGAGTCACCTGTTACTTTTTCTGTTGCGACTACTTCACCATTTTTTAATAACTCAACTGTGATTGTTTCTGGTCTTGTATTGAATTGGTTGCTGTAGTCATTCCAGATTTTTGTTACTGGTAATTCCGTTGTTTCTTTATTTACGTACGTGTTCGTAATCGTTGTACCTTCTACTTTACTTATATAGTTTTCTGGTACTTTGATTTCTTTTACACTGTAGCTATATTCTTTACCTTTGTTGTCATACTTAGGTAAATTTTTGAAGGTGTAGCTCCACTTGTCTGAGTCACCTGTTACTTTTTCTGTTGCGACTACTTCTCCGTTTTTAAGTAATTCAACTGTGATTGTTTCTGGTCTTGTATTGAATTGATTGCTGTAGTCATTCCAAACTTTTGTCACTGGTACTTCCGTTGTTTCTTGATTAATATATGTATTCGTAATAGTCGTATCTTCTACTTTACTTGTGTAGTTTTCATCCACGTTCACTTCTTTTACTTCATATTGATAGTTATTTCCATCAGCGTCTTTTTTCGGTAGATTAGCAAATGTATAGTGCCAAATATCTCCCTCTTGACTGTCAACAGAAACTGTTTTGAACTCTTCACCATTTTGGAACAATGCTATTTCGATTGATCCTGGGCGAGTTTTAAAGGTATTTTTATAGTCTTCCCAGATTTTTTCAACTGACAGACTGGTAACATTAGGTACTACCACTGCTTCAACATCTGTATTTTTCAGTGTATTAACGACTTCATTCTCCAAAGAATTAATCCGAGCATAGAAATAAACACTGGTTGATTGACCTTTGATGTTATTCCCTTTTTCATTGCGAATTTCAATTTTATTATTTTCAAATGTTGCTTTGTATTCACCTGATTGATCGACTAAGTTCATTTCCGTCAAACGATTATCTTTAGTTGGCACTTCTTTAAATAAATCTCTCTCAGGTACAAAGCCTAAAAATTCAACATCTTTCGGTAATTCATCTAAGACATTAAAACCAAAAGTTCCTGTATAATTTCCATTCGGTAATAGCTTAATTTGATAAACTACGATATTATCTTCAGGATTTTCTTTCGCCGTAAAATCAAGATTTTTCTTGAATTCTTGCTCATCCATAGAAGCCACTTGCTTATCTAACGCCATCTCATCCCCAAAAGAATTCACTTCTGTTTCTTTGGTACTTGTATAAATTTCATCGTGACCTTTCACTGAGAAAGTCGCTGTGTTTTTAATATTTAACAACACTTTTTTATCAAAAACTTTGGTTTTCAAACTCAAATTAATTTTCAAACGTTTGCCATTCGGAAATGACGCAGCCATCTCTTTGAATTTTTCATTCGGTCGAATAATTAATTGGATTTCGTTCTTATCATTTTTTTCACCAATAGAAAAAGTTAATAAATCCGCTAAATTTCGTTCATTCCAACCCAGTTCTCCTGAAATAACTGAATGAGATAGTGACTCTTCATCGAAATAGTCCAAATTAACCCAATCAATTAATTCAAAATCATCAAACTGCATGATTTGAGCATCCCATGTATTGATTTCAAAAGCATAATCAATCGTAGCTGATTCTCCTTTTTCAACTTGAATGCTCTCCGCGCCATTTTTTCTAAAAGCACGCTGATCATCAACAGGTAACTCATTTTTATCTTTTTTCTCTATTTTCGTTTCAGTATAAGCTTGATAACTATTTTTACCATCATTAAGGACTGCCCAATTGGAAACACTCCATGTAGGGCGCTTGTAATTCCCAGGTTCTCCTGCCTCTAAAACACGTTTCACTCTTAACGTCATTTCTAATTGATAACTATCGTCTTTATTTTTACCTAGATTCATATATAAACGACCATCTTTAATAGCATATGAATAGACTGGTGCTTCAGCTATTTTTCCAACCATTTCTGAGCTGTGAACCTCTTTAAATTGATCACTTACATCTGTACCAATAGAAACACCGTTATGCATTAAGGCTGTTTTAGTAATATCATACTCAATGGTATAAGGTAAGATATCTTCTAAAACAGTATTCTCCTTCAAGGCATTCGTGCCGTCTGTCTTAAACTCATTCAAATTAACATCAACTTGATAATTTAAATCAGTTGTTGTTAATTCACCTTCGTCATTTAAAAGATAACCTTCATCATTGATTGGGTGTTTAATAAAGTCTTTGTCGACTTTCTTTTTGATGATTTTATCTTCCTTCTCTTTGTTTGGGTCCCCCATCTCAGGACCTGTTCCTGTATCTTCTTTCCAATAACCGATTGGAAAATCACCGTGTTCTTCTTTTCCATTAAAACTCGCTACATTTTTTACGATATAATCCCCAGAAAAAGGTTTTTCTAATCCTTTTCTAGCATATTCTTTCAGATTTTCTTTTCCTTGATCCGTTAAATCCGCTTGATAACTTAGTTCCAATTTTGTATTAGCCGGTAAATTAACATTTTTCAGGGTTAATTTATTATCAACAATTATTATATCTTCACTAGAAATTGGATATTCCTTAGTTTCCGTTTTGGCATTCAAATCATCTATAATCGTCGTTGTCGTTACTTTCGCAATGATGGTTCCAAGATCTGGATTGATTTTCCAATCAGCATCCATCTCATCTGTAATGGTACCATTGACAATTCCTTCTTTTGTTTCCCATACCAAGTTATAACGAACATCTACATCTTTGTTTTCGTTTAAAGTAATCTTGCCGTCTGCATCTTGATACACACTATATTTATCATGAGCATTCACACTTTTATCTGTTTGATTAGTGTATTCTTTTCCTGGAAATTCAGTCACGCCTTCAATGACTTTAATTTCCCCTTCTTCTCCATCAACCGACCAAGAAACGGTACGCTCTTCATTCTTAACATTTTGACTTAATTTATATTTACCAGAAATTGTAAATTCACCATTTTGGTTAATCGTTTGTTCTTTAAATTTAATATATAATTTTTGAGGGTTTTCAGCGTCTCGTGTGATACTTTCAATGTTTTCATTTCCAGCTGGAACTTTTAAAACACTGTCAGTAATTTCTAAACCTTCTGGAAAGACAACTGGAACTGTTTTTCCGATTAGATTCGTTGTTCCTGCTTGGTAACCTAATCTAAAAGTAAAGACGTCATTTTCTTTAACAACTGGAACACCATTGAATTTTTCCCCATTAAGTTCAATCATCATTTCTAATCCTGATGATAGATCTGAGCTCGATAATTCTTTTCTTGGTGCTACTTGTTTTTTTGTTTCCTGTGTTACTTCGGATGTTGTATCTTCCTCTAATACAGCTTGCGGGTTAAGTTTAGCAGACACCACTTGGGTAGTAGTTTTAGCAATCAATTCACTCGCTTGTCCTAAACTTTTTCTTTTAATATTGAAAGATATCTTCGTATCTATTTCTTCTTTAGCATTTGTTTTAATCAATATTTTTTGATCACTACTGACCGAAACTGCTTCTTGATTAATACCTTCCACATTTATAAGTGACATTTCTGCCCCTTGATTTAAATCAATCTGTGAAACTTGTTCAGTGTCTGTGGTGTTACTAATGTGTGCTGATATATCTGCTACAACATCCTCTTCATTTTCAGACACAATGTCTAAGCTTGTTAACTTAGTTGAATCTCCATCTGTTTCATTTGCCAATGCAATTAATGGTACAAAGGATTGCATGGTAAATAACAATGTCACAAATAAAACTAACATTTTATTAAACTTCTTATTCAATTTTCCCCATCCCCTATTTCTAAAATACTAGTAAAAAAAACGACGCCTGGGTAGACATCGTACTTATTTACCGTTTTATTTATTCGGCAAATACAATTATAGAGGTTTTATTTTAAAAGACATTTTCACTTTTTGCATCATGATACGTAATATAACATATGTTCTTTTTGTGAATTTCGTCATATATCTAAGTGTATCCGTTATCAAACTTACTAATAGAAAGAAAATCTATTCATTATTTTTAAAACGTTATACTATGAATAAAATAACGTAATATTTTTAATATTATTTTTTCGAACATCTCATCTGATTTTAATAACTAAAAAATAGAGAGACAAACAGAACATCATTAGTATTTTTATCTATAAAACCACCTCTATAAACTTAGTTAGTCCTTTTTAAGATATTTTAAATAACGGTATATACTCTAAAAACAAAAAAATGTTCTTAATTCTAACTGTTTTTTTATTAAATCTATTCTTCGTTTAACAAACTTCATTTATTACAACATCATACTCTTGTTTATACAAAATAATTATAAAAACCTTTTAAAGAGTGTTTAAAACACACATTAAAAGGTTTCGGATTATTTATTTAACTCAAACTCTGCTAAAATAGCTCTAACTTCCGCTGTTGATTTTGTGTTCATCAATTTCACTCGTAAATCACTGGCTCCAGGGAAGCCTTTAACATAAATTTTAAAGAAACGGTGCAATCCTACGATTGAACGAGGGACTAACTCGCCGTATTCATCTTGTAAATCAATTTGCATATGAAGTAACCCAAGTAACTCTTCTGAACTATGTTCTCTAGGGATTTTTTCAAAGGCATAAGGATTTTTAAAAATCCCACGACCAATCATAATCCCATCCACGCCATATTTTTCAGCTAATTCTAAGCCTTGCTGACGGTCTAAGATATCTCCATTAATCGTAATCAGCGTGTTAGGCGCGACTTTATCACGAATTGCCATAATCTCAGGAATCATATCCCAATGAGCATCCACTTTACTCATCTCATCTCGCGTTCTCAAATGGATCGACAAATTAGCAATGTCTTGTTTTAGTAAGTGAGTAATCCAATCTTCCATTTCTGATAATTCTTTAAAACCTAAACGTGTCTTCACACTCACAGGCAAACCGCCTGCTTTAGCCGCTTGAATTAACTCGGCTGCAACTTCCGGTCTTAAAATCAAGCCACTTCCTTTACCACGATCAGCTACGTTGGGAACTGGACAGCCCATATTTAAATCGATTCCTTTAAAGCCCATTTCAGCTAAACCAATACTCATTTCACGGAAAAATTCTGGTTTATCTCCCCAAATGTGTGCCACCATTGGCTGTTCATCTTCAGTAAAAACCAAACGTCCACGAACGCTGTCGCGACCTTCTGGATGGCAGTAACTATCTGAATTTGTGAACTCCGTAAAGAAAACATCAGGTGCGCCTGCTTCTTTTACCACATGGCGAAAAACCACATCTGTTACATCTTCCATTGGTGCTAAAACAAAAAAAGGCTTCGGTAATTCTGCCCAAAAATTAGTTGTCATTATTTATATCTCCGTTTCATTTTTACGATTTATCTTATAAATTATACTAAGAAATGAAAAAAGAAGCAAAAGAGAGGTCGATTTTTAAATTTCATTCTTACATAGAATTCAATATTTATATACAACTCATTACAAAAAAGCTATTATTAATTAATAGAAAGGGCTGATATGATGGTACAAATATATTTAAAGGAAAAAGCATCAGACTTTTTAAATAACTCGGAAATCATAAATGCTTTATCAGATATTGAAAATGGTGATGTTAAATGTTTTACGAATATCGAAAGTCTTATCAACGATTTAAATGATGAACATTAAACGAACTGCAACATTTAATATAAAAATAGTCAGTATTCAGTGCATGATGCCTTCTGAATACTGACCATTTTTTAAATCACCCAACCCGCAACAATTGCTGCAATCGGTGCCAATGCCACAACGGTAATTCCCGTCACGACAATCGCAAGTCCTGCCATCGCTCCTTGAACTTCTCCCATCTCAATCGCACGAGACGTTCCAATCGCATGAGAAGCACTACCTAAAGCGATTCCCTGCGCCACTGGATCATCCACACCAAACCATTTCATCACACTTGGGCCTATCATCGCTCCTAAAACACCTGTGATAACCACTAAACCAACCGTTAAAGAAACAATCCCACCTAAAGAGTCCGAAACCCCAACCGCAATCGCTGTCGTAATCGATTTAGGAATCAAGGTTACCACCATTTCTTGATTAAAGTTAAAGACTTTCGCAAATAAGAAAATCAAAATCGTGTGGAAAAGAACACCTAAAAAGATCCCACTTAAAATTGCTGGAAAATAGCGACGGAGATAATCAAAATTTTTCTCTAAAGAAATCGCTAGAGAAACCGTTGCTGGTGTGATAAATAGACTAAAATATTTACCACCCTCTTGATAGGTATTTAACGGCACATCAAAGACCATCAATAAAATAATAATCACGATAATCGTAAAAGATAAAGGTGTAAATAGTGGGTTCGACGGATATTTAGCTTTTAAATGGCTAGATAGTAAGTAAAAACCAAACGTCACCGTAATCCAAAGTAAGGGATTTTTCAATATATCATTCAACATGAGATTTTAATTCCTTTTTTAATAGAGTTTTTTTATCGAAACGACGCTTGATTCGTTGAACCACACGTCCCACAAAGACAATCATTAGACCTGTTGTAATCACCATAATAATCAGCAACTGCCACCAAATGTCCTTTAACATCTCAAAATTAGCCATCAGTCCAACTCCTGCTGGAACGAAAAACAATCCCATGTTGTTAATGAGCCAATGTCCTGTGTCTTCCACTTGCTCCATTTTAATCCATTTAAAATGAAGAGCAAAAAATAAAAGCACCATCCCAATCACACTACCTGGAATCGGAATAATCTTCGAGACAATCTCTCCTAAAAAAGAAAATAAAAATATGACGAATAACTGCTTCATAACTTTCAAAAGTAATCTTCCTTTCGCTTACCTTGACCATAGTTTAGCACTTTTTAAGCAAGTTTTGAATGTCTTAAATGAAAATCAACTTGAAAATTTTCAAAAACCAACTATTTTTAAAATATGACAGGTAGGTACTAGATTCTTAAAAAAAAGAATCCCCATTTAAAAGGATTCCTATAAGCCTGCTATTCTTGAATCAATAGCTAAATTAAATTTCTAATTAATACTAATACGATTGTATGTAATGGATAAAATAAATAAAACCCCCACTTGATAAAATTGTTATTCAATCCCCGCTCTCCATTATAATTTAGTAAAAGTGGTATAACTAAAAAGATACCTAATGCGGTAATAGGCATGTACCACATAACATTGTCAGGCGCACCTACAGCTCCCATAAGCATTATTAGAAATAAAAAAAAGGTTGTATGAAAACATGGTGATATGATTTTTCTCTTAGGATCTTTTATTATATAAAAGCCATAAATCATAAAAATTCCAACTACGCTCCAATCAGACATCGCCGTAAGTAGGGAAAATACTATGACTATAAAGATCCGTATGCCTTTATTCGTTATTTTTTTTATTGCTCTAAGCATTAGTAATCCCATTAGTAAGGTGAAAAAGATATTATTTACTAATTCTATTGGTTCAAATGGTGTTCCCTGGGCGTGTAAAAGATGAAACGGGTAGATTGAAATCACCCAAAACAATGCCATTCTCAACATATATTTCTTTAAATTTTTAGTATAATAAAATCCCTCTACTAGTAAATATGCCATTATGGGAAAAGTAAGCTTTCCTATAAATTCTGTAGAAAAAAACAAAAAATGATTGTATTCATATATACTAAATCCTTGGCCTATATGATTTATTAGCATTGCGACGATAGCAATAATTTTTAAATGAAACGCATTGATTTTTCTTTCCATGACCTCGCTCCTTTTATTTTAATTATAGCATTAAATAAATCCGCCACTATTTTTTATAGTTATTCCCATAGCCACAGCTAATAATAAAAATTATTTATTAAAAAAAGTGACGATAGTTAAAATCAAAAAAAAAGCCAGTTCAGTCTCCCGAATCTGGATTTTTCTATTATCTCTTCAAATGTAATATCGGATAAAGCTTACCAAAGCCATCTGTCTGACTTTCAGATTCTACCTTAAACCCATGTTTCAAATAGAAGTCTTTAGCTGTTTCATTTTGCTTATTCACATCAATAAAAGAAATGTTCTTGTTCTCAATTAACCAGGTTAAAATCGAATGACCATATCCTTTACCAATGAACTTTGGGTCTAGAAATAGCATGTCTAATTCATAACCATTTCCCCCACTAAAACCAATCAGCTGCTCCTCATCAAACCAAAGAGAAAGCTCCACAGCATCTAAAAATTTCGGAATTTGTTCCTTATAAAACAAACGGTCTTCATCACTTAAAAAGTGGTGAGTTGCCTTTACCGATAATTTCCATATCTTTAAAATCATCTCATAATCACTAGGTGTTGCTATTTTTCTTGTTAACATATTTTGTTTGCTCCTTAAATTTTCGTCTTTCTATCCTCTCCTTCCCAGTTCTCATTTGATAATTCTTTGGGTGAACCCCCAGCTGTAGTAATAATTTTTCATTCGTATAACCTCGTTTTCACTGTCTATTTATGAATTCATCCTACAGTAACTTCAAGATTTAACATTCTCTCAGAGGATTTCCACCCCATTTTTTCTTCAAATATAAATTTAAAGCAATCGTTATACTAGCGCCCATTAACACATCACTAGCAAAATGAGCTCCCATAATCACACGACTCAACATCACACAAACAATCCAAGCCGCCACAATTCCGTAAAGCATCATTTCTTTGCCTTTTAGTTTCTCTAACCACATAGGTAACCACGTAATCCAAATAATCGTGGCACTGTTCGCTGAGTGACCAGAAGGAAATGACATAAAGTTGTCATCTGTAGTGAAGCCATTAATCACATACCAAGGTGTAAATTCGGCTGCTGGGTTGACCATACTACGGTAACGTTGTCTGCCCCAAAGAACTTTTAAAACAGTCACAATAATAATCGGTGCCAAGGAAATAACAACACCTGCTTTAGCAATTCTTCTCACCACTTCAAAATCAGCTTCCTTAATCTTTAAAGCAATCAAAGGAAAAATCACAAAACAAAGGCCTGCTAAAAGTCCCATCACAACCATGGGCAATTTCAAATAGTGAGTGATTAGGAAACTCGCCATAAACGTATCAAAAAAGAATAAGACTCCCAGTAAGATGTTTCCAATAGACCACTTTTTGCCACTCACCCGAATTAAACTTGCGGCACTAAAACAACCTATCAATGCCAGAACCACTTCACCAAATGACTCGAAAAACCAACCGAATAAACTTTCTGGATTATACAAAATTTGTGATATTTCCAAATCCATAAAAGTAAAACTGACTAATAAAATAGCGAATAAGATAAACAAAGCCCATGTTTTTTTCTTCATTATTTTCGATTCTTTCTAACAAAGTCACTTATGTCGCGAATACAATCCTCTGCTTGTGGGAAGTTACCGATTTGATCAATATAAGCATGCCCCATCCCGTTATACAAAGTAACTGTCGTATCAACACCTAAATCGATTAACTTTTTAGCGTAAGCCAAACTTTCAAAGGTCAGAAAATCGTGCTCTCCTGAAGTAATCATGGTTGGTGGCATTTTTTCACTTACTGACATGTAAGGTGTTAAGTACGGAACCAGGACATTATCTGTGCCTAAAATTTCTTGTAAGCCCCCTGTCATCTCTGAGAAAATCTCAATCGACGGACGAATTACACTTTCATGTTTCTTATACATCTTAACATCTCGGTCGATGCTAAACTCTGTATACTTATCTTTCACGCCACCCATGTTAAGAGTTGGATAAAGTAAGATTTGACCACACACATCTTGGCGATTTTCCTCAATGTCACGATTACTACAATAGGCAGTTAAGTTACCACCCGCACTGTCTCCAGCTACAAAAATACTATGAGGATCAGCTCCCCACTCACTCACATGATCCGCCAACCATCTCAAACCAGAATAACAATCTTTGTGTCCAATTGGGTATGGATTTTCTGGCGCTAAACGGTAATCAATGCTAACTGCAATCATGTTCGTCTCATGAACAAATAAACGCAGTGCCTCACGAACCACATCAATACTTCCCGCAAAGAAGCCACCACCGTGAATAAAATAAAGAACTGGTGAATTTTCAATGGGTTGAGCTTGTTGGAAACGAATCATTGGAATCTCATAACCGTCCTCAGCGGTTACGGTAAAAGCCATTTCCTCAATTTTCTCTTCCACCATTGGCGTTGAATCCACACTATTAAACATTTTTCTCAGGCGTTTAATCGATTTGGGACTCGCATCAAATTTCATCAAACTCTTTGGCATAAATTTCATGATTAAACTTAGTTTCTTTTGATTCTGATAAAGTCTTGGGTCCATCGCACCTGTAATATCACAATCTGGAATGGGTTTAATCGTCACTGGCACATCTCGATGTGTCACTTGATATTGTTGCTCTCTAATTTTTTCAGCTAATACCGCTTCGTAATTTCGTTTCATAAAAAATCCTCCTCGTTGATTAATGTTGGTCCATTTCTTCTAATAAATGATAGAGCGCCCCTAAAAGTCCTGCTTCATTTCTAAAATGACAAGCAACGATTTCAATCGGTGGCATCATACTTGAAAAGACTGGGAAACCATCTAAAATTTTTTGATGTTGACGTTTGATTTCTTCTACTAAGATTGGTTGTGCGCTAATGCCCCCACCAATTGCTATTTTCTCTAAATCCACCACCGCTTGAACATTCATCATCATAAAGGCTACCCCTTGGCAATAATTTTCAAATAGTGGATAGATAAGCTCATTTTTCTTTTCTAATTCCTCGAACACATGACGACCATCTAACACGTCATCTAGTCCCAACATCTCAGCCGCCTGTTTCACAAAATTAACTGCTGATCCTCTCGCACCACCAATAGCGTCCATCGCTACTGGGCTTTCTGATGTCAACATCATCATACTCAATTCACCTGCTTGAAAATGAGCGCCTGAGTGCAGGCTACCATTTAAAATCAGACCACCACCAACACCAGTTCCAAGTGTCATGACACCACCATTTTCAATACCTTTTAACTGTCCTAACCATAATTCAGCAAGTGCTGCTGATTTTCCGTCATTCATCACACCACAAGGTAAATTAATCTCTTTTTCAATAAAATCTTTTAAAGGAAACTCGTGTAAAAAAGTTAGAGCCCCTCCGTGATAAACAATTCCCGCTTCAGAATCAATTTTACCTGGACAACTGACTGCCACAGCTTTCACTTGATTCGTATATTCTTTTAATACATTTTTTAAAACATCTTTAAACTCAGATAAATTAGAAGGTGTCGCTTCTTTTTTTACAAATACAATTTGCCCACTGTGATTAATCAAGGCATGTTTGATAAAGGTTCCCCCAATATCAATACTTAAATAATGTGTCGATTGTGTCATGGTAATTCCCCCTATAATTATTATAGCGCTTTCATTAACAGTTTACTTTTTTTGTTAAAAATATTATAGTAAATTTATCTGATTAATAGTATTTTTCAATGAAAGAAGTGACAAAATGAAACCACTTATTAATTTTTTAGATCATTTAATGACGATTACTAATTTTTCTTATCTTTTGGTGGAACAAGAGACGATGTTCATTACCCAGAAGAATATTACCGATATCCATTTAACTCAAAAACAAATCCGACATGTAGCTAGCCAATCTAAACTGATTCACACCTACTACCTAAAAGAACCTAAGCTATTAGTCTTTGGCTATCTTCTAGAAAAGGAAAAACAGCTTTTACTTTTATTTATCGATGATGATATTCAACAATTTATTTCGTATAATGATCAGCTACTGAAAATTGCTGAGATGATTCATCTCTTTTTGAAAGGCGCACCTTTAAGTAAAGCAGACGTTCTTTCCACTAATCAAAACATTCTTTATTTGAAAGAAACGGTGATTGATGAAGCAATTAGTCAGCAAAAAGAACAAGAAATTTATCATCATGATTACGAAAGTGAAGAGGCTCTTTTCTTGGAATTAATGAATGGCAATAAAGAAGGTTTACTTCGCCGTTTTTATGCCTTTCAAAAATACTCTATGACAGGAACTCTTTCCACTGAGTCTGAGTTGAGGAGTCAAAAGAACATCCTGATTGTCACCGTGGCTGTGTCTACTCGTTACGCCATTCGGGGCGGTGTTCCTAATGAGCGAGCTTATACATTAAGCGATAAACTGATTCAAAAAATTGAGAAAACCACTGTTCTCAATAAAACAGATCAACCTGAACTAGATATCATGCTGCTGTTTACCAATGAAGTGCTTAAATACCAACATCTTAATTACTCAACTCCCATCAAAAAAACCTGTGAGTTTATTCAAAAGAATACCTATAGTAAATTATCTGTACCCGTGATTGCTGAAACGGTGAATTATTCCGTACCACATCTCTCCCTTCTTTTTAAAGAAGAAGTTGGCATGACCCTCAATCACTATGTCATGAAGCAAAAAATTGAAGAAAGTAAGCGACTGCTGGCTTTCAATCAATACGACATGAGTACCATTAGTTCCTTATTAAATTTTACAGATGTCAGCTACTTTATTAAAGTCTTTAAAAAATTTGAAGGCATGACACCGAGAATGTATGCCCAAATGATTGGACATTAGTATTTTCTCATTCTCTGAAACCTTTCCTTACATTATATAAAGCAACCTATGATACACTTATTTTATTACATAAGGAGGTACTTTTATGACTCACACAATCACACTAAGTAATGGCGTTAAGATGCCATTAGTTGGTTTAGGTACTTGGCAAGTGAAAGACGAAGCCGAGGGAATTAATGCAGTAAAATCAGCCATTGAAGCAGGCTATAAAGCCATCGACACTGCGGTTGTTTATCAAAACGAAGCAGCAGTAGGTAAAGGGATTAAAGAATCTGGTACTAAACGAGAAGATTTATTTATTACCACAAAAGTTTACAATGATTGCCAAGGGTACGAAGAAACACACCAATCATTTAAAGAAAGTTTGGAACGTTTACAATTAGACTATGTGGATCTTTATTTAATTCACTGGCCAATTACAGAAAAATACCATGACACATGGCACGCCATGGAAGAAATCTATGCTTCTGGAAAAGCTAAAGCTATCGGTATTTCTAACTTCCACCCTCAACACATTGAAGATTTAATGACAACGGCGAAGATTAAACCGATGATTAATCAAATCGAGTTACATCCAAACCAAAATCAAAAAGAGTTAGTGGCTTATTGTCATAACACGGACATCGCCATTACAGCTTATTCACCATTAGGACACGGCGGCGCATTGGAAAACCCTGTTTTAATCGAATTAGCTAAAAAACACCACAAATCAGTGGCTCAAATCATTTTACGTTGGGACATTCAAAACAAAATCACAGTCATCCCGAAATCAGTTAGTAGCGAGCGTATTGCTGCAAACATTGATATTTTTGATTTTGAATTATCACCTGAAGAGATGAACGCTATCGATCAACTTCATACTGGAGAACGAGTTAACAAAAATCCAGATATTTTTGTGATTGAGAAATAATTAATAAAAAAATGATGTTGAAAACAGGCACGAGATACCGTGCTCATTTTCAACATCATTTTTTGCCTAAAATAGTTTTGCTTTTACCCATCCCTATCTACCCTTTCGGCAAAGGGGTATTTCATCTGATTTGAGAATACCACCAAAAGTTTCTAGACGTCAAATTTTATCTGGTATATTCAGCGATTATCAGCTCAAAGAAATAATAAATTTCTCTAAGTTCATGGTTTTTAGCATACATTTGCTTATTTCTTTTAATCACTTGAAGTAAATTTTTCAATTCTTGAGCGTTTCTATTTTTTAGACCTTTGTGCTTCACGTAACGCTCATGAAGATAAATCGTTGCGACAATGTCATTCACTTTCATATTGGTTAAGGCCTTATTTCTAAGCTCGCTATCAATTCCTGCCCGTTCGGCAAACTGTGTTAGCTGAATCGCCGATTTTTTATATTTTAAACTGTTCTTTTTTTTGCCATATTGAAATGGTTCCACCACATTGCTAATAAGTGGTCGACTATGGGTTGCTGCATTCCTCACATTAGTTACATACCGTAATAGATTGGAAGCTGTCTTTAATTTTTGATAGCCAAAATATTTTTTTACAGTAAAATCCTATAAAGCGATCCAAATTTGCTAAGGTCATCACTTCCAACAAAGCCCAAATGGATAATTTTTGGTGATGACAATCGTAAAATTCTTGATCGTAATTAAATTTCCCTTGGAGTTTACTCATGATTCTTTCTGAAGCCTTCACATAACCTGTAAGGATCTCTGCTTCTGTTTTTTGAGGAAATCGTCTCTTCCCATTTTGAATAAATATTTCTTTCATGTACGCATCATATTCTTTCACGATTTGATAGCCATCTTCTTCTTTGGAATTAGTAATCGAGGTGATAATCAAGGTTTTTAGGAAATGCTCAATTTCAAAAATCATGCGTCCGAGAATTTGCCTGAGATGGCGATCGATATAAGCTAAATCGGCTAACTGAATAAAAGAGGTGTTCACATATTTTCCTGAACTGTCCTTGCCAAAATTTTTGCGGTAAGCCGTCACTTTAAAATAGTAGGTCCAATTGGTTAAAAGGTCACGAACAATTGGCTCTTCTTTTTGTGAAATCTTAATTCCTTTGTATCTGGAATAAGTAATTTGCTCATCTATTGTAAAAAGTTCTTTATTGCGAGCTCTTTGGATTAATTTTTTCATTTCCTCTTTGTTATATGTGTTATCTTTCATCATCTCTTCCCTCCTCTAAAGCGACATTTAAATAACTGACGCTATTTTTATTTCTTCGTTTTTTGTTGTTTTATATGAATTATTATATCATTACAGGATATTTAATAACACTTTATTGTTTTATGTGTAAAAAACACCCTCTAGATAACTAGAGAGTGTTTCATTATTTTTAATCAATATATTTTCCTATGATAAACCAACCCATGATAAATGATATATTCCAAGCAAATAAAAAGAACAGAATACCCGCAAGACGCTTAAACACATAAATAATACCAGATTCTATCAAGCGTTCATTTTTTTCATTAGAAAAAGCTTTTTCTAGCTTAGATTCTGTTTCATAAACTTCATGGAAAGTTGTTTCTTGCTCATAAATAGGTTTACCTTCAATATCATATTTTTTAATACCATTCCTATTTCTCGCCTGCACGTCATCTCCAAAGAAATTTTTCTTATTTCCTGTACGACTGTAAGTTTTTTTAGTCACTCTTGCTGGTTGATTATAGGCTTCTTTAAAATTCTCTTTAAACTGAGTCATTGATTTTTTAAAGTCTGCTTTTTTAAATACTCTAACCATCAAGTAGTCTTGGACAAATGGATAAAACCTAATATTCAATAACAGTCCAGCAATTAAAAAAATGATCATAGGCAAATCATTCTTTAGCCGCCAAAAAATAAATGAACGTGTATACGAATCAAAGATATGAGGTATATTAAATAGTAAATATGTTAATAATTCAAACGTGCCATACAAAATAAAACTTCCCCAAATAACTGAATAAATGATGCTGATAGGCTTCAAATAATCCTTTCTCTCTAATACTCCTGACGCTGTCCAAATTCTTTTTAAATAATCCATTAATTTTTACTCCTTATAGATACATTTCATCATACATAGTTAACGTTTTTTTCATTGTCTCCTGAACACTTTGCCAATTTTTATAATTTCTTGATTTCATGCCATTAGCCCTGGCTTGCTGTTCTTCAGATTCAAATAAATTGATGGCTTCTTTAGCAGAGCTAGCTCTTCCAGTTGTTAAATAGATATATAACCATGTCAATGTGTATACTGAGGCATAGTTCTTATGAATCTCCCCGTTATCATAAATTTTATTAACGACTTCTTCGGTGTATAGCATGTAATCTAGACACTGTCTTTCATCCACTAAATATTTTAATTCCTGATCGTTTTTTAATTTTGCTTCCCATCTTTTTTGTAAACCGAATAGTTTTGAATAAAATGAGTTACTATAATCTGGAAAACCTTTGTATTTTAAATGTCCTTTGTTAGAATTATACGAAACAAATTGACAGAAGAAAATAAACGTTACGATAAAGGGAACAAAAAATAATATTGCTAAAATATTAAATAAAAATTCAGGTGTATTTGGAAAATTAATTCCAATACCAAAAAGTAAAAATCCAAATACAATTGATGGGACAATGGTTGTCATACTCAACATAAATGTCATGTATTGCTTTTTTTTATTATCTATTTTCTGATCAAATTCATTAATATGATTTTTTCTACCTTCTAAAAAGGCTAAATATCTAAACTTACTACAAATTTCATCTAGTAAGGGTGTTTCACATGGTTCAAATTCCATAAATTTCTACTCCTTTATAAAGATAACTCATTAAAAAAGAAGGAGGTTTCTCCCCTTCTTTTTAATGGTTGGATTATTTAAATTATAAGTTTTATCCTCTGTAGACAGTTGCATTACCAACATAAACCACAGATGTAATTTCATAGTGTGATCCCATATCAACAACAAAGATACCGATACTCATATCAGAGTAGTCACTCATGATGATATTTTCATAATGCTCTGATTGACCAGGTCCATCATTTCTAGCAGCTTCACGTTCCATTTCAATGTATTGTTCAAACATTTGATCAGCAATTAATTCTGCTAGTTTATCTGAATCACCATCTACTTGTTTTTTTGAAACTCTGTGTTGGGCGATATTTTCAGAATTGAATGTCATTTGTTCATCACCTACGTTGTAAATTGGAGCATATGTACCATCCAGTAACATTTCGCCTGGAGTTTCATGGTCAAATAAATACATCACTTCAACTGCTCGAGCACCTGAAACGCCACCAGCTTTACCATCATTTGTCATATTTATTTCATTCTCACCATATTGGTTTTGTTCTGCTTGTACTTTAAGGATGAAATTATCAGCAACCTTTTGCGTCAATTCTGCATCTGTTAATTGTTCCCCTTGTTCAATAGACACCCCAGTATCATCTACTTTAACTTGATTTTTAATGTCTTTAATTTCTTGATCATCTTTACCTTTAATATTTTCAATGATTGGGTCTTTTACAGTTACTTCTTTTTTACGGTAAATATTGGTTGTTGTGTAAGTTGTAACTGTATCTCCATTTGCCAATGTTTCTACTGTTTTTACTGGCTGACCTTTTGTTACTAATTCATAATCAGCTAAGGAACCTGTGATTACGTTTCCTTTATCGTCTTTGTTGATAACTACTTGTTTATCTGTATTAACGATTTTGTGGTGTACATTAGTCGTGGTATACGTTGTTATAGTATCTCCATTCGCTAAGGTTTCAATAGTTTTTACCGCTTCACCTTGTTTAACTAATTTATAACCATTCAACGAACCTGTTATAACATTTCCTGATTCATCTTTGTTAACGGTCACTTCTTTATCTGTATTCATCAATTTATGATATACATTAGTCGTTGTATAAGTAGTTACAGTATCTCCATTTGATAACGTTTCAATAGTTTTTACCGCTTCACCTTTTGTTACTAATTTATAACCATCCAACGAACCTGTGATTACATTTCCTGATTCATCTTTGTTATCGGTCACTTCTTTATTTGTATTAACATTTTTGTGATAAATATTGGTTGTTGTATACGTATGAACGACTTTTCCGTTTTCTTCTGACACAATTATGACCGAATTTCCAGATTCTACTAACGTATAGCCTGTTAACGAGCCTGTTATCACATTGCCTGCTTCATCTTTATTAATTGTTTCATGACGTTCAATTGGTTTCACTGCTTCTTTTAGTTTATACGTCTTGACTGTTGTGTAAGTTGTTACGGTATCTCCATTTGGTAATGTTTTAACCGTTTTAACTGGTTCATTTGTATGGACTAACTCATAACTATTCAATGAGCCTTCAATCACATTGCCATCAGAATCTTTATTAATCGTCACGTGTTTGTCTGTATTAACATTTTGATGGTAAATATTGGTTGTTGTATATGTATGAACGACTTTGCCATTTTCTTCTGATACAACTAAGTTTGGCGTTCCTGGTGTTACTAATGTATAGCCAGCTAACGAACCTGTTATCACATTACCTGCTTCATCTTTGTTCACTGTTTCATGACGTTCAATTGGTTTCACTGCTTCTTTTAATTTGTAAGTGTTCGTTGTTGTGTAAGTCGTTACGGTATCACCATTTGCTAATGTCTCTACCGTCTTAACTGATTCACTTGTAGAAACTAACTCGTAATTATTCAATGAGCCTTCAATCACGTTACCTTCAGTATCTTGATTAATCGTCACTTCTTTATCTGTATTAATCACTTTATGATACACACTTGTCGTGGTATACGTATGAATCGTTTTCCCATTTTCTTCTGAAATAACTAATACAGCTTCACCTTTTGATACGAATACAAAGCCATCTAACGAATTTAATTCATTGCCTGCCTCATCAATATTTTTTTCCACACGACGAACTTCAGGACGTTTGTCTTCTACTTTTGGCAATTCATTTTTGATATCATTAGCTTCTTCTTTTGTTTTTTCTGGAACATTTGAGTCAACATCGACTTTATCTGCTTTTTCTTTAACCTTTTCTGCATACTCTTGACTGTTTTCAGCGTCTATTTCTACACCTTTAATTTGGGCATCTAATACTTCAATCTTATCTTCTAATTTAGCAATTTCTGCATCAATTTTTTTGATTTTAGCATCAAGTGCTGCTAATTCTGCTTGGATTTTTTTAGCTTCCTCACTATTAGCGGCTTCTACATTGGTTGGTAAACTAGATAGATCTTTTTGAGCCTGGCTTACATTAGCTTGCGCTGCTTCTAGGTCTTGTAACACTTGATTAAGTTCCGCTTGAGAAGCGGCAAGACTAGCATTTACTGCTGTCGCTTGTGCTGATAAAGACATAAATTCTGCTTTAGCTGTATCTAATTCTGCTTGATAAGTGCCTAAATTAGCTTGAGCTTGTTCTCGTCGTGTGTTTAATTCTGCTAGTTTAGCTTGGGAAGTAGCGTCTTCTAGTTCTGTTGCTTGTGTTTTCAGTGCCTGAATCTCCGCATCTACTGCATTTAACTCAGCTTGTGCCCCATCCACTTTACTTTGAGCGCTACTCACTCGTCCATTTGCTGCATCCACTGCATCTTGCGCTTGATTCACAGCAACTTGTGCTTGATTCACTTTTTCTTGAGCTGGCGCAATGGCTGCTGTTTTATCTGCCACTGTTTTTTGAGCTTCTTCTAATTGTTGCTCTGTTTGAGCTCTTTTAGCTTCTAAATCTTTTAATTTGTCTGAATTGGTTTTATTCAATTCTGCTGTTAATTTCTTTTCAGCTTCAACTTTTTGGCGCTCTGCTTCTTTTTTAGCTTCTTCTTCTTTTCTCTTTTGTTCTTCTGCTTTTTCTTTCTCTTTTTTAGCATTTTCTACGTCTTTGTCATCCACTTTACTGTCTGGTTTTTTCCCGTTAGTAGTGTTTGTGTTAGGATTGACGTTTGGTTTAGTGGCTGTATTTTTTTGATTAGTTACTTCTTTTGACGGTGTATCACTTTTTTGATTAGCAAATGTTTTAGATTGATCAACTTTATCTTCATTGGTTAATTTAACTTCGTTAACCACTTTACCATCTTTATCTGTCACGGTAATTTTTGACCCATCAAACGTAATTGTTGTCCCAACAGGAACGCTGTATTGAGAACCTTCTTCAAATCCATTGATTTCCATTAATGTTTGCCATTTCACATTAACAGCTAAAGAAATATTATAAAAAGTATCCCCTTCTTCAAAGGTATATGAGGTTTGATTTTCTTTTAATTTTGCTTGAATTGTTTCCACAGAGTTTGCTACCCATTCATCTGCCTTAACAGTTTCTGCGTTAACAAACATTGAACCACCTAGTAATAACCCTGAAAATAACATCCCTTTAACAACCCAGTGCTTACCTGATTTATACATCTTAGCACGATACTTTGGTTCTTCTGTTCCGTGCAGTCTAGACATTCTTGTCTCTTTCATTAAAAAACTCCTCCTACTTTATTTTTATATACCCTATATTATACAGAGTAGGAACACCGAGAGTAAGGACTCACAATACCTACTTAATTTTTTAACAGGTATTAAAAGCACTAATATTTTTTAATGGTAAACGGTACGATTAAGGGAGTGAAACTTATTAGGGGGATTATTTATGATCTTTGGTTTAGAAATTGCAAAACGAATACGGGAGTTGCGAATACAACAAAATATAACACAAGAAGCACTAGCAAATAAGGCAGGAATTGACAGTAGTTTTTTAGGGCGTATTGAGAGAGGACAAAATCCAAATTTACAAGTTGATACATTAGATAAAATCATTACGTCATTAAATGTTGATTACATAACTTTCTTTTCTTTTAATAGTTCTGAAAATGAAAAAGTGAAATTGATGAACAAGCTCTCATTAGTCGCTAATGAAGACGAACTGTTGATTATTTTTAACAACATCGAGAGTGTAATATAAACCGTGTAAGTAACCTACCATCCTAGGTAGTGGGTTGCTTCGCGGTTTTTCTTTTTTTACAATAGATTAAAGGAGTGGTAAGTCGTGACGAAAAAGAAAAAAGATCAAAAATCAGCGAAGTTAGCTCAATCAATTATTGATGCCTATCAACCAGAATCGGTTGAAGACATGCAAGAAGCCCTAAAAGATGTTTTCGGACCGATGTTTGAAGCAATGCTACGTGGAGAATTAGATAATCATTTAGGTTATGAGAATCAGTCAAGACAAGAAAAAGAAACTCAAAACAGACGGAATGGATATGGAAATAAAAAGTTAAAAACAAGTTTTGGTGAATTAGACATTCAGGTTCCTAGAGATAGAGACGCTTCTTTTGAGCCAGAAATCATTCCTAAAAGAAGCAGAGACGTTTCAAGTATTGAAGGAAAAGTTCTTTCTATGTATGCCAAAGGCATGAGTCAACGAGATATTGCCTCGACAATTGAAGATATTTATGGTTTTACTATTTCTCATGATATGGTGTCGGATATCACAGATCAAATATTACCAGAACTTGAGGAATGGCAAATCAGGCCTCTGGCCAAATGCTATGCTTTCTTGTTCGTCGATTGTATGTATGTCACTCTAAGAGAAAATTATGAAGTGAAAGAATGTGCGGTGTATACAATTCTTGGTTATGATTTAAAAGGAAATAAAGAAATTCTAGGTATTTGGCTAAATCAAACAGAATCGAAAAATAGATGGATGCAGATTTTTGATGAGATTAAAGAACGTGGTGTTGAAGATATTCTTTTTATTTCAATGGATGGTGTATCAGGGCTTGAGAATGGAGCCAAGGCTATTTTCCCAGGTGTTGTTGTTCAACGTTGTCTGGTCCATTTAGTTAGAAATGCCCTTCGTTATGTGCCAAGTAAAAGTTATAAAGAGGTTTGTAAGGATATGAAGTCTTTTTACAGTGCCTCCTCTTTAAAAGCGGCTCAAACAGCTTTTGATACCTTTCAAACAAAGTGGGTAGTCTATCCTGGAGCTATTGATGTTTGGAAAAGAAATTTCCACCATGTCGAACAATTATTTGATTACGGCTCAGCTATTCGAAAAATAATGTACACGACAAATGCTGTAGAAAGTGTTCACTCTAGTTTCCGCAAGGTAACTAAAAAAGGAGCTTTCCCTAATGAGAATGCCCTTCTTAAGCTATTATATCTTCGAGTGAAAGAACTTCAAAGTAAATGGGAAGGTGGGCATGTTCATAATTGGGCTATGGTGCTTAACCAATTAACGGTCAACGACTCTTTTTCAAAACGTGTCGAAAAATATAATCGTTACTAATCAAAATAAGTGAGACATATAAAATTTGACAACGAGTCTCTCGTCCTGCGATTTTTTATCGGGACAAGAGGTTTATTAAAAATACCCTCTTATCCCTAGAGATTATCACAGGACGACTCATTGTCAAATTGAGTTTCTATTTTTATTTTTAAGGAATTTACACACTTAACTTGACAAACCCACAACATCATTAATGTCGCAAAAAAAGAGAAATCATAAAACTGTGATTAGTTTTATGGTTTCTTCTTTTTTATTAGTATTTAATTTCAATCGCCTCAATCAATGCTTCTAAAAAACCTTCTTGATACGCAACTTCTCCTGTTTTACTAATTTCTGCTGCAATACTATATAGGATAGGATCTGTGACACCTTTTAACTTTTTGATGCGACTATCACTTAGGGCAACTGGTTCTTTTGACATGTGATAATTAACTAGTGTCATACCTAAGATAGGTGAATGATGACTAGTTTAGTCTAGATAAAACAAAAACACCTTCCAAATTATTAAAAGATGTTCTATTTTATTCTCCTAACAAATCATTAAGTATTATGTACAGCACAATAAAAAGCACCTCTAATAATTTAGATAGTGCTCATTTTGATTATATCTAATTTTTTTGTGTTTCTGATGTTTCTCATCTATCACACTATTTCTAACTCATATCGACTTAGTGACTCAAAAAATAAATCCCACTTCCTTAGAAGTGGGATCATTTTGTTAAATACGTATATCTAACTAGTTAATTATTAACCCCACAGTGAAACATCACTATGCGAGCCAACCCATTACAGGTTGTTTCATTGTTTACTAATCATAACTCTCTCAATTTAAACAATCAAGTAAAATATTAAAAATTTCAACTGTTTTCTCTAGTTTAACATTTCCTTTATAATAGACTCCTAGTCGTTTACTTCGTTTAACTAACTCTAAACCTTCCCTTTTTCTTCTACCACTTAACTCCTCACTACATAAATACTTATGCAGATGAAACAATGATACCAAATCATTCACCTTGTCATATCTAACTGTATTACTATCAATTCCCATCACATTCGCATAGGATACCAATTGATTACTTGCAGGGACTCGTCTTTCAAAAATGTTGTAGATAAAAGGATTACTATGTGCTGTACAATTTCTTATATTTTTTGTATACACCAATAGACTACTAGCATTTTTAACATTTATCGCAATCGGCTTTGTGTTATATATTGGATTATTTACATAGAATTTTAAAAATTTAACTAAACCACCCATATCAAGTAACTCTATCAAAACCCAAAAGGATATTTGATCTCTTCGTTTATCATGAAAGTCTTTCATATATTTCGTTCCAGAAAATCTTTTTGAGATCATTTTAAAATAATTTTTGTCCGTATTTTTAAACTGGGTCACAATTAAATACTCATCTACTCTAGAATTTTTAGTTAAATCATTGATTAAAGCTACCTTTGCAGCATGTTCGACATCCAAAGTCAATTGCAATAAAAAGTACCTGACTCCCATATCGATAGAAGCTAAATCCGTCAGCATCTTGAAATCCAACAAGTCATATCCACTAGCATTGTTCTTATTAAAGAATTTTCTATAGACAGATACTTTAAAATAATAATTCAAATTTTCTAGTATTTTCTTAGCTTCTTGCTTGCTCGTCATATTAAACTTGATGCCTTTATATTCCATATAACTAATTTGTTCATCCACCGTAAGAGCTTTCTTCAACTTCACTTTAGGCAATATTTCAAATTCAACTCGTTGTTTCATTTTTAATTTTTCTGTGCCTGAATAATAAACTGACTTTGAATATGACTTTGATGTTCTCATTCATACACTCCTCATACTAACATTCTATCCATATTTTAAAATATTAAAGGGACTCGTGTAACTACTTATTTATTACCCCAATAACCGCATAAACTCTTCTAATTATTTTGTAGATTTTTCTGTTGTTCCTCCTAACTCACTCAGTATCTTAAATAAACTGTCTGTTGATTTCTCAATAAAGATAATTCGTGCTCTTGAAGAATAATAATTTCATCAAGTTGTTTGAATAAGTTTCCAATTTTAATTTGTTCATCATTGGTTAGGAATATTTATGAATAAACTAGTGCAGTTCCGCCAGCTATTCTCAAGCGCCTTTACATCTCTTAAACCGAATAACTAGTTTATTCTATATTTTATACATTTTTTCTCCTTGCTTCATTCGACCAACATCAATTTTGTAACCTTTTTGAATATACTCTTTCAAAATTTCTGTCGCCCACATCCGGAATTTAGTAGCTTTTTGTGAGTTAACCTGGTAGCCAATAGAAATAATTGCGTCTAAATTGTAGTATTTAACTTTACTAGTTTGAGTTTTCCCTGCGATTGCTCCGTGTTGAGTGGTGTGTGCAATTTCTGCACATACCATTGTTTTATCTAATTCCTGCGTTTCAAAAATAGTTTTAAATGACGTGAAATCGATGACCTATCCGCCTCATACATTAAAAATTGTATTTCATGCACTGTCACACACCTCTTTTATTATGTCATCTTAGCTTTTCTCTTTTCCTAGTATATCATTAACAATATACGTAAATAATAATTAAATCACTCGCTAAAATAAAAAAACTCCCAAATAATTGGAAGTTCATTTCATCTCTAATTAAAAATCTTTGGACCTTTACGCATGTTTTTTACGTCATTTTTAGGATCAGCCATTGTTTTAGAACGTCCGCCTGATTGTTTACTTTTAATTAAATCTAACATTTTCTCTTTTGAAGTTTTTTCTGCCATTGTTTGACTCGCTTTCTTTGAACTTAAACATCATTTATTTCTTGTTTATTCTAACACATTTCGTTAAAAACTCTTAAATTTATTCACTTTTCTCCGCCAAATTTATTTTTCCACCGCCATTTGAGGGTATTTGGCGGTGAAAGATAACTTTTATATACGCAACTTTCACTTTATTTCCTTAATCTTAAGGAAAATTAACTTTTGATAAGAAAACGCTAACATTCTATAATAAAGTCAAATAAAAAACAGGAGTGATAAAATGACTGATAAATTACCAAACAATTTTTTATGGGGTGGTGCTGTGGCGGCTCATCAACTAGAGGGTGCTTGGAATGTTGATGGAAAAGGTCTCAGTGTGGCAGATGTTATGACTGTTGGTAGTACCACTAGTTACCGATCTATTACAGAAGGTGTTCTAGATTCCGAGTATTATCCTAATCATGAAGCCATTGATTTTTACCATCACTATAAAGAAGATATCAAATTATTTGCTGAAATGGGCTTCAAATGTTTTAGGACTTCCATTGCTTGGACACGAATTTTTCCTAAAGGAGATGAACAGAAACCAAATGAAGCTGGTTTACAATTTTATGATGACTTATTCGATGAGTGTCTAAAACATAATATCGAACCCATTGTCACCTTATCTCATTTTGAAATGCCTTATCATCTCGTGACAGAATATGGTGGTTTCAGAAATCGAAAACTCATCGATTTCTTTGTTAAGTTTGCTGAAACGTGTTTCACACGCTATCAATCAAAAGTTAAATATTGGATGACGTTTAATGAAATTAACAATCAGGCTAACTTCAATGAAGATTTTGCACCCTTTACAAATTCAGGTATTTTTTATCAATCAGGAGAAAACCGCGAAGCCATCATGTATCAAGCCGCTCATTATGAATTAGTTGCCAGTGCCAAAGCCGTTCAAATCGGAAAAGCAATTAATCCTGATTTTGAAATTGGTTGTATGATGGCAATGTCCCCTGTTTATCCTGAAAGTTGTCAGCCTGAAAATAATTTAATGGCATTAAAAATTATGGAAAAACGTTATTATTTTGCAGATGTTCATTGTTTTGGAAGCTACCCAAATCATATTCTCAATTACTGGAAGAGAAATAAGATTGCTTTAGATATCACAGACGAAGACTTGGCAGATCTAAAAAAAGGAACAGTTGATTACATCGGTCTTAGTTACTATATGTCCCATGCCACGAAACACCGCTCTGAAAATTCATTTTATGATTACGATGAAACAAAAGATTTGATTAAAAATGAGTTTGTGGAAAGATCAGATTGGGGTTGGCAAATCGATCCAGTCGGTCTTAGATATATTTTAAATTGGTTGACTGACGTTTACCGCTTGCCACTCTTCATTGTTGAAAATGGTTTTGGTGCCTATGACAAAATGGAGGCTGATGGTACTGTTCATGACACTTATCGTATCAATTATCTAAAAGCTCATATCGAGCAAATGCGCCTAGCAGTGATTGAAGATGGCGTTGATTTAATAGGCTACACACCTTGGGGTTGTATTGACTTAGTCTCAGCAGGAACAGGAGAAATGGAAAAACGCTATGGTTTCATTTTTGTTGATAAAGACAATCAAGGACAAGGAACATTAGAACGTAGTAGAAAAGACTCATTTTATTGGTATCAACAAGTCATTCAAAGTAATGGCGAACAACTATAACTAGGAGGAAACACACATGAAAAAAGCATTAATTATTTGCGCCGCAGGAATGTCATCTTCAATGATGGCTTCAAAAACAACGACTTACTTTAAGGATAAAGGACTTGAGATTGAAGTCGATGCCGTTTCAGCAACAGAAGGTGATAACATGATCAAAACCAGTGATTTTGATTTATTTTTAATCAGCCCTCAAACAACGATGTTTTTCGATAAGTTTAAAAAATTAGGTGATGCTGTCAATAAACCTGTAGTCGGCATTCCTTTCCAAGCCTACGTGCCAATTCCAACTGGCATTCAAAAAATGGCCGAACTTATCGAAGAAAGTCTGTAGAAGACATGGTGTATTTGATGAATCAAAAGGAACAACATCTTATCAAATACTTATTGGAAAACCAAGAGGCGTATATCACAAGTCAAGAACTCGCTGAAGAATTATCTCTATCTGATCGAACCATTCGAACCTATATCAATCAATTAAAACCAACACTTGTAAGTCATGGTGCGCGGATTCATTCAAAAACAGGTCATGGTTATCAGTTGGAAATAACTCACCGGGGAACCTTTGATTTATTTCTAAAACAACAAGAAGTCGGCTCTATTATTCGAGGCGATAGCCCTCAAGTCATGGAAATTGAAGACCGACAAAATTATATTCTAAATAAATTACTACTTGAAGATGCCGTTTTAACTTTTGAAGGATTGTCAGAACGGCTCTTCATTAGTCAATCTAGTGTCACAAAAGACGTCAATGAAATTCGAGAACGCCTAAAAGATTACCATCTCATTATTCAAACAAAACCAGGTACTGGCTTTTGGGTTGAAGGGCTTGAACAAGAAAAAAGACATTTCATTATGGATAATTTTTTTGGTAAAAACTATCGGAATCCACTCAAAGAACAGATAAGTAGTAGCAATTTATTTGAGGATATTTCTTTTGAAGAACTCACTATCATCATTCTAGATGAAGCCAGAGAGGAACGATTGAAACTCTCAGATATTATCATTCAAAATCTTGTGCTCCACCTCTCTCTTGCGATTAAACGAATTAGGGAAGGGTTTGAACTCAAACATTCAGGGATTGTTGTTGATGAAACCAGTCAAAAAGAACATAAAGTCGCAACCAAAATTATGAACCGAGTCGAAGCCAACTTAGACATTCAATTCCCAAAAGAAGAAGTTGGCTATCTCACGCTCCATTTAATGGCAAAATCCAATCAAACATCTAGCCACAAGAATGAAAAAGTTCATCAAGCACTCATCCAAATGATTCAAGAATTATCTTTAGACATTGGTATTAATTTAATGGATGACTATCAGCTTTATAACGGACTATTGGAACATATCAAACCAATGCTCGTCCGCTTAGATAAAAATATCAGCTTAAAAAATCCGTTAAAAGAAGACATCAAAAAAAATTATTCAGAGGCTTTTGATTTAACTAAAAAGCATATGCAATCAATGAAAATCTTCGAAGTATACGCGATTAATGAGGACGAATGGGCCTATCTATCACTCCATGTGATGGCTGCCATTGAAAAAAATAGAAATACTAGAAAATTACAGGTACTCATCATTTGTGCGACTGGTTACGGAAGTGCTCAACTTTTACGGAATCGCGTCAACAATGAATTTAGTAACAGTCTCAATGTTGTGGATGTTTTAGGATATTACGAACTCAATGAAGATAGTTTGGCAAATATTGATTTAATTATCTCTTCAATCAACCTATCTTCTGTCTTATTCAAAGTTCCAGTCGTCCATGTTAGCGTCTTTTTAAACACTCAAGACATTGAAAAAATCAAAAAAGAAACAAAGATAATCGATATTAAGTCATCACTCAAAGAAAAAAATTCAACGACTTTAATCAACGAAAAAGGAACTCATTACATCAATGAACATCTTTTAGAAGATCATTTTAAAGTCTATACACAACCGATTACAAAAAAACAGGTATTACTGGATTTATTAGAACAATTGAATGAGGAAAAAGATCCTGATTATATTCACCAAATGACGATTCAAATGAAACAACGGGAAAATATGGGACAAACAATTTTTAGTGATAGCATCGTTGTTCCTCATCCAGCCAAACCCATAGGCATTACAACAAAAATGGCTGTTGGAATTATTCCAGAAGGGATGACTTGGGAACAAAACGAACGTATCCAGTTTGTTTTTCTGATTTCTCCCTCATATATCGAAAACGAAGGAATTACTTATTTAACCAAAACCATCGTTAAACTTGTCGATGATTTAAACACACAACAAGCTATTTTAGATAATCCCAATTTCAATAACTTTCAAACTGAGTTTCTAAAAATAGCGAACCAACAGGAGGTAGATTAAATGGAAGAAATAACCACAAGTGAAGAACTGCAAGTCACAGCATTTGAAATTATACTAAACAGTGGCA
Organism: Vagococcus hydrophili; assembly: GCF_011304195.1. Classification (NCBI taxonomy): domain Bacteria; kingdom Bacillati; phylum Bacillota; class Bacilli; order Lactobacillales; family Enterococcaceae; genus Vagococcus; species Vagococcus hydrophili. The sequence goes on along the minus strand of NZ_CP049887.1, from coordinate 1,158,789 downwards.
ATGCCCGGACACTAATTCATGAGGCTTTTGCTGCTATGAGATTAAAAGACTTTGAAACAGCAGACCAAAAACTAACCGAAGCTAACGACAGCATTCTAATCGCTCATCAATCCCAAACTAAATTATTAAAAGAATATGCTGGTGGGAAAAAAATTGAGATGGAAATCATCATGGTTCATGCACAAGATCATCTTATGACAACCATGACTTTATTAGAAGTCGCAAAAGAGATGGAATTTTTATACCAAGATCGACATTAAAAGGAGGAGCTACTATGGAAAACACAGCTGAACTTAACAAAAAGAAAATGAGCCTTAAAGTCATGGCTTACAATCGCTTTTTGATGATTCGTTATACCACTGCTCTCTTTTTCTTTTCTAATCTGTATTGGCTCGTTTTTTTACTCTACCAAAAGAGTTCAGGATTTATGATTCCTTTATTATTATTAGGCACTTCTCTTTTACCAATCGTTGAACAAGTCAAACTCTACCGAGAACCGACAAATAAAGCTCCCTTAACTAAAAAATATTACCAAATACAACTAGGAGCTAACCTTGTTTTAATGATGATCAGCTTCACCCCGCTATTCAAAGAACTATTCTTTTTTATGAATCAAGACAAAGGAGGGAAATTTTCGATTATTTTTATTTTATTAGTTGGTATGATCTTATGTTTACTTATTCTTCAACGTTTAAATCAAATTAAACACAACCAAGATAAACAATATGACCGCGTTAAAAAATACGAAAAATTACTAGGGATTTAAGAAGGGAGTAATACAATGTTTAACTTTTTACAAAAATATTTAATGGGACCAATGAGTAAAATTGCCCAGTTAAAAATAGTTAGAGCTGTTATGGCAGCCGGTATGGCGTCTATTCCATTTACCATTGTTGGTTCCATGTTCTTAGTTTTAAATATTTTACCTTTACCATTTCCAGCTCTTGAAGGTTTTTTCAATGCCACATTCTTTAAAGTTAGCGATTTATACATGATTGTTAACACCATGACTATGGGAATTTTATCGATTTATTTTGCTATTGTTTTTGCTTATGAATTAACTTCTATTGAAAGAGATGAACAAGAAGTGGCAGTCAATCCACTAACTGGTGCCCTACTTGCTGTTTTTGCCTTCTTTATGTGTATTCCAGAGCTTGTTTTATCTGACGGTAAAATTTCTCTAATCTCAAGTATCACTGACACAGAAACAGTGGTTAACGGGATTCGAATGGGTGGATTTGTAGAACGTTTAGGAACATCAGGAATCTTCACTGGTATTATCATGTCTTATATTGCCGTTGAACTTTACGTTTTATGTGTTAAGAGAAAATGGGTCATTAAAATGCCCGACGTTGTGCCACCAGGTGTTTCTCGTTCATTTACAGCCTTAATTCCAACTTTTGTCATTGCTTTTGTGGTGATGATCATCAATGGAACTTTAGTTGCTTTAGGAACAGATATTTTCAAAATCATCTCTATTCCTTTTGGCTTCGTTACTAATTTAACTAACACATGGTTAGGTGTTATGGTGATTTACTTCTTAATTCACGCCCTTTGGATTGTTGGGATTCATGGTGCTAATATCATTACTTCATTCTTAACACCGATTGTTTTAGCTAATATGGCAGCAAATGCGAATGGTGCTTCAATTCCACTTGCTGGTGAATTTAATAACTCTTACGTAACAGTTGGTGGATCTGGTGCCACACTTGGCTTAATCATCTTTATCGCCTTTTTGGCAAAATCAGATCAACTCAAAGTATTAGGAAAAGCTTCATTAGTTCCTGGTATTTTCAATATTAATGAACCGATTATCTTCGGTATGCCAATTGTTTATAACCCTTACTTAGCAGTACCTTTCTTCTTAGCACCAATGGCATCTGCTTCACTTGCTTATTTTGCTATTAAGTTAGAAATTGTTAAACCAATGCTCGCTCAAATGCCTTGGCCTTCCCCAGTTGGAATTGGTGCCTTCGTTGGTAGTGGTGGCGACTGGAAAGCAGCAGTTTTAGCAGTGCTATGTGCGATTCTAGCCTTCTTTATCTGGTTACCATTTATTAAGTTTTATGATAATAAGTTGCTGAAAGAAGAACAAGAAAAGGCTGCTGAGATGGCGGTTTAGGGAGATAGGAAAAGTTAAAGCACCAATCCAGTAGTTTTAGATTGGTGCTTTTTTAGCAAAATTTATACCATTCAAAAATGTAACACTTTTATTTTACAAATTATTGTTCATTATAACTATCAGCCCAAAATGGTATGTATTGCATAAACTTATTACCAGCATTCTCATCATAAGGTTTTACAATACCACTTTTGACAGATAATGTGATAACTTTACTAGCCATACCTGATTGCTTTGGTGTTAATCCAAAGCGTTCTCGCACTGACTTATTCGTCATAAAAGAATTTTCTAAGTATAGTCTACTAGCATGGTAGTAGATTGCATTAATTCGCTCACGATCATTCATATCTGAAATTAACTTTCGCTGATAAAGTGTAACTATTGTGTTATTTTCTTTAGCTTCAATCGTTGGTGCAGGTAAATTTTCTGTTTCCAAAATAATTACTACCTTATCTATACCACTTCCCCTAGATTCAACTAAATGCATTTTTTTAAATAAATTAGCTAATTCTTCATTTCTTGATATCGGTGGTAAATCTAATAAACGATTAGCATCATTAATTGGTGCTCCAGGATTAATAATTTCAACCCGATTATCATAAATTTCAATCATAGGATTACTACCACGAACTGAAAAATCTTGGTGAACAATCTGATTTGCTACCAATTCACGAATAGCCAATGAAGGATAATCTGTCTTTTGAACCTTTCTTCCGCTCTCCTCATATTCCTCTTCTTGAACTGGTAAATATTGTCTAACATATGAAAGTAGCCCTTCAAATCCAACAACAACTCCTTTTGATGCTGTAGTATCTGATAAAGCCGACAGTTTATTTACTCCTTTATAGCGAATAACTCGTACAGCATGAGTTCTTAATTCCTCAAACATTTTTAAATCTTTCGCAAAAGTATAAGCACCTAAATTTGTAATATTATAACAATCACTCGATTTTTCAATAATTAAATCTTCCTCCATTTTCAGGAGAATTTCCTCTGTACTACTTATATTAGAATAGTTCAACATATCTATGTATGTTTGTATATCCAAAAGCTTAAAAATTTCCTCTTGTGAGCAAGAAGTTTTGGCAAATTCTCGTTCAAATGTTTTTGCATCGAAAGAACGCCAAAGTTCTCGTTCTTTTTCAGGATACTCTCCTAAGTTTTTTAATGATGATCCACTTCTGATATATCTAGAACCACGAAATGCAACTGGTCTTCCTGCAGTCATGTGGATACTTAAAGCTACAATATGTTTGCCATCAATAGTTAAATTCTTAAAATCAATGAATAGTCTAGGATCTATCATTCTTTCCAACCATGAAATCAAAGGTTCCCCACCTTTTTTTTCCGATTCTGGATAAAAATTTGTCCCTATGACTTCTTTTTCATCTGATACTCCCCAAATCATATAGGCAAATTGTTTACTTAACATTGCTGCTGAATTTGCTAAGGCAGATATATACTTGCCAATTTTTTCTGGATCGCTATTATTTCCTTTATATTCTAAAACTTCCGATTCATTTTGTGCTAACAATTCTCGGAATCTTTTTTCATCCATCCTATTTTCCAAGTAAATTCCTCCAGCATCTAAAAACTCTTAAAACCTTGATATCTAGCATTTTATCTTATTTTCCAAATTAAATCCATTACTTAATAAAATTAATATTTACATACACCGAATACACACCAAATAAAGATAGACTTTATCTAAGATGGCAAGTCTATCTTTATTTTTTATCAATACGAATTTTGAGTCTACTTTGATTAACTATGCGATAGAATAAGAAATTCTATTTTTTAAGACCTCTTCTCTTCCACTACCTTAGTCAAAAACTCATACATATTAGATTCCACTGCTGTTCCCAATTTAAAATCTATCTCCACAACGTTCTTCATTTTTCCATCAGAGGTTGCTTTCTGCTTCTGAGTAATCGATTCTTTAATTGGTTTCATTTCACCCATGTAATAAAAATCGGTTTCGTTATCTTTATTAGTGTACTTTCGTTTAATAAAGAGATGGATATGTAAATCGTCTAAATCTCGTATGTCCTTTACTTCCTTAGAATTTAATGTTCTTGGTGCTTTAGTGAACCAACGAAACGTCCGCTCATCTAAAAACTCATCTTCATATGCCATCAGTGACGCTTTAAAATCCTTTCCCTTATCTAAGGTCACAAAGATTGTAAAGTGATTGTTACTCGATGTGTAGCCACCAATCCCCTGTTCATTTTGATTAAAGATCATATTAAGTTGACGCAAGGCATCTTTTCTTCGATATTTTTTATACAGGTTCAGAGGTTGAGTGATTTCATAATTCTCTGCTTTTTTTAAGCCTGTTAAAACTGAATCTCCCAGTAGTTTTTCAAAATAAGGATTTTCCAAGTATGTTTTGAGATTATTAGTTATCACTAATTTTTCCGATTCAAAGGTAAACATCTGAGAAGGTAAATATCTTTTTCTCAGTCCTGATTCATAGAATGATAAATCCAAAACTTTCAGAGAAGATTCTAATATATCCTGAGTATAAAAAATTGATTGCTCAACAAACAGCGCTTCTATTTGCTTTATGGTTAGCTCTTCTTTTTTGGTTTTTAAAAAATTGGCTAAAATCAGTAACTCATGTGGCCTGATACCTGATAGTAATTCTGAGGAAACAAATCTTAACGCCTGTGATTCTTCATCAGAAATATTTCCTTCCGTTTCTCCTAATTTTTCTAGAAATTGATAAAAGGTTTTAGTTTTCCCAGCAATCAGTAAAGGATCAACACTTCCTGCTTCTTCAAAATCTAATAAGTACGGCACTCGATTCAAACGATTTTTCAATAAATAAAAATTCCTCTTTAACTCAACCATGGAATCCAATTTAGCTTGATCAATCGATGAAAAAATTCGTTCCTTCGCGATTTTTTCAAAATTAATTGCCGATAAACCCGAAATATATGAAGCGTCAATCGTATCTCGTCTTAAATTATTTTTATTTCTAGAATGATCTCCCGATAACGCCATAGGTATCATGTAATTATTTCTATAGTTTCCAATAAAATCAATCACAGTCACAAAGTCCTTAGACTCATCTTTACGTAAACCACGTCCTAATTGCTGAATAAAAATAATACTTGATTCTGTATTCCTCAACATAATAACTTGGTTCACCTTAGGAATATCAATCCCCTCGTTGAAAATATCCACAGTAAAAATATAATGAATCTGCCCTTGTTCCAACTTCTCAATCTCTGATTCTCGAACATCTAGTTTATCATCTCCAGAAAGATAAGCGCTCGGAATTCCTCTCTGATTAAAAAGCAGTGACAGTTCTTTGGCTTCTTCTTTTCTACTACAAAAAACCAACCCTTTTGCCTGATTTCCAGAGCAACCATAATAATCAATTTTATTAATCAGAAAATCAATCCGTTCTTGATTAACTAAATATTTAAGCTCTGACGTTTCATTAATCAGAAGTCCGTTTTTCTCATAGTCCGTCACACCAAAATAATGAAAAGGACATAAAATATCCTCTTCAAGTGCTTCCTGAAGCCTAATCTCGTAAGCCACATTATAATCAAATAATTCAAAAACATTAAAACCATCTGTTCGTTCAGGGGTTGCTGTCATCCCTAGTAAAAAATCCGGTGTGAAATACTCAATAACTTTTTGGTATGTTTCAGCCCCTGCTTTATGAACTTCATCTATTAAAATATAATCAAAAGCTGACTTGCCTAAAAGTTCTTGATAATTATCTTTTGAGATAGTTTGAATGGTCGCAAATAAATATTTAGCCTCTGTTTCTTTTGAATTACCAGATAAAATTCCATAATCTGAATCCTTACCACCTATCACTTTTTTAAATGAAGCCATCGCTTTTTTTAGAATTTGCTCTCTATGCACAATAAACAACATTCGTTTAGGCTCATATGATGCCACATCTAACGCCGCTAAATAAGTTTTCCCAGTTCCAGTAGCCGAGATAACCAAACCTTTACTAGCACCCGTTTCACGTAAATCTTTCAAACTACTAAGAGCAGCTTTCTGCATCTTATTAGGGGTAATATAGACAGAATCCTCTTCCGCTAAAATTGTTTTTTCTTGTCTGATTATTTGGGAATTAATAATCGGACGATAAGACTTTTTGAATTTTGTTAGCCAGTCATCGGTCAAAGGCACTGCCGTCCGCCATTCGTTTTCTAAGTGCTCTTGAATTGTGGTAATCATCTCACCATTATCATAAGAAGTTAGCTTAACGTTCCACTCATAATTTTGCTTTAACGCGGCCATGGTTAAATTAGAACTACCAATAATAAAACTCTGATAATCTCCCATATCAAACAAATAACCCTTAGCGTGAAATCCTTCTTTCTCCGAAATCCGAATATCAACATTCGGTATTCTCATTAAAGACTCAAAAACCTCTGGCTGATTAAAGCCTAAATAAGTAGATGTCAAAATACGCCCTTTAATCCCTCGCTGTTCCAAATCAGCCAACTGAACCTTAATCGCGTTTAACCCACTTTGAGTAATGAAAGCAACGGAGATAACAAAAGATTGACACTTATCTAAATCACTTTGAACCGTTGTTAATAAAAAATCCTTCTTCTTAGGATTATTAATGATAAATTTAGGATTTAAGGTATCACTAGGAACTAACTTATTGATAAATGCTCTTTTTAACGCTGTTTCTAATAAATCCATCTCACAAGTCCTCGATTTCCTCATTCATTAATTTATCAACCGTTGGAATATCAGCAGGTGCCCATTCTAATGAATTTAGTTCTTCTGCCTGTAGCCACTTAACTTGGAGATGCTCCGTTAATTGTGGTTCACCCGACTTCAAATAACAGATGAACGTCGTTAAATTAACATAACCAAAATCATATTCATACCGACAAAAAGCAAACTCTTCTTCCACTATATCCACTTGAACTTTTAACTCTTCTTTAATCTCGCGTTTTAAAGCTTGAACTTTTAATTCATCCGCTTCTATCTTTCCACCAGGAAACTCCCAAAGATTCGCTAAAGCTCTCCCAGGACCTCTTTGACAACAAAGGATTTTTTTATCTTTAATAATAATTGCTCCCACAACATTAATCTCTTTTTTCATGATTTCATACCTCTTATACTTTTTATCTGCTACTTTAGGATCGCATATAAAAGGTATTTCAACAAGATCTATGTTTGAAATAAAAGATGTTTCGCGGATTAAATTTCTTAATAATATTATTCCACTTAATTATGATAAATTTTTTAAATATCATTTAATCAAATTATTGGGTAGATTTAGAAAAGCCACCCAAATATTAGAAATATAGCATCAAATAATTTTATAAGCTGAGATATCCCATTGATAAGATAAGTTTTTGATACTTTAGCCGATTATGAAGGTTGTATATATCAAAAAAAGACACCCTCCAAATGGAAGATGCCTTGAAAGTCATGATTATAGTAACTGCGCTCAGCAAAGCTTCGCCCAGTACGATTCTCGTAACTCGAAATCTCGAACGATAATCGTAATTAACGCTTAGAGAATTGTGATGCTTTACGAGCTTTTTTAAGACCTGGTTTTTTACGTTCAACCATACGAGCGTCACGAGTTAACAATCCTGCACGTTTAAGAGCTGGACGGAAATCTGGATCTACTTGTAAAAGAGCGCGAGAGATACCGTGGCGAGTTGCCCCAGCTTGTCCTGCGTATCCTCCACCGTCAACGTTAACTAATACGTCATATGCGCCTTTAGTTTCTGTTAATACTAGTGGTTGCATGATTACTTCACGTAAATCAGCATGTGGAATATATTCTTCAATGTCTTTTTTGTTCATGATAATTTTACCTGTACCGGGTACTAAGCGTACGCGAGCTACAGATGTTTTACGACGGCCTGTGCCTAAATATTGTACTTTAGCCAATGAAATTCCCTCCTTAAATTAAGTTAGTGATATCTAATACTTCTGGTTGTTGTGCTTCATGTTTGTGTTCAGCTTCACCATAAACGAATAATTTAGAGCCTTGTTGGCGTCCTAAAGTATTTTTTGGTAACATACCTTTAATTGAGTTTTCAACTAAACGGCGTGAGTTTTTGTCGCGTAATTCACCAGCAGTGATAGCTTTTAAACCACCTGGGTGTTGGCTATGACGGTAGTAAATCTTGTCAGTTGCTTTTTTACCAGTTAATTTAATTTTGTCTGCATTGATTACGATGACATAGTCACCTGTGTCTACATGTGGTGTGAATGTTGGTTTATTTTTTCCGCGTAAGATAGATGCTACGACTGTAGATAGACGACCTAAAGGAATATCTGTCGCGTCTACTACAAACCACTTACGATCAATTTCGCCATTTTTGGCCATATATGTTGTACGCATGGGTATTTTTCCTCCAATATTTTCTTTACGTTGTTTGGGCATTACATAATAAGTTTCCGGGGCTCACCATGTTGTGGTCAAACAATACCATTTATCATATTATCGTGATTTCATTGATATGTCAATAAAATTCATTGCATTTTTTTAATTTTTTTCAAAATTATTTGTAGCTCACATTCATTAAGAAGAGACCTTCAGGATGGGCTGTTGGTCCGGTCATCTTCTTATCTTGATTAAGTAAGGCTTTTTCAATCGCGTCTACTGGTAATTGACCGTTGCCGATTTTTAAAAGGGTTCCCACAAGCATCCGAACCATCTTATATAAGAAACCATTTCCTCTAAAAATAAAAACAAGTTCTGTTTCACTCACTTTTTCAATGGTTACCTCATGAACTGTTCTTGTTTTATCTTGAACCGCACTACCAGTTGCGCAGAAGACGCTAAAATCGTGCTCTCCTTCAATATATTTAGCAGCCTGCCTCATTATCTCTAAATCAGGTTGATAGCGGTAGTGAGCCGAATACAGGCGTTTAAATGGATCCGGTGATTGACCCAAATCCACATGGTAATGATAAATCTTTTCTTTTGCCAAATAACGGGCATGAAATTCGTCATCTACTTGCTCCACTGATTGGAAACAAATGTCTGCTGGGGTTTGAGTATCTAGTGCAAAGCGGAATTTCTCCCCGTCCCTCTCGTGTGGGTAATCAAAGTGAATCACCTGTCCCTTCGCATGAACCCCAGAGTCCGTTCGACCAGAAGGATGAATCGTAATCGATTTCCCTCCATTAATTCGTCTCAACGTATTTTCAATTTCAGCTTGAATCGTGTGGGCATTATTTTGAACTTGGAAACCTGCATAGTTGGTTCCATCATAACTAATCACTGCTTTATAACGTGGCATAGTATTTCCTCCCTAATTTCACAAATGAAGGACCATGACATTAATCGTCACAGTCCCTCTTTTTTATCCTCGTAACCAGATCAAAAGACCTGTTAAAATCGCAAAACCAATCACAACGAAAGTATCATTCTTTTCCCAATGTAAGACACGATACTTCGTACGACCTTCACCGCCCTGGTAACCTCTAGCTTCCATGGCAATCGCTAAATCTTCCGCTCGGTTAAAACTACTCACAAAAAGAGGAATTAACAATGGTACGATGGCTTTCATTTTCTGCATCAAGTTACCTTCACCAAAGTCTACACCACGAGCACGTTGAGCGTTCATGATTTTTTCCGTTTCATCCATTAATGTCGGAACAAAACGCAAAGCAATCGATAGCATCAATGAAATTTCATGAGCTGGAAACTTAATCGCTTTTAGCGGACGCAGTAAGTACTCAATGGCGTCAGCCAGTGATAAAGGTGGCGTTGTCAGAGTAAGTAAGGTTGACATAAAAATAATCAACACAAAACGAATGAAGATGTAAGCACCATTTTTAAGGCCCCACTCACTAATCGTGAAAATCCCCCACTTGAAGTAAACTTCTCCACCTTGCGAAAAGAGAACTTGCAAGATCACCGTGAATAAAATTAACCAGATTAAGGGTTTCACACCTTTAATAAAGAAACGCACACTTATTTTTGATAAAAGAATCGCAAAAAGCGTAAAAGCAAACATTAATCCAAATGACGCAAAATTATTACACAAGAAAATAATAGCAATAAAATAAAAACTGGCTACCAGTTTGGCTCTCGGGTCTAAATTATGAATGAATGAATCCCCAGGAATATAACGTCCTAAAATTAGTTTATTCATCATGAGCGTCACCCACTTTCAAATCACGGGCTAACTCATCTGCAAGCTCTGTGGCTGTTAATGGTAACTGACTAAATTCGTAGCCTTTATCCATTAATTTAAACGCAAAATCAGTCGCAGTTGGCACACCGAGTTGCTTTTCATTTAACCAAGTCACATCTTCAAAAATTTCACGAGGATGACCTTTTTTATGGATTTTTCCTTTTTCAAGAACCACCATGTAATCAGCGTATTCTGCCACATCATCCATTAAATGGGTGACTAAAATAATATTAATGCCCTTTTCTTTATGAAGACGGTAGAACATTTCCATCATGTCTTTACGACCACGTGGATCAAGTCCTGCTGTTGGCTCATCTAAAATCACCACTTCAGGCTCCATGGCTAAAACCCCCGCAATGGCCACACGACGCATTTGTCCACCAGATAGGTCAAATGGTGATCTTTCCATGTAAGAAGCGTCTAAACCAACTAAATCGAGCATTTCAGCTGCTAATTTCATGCTTTCTTCTTCAGAAACACCAAAGTTCTTTGGTCCAAAAGCAATATCACGTGCCACTGTTTCGTCAAATAGCTGAGACTCTGGAAACTGGAACACAATCCCCACTTTTTTACGAATCGGTTTTAAATTTTTATTATCTGTTTCAGGTGTAATCACACGGTCTCCAATGGTTACTTTCCCCTTAGTCGGTTTCAGTAAGGCATTTAAATGTTGGAGTAATGTAGATTTACCACTACCAGTGTGACCAACAATCGCTGTATAGCTGTTACTTGGTATATCTAAATTAACATCAAAAAGCACTCTCTGTTCAAAAGGGCTATTAGGCTGGTAAGTAAAATCTACTTGTTCAAACCGGATGTCCATAACCAGTCCACCATCCCTTCCTCAGTTAAATACGTATCAGGCACATCAATCTCACGCTCTTTTAAAGCCGCTTTTAATTTTTCAGGAAACGGAACATCTAAGCCAAGTTCGATTAACTCTTCACCATGAGAAAAAATCTCTCCCGGTGTTCCCTCTTGAATAATCTCACCTTCACGCATCACTAACACACGATTAGCATACGCCGCTTCATCAATATCATGAGTAATCGAAATAACTGTTAAATTAGATTCTTCTTTAATTTTTCGGATAGTATCAATCACTTCTTTACGTCCTTGAGGATCTAACATAGACGTCGCTTCATCTAAAATGATCACATCAGGTCTTAAAGCAATCACACCCGCAATCGCCACCCGCTGTTTCTGACCACCAGAAAGACGTGCTGGCTCTTTAATCATAAAGTCAGACATACGCACCTTCTCTAAAGCATCCTTAACTCGAGTTAACATATCTTCACGAGGAACACCTTGATTTTCTAAACCAAAGGCCACATCATCCTCAACCGTTGAACCCACAAATTGATTATCAGGATTTTGGAAAACCATACCAATCATTCGGCGAATATCCCAAAGTGTCTCCTCTGTCACTTTTTCACCCTTCACAAAAATATCCCCAGCATTTGGGACAATTAAACCGTTGATTGTTTTTGCTAAGGTTGATTTACCAGATCCGTTGTGACCAATTAAAGCCACCCACTCTCCTGGATATATATTTAAGGAAACATCATTCAGTGCATTTTTTTCTTCTTCACCGTGATATTTAAACGTAATATTTTTTAATTCAATTAAAGGTGTCTCCATATCAATTCTTCCCTATTCTTTATTTCTTTATTTTAAAAAAATGTTTCATTCTATTCTTAATAATATAATTATTAAAAATACAAGGAAACATTCTTGTGAACCAAGACAAACACTCATTTATCTTAGTCGATATTCAGCTATTTGACAATTAAAGCGCATTACATTCGGGTATAAAAAAAGCACTTTATATGATGAGCGCGTGCCCCCTAGTTAAAAACTAAGGGACCAGCACCGAGCTAGACTCGGAAAAATTAATTTCCAACATCATAACACTCTAAAAGAATCATCTATAAAGTGATGCAACATATTTAAACAGTATTATTAAACTAATTCAATAATTACCATAGGTGCAGCGTCACCGCGACGTTGTCCTTTTTTAAGGATACGTGTGTAACCACCTTGGCGATCTTGGTAACGAGGTCCCAAGTCATTAAATAATTTTTGTAAAGCTGTTTCTTGGATGATTACTTCTCCTGATTCGTCTAAACGAGCTTCTAGTAATTCGTTTCTTACATAAGCTGCGGCTTGACGACGGGCATGAAGATCTCCACGTTTACCTAAAGTAATCATTTTCTCAGTAGTTGAGCGGATTTCTTTGGCACGAGCTTCAGTTGTTTCAATGCGTTCGTTGATGATAAGATCAGTTGTCAAATCACGTAACATAGCTTTTCTTTGGCTGCTTGTGCGGCCTAATTTACGATAACTCACGTCGTATTCCCTCCTTAGTCAATTAACGATTAATCGTCTTGACGTAATCCTAGTTCTAAATCAGCTAATTTAGCTTTTACTTCTTCAAGTGATTTACGACCTAAGTTACGGACTTTAATCATTTCAGCCTCAGATTTATTTGTTAATTCTTGTAATGTATTGATGCCTGCGCGTTTCAAACAGTTATAAGAGCGAACAGATAGATCTAATTCTTCTATAGTTGTTTCCAACATTTTTTCTTTTTGTGTTTCTTCTTTTTCGATCATGATTTCAGCGTTCTTAGCTTCGTCAGTTAAGTTAACAAAGATATCTAAATGCTCTGTCAAGATTTTAGCAGATAAACTGATAGCCTCTTGCGGTGCAATAGAACCGTCTGTCCAAACATCTAAAGTTAATTTATCAAAATCTTCACGATGTCCAACACGCGTATTTTCTACTTGGTAGTTAACACGAGTAATGGGTGTGTAGATAGAATCCACTGGTAAAACACCAATTGGCATATCTTCACTTTTGTTTTCATCAGCTTGTACATAACCACGGCCTGGTTTAACAGTTAAACTAGCGCGGAATGTTGCACCTTCAGATACACTACAGATGAATAAATCTTTGTTCATGATTTCAACATCACTATCAGTAATAATGTCACCGGCAGTAACATTAGCTGGACCAGTAATATCGATCTCTAAAGTTTTTTCTTCTTCAGCATATAATTTAAGTGCTAAGCCTTTGATGTTTAAAATTATTTGAGTGACATCTTCACGCACTCCCTTGACAGTAGAAAACTCATGTAATACACCATCAATTTGAAGATTTGTGATTGCAGCACCTGGAAGAGATGACAATAAAATACGGCGTAATGAATTACCTAACGTAGTTCCATAGCCTCTTTCAAGTGGCTCGATGACGAACTTGCCATAATCTCTATCTTCATCAATCTTTGTGATTCTTGGTTTCTCAAATTCAATCATTCTTGTCTATACCCCTTTCAAAACGAAAAGTGTCCTGCTCAATGTCGCAAAAGTTCTACTCATTAGAATAAACTCACTCACTAAACACGACGGCGTTTTGGAGGGCGGCATCCATTATGAGGAACTGGAGTCACGTCACGAATTGCTGTCACTTCTAATCCTGTTGCTTGTAATGAACGAATAGCTGCTTCACGACCAGAACCTGGTCCTTTTACAGTTACGTCAACAGTTTTTAAACCATGTTCCATTGCTGCTTTAGCTGCAACTTCTGCTGCCATTTGAGCTGCGAATGGTGTTGATTTTTTACTTCCTCTAAATCCTAATGAACCTGCTGATGACCATGCAATTGCATTACCATGAACATCTGTTAACATTACGATTGTGTTATTGAATGTAGAGTGGATATGTGCCACACCTGCTTCAATATTCTTTTTCACACGACGTTTTCTAGAAACTTTTTTTGCTACCATGAAGCTTTATACCTCCTTCACTTTAATTCTTATTTTTTCTTACCAGCGATAGAACGAGCTGGTCCTTTTCTTGTGCGTGCATTATTTTTCGTGTTTTGTCCACGAGTTGGTAATCCACGACGATGACGCATACCTCTGTATGAACCAATTTCCATTAAGCGTTTGATGTTTAAGTTTACTTCACGACGTAAGTCACCTTCAACTTTTAATTTATCAATCGCTGCACGGATTGAATCTGTTTGTTCGTTAGTTAAATCGCGTACACGGATTTCTTCAGAAACTCCTGCTTCAGCTAAAACTTGTTGAGAAGTTTTCTTTCCGATTCCAAAAATATAAGTAAGCGAAATAACAACGCGTTTATCACGAGGGATATCTACACCTGCAATACGAGCCATTTTACGTTAACCTCCTTTTATCCTTGACGTTGTTTATGTTTTGGGTTTTCACAGATAACCATAACTCGACCTTTACGACGAATTATTTTACATTTTTCACAAATGGGTTTTACTGATGGTCTTACTTTCATGATTATACCTCCTTGAATTTTACGGAGTACAACTATTTAAAGCGATAAGTAATGCGACCGCGTGTTAAATCATACGGAGATAATTCAACTGTTACCTTATCACCAGGTAAAATACGAATGTAGTGCATTCTAATTTTTCCTGAAACATGTGCTAAAACAACATGGCCATTTTCTAATTCAACTTTAAACATTGCATTCGGCAAAGTTTCGACGACTGTACCTTCAATTTCAATCATATCTTCTTTCGCCACAACTAGTACCTCCTTATACATTGTTTGCATCTGACATATGCGACAAATTGACAAAAATAGAATTCAACCTATTTCTTTCCAACTTTTGTATTATAGCATAACTGTAAAACAAAATAAAGTTGAGAGGAAAAATTTTCCTTAATTCAACTTTTTTAGCAAGAAAAAGGCCTGATTCTCAAAGAATAATAGATAGCTAGATAAATGACTAGTTTTTAGAACCGAGTATCTTTTCGATATCGTTAAAAACTTCTTGAATATCACGATCACCATCAATAGTGCTTACCACACCTAAGTTTTCATAATAAGCTAGAATCGGCTCAGAGTTTTTGATGTTAACTTCCAAACGGTTTTTAACCGTTTCTGGTTTATCGTCTTCTCTTTGGAAGAAGTTATGGCCTCCACAACGATCACAAGTTCCTTCCACTTTTGGTGAATTGAATAATTTATGATAAGTTGCACCACAATCTTTACAGATAAAACGACCCGCTAAACGATCAATTAAAACTTCTGATTCAACATGAATGTTTAAGACGTTGTCTACTTTTTTACCTAATTCCTCTAAAATTGTATCTAATTCTTCTGCTTGAGCTAGTGTACGAGGGAAACCATCTAATAGGAAACCTTTTTCTGTATCGTCTTGAGATAGACGATCTTTCACAATACCGTTTGTTACTTCATCAGGAACCAATTCACCTTTATCAATAAATGATTTAGCTAAAAGGCCTAATTCCGTTTCATTCTTCATTGCGTCACGAAACATGTCTCCAGTTGAGATGTGGGGAATTCCATAAACATCGATTATTCTCTCTGCTTGTGTCCCTTTACCTGCTCCTGGCAATCCCATTAGGATGAGATTCATTTGTTTTCCTCCTTAAGTTCGAGAAAAGTGCTGAGGAAAATCCCCAACACACCACTCTTACTCTCTGATAAAACCAGTATATTGACGTTTTAATAATAACCCTTCAAGCTGTTTGTTAGTTTCAAGTGCCACACTAATAACAATCAATAAACTTGTCCCACCCAATCCGATAGATTGAGGTAGGTTCCAAACGTTTTGAGCAATAATAGGTAAAATTGCTACTAACCCTAAGAACAATGAACCAACTGTACTCAACTTCATTAATAAACTTGAGATAAATTGTTCCGTTGCTTTACCAGGTCGGACACTTGGAATATAGCTTCCTTGCTTCTGCAAATTCTCAGCAACTTTTTCAGGATTAACCTGAACAAATGCATAAAAGAATGTAAAAGCAATAATCAGTATTGTATAAATTATTCCACCAGGAATAGTTGAATAGTTAAATATTTGTTCTAGTACTTTAAACCAGGCTTCTCCACCATGGCTTGTTTTAAATGCAGTTAATATTGTCGACGGTGTTGCGATGAAAGAACTTGCAAAGATAACAGGAATAACTCCTGCAGCATTTACTTTTAACGGTAAATAACTACTTTGTGGTGCTCCAGCAACACGTTTTGTATATTGAATCGGAATTTTTCTTTCTGCTTGTTGTACATAAGTTACCATAGTAACAATTAACAACACGGCAACAATTAAAATTCCAATAAAGATGAATGAACGAGTCAAATCAGCTTTATCAATATTGACAAAATAAGCTTCATATATTTCTTTAATACTGCTAGGTAGTTTCGCAATGATACCAGCAAAGATAATCATTGATACACCATTACCAATACCTTTTTCAGATATCTGCTCACCCATCCAAGTTACTAACATCGTACCAGCAGTTAAAATAATACCGATACTAATATAAGTCATTGGATTAGGTTCTTTTACAAGACCTGCATTTGTGTAGAAGTTAAAACCTGCTGTAATCGCAATCGATTGAACAAAACCTAACACAAGTGTTAAGTAACGAGTCGCTTGATTCAACTTACGTCGACCAACTTCCCCTTGTTTTGACCACTCTACAAATTTTGGAACGATATCCATTTGAAGTAATTGAATGATGATCGAAGCCGTGATATACGGCGAAACTCCCATTGCGAACAATGAGAATCTTTCCATAGCATTACCACTAACTTGATTAAACATCGCCACTAATGCTAAGTCGTTAAGTTCTAATAACGCTTTAGCATCAACGCCTGGAACAGTAATATGGGCCCCAACTCTAAACGCGAAGAGAATGAATAGCGTGAAAAATATCTTACTACGGATACTCTTCACTTTAAACGAATCCTTCAACAGTTTAAACATTAGATCACCTCTATTGATCCACCAGCTGCTTCAATAGCAGTTTGTGCAGATTTTGAGAATTTAGCAGCTTTCACTGATAATTTTTTAGTTAACTCGCCGTTTCCTAAAATTTTAATTCCCGATTTAGCATCTTTCACGATTCCTGCTTCGATTAAAGTAGTCGGTGTTACTTCGGTACCATCTTCAAAGCGGTTCAATACGTCTAAGTTGACGATTGCAAAATCTTTACGGTTGATGTTTGTAAATCCACGTTTTGGTAAACGCATGAATAATGGTGTTTGACCACCTTCAAATCCTAGACGTACGCCACCACCTGAACGTGATTTTTGACCTTTTTGTCCACGACCTGATGTTTTACCGTTACCAGATGATGATCCACGTCCAACGCGATTGCGTACGTGTCTTGATCCTTCTGCCGGATGTAATTCATGAAGTTTCATTAACTCGGCACCTCCTTATAACTAGTTTTGAAAATATCTTTAATTAAATTTCTTCTACGTCCACTAAATGTGAAACAGTGTTAACCATACCTTTGATGGCTTCGTTATTAGGTTTAACTACAGTTGCGTGCATTTTGTTTAAACCTAAAGCTTTAACTGTATCACGTTGGTTTTGAGGACGTCCAATGATACTACGTTTTAAAGTAATTTTTAATTCGCTCATTTTTGGTCCCCTTATCCGATTAATTTATCAACAGAAATGCCGCGTAATTCCGCAACTTCTTCTGCTCTTTTTAATCTGTTTAATCCTTCAACAGTTGCGCGAACAACGTTTACAGGTGTGTTAGATCCTAAAGATTTACTTGTGATATCAGAGATACCTGCTAACTCAAGTACGGCACGAACTGGTCCACCAGCGGCAACTCCAGAACCGGCTACTGCAGGCTTCATTAAAATGCGGCCACCACAGAAAGAACCGATAACTTCGTGAGGAATTGTTGAGCCAACCATTGGTACTTCGATTAAGTTTTTCTTAGCGTCTTCAACGGCTTTACGGATTGCTTCTGGAACTTCTTGAGCTTTACCAGTACCAAATCCTACATGTCCGTTTCTGTCACCAACTACTACTAAAGCAGCAAAACGTAGACGACGTCCACCTTTAACAACTTTAGAAACGCGGTTAATTGCAACAACGCGATCTTCTAAATCAAATTGTCTAGCATCAATATTAGTCATGAATGGTATTCCTCCTTTTCTTAAAATTCTAATCCATTTTCACGTGCTGCTTCAGCTAATGCAGCTACACGTCCATGGTAAAGGTATCCACCACGGTCAAAGACTACTTCTTTAATACCTTTTTCTGTTGCTTTAGTAGCAATTGCTGAACCTACAGCTTTTGCTAATTCAGTTTTGTTTTCTCCTGAGATAGTTTTATCTACAGTAGAGGCACTTGCAAGTGTCACACCCGCTACGTCATCAATTAATTGAGCGTAGATGTTTTTGTTAGAACGGTATACGTTCAAGCGTGGGCACTCTGCAGTACCAGAGATTTTACTACGCACACGAGCATGTCTCTTTTGGCGAGTTTTATTCTTATCTGGTTTTGTAATCACACTTGTCACCTCAAATTTCTTTTTATTTGTTATTTACCAGTTTTACCTTCTTTACGTCTTACGTGTTCGCCAACATAGCGAATTCCTTTACCTTTATAAGGCTCTGGAGGACGTGTTCCACGAATATTAGCAGCTAATTCTCCAACAACTTCTTTGTTAGATCCTTTAACGATAATAGATGTGTTTGAAGGAACTTCGATTTCGATGCCTTCTGGTGTTTCGAATTCTACTGGATGTGAATATCCAACGCTAAGTACAAGTTTTTTACCTTGTAATTGAGCACGGTATCCAACCCCAATTAATTCTAATGCTTTAGTAAAGCCTTCAGTAACTCCAACAACCATGTTGTTTAAGTTAGCGCGCATAGTACCGTGCATTGTTTTATTTTCTTTGTCATCGTTAGGACGTGTTAATGTAACAACGCCTTCTGCAATGTTTAAAGTAATCTTAGGTGAAAACTCACGAGTTAATTCACCTTTAGGTCCTTTTACAGTTACAGTAGTTCCGCTTTGTGTAACAGTTACACCTGCAGGAACAACGACTGGTTTATTTCCAATACGACTCATTCTAGGACACCTCCTTGTTTAAATATTTTTTACCAAACGTATGCTAATACTTCTCCACCGATGTTACGTTCTCTTGCTTCTTTATCAGTAACGATACCTTCAGAAGTTGAGATAATTGCGATACCTAAACCGTTTAATACTTTAGGTACTTCATTTGCTTTTACATAAGCACGTAAACCTGGTTTTGAGATACGTTTTAAGTTAGTAATAACGCGTTCGTCGTTTTTACCATATTTTAAGAAAACACGGATGATGCCTTGTTTGTCATCTTCGATGAATTCTACGTCACGCACAAAACCTTCACGTTGTAAGATTTTTGCGACTTCAAGTTTGATAGTTGATGCAGGCAATTCTAATGATTCGTGTTTTACCATGTTGGCATTACGAATGCGTGTTAGAAAATCTGCAATTGGATCTGTCATCACCATTGATTTATTTACCTCCTTTTAGCGGTTTACTATTTTTACCAGCTTGCTTTCTTCACGCCGGGAATTTGTCCTTTATAGGCAAGTTCACGGAAGCAAATACGACAAAGTTTAAATTTACGATATACTGAATGTGGACGTCCACAACGTTCACAACGTGTGTACTCTTGTACTGCAAATTTTGCAGGACGTTTATTCTTAGCGATCATTGATTTTTTAGCCACGTAGTTCGCCTCCTTAAATTATTTTTGGAATGGCATTCCAAGTTGAGTTAATAACTCACGACCTTCTTCGTCACTGTTAGCAGTTGTAACAATAACAATGTCCATTCCTCGAACTTTATCTACTAAATCGTAGTCAACTTCAGGGAAGATTAATTGTTCTTTAACACCTAAAGTATAGTTTCCACGACCGTCGAATGATTTGTTACTGATACCATGGAAGTCACGTACACGAGGTAAAGAGACAGATACTAATTTATCTAAAAATTCGTACATTCTTTCTCCACGTAAAGTTACTTTACATCCAATTGGCATACCTTCACGTAAGCGGAAACCTGCGATAGATTTCTTAGCTTTAGTGATGATTGGTTTTTGTCCTGAGATTAAAGCTAATTCTTCAACAGCTTTATCTAGGTTTTTAGTATTTGAAACAGCATCACCCACACCCATGTTGATAACGATTTTATCAACTTTCGGTGTTTGCATTACTGATGAGTAGTTAAATTTTTCCATCAATGAAGGTGTTACTTCACCGATATACTTTGCTTTTAAGCGGTTCATCTAGATTTGTCCTCCTTCCTCACGAATTATTTGTCTAAAACTTCGCCAGTTTTCTTAGAAATACGTACTTTTTTACCATCTATTACTTTGTATCCTACACGTGTTGGCTCTCCGTTTGACGGATCAATCACCATTACATTAGAAACGTGAATAGATGCTTCCATTTCGATAATTCCTCCTTGAGGAGCTGATGCGCTAGGTTTTTGGTGTTTTTTCATAACGTTAACACCTTCAACGATGACGCGATCTTTTTCGGAAATGATTGAAGAACGATTCCCTCTTTACTTTTATCTTTACCTGAGATAACTTTTACTTTATCGCCTTTTTTAACGAACATCTTGTTTCGCACCTCCTTTAAACAATGAGTTTATATTATAATACTTCTGGTGCTAATGAGACTATCTTCATGAAGTTGTTGTCGCGTAATTCACGAGCAACAGGTCCAAAGATACGAGTTCCACGTGGACTCTTATCATCACGGATAATCACACAGGCATTTTCATCAAATTTGATATATGAACCGTCAGGACGACGAGCTCCAGATTTTGTACGAACGATAACAGCTTTAACTACTTCGCCTTTTTTAACAACTCCACCTGGTGTTGCTTGTTTAACTGTACAAACTACTACATCACCGATGTTTGCAGTCTTACGTCCAGAACCACCAAGTACTTTAATAGTTAATACTTCACGAGCTCCTGAGTTATCAGCAACTTTCATACGACTTTCTTGTTGGATCACTTGGGTATCCTCCTCTCAAACTTTCTATTCTTTTATAGGAAAATTCGAATTAAATAATTACGGCTTCTTCCACAACTTCTAATAAACGGAAGCGTTTCTTCGCAGATAATGGACGAGTTTCCATAATTTTAACGATGTCTCCCATTTTTGCTACGTTGTTTTCATCGTGTGCGTAATATTTCTTAGAATATTTAACACGTTTACCATAGATTTTATGAGTTTTTTTAGTTTCTACAACAACAACGATAGTTTTATCCATTTTGTCTGAAACCACACGTCCAGTGTAAACTTTACGTTCATTTCTCTCTTGAGTCATCTATAAATGGCCTCCTTCCACTATTACTTAGCTGTTTCTTCACGCAAAACTGTTTTGATGCGTGCAATCGATTTACGAACTTCAGAAACTCGCGCTGTATTTTCTAATTGACCTGTAGCTAATTGGAATCTTAAGTTGAATAATTCTGCTTTAAATTCTTTTTCTTTAGCGATCATTTCGGTAGTGGTTAATTCTCTGATATCTTTAACCTTCATTCGATTCACCACCCATTTCTTCACGTTTTACAATTTTTGTTTTTAAAGGTAATTTGTGAGAAGCAAGTCTTAAAGCTTCACGAGCTACTTCTTCAGGAACGCCTGCAACTTCAAACATGATTTTTCCACGTTTTACTGGAGAAACCCATCCTTCAGGAGCACCCTTACCAGAACCCATACGAACACCAATTGCTTTAGATGTGTATGATTTGTGAGGGAAAATTTTAATCCATACTTTCCCACCACGTTTCATGTAACGGGTCATTGCGATACGAGAAGCTTCAATCTGACGGTTAGTAATCCAGTGTGATTCTACAGCTTGTAAGCCGAATTCACCAAAAGATACTTCTTTACCACCTTTAGCTTCACCACGCATTTTACCTCTGAACTCACGACGGTGTTTCACGCGTTTAGGTACTAACATGATTATTTCCCTCCTTTCTCAGTGTTTTTCTTTTCTGGAAGAATTTCTCCACGATAAATCCACACTTTAACTCCTAGTTTTCCGTATGTTGTATCTGCTTCTTCCCAAGCGTAATCAATGTCTGCTCTTAAAGTATGTAAAGGAACAGTTCCTTCAGAATAACCTTCAGAACGAGCCATATCAGCACCATTTAAACGACCTGAAACTTGAGTTTTAATACCCTTAGCTCCAGCTCTCATAGTACGTTGGATAGCTTGTTTTTGTGCACGACGGAATGCAACACGGTTTTCTAATTGACGTGCAATTCCTTCACCCACTAATTTTGCATCTAAATCTGGTTTTTTGATTTCAACGATGTTGATGTGAACTCTTTTACCAGTGATTTTGTTTAATTCTTTTCTTAAAGCTTCAACTTCAGATCCGCCTTTACCGATTACCATACCTGGTTTAGCAGTATGAATTGAAACGTTCACGCGGTTTGCAGCACGTTCAGTTTCAATGGTAGAAACAGAAGCATCAGCCAATCTAGTCGCGATAAATTTACGAATGTTTAAATCTTCATGTAGGTATTCAGCATATTCTTTTTCTGCATACCATTTAGCGTTCCAGTCACGAATGACTCCGACACGCATTCCAATTGGATGTACTTTTTGTCCCACTAGTTGTCCCTCCTCCTATTTTTCTGATACTACTACTGTTAAATGACTTGTACGTTTGTTGATTGGTGAAGCAGATCCTTTTGCACGTGGACGGAAACGTTTCATTGTTGGTCCTTCGTTAACAAAAGCTTCTGATACAAATAAATCTTCAACATCTAAGTCAAAATTATTTTCTGCATTTGCAATTGCTGACATGAGTACCTTTTCGATAACTCCTGCCGCTTTGTTAGGTGAGAATTTCAAGATTGAAATTGCTTCTCCTACGCTTTTACCTCTAATTAAGTCAATCACTAATCTTGATTTACGAGGTGAAACGCGAACTGTTTTAGCAGTTGCTTTCGCTGAAGTAATTCTTTCTGACATGTTCGTTGCCTCCCTCTAATTAGCGTTTTGTTTTCTTATCGTCATTTACATGACCACGATAAGTTCTTGTTGGTGCGAATTCACCTAATTTATGTCCTACCATATCTTCTTGGATGTAAACAGGAACGTGTTTTCTTCCATCATATACTGCGATAGTATATCCGATAAAGTTAGGGAAAATTGTTGAACGTCGAGACCATGTTTTAATAACTTTTTTCTTTGAAAGATCTTTTTGAGCTTCCACTTTATTCATTAAGTGTTCATCTACAAAAGGTCCTTTTTTTAAGCTGCGACCCATGGTGAACCTCCTCTCAAGATTTCAAACTCCGTTAAGAGTTTATCATTATTTAGTTTTACGACGACGTACGATAAGTTTGTCTGATTTTGCTTTTTTGTTACGTGTTTTGTATCCAAGTGTTGGTTTACCCCATGGACTCATTGGTGATGGACGTCCGATTGGAGCTTTACCTTCACCACCACCGTGTGGGTGATCGTTAGGGTTCATTACGCTACCACGTACTGTAGGACGTTTACCCATCCAACGGCTACGGCCAGCTTTACCAATATTAATTAATTCGTGTTGTTCATTACCAACAGTACCGATTGTTGCACGACAAGTTCCTAAAATCATACGAACTTCTCCTGAATTTAAACGAACTAAAATATATTTACCTTCTTTACCAAGTACTTGTGCACTTGTACCAGCAGAACGAATTAATTGTCCACCTTTACCAGGTTTTAATTCGATGTTATGAATAACAGTACCTACTGGGATGTTACTTAATGGTAACGCGTTACCAGTTTTGATATCAGCATTAACTCCTGATTCAATTTTGTCGCCTACGTTAAGACCTTTAGGTGCTAAGATGTAAGCTTTGATTCCATCAGTGTAATGGATTAATGCAATATTTGCAGATCTATTTGGATCATATTCTACAGTTTTTACAAGTCCGACCACATTATCTTTGTTACGTTTAAAATCGATTACACGATATTGGCGCTTGTGTCCACCCGCTTGATGACGAACAGTAATTTTACCTTGGTTGTTACGTCCGGCGTTCTTTTTAAGTGGTTGTAACAAAGTTTTTTCTGGTGTAGATGTTGTGATTTCAGCAAAATCTGAACCAGTCATGTTACGACGGCCATTTGTGGTAGGTTTATACTTTCTAATGCCCACGTGATTCCCTC
Source organism: Vagococcus hydrophili (assembly GCF_011304195.1). NCBI lineage: Bacteria > Bacillati > Bacillota > Bacilli > Lactobacillales > Enterococcaceae > Vagococcus > Vagococcus hydrophili. Next base: position 1,134,498 of record NZ_CP049887.1, on the reverse strand, counting down.
CTACTTTATATGACACATTTTATTATTCAGCGTCAAAAATTTGAATATCTTTTGATTCTTCAGTTAATTGTACGATTGCTTTACGACGTTTTTTAGTGTATCCAGCGTATTTACCCATTCTTTTGAACTTAGGTTTAACGTTCATGATATTCACTTTTTTAACTTTAACATCGAAAACAGATTCTACGGCTTGCTTAACTAATGTTTTGTTGGCTCTTGTGTCCACTTCAAACGTGTATTTTTTTTCGTCCATCGCTGCCACTGACATTTCAGTGATAACTGGGCGTTTAATTACATCGATTAATTCCATTATGCAAGTACCTCCTCTACATGAGTCAGAGCTGCTTTAGTAATTAACATTTTGTCTGCTGCTACTACATCAAGAACACTTACGTTATTTGATTCAACGATTGAAACGTTAGGTAAGTTACGTCCTGATAAAGCTGCAAAATCATTGCCACTTTCTAAAACAACTAATACTTTTGTATCTACACTCAAGTTAGTTAAAACTTGTTTGAATTCTTTTGTTTTTGGTGCATCAAATGATAAACCTTCAACAACAACCAATTTGTTCTCAGCAACTTTTTCAGATAAAACTGATTTAATTGCTAAACGACGAACTTTTTTAGGTAATTTATAGCTGTATGAACGTGGTGTTGGTCCGAAGACAACTCCACCTCCACGCCATTGTGGTGAACGAATTGATCCTTGACGTGCACGACCAGTTCCTTTTTGACGCCATGGTTTACGACCGCCACCGCGTACTGCGCTACGGTTTTTAACAGCATGTGTTCCTTGTCTTAATGAAGCACGTTGCATGATGATTGCATCATAGACAACATTTTCATTTGGTTCAATACCGAAAATAGCTTCGTTTAAAGTAACTTCGCCATTTTGAGTTCCATCTTGTTTAAATAATGCTACAGATGTCATTCTTTAGTTCCTCCTCTCGCAATTATTTAGCAGCCTTAACTGCTGTTTTGATTTCGATTAATGATTTTTTAACGCCAGGTACATTACCTTTGATTAAAATAACATTTTTATCAGTATCAACTCTTACGATTTCTAAGTTTTGAATCGTTACACGATCTCCACCCATACGTCCTGCAAGTTTTTTACCTTTAAATACACGTGATGGATCTGATGCAGCTCCCATTGACCCAGGGCGACGGTGGTAGCGTGAACCATGTGACATTGGTCCGCGTGATTGTCCGTGACGTTTGATAACGCCTTGGAAACCATGTCCTTTAGTCGTTCCTGTAACATCAACGATATCTCCTACTTGAAATACATCAACTTTAATTTCTTGTCCTACTTCGTAATCTCCAAGCTCAACATCATTGAATTCTTTAATGAAGCGCTTAGGAGCAGTATTTGCTTTTGCAACATGACCTTTAGCAGGTTTGTTAGATAAAACTTCACGTTTATCTTGGAAGCCAACTTGAATAGCTTCGTAACCATCAGTAGCCATTGTTTTTAATTGTAAAACAACGTTTGGTGTTGCTTCTACAACAGTAACTGGGATTAATTCGCCATTTTCAGTAAAGACTTGTGTCATACCTACTTTTTTTCCTAAGATTCCTTTAGTCATGAGTACACCTCCATGATTTTATTATAATTTAATTTCAATATTTACACCGCTTGGTAAGTCTAGCTTCATTAAAGCATCAACTGTCTTAGGTGTTGGACTCACGATGTCGATTAGACGTTTATGAGTACGCATTTCGAATTGTTCGCGTGAATCTTTGTATTTATGAGTCGCGCGGATTACTGTATAAACTGAACGGTCAGTTGGTAATGGAATTGGTCCAGAAACTTCTGCCCCTGTTCTTTTTGCTGTTTCTACAATTTTCTCTGCAGATTGATCTAATACTCGGTGTTCATACGCTTTTAAACGGATACGAATTTTTTGTTTTGCCATTTTGTTCCCTCCTTCGTCTATTTTAGTTAAGTAGACTAGCTCCACGAAAATCTCCAACACACCACCATGGCAATGCTCCCTGGCGTGTCGCAACCTCTCGCTTCAAAGCCGTGGTATTCTCTAAATCATACCGACATACTTTTTTTATTTCAGCACTTTTAAAAGTATACTAAAAAAAAAGCCTGATGACAAGCTTTTTTTTAGAGTTTTTTTATTTTTTTTAATAAGTGATTCCCATGTTAGTTAAAGCTGTTTGAATTTGCTCAATTTGCTTCATCAAACTATCTTTTTCAGCACCTTGTGGTAAAGCATCTACAGCTGACTTAGCTGCATAGTAATCATCTAAGGTGAAATCAGATTGAACTTGTCCGTTAATAATAATACGGTTGATAACTTCTTGAGCTACTTGTCCATTAGCTGATTTTTCAGAGTTTGAATCAGAATCTGAATCAACATCTTGACCTCCAAGATATTTTAACATACCTTCGTAAAATTCATCTTTGTCTTTAACTTCATTAAGATCTTTCATTAATTCTTTTTTATCCTCTGAAGTTCCCTCTTTAAGCGCTACATCTTTTTTAAATTCTTCCCCGACAAGAACTGGTTCAGTAAACAACTCATTAAATCTTGACTGAAGATTAAATCGTTTATTTAAGTCTTTCATTAACTTTTGTTCATCTTCACTTTTTGCATTTTTTTCAAATGAGTTAATCTTTTGTTTTGTAACATCTTTTGCTAAAAAGCCCTTTTTTTGATCAGAATATAACGACGTTAAATCCTGACTTGTTTTAGATGCGGTTTTATCTTTTGATTTAGACTTAGGTTCCTTTGACTCTTTCGCTTCTGTTTTAGATGTGTCCCCTAATTTATTCGTCTGCGCTTTCTCATACTTACTACCTACGACAAATGCCCCCATTGCAAAAACAATAGAAATAAACAACCAAACGACTTTATTTATTTTTTTCATTCTTGGTACTCCTCCTTGCACATTTCACTTTCCGTGTGTTATCTAAATTTATCATACAGTATTAAATTATAACATAACAAAAAAAGGTTGAAAACAAAAGTTTTCAACCTTACGTCCGGACACGTGTTACTTTGTTACTTATTTGAAAGATAATTCGGAAATTATCCTAAGATTTCAGATACAACACCTGAACCAACAGTACGTCCACCCTCACGGATAGAGAAACGAGTACCATCTTCGATAGCGATTGGGTGGATTAATTCCACTTCCATAGCTACGTTATCACCAGGCATAACCATTTCGATACCTTCTGGTAATTGACAAACGCCAGTTACGTCAGTAGTACGGAAATAGAATTGTGGGCGGTAGTTAGTGAAGAATGGAGTATGACGTCCACCTTCTTCTTTAGATAAAACATAAACTTCCGCTTTAAATTTCGTATGTGGAGTGATTGTTCCTGGAGCTGCTAATACTTGTCCACGTTGGATATCTTCACGAGCTACCCCACGTAATAAAGCACCGATGTTATCGCCAGCTTCAGCGTAATCTAATAATTTACGGAACATTTCAACACCTGTAACTGTTGATTTAGCAGTAGCTTCAGCAATACCAACTAATTCAACTTCGTCACCAACACGTACTTCACCACGTTCAACACGGCCTGTAGCAACAGTACCACGTCCAGTAATTGAGAATACATCCTCAACTGGCATCATGAATGGTTTGTCAGTTTGACGTTCTGGAGTTGGGATATACTCATCAACTGCAGCCATTAATTCTAAGATTTTTTCTTCGTAAGAAGCTTCACCTTCTAAAGCTTTTAAAGCTGAACCAGCGATAACTGGAGTGTCATCACCAGGGAAATCGTAATCTGATAATAAGTCACGAACTTCCATTTCAACTAATTCTAATAATTCTTCGTCATCAACCATGTCCATTTTGTTTAAGAAAACAACGATGTATGGTACACCAACGTTACGAGATAAAAGGATATGCTCGCGAGTTTGTGGCATTGGGCCATCAGCAGCAGATACTACTAAGATAGCGCCGTCCATTTGAGCAGCACCAGTGATCATGTTTTTAACATAATCCGCATGTCCTGGACAATCCACGTGAGCGTAGTGACGAGTTTCTGTTTCATATTCGATATGAGAAGTGTTGATCGTGATTCCACGTTCTTTTTCTTCTGGAGCGTTATCGATATCAGCGTAGTTTTGAGCTTCACCGAAACCATTTTTTGCTAATACTGTAGCGATTGCTGCAGATAAAGTTGTTTTACCGTGATCGACGTGTCCGATAGTACCGATGTTTACATGGGATTTCGAGCGGTCAAATTTTTCTTTTGCCATTTGTATAATTCCTCCTAAAAGATGAAAGTTATTTTTATATTATAGTGAAGAAGGAACAAAAAATAATTTTTATTCCTTCGACTATTCATTTTACATGAAATCTAGGAAAATGCCTAGTCATTCTAATCAGCAGATCCACCATTTTTCTTGATGATTTCTTCTTGAATAGATTTTGGTACGTCTTCATAGTGGTTAAATACCATCATAAATGTACCACGTCCTTGAGTTGCAGAACGTAATGTTGTTGCGTATCCAAACATTTCAGCTAATGGCACAAGTGCGTTAACAATTTGTGAATTTCCATGAGCTTCCATTCCTTCAACACGTCCACGACGACTTGTTACGTGTCCCATAATGTCTCCTAAATATTCTTCAGGAACTGTTACAGTAACTTTCATCATTGGTTCTAAGATTGCTGGTTGAGCTTTCTTAGCTGCGGCACGTAATGCCATAGATGCTGCCACACGGAATGCCGTTTCATTTGAATCGACATCATGGTATGAACCATCATAAAGTTTAGCTTTAATATCTACTAACGGATAACCAGCAAGAACACCATTGTTCATAGATTCTGCTAATCCTTTTTCAACAGCTGGGATGTATTCACGAGGAACCACACCACCGACGATTGCGTTTTCGAATTCAAAACCTTTACCTTCTTCGTTTGGTGTAAATTCAACCCAGACATGTCCGTATTGACCTTTACCACCCGATTGACGTACAAATTTACCTTCTGCTTGAGTAAGAGGTGCTCTAAATGTTTCACGGTATGAAACTTGAGGTGCTCCTACATTAGCTTCTACTCTAAATTCGCGTCTCATACGGTCTACTAAAACGTCTAAGTGTAACTCACCCATACCAGAGATAACTGTTTCTCCAGTTTCAACGTTTGTTTCAACTCGGAATGAAGGATCTTCTTCAGCAAGTTTTTGTAAAGCAACACCCATTTTATCTTGGTCAGCTTTAGATTTAGGTTCTACAGCTACTTGAATAACTGGTTCTGGGAACTCAATTGATTCTAAGATAACTGGTGCATCAAGTGCACATAAAGTATCACCTGTTGTTGTATCTTTAAGTCCAACAGCTGCAGCAATATCTCCAGAGAAAACTTGGTTTATCTCTTCACGACTGTTTGCATGCATTTGTAGGATACGTCCGATACGTTCTTTTTTATCTTTAGAAGCGTTCAATACATATGAACCACTTTCTAAAGTTCCAGAATAAACACGGAAGAAAGTTAAACGTCCAACGAATGGATCCGTCATAACTTTAAATGCTAATGATGAGAAAGGAGCGCTATCGTCAGCTGGACGAACAGTTTCTTCTTCTGTTTTAGTATCAATTCCTTTAATAGCTTCAACGTCTGTTGGAGCTGGTAAGTAATCTAATACCGCATCAAGCATTAACTGAACACCTTTGTTTTTAAACGCAGATCCAGCCATTACTGGGAAGAATTCAACATTGATCGTCGCACGACGGATACCAGCTTTTAATTCTTCGATAGAGATTTCTTCTCCATCTAAGTATTTCATCATTAAGTCTTCATCAGTTTCAGCTACTGCTTCTACTAATTTTTCGCGCCATTCGATTGCTTGTTCCATATATTCTTCAGGAATTTCTTCCTCACGGATGTCTGTTCCTAAGTCATTTGTATAGATTTCAGCTTTCATAGTGATTAAATCAATAATCCCTGTGAAGTTATCTTCTGCACCAATTGGTAATTGAATTGGATGAGCGTTGGCTTGCAAGCGGTCATGTAAAGTTTTTACAGAATACAAGAAGTCAGCACCAATTTTATCCATTTTGTTACAGAAAACAACACGTGGAACTTTATAGTCAGTTGCTTGACGCCAAACTGTTTCAGTTTGAGGCTCAACACCTGATTGTGAATCAAGAACTGTTACAGCACCATCTAATACGCGTAGTGAACGTTGAACTTCAATAGTGAAATCCACGTGACCAGGAGTATCGATAATGTTAACTCGGTAACCTTTCCACTGTGCAGTTGTTGCTGCAGAAGTGATTGTGATACCACGTTCTTGTTCTTGTTCCATCCAGTCCATTTGTGAAGCTCCTTCATGAGTTTCACCAAGTTTGTGGATTTTACCTGTATAATAAAGGATACGCTCAGTTGTTGTTGTTTTACCAGCATCAACATGGGCCATGATTCCAATATTACGTGTATTATCTAACGAGAATTCTCTTGCCATCTTAAATTGTTTCTCCTCTCTTATTGTAGTTCATTGTAATTAATACTTAATCCATAGTCAGCTAAGCCAACTATGGATAAGAGGATTTTACCAACGATAATGTGCAAATGCTCTGTTGGCTTCAGCCATTTTATGTACATCTTCACGTTTCTTAACAGAAGCGCCAGAATTGTTAGCAGCATCCATGATTTCTTTAGCTAAACGTTGATCCATAGTGTGCTCTCCACGTAAACGTGCATAGTTAACTAACCAACGTAAGCCTAAAGTAGAACGACGCTCTGGACGAACTTCAACTGGTACTTGATAGTTAGAACCACCAACACGGCGAGCTTTAACTTCAAGAACAGGCATAATGTTTTCCATAGCTTGTTCGAAAACTTCTAACGGATCATTTCCTGTAGATTCTTTAATAATATCGAATGCATCATAAATAATGCTTGAAGCAACACCACGCTTACCATCAATCATTACGCGGTTGATTAAACGGGTAACTAATTTAGAATTATAAATCGGATCTGGTAAAACTTCACGTTTTGTAACAGGACCTTTTCGAGGCATGTGTAACTCCTCCTTCCAAGTATTTTTATTTTTTTAAAAAGATTTATTTCTTAGGTTTTTTAGTTCCGTATTTAGAACGGCTTTGTTTACGATCTGTAACACCAGCAGTATCTAAAGCTCCACGGACAACATGGTAACGTACTCCAGGTAAATCTTTCACACGTCCACCACGAATTAAAACAACACTATGCTCTTGCAAGTTATGTCCAATACCAGGAATGTAAGCTGTCACTTCAATTAAGTTAGACAAGCGAACACGGGCATATTTACGTAACGCCGAGTTAGGTTTTTTAGGTGTCATCGTTCCCACACGTGTACAAACCCCACGTTTTTGTGGAGAGTTCACATTTGTTTGAGATTTTTTGAAACTATTGTAGCTCTTTCCTAAAGCGGGAGAGCCAGATTTAGTAGTTTGTGATTTACGAGACTTACGTACCAATTGATTAATTGTAGGCATGATAGTTCCTCCTTCCTTAAAACTTCTTATAGACCCACACATCCAGGTGGTTCTTTTTTTTATTTAAAAAAATTAATGCAAGGTTACCTGCATTTAGCTCGTGCCTTCTTACTAGTTAGCACGTCTTAACGAGACCTGTCCAAGCACCTTTGTAACTATAGCATAGCATTTCAAAAATTGTCAATAGTTTTCAAGAAATTTATTTTAAATTATTTCTAACTTTCCTTTTTTTGTAGATATGATTACAATGAAAGAGTTAACAAAACATATTTGGAGGCGACTTATGAATTTAAAAAAAATGGTTGGAATCGAATCAGCAAAATATGTCAAAGACGGAATGACGGTTGGTTTAGGTACCGGTTCGACTGCCTTTTTTATGGTAGAGGAAATCGGCCGACGTATGCGTGAGGAAGGCTTAAGCATCACTGGTGTAACCACTTCTAACGCAACAGAAAAACAAGCGTCAGAATTGGGTATCCCTTTAAAAAGCATTGATGAAGTTGATCATGTGGATGTAACGATTGACGGAGCAGATGAAATTTCTAATGATTATCACGGCATTAAAGGTGGCGGTGCTGCCCTGTTATTCGAAAAAATCGTAGCAACGTATTCGAATAAAACAATCTGGATTGTAGACGAATCAAAAATGGTAGAGCATTTAGGCGCATTCCCATTACCTGTAGAAGTGATTCCTTATGGTAGTGATCAATTAGTTCGCTTATTTAATTCAAAAGGCTACAACCCAAAAATTAGACGACAAGATAATGGTAATCCTTTGCTAACTGATAGTAAAAACTATATTATTGACTTGTACCTAGAAAAAATCGAAAACCCTAAAGATTTAGCTACTTGGTTAGATCATCAAGTTGGGGTTGTGGAACACGGTCTTTTCTTAGATATGGCAACAACAGTCATCATAGGTACTTCTGACAAAGGAGTTCAAACGATCGAAGTATCTAGATAACTTAGAGAGGATGAACAAGATGAGAAAATTAGTTTTTGTAAGACATGGATTAAGCCAGTGGAATGCTTTGAATTTATTTACTGGTTGGGAAGACGTGGATTTAAGTGATAAAGGAATTGAAGAAGCCAAGGATGCCGGCAAGAAAATTAAAGAAGCTGGTATTCATTTTGATATAGCTTATACTTCTTACTTAAAACGCGCCATTAAAACATCACACTATGTATTGGAAGAGTCCGATCAACTTTTCATTCCTGAAATAAAATCTTGGCGTCTTAACGAACGTCACTACGGTGCTTTACAAGGTCTTAATAAACAAGAAACAGCTGATAAATACGGTGCGGATCAAGTCCAACTTTGGCGACGTTCTTATGATACATTGCCACCATTAGTAGATGAAAACGATCCAGCATCAGCAACAAAAGATCCAAAATATGCCTTGCTAGATAAAAGAAGTGTCCCTGGTGGAGAAAATCTTAAAGTAACTTTGGAACGCGCTTTACCATTCTGGGAAGATCATATTGCCCCTTCTTTATTGAAAGGTGAGACAGTGTTAGTAGCAGCTCACGGAAATTCACTACGAGCACTAGCAAAACACATCGAGAACATTTCTGACGATGATATTATGGATCTAGAAATTCCAACAGGTCAGCCACTCGTCTATGAATTGAATGATGATTTAACATTAATCAAAAAATATTACCTATAAAAAAGAAGAGTTTGTCACTATGACAAACTCTTCTTCTTTTTATCTATGAGTAACCCAATAACTAGTCCCAACAAGGCAATTGTTACCCAACCTAAACCACTTGAGAAAAACGGAATAAATGTCTCAGCAAATTTAAGTAAACTAGAAACTAAAGAGGTTTCTTTTAAAGACATAGGTAAACTATTTAAAGCATCAAAGAAACCAGCAAACATCGTCAGATAAGTGACACACTGGAAGATCAATTTCTTTTTCCCAATCCACTGATTACATACCCCCATTAAAATCAAAGTCATCGCTAAAGGATAGATAAACATTAATACAGGAATTGAAATTTGAATAATCAAATCTAAACCAACATTAGCAATCAATGTTGCTAGCAATATGCAAGATACCGTAAAGACCGAATATGATTTAGAAGGATACAATTCATTAAACGTTCGACCAAAAGCTGTGCTGAGTCCTATGGCTGTCTTCAAACACGCTACGATAACGATTGCCGCAAGTAAGACACTACCTGCCGTTCCTAAATAATGTTGCGCTACTTGAGCTAAAGTGATCCCACCATTTTTATTCAATGTAAACGTCCCTAAACTCATTGTTCCTAAAAATGAAAGTAACGTATAAATAACACCCATCAAAATAATTCCCATTAAACCAGATTTCGTCGCTTCTTTAGCTACAAGACTAGGTTTTGTTATACCTAAACTTTGAATATTCTCGATAATAATCATCCCAAAGGCTAAAGCCGCTAAAGCGTCTAGCGTATTATAACCATCTGTAAATCCTTTAAAGAAAGCATTTGACTCATATGCCGTTTGAACAGGACTCCCATTAATACTTCCAAGTGGATTGATAAAAGCTAACAATAATAAGGAGAATAATAAAACTAAAAATAAAGGGGTTAAAAATTTCCCCACATAATCTAAGATTTTACTTGGCTTTCTGGAAAAAAACCAAACAATAAAAAAGAACAGGACACTAAATAGAAGAAGACTTATTTTTTGGCTACCACTAGGTAAAAAAGGTGCCAAAGCAATTTCAAATGAAGTACTGGCTAGTCTTGGCATCGCAAAAAAAGGGCCAATCACTAAATATAAAACAGTCGTAAATATCAATCCGTATTTCTTTCCAACTTTACTAGATAACTCATACAGATCACGACTAGATGATAAACCAAATGCAATAATACCTAAAAATGGCAACCCAATACCTGTTATCAAGAAGCCTAAATTAGCCTGAACAATATGAGCTCCTGCCTCTTGTCCCATCTGAATCGGAAAAATTAAGTTACCAGCACCAAAAAACAACCCAAATATAAGGGATCCCACAAACAACCTTTCCTTCATCGTTAGTTCATTCTTCATTTTTAGAAAACTCCTTTTAATTTCAATATAATAAAAAAAGCTCAGAATTGAATTAATCAATTCTGAGCTTTATGACCCGTACGGGAATCGAACCCGTGATACCGCCGTGAAAGGGCGGTGTCTTAACCGCTTGACCAACGGGCCTAAATTAAGAAAAATACTATGGAGAAGGAGGGATTTGAACCCTCGCGCCAGTTACCCGACCTATACCCTTAGCAGGGGCACCTCTTCAGCCACTTGAGTACTTCTCCATCCTAAAATAATGGGCCTAAATGGACTCGAACCATCGACCTCACGCTTATCAGGCGTGCGCTCTAACCAGCTGAGCTATAGGCCCCTTTTCTTCAAAAAGAAGAAGCGGGTGACGAGAATCGAACTCGCGACAACAGCTTGGAAGGCTGTAGTTTTACCACTAAACTACACCCGCGTGTAGTTAAATGGCGCAAGACAGAATCGAACTGCCGACACACGGAGCTTCAATCCGTTGCTCTACCAACTGAGCTACTGCGCCAAAAAAAACGGTCCCGACGGGATTTGAACCCGCGATCTCCTGCGTGACAGGCAGGCATGTTAACCCCTACACCACGGAACCTAATTGCGGAGACAGGATTTGAACCTATGACCTTCGGGTTATGAGCCCGACGAGCTACCTAACTGCTCCACTCCGCGATATTTAATTAAAAAGGAGGATAAGGGATTCGAACCCTTGCGTGCTTTTACACACCTGACGGTTTTCAAGACCGTTCCCTTCAGCCGAACTTGGGTAATCCTCCAAAAATATAATGACCCGTACGGGAATCGAACCCGTGATACCGCCGTGAAAGGGCGGTGTCTTAACCGCTTGACCAACGGGCCTAAATTAAGAAAAACACTATGGAGAAGGAGGGATTTGAACCCTCGCGCCAGTTACCCGACCTATACCCTTAGCAGGGGCACCTCTTCAGCCACTTGAGTACTTCTCCATCCTAAAATAATGGGCCTAAATGGACTCGAACCATCGACCTCACGCTTATCAGGCGTGCGCTCTAACCAGCTGAGCTATAGGCCCCTTTTTTCTTCAAAAAGAAGAAGCGGGTGACGAGAATCGAACTCGCGACAACAGCTTGGAAGGCTGTAGTTTTACCACTAAACTACACCCGCGTGTAGCAAAAACAAACGGTCCCGACGGGATTTGAACCCGCGATCTCCTGCGTGACAGGCAGGCATGTTAACCCCTACACCACGGAACCTAATTGCGGAGACAGGATTTGAACCTATGACCTTCGGGTTATGAGCCCGACGAGCTACCTAACTGCTCCACTCCGCGATATTTAATTAAAAAGGAGGATAAGGGATTCGAACCCTTGCGTGCTTTTACACACCTGACGGTTTTCAAGACCGTTCCCTTCAGCCGGACTTGGGTAATCCTCCATGGCTTTAAAGATCTATAATGGACCTTGTAGGACTCGAACCTACGACCGCCCGGTTATGAGCCGGGAGCTCTAACCAACTGAGCTAAAGGTCCAAGTTCCAAAATATTAGTCGCGGCGGAGGGGATCGAACCCCCGACCTCCCGGGTATGAACCGGACGCTCTAGCCAGCTGAGCTACACCGCGAAATTATGTAAATCGGGAAGACAGGATTCGAACCTGCGACCCCTTGGTCCCAAACCAAGTGCTCTACCAAGCTGAGCTACTTCCCGTATTACTTAAAACGCGCCCAAGAGGAGTCGAACCCCTAACCTTCTGATCCGTAGTCAGACACTCTATCCAATTGAGCTATGGGCGCTTGTGTATTTTATTAAAATGCCGAGGACCGGAATCGAACCGGTACGGTGATCACTCACCGCAGGATTTTAAGTCCTGTGCGTCTGCCAGTTCCGCCACCCCGGCTAAGAACTCATAAAAGCGGAAGACGAGGTTCGAACTCGCGACCCCCACCTTGGCAAGGTGATGTTCTACCACTGAACTACTTCCGCTTATTTAAAAAGTGCCGGCTAAAGGAGTTGAACCCTCGACCCTCTGATTACAAATCAGATGCTCTACCAACTGAGCTAAGCCGGCGTTTAAATTTTAAGTGCGGGTGAAGGGACTTGAACCCCCACGCCGTTAGGCGCTAGATCCTAAATCTAGTGCGTCTGCCAATTCCGCCACACCCGCATATAAAAATGACCCGTACTGGGCTCGAACCAGTGACCCTCTGATTAAAAGTCAGATGCTCTACCAACTGAGCTAACGAGTCATCATTTTAAATGGAGGTTAACGGGATCGAACCGCTGACCCCCTGCTTGTAAGGCAGGTGCTCTCCCAGCTGAGCTAAACCTCCAAAACACTTTGCATGGCGACGTCCTACTCTCACAAGGGGAAACCCCTCACTACCCTCGGCGCTAAGAAACTTAACTTCTGTGTTCGGCATGGGAACAGGTGTATCCTTCTTGCCATCATCGCCACACTTACGTGCGTTTTATTTAATTGAGTGATTGTTCACTCAAAACTGAATGTTTTAGTTAGACATCTTTTTTTACTTTACCGTTTTTTTTTGGTTAAGTCCTCGATCGATTAGTACTAGTCCGCTCCGTACATCACTGCACTTCCACTCCTAGCCTATCTACCTGATCATCTTTCAGGGATCTTACTTTCTTAAAGAAATGGGAAATCTCATCTTGAGGGGGGCTTCACGCTTAGATGCTTTCAGCGTTTATCCCTTCCACACATAGCTACCCAGCAATGCCCTTGGCAGAACAACTGGTACACCAGAGGTGTGTCCATCCCGGTCCTCTCGTACTAAGGACAGCTCCTCTCAAATTTCCAACGCCCGCGACGGATAGGGACCGAACTGTCTCACGACGTTCTGAACCCAGCTCGCGTGCCGCTTTAATGGGCGAACAGCCCAACCCTTGGGACCGACTACAGCCCCAGGATGCGACGAGCCGACATCGAGGTGCCAAACCTCCCCGTCGATGTGAACTCTTGGGGGAGATAAGCCTGTTATCCCCAGGGTAGCTTTTATCCGTTGAGCGATGGCCCTTCCATGCGGAACCACCGGATCACTAAGCCCGACTTTCGTCCCTGCTCGAGTTGTAGCTCTCGCAGTCAAGCTCCCTTATGCCTTTGCACTCTGCGAATGATTTCCAACCATTCTGAGGGAACCTTTGGGCGCCTCCGTTACTTTTTAGGAGGCGACCGCCCCAGTCAAACTGTCCATCTGACACTGTCTCCCGCCACGATAAGTGGCGCGGGTTAGAATGGTCATAACACAAGGGTAGTATCCCACCAATGCCTCCCTCGAGACTAGCGTCCCGAGCTCTACGGCTCCTACCTATCCTGTACATGTGTTACAAACATTCAATATCAAACTACAGTAAAGCTCCATGGGGTCTTTCCGTCCTGTCGCGGGTAACCTGCATCTTCACAGGTACTAAAATTTCACCGAGTCTCTCGTTGAGACAGTGCCCAAATCGTTACGCCTTTCGTGCGGGTCGGAACTTACCCGACAAGGAATTTCGCTACCTTAGGACCGTTATAGTTACGGCCGCCGTTTACTGGGGCTTCAATTCTGAGCTTCGCTACTAGCTAACCCATCCTCTTAACCTTCCAGCACCGGGCAGGCGTCAGCCCCTATACGTCATCTTTCGATTTTGCAGAGACCTGTGTTTTTGATAAACAGTCGCTTGGGCCTATTCACTGCGGCTGAACTTGCGTTCAGCACCCCTTCTCCCTAAGTTACGGGGTCATTTTGCCGAGTTCCTTAACGAGAGTTCTCTCGCTCACCTTAGGATTCTCTCCTCGACTACCTGTGTCGGTTTGCGGTACGGGCCGTTTGTTTCTAACTAGAAGCTTTTCTTGGCAGTGTGATATTAAGACTTCGGTACTAAATTTCCCTCCTCATCACAACTTGTCCTTAAAGGTAAAAGCATTTGACTCTTACCAAGACTTGTTGCTTGAACGCACATATCCAACAGTGCGATCTTGTAACCTACTGCGTCCCTCCATTGTTCAAACAAAACAAACGGGTACAGGAATCTCAACCTGTTATCCATCGCCTACGCCTATCGGCCTCAGCTTAGGTCCCGACTAACCCTGGGAGGACGAGCCTTCCCCAGGAAACCTTAGTCATTCGGTGGACAGGATTCTCACCTGTCTTTCGCTACTCATACCGGCATTCTCACTTCTAAGCGCTCCACCAGTCCTTACGATCTAGCTTCAACGCCCTTAGAACGCTCTCCTACCATAGAACCTAAGTTCTATCCACAGCTTCGGTAATATGTTTAGCCCCGGTACATTTTCGGCGCAAGGGCACTCGACTAGTGAGCTATTACGCACTCTTTAAATGGTGGCTGCTTCTGAGCCAACATCCTAGTTGTTTGTGCACCCTCACATCCTTTTCCACTTAACATATATTTGGGGACCTTAGCTGGTGGTCTGGGCTGTTTCCCTTTCGACAATGGATCTTATCACTCACTGTCTGACTCCCGGACATAAATGAATGGCATTCGGAGTTTATCTGAATTCGGTAACCCGAGACGGGCCCCTAGTCCAAACAGTGCTCTACCTCCATCATTCTAATTCCGAGGCTAGCCCTAAAGCTATTTCGGAGAGAACCAGCTATCTCCAAGTTCGTTTGGAATTTCTCCGCTACCCACACCTCATCCCCGCACTTTTCAACGTACGTGGGTTCGGTCCTCCAGTGCGTTTTACCGCACCTTCAACCTGGACATGGGTAGGTCACTTGGTTTCGGGTCTACGACTACATACTCACTCGCCCTATTCAGACTCGCTTTCGCTACGGCTCCGCTTCTTCAGCTTAACCTCGCATGCAATCGTAACTCGCCGGTTCATTCTGCAAAAGGCACGCCATCACCCATTAACGGGCTCTGACTTTTTGTAGGCACACGGTTTCAGGTTCTATTTCACTCCCCTTCCGGGGTGCTTTTCACCTTTCCCTCACGGTACTGGTACACTATCGGTCACTAGAGAGTATTTAGCCTTGGGAGATGGTCCTCCCGGATTCCGACGGAATTTCTCGTGTTCCGCCGTACTCAGGATACTCATAGGTGTGTTGTCAATTTCGTCTACGGGGCTTTTACCCGCTCCGGCTGACCTTTCCAGGTCGATTCGACTATCCACAACAGCTACCACAGCTGAGTCCTACAACCCCAACAAGCAAGCTTGTTGGTTTGGGCTGTTTCCGTTTCGCTCGCCGCTACTAAGGAAATCGATTTTTCTTTCTCTTCCTGCAGGTACTTAGATGTTTCAGTTCTCTGCGTCTACCTCTAACAAGCTATGTATTCACTTGAAAGTAACATCCTATAAAAGATGCTGGGTTCCCCCATTCGGAAATCTCTGGATCATAGCTTACTTACAGCTCCCCAAAGCATATCGGAGTTAGTCCCGTCCTTCATCGGCTTCTAGTGCCAAGGCATCCACCGTGCGCCCTTATTCACTTAACCTTTTTCTAACCTAATGGTTAGACTTTGTTTATTTAAATCAACTAGCGATAGCTAATTTAAATAATATTTTATGTATCACAATTTTAATAATAAAACTGATCAACTCGGTGTGTTAAAAAAAATGTTGATGTCTAACTTCAACTATCCAGTTTTCAATGAACAATATGTTTTAGTATTATAACAATACTAATGGAGCCTAGCGGGATCGAACCGCTGACCTCCTGCGTGCAAGGCAGGCGCTCTCCCAGCTGAGCTAAGGCCCCTTGTTTAAGGATTTATTTCAAAAAAATAGATCTCTCAAAACTAAACAAAGTAAGTACAACCATGTGATTTCCGTAATATTCCTTAGAAAGGAGGTGATCCAGCCGCACCTTCCGATACGGCTACCTTGTTACGACTTCACCCCAATCATCTATCCCACCTTAGGCGGCTGGCTCCTAAAAGGTTACCTCACCGACTTTGGGTGTTACAAACTCTCGTGGTGTGACGGGCGGTGTGTACAAGGCCCGGGAACGTATTCACCGTGGCATGCTGATCCACGATTACTAGCGATTCCGGCTTCATGTAGGCGAGTTGCAGCCTACAATCCGAACTGAGAACGGCTTTAAGAGATTAGCTAAACCTCGCGGTCTCGCAACTCATTGTACCGTCCATTGTAGCACGTGTGTAGCCCAGGTCATAAGGGGCATGATGATTTGACGTCATCCCCACCTTCCTCCGGTTTGTCACCGGCAGTCTTGCTAGAGTGCCCAACTAAATGATGGCAACTAACAATAAGGGTTGCGCTCGTTGCGGGACTTAACCCAACATCTCACGACACGAGCTGACGACAACCATGCACCACCTGTCACTTTGTCCCCGAAGGGAAAGCTCTATCTCTAGAGTGGTCAAAGGATGTCAAGACCTGGTAAGGTTCTTCGCGTTGCTTCGAATTAAACCACATGCTCCACCGCTTGTGCGGGCCCCCGTCAATTCCTTTGAGTTTCAACCTTGCGGTCGTACTCCCCAGGCGGAGTGCTTAATGCGTTAACTGCAGCACTGAAGGGCGGAAACCCTCCAACACTTAGCACTCATCGTTTACGGCGTGGACTACCAGGGTATCTAATCCTGTTTGCTCCCCACGCTTTCGAGCCTCAGCGTCAGTTACAGACCAGAGAGTCGCCTTCGCCACTGGTGTTCCTCCATATATCTACGCATTTCACCGCTACACATGGAATTCCACTCTCCTCTTCTGCACTCAAGTCCTCCAGTTTCCAATGACCTTCCTCGGTTGAGCCGAGGGCTTTCACATCAGACTTAAAAGACCGCCTGCGCTCGCTTTACGCCCAATAAATCCGGACAACGCTTGCCACCTACGTATTACCGCGGCTGCTGGCACGTAGTTAGCCGTGGCTTTCTGGTTAGATACCGTCAAGGTGGGAGCAGTTACTCTCCCACTTGTTCTTCTCTAACAACAGAGTTTTACGATCCGAAAACCTTCTTCACTCACGCGGCGTTGCTCGGTCAGACTTTCGTCCATTGCCGAAGATTCCCTACTGCTGCCTCCCGTAGGAGTCTGGGCCGTGTCTCAGTCCCAGTGTGGCCGATCACCCTCTCAGGTCGGCTATGCATCACGGTCTTGGTAGGCCATTACCCCACCAACTAACTAATGCAGCGCGGGCCCATCCAACAGTGACACCCGAAAGCGTCTTTTATTATTCTCCCATGCGGGAAAACAAATTATGCGGTATTAGCACCTGTTTCCAAGTGTTATCCCCCTCTGTTGGGCAGGTTGCCCACGTGTTACTCACCCGTCCGCCACTCTCTGATTTTCGGTGGAGCAAGCTCCGGTGAAAATCAAAGCGTTCGACTTGCATGTATTAGGCACGCCGCCAGCGTTCGTCCTGAGCCAGGATCAAACTCTCAATAAAAGTTGATTAACATCTTGCGATGTTTAGCTCATTAATTTTAAAACTTGCTAGCGAATGTTATTTCACTAAATATGGTTTGTTTCTATAAAATAGAAACGCCCTATCACATTTGGTTTGTCTTACTTTGTTTAGTTTTCAAAGATCTATTTCGTTGCCGTAACAACTTTTTAATAATAACAAATCATTAAGTGGTTGTCAACAACTTTTTAAAAGTTTTTTGTTTTCGTAATTAAGATTACGTGTCGCTATCAGGCAACTTCAAAATAATAACATAACTGACAAATGATTGTCAACAACTTTTATAATTATTTTTTCGAGTTGTTTTTTACTAAAATAGCAATGAAAATAATATACTACTTTTTTAAAAAATTGTAAACATCTTTTTTAAATTATTTTTTATTCTTTTTATTTTGGTACAATGTAACTATATAAAAGAAGCGGAGGTTTTTATTTATGAAGATACTTGTTGTTGATGATGATAAAGAAATTGTTGAGTTATTAAGTATATATGTAAAGAATGAAGGCTATGAGGTTATCAATGCCTATGACGGTAAGGAGGCTCTTAGTAAGATAGCCACTAATCCAGATATCAGTCTAATGATTTTGGATATTATGATGCCTAAAATGGATGGAATGGAAGTTGTTAAGGAACTTAGAAAAGAATCGCAAATTCCTATTATTATGTTAACTGCTAAAACGACTGACATGGATAAAATTCAAGGTTTAATCGCTGGAGCAGATGATTATGTCACTAAACCTTTTAATCCTTTAGAGATTATGGCGAGAGTTAAATCTCTTTTACGTCGAACAAACATGCAGGTTCAAGCAGATATTCCTGATGTTTTAGAAATTGGTCCTCTGATTATAAAAAAAGATTCTCATGAGGTAACGACTGATAAGGGCTCCAATATCCAATTGACCGCCCTTGAATTTGGTATTTTGTATCTACTAGCAAGCCATCCTAATCGTGTTTTTAGTGCAGACGAGATATTTGAGCGCGTTTGGCAACAGGAAAGTTTGATTTCAGCTAAGACAGTTATGGTTCATGTCAGTCATTTAAGAGATAAAATTGAGGACGCCACAAACGGTGAAAAAGTCATCCAAACAGTTTGGGGTGTCGGTTATAAAATTGAAAGATAATCAAAAAAAATTTAATCGGATTCAACTTACTTCGAAAGAGAAAAGTGAATTATTAATCGAAGGGATTGTTACTATTATCCTTTTAATCCTTTTAAATCTAGTGATATACATGCTACTGGTCCAAATTTTTCAGTCTAGTCTTTCGATTGATAAGATCTTAAATAGTTTTATTCCTTCTATATATGATACTTTTTATGATCCTAATTATTTTGTTTGGAAAAAGCCTATTTTCTTTATGCTTGGGCTAATCGATATTGGTGTACTCTACTGGCGCCTTATTCGTCGCTATAAACAAATGCAACAACGACATATTATTAGTGAACTTCACTATATTTCAAACGGGCACTACGACCATCGGATTCCTTTTGATTTAAATGGGGATTTAGGAAAATTAATTCGTAGTATTAATGCTTTAGTAGATAGCACTGTAGAAGCCATCGAAGAAGAGAGACGAATTGAACAATCAAAAGACGAGCTCATTACAAATGTCAGTCATGATATCAGAACTCCTTTAACCTCAATCATTGGTTATTTAGGTCTTATAGAAGAAAGAAAATTTTCTAGTGAGGAAGACTTATTAAAATACACTCATACCGCCTATATGAAATCTAGGCAAATGAAAGTATTGGTAGATGATTTATTTGAATATACTAAAGTCAGACAATCTAATACACCCTTAAGTTTAGTTACCTTTGATATGCAGCAATTAATCGCCCAAATTGTGGTTGATTTTGAACTAGAGGCTTCTAAAAAAGGGATAACCGTTGATTTTATAGGGAATCCTTCTTCTCTTATGATGGAAGGCGACACCGAAAAATTAGTTAGAGTCTTTGATAATCTTCTATCTAACGCTCTGAAATATGGTGTTGGTGGAAAAAGCATTATCATCCACTCAGAAAGAATTGGCTCTGAGTCTGTCATCACTGTTAAAAATGATGGTCAAGAAATTCCGAAAGAATCATTAGATTTATTATTTGATCGTTTTTACCGCGTGGAAGAATCTAGGTCTCAACAAACTGGTGGAACAGGTCTTGGTTTGGCTATTGCTCAAAGTATTGTTACCTTACACAATGGCTATATTTACGCAAATTCCGAAAATGGATGGACTTCTTTTGTCATTCACCTCCCATTAAAATCTATATAGAAATATAAAAAAAAGAGTCCAAATCATTGCTTTGGCTCTTTTTTTTTGCTAATTTTGTAATGACGCTTTATCGTCCACTAGAAAGGAATCACACTTTATGAAACAAACAAAATGGTATTCTAAACTTATTATTATTACTTTTATTACCTTCTCTCTTCCTTTTCAGACCTTAGCAGCTAACGATAACTTCACTGTTTCAGCTAACGCTGCTTTTGCTGTGGATTACGAGACTGGGAAAATTCTTTACAACCAAAACGGCGATGAACCTTTAGGGATTGCCTCTATGACAAAATTAATCACTGCTTACATCGTTTTTGATGAAGTCAACAAAGGCAACATCGCTTGGGATGATACAATTAAAATTAGTGACACTCTAAAAAAAATGAGTAAAAATCCTGATCTTTCCAATATTCCCATTGAAGACAAACATGTTTACACGGTTAAAGAAGCTTTGTACGGATCTTTAATCTCTTCTGCAAACTCTCTAACTTCGGCTCTTGCTGAACATATTTCAGGAACTGAAATTAAGTTTGTTGACCGAATGTATGACCAACTTAAAATTTGGGGAATTACTGACGCTTCCCTTGTAACTGCCTCTGGTCTTGGAAATGAAGATATGGGAAAAACAATCTATCCTGGATCTGGAAAAAAAGACGAAAACATGATGAGCGCAAGAAGCATGGCGATTGTCGGACAACATCTTATCACAGATTTCCCTGAAGTTTTAGAAATCACGTCGTTACCTAGTACTACTATTTTAAAAAATTCAACAAAAGATGGGATCGAAATTTGGAATTCTAACGGTATGTTGGATGGCTTTTATTACTATATGGAAGGTGTAGATGGTCTTAAAACAGGAACAACGCCTCTTGCTGGAGATTGTTTTATTGGAACAGCTACTCGAAATGGTCACCGGATTATCACTGTGGTAATGGGTACTGAGGAAGGATTTAACCGTTTTGAAGAAACTGGAAAATTAATGACTTATATTTATGATAACTGGTCGTATGAAGTCATTAAGAAAAAAGGGGCTCCTGCTGATAAAAAGACTATTGATGTGCATCACGGAAAAGAAAAAACAGCTGATATTATTTTAGCTGAGGATCTTGCGGTTTGGACAAATAAAGAAGATAAAGACATCAAGTTATTCTTTGAAACAACTAAAAAACAAGTGACCAGAAAACAAAAAGTAGCTGCACCAAAAGACAAAGGCTACGTCGTGGGAAAAGAATATGTTTACAATACGAAAGATACACTTGGCTATCTAACTACCGAAGATGAAAAACTAGACGTAGTAGATGTGGTCTTAAAAAATGATATAAAAAAAGAAAATATCTTTATGCAAGGTTGGCACTGGTTGACTAGAAGTTAAGATAACATTAATTACTTTTTCTAAATTTTTTCACAATTCTCTGATACAATACAGCATATTCCAATTTAAAAGGTAGGTAGATACATGGAAACTTCCAAAGTAACATTAAATTTACTACGAAGACGACTCAGAAAACAAAAAAGACGGACATTTGTTATGTTTATTATTGGCTTATTACTAGGTGGGACTATTGCTTTTAACGTTTATTACTGGTACCCATGGTTGAAAAATGAGTTTAATTTACCAACTATCAAACAAATGCCACTGAAAAACAATAAAACAACGACTAAAAAAACGGCTACAACGGAAACAACAACTAAAAGTACGACAGATTCTTCAGAAATCGAAAAAAAGAATCTGATTACACCTAGAATCGATGAAAAAAACTTCTCACAAGTTGCCCCTGTTTATAAAAATCTAAACGAGCAACTAGAACAGACAATTCAGCAGTATAATCCTTCTGGGACAATTTTAGCCATTAAGAATAACCAAGTTGTTTTACTTAATAACTATGGGAAGGCTAAAGAGATTTCAAATAAACCACTGGAAGACACATACATGATAGCTTCTGTTCAAAAATTTATCACTTCTATTTTGATTATGAAATTAATCGATGAACAAAAAATCAGTTTAGATACGCCATTATCTTCTTATTTCCCAGATATTCCTAATAGTAATAATATTACGATTGATCAAATGCTTTCGATGACATCTGGATTAAAGCTAAAAGAAAAATCTGATAAAGTTAAAAATAAAAAAGAAAGTATTGATTATGCTGTCCATAACGTTACTTATGAAGAACCTACTAAATGGGGATATTCAGATGTCAATTTCTTTTTACTAGCTGCTATTATCGAAAAAGTTTCAAATAAATCATATGAAGATTATTTTAAAGAAGTTATAAAAGAGCCACTTCAGTTAAAACACACTGGTTTCTATGACGAAGTAACGGATCATACAAATTTAATTCCTTCTTACAACGAAGATCAAAATGGTAGTCCTGTTGAACCACCTGTAAAAATACCTGAATATGCTTATATTAATGAGTTAGGCACTGGAAATATGTATATTTCCGCAGTTGACTTTATCACTATCATTCAAGCAACGACAGATGGTAAATTAACATCTTATGAAACACTTCAACAAACACTGCAAAAGAAACCAACCTTATTCCCTTATGAATATAAAGCTGGTTTCTATGATAAAGGAACATACTACTACGCTCATGGTATTTTCAGAAAATATGAACCGGTTGTTTCCTTCAATAAGGATGCCAGTACTGCGGTTATCTTTTTAAGTAATACGTTCACTGAGAATAAAAGCAACGTCCAACTAACAAAAGATTTATACCAAACACTCATTCAACAATAATTCATTTGACAGATGAAAAAAAAATCGCTATACTCTAGCTAATAATTAAACGTTGAAAGATTAGTACTTAAATGAGTTGTTTTAGAGAGTTGACGCTTGGTGAAAGTCAATACAACGAGTTAAGGAATCCACTTTCCCTAAAGAATATATAACGAAAACACTTTTGTGGTTAAGTTATGTCGGATGCAAACCGTTATTTGCTCACTAATGAAGGCACTTTTGTGCAAAATCTGGGTGGTACCGTGAAATTTAACCTTTCGCCCCAAAAAAGTTTGATGACTTTTTTGGGTGTGAAAGGTTTTTTATTTTTAAAAATTTAAGGAGGATGTATTATGTTAGATGTTAAATTTATGCGTCAAAATATTGAAATTGTGAAAGAAAAATTATTAACTCGTGGGGTTAAAGAAGAAGTCTTAACTGATTTTATGACCTTAGATAAAGAAAGACGTGAACATTTAGTTCTTGCTGAAACATTGAAGAAAACCAAAAATGATGTATCTCAAGAAATTGCGACTTTGAAACGTAATAAAGAAAATGCGGATGATAAAATCGTTGAGATGAAAAAAATTGGGGAAGAAATTAAAGTTTTAGATGACGCCATTCGTTTGATTGACGAAAAGTTACAAAATATTTCTTACACTTTACCTAACTTACCTCATGCTGATGTGCCAGTTGGTGCTGATGAAGATGATAATATCGAAGTGAGACGTTGGGAAACACCCCGTCAATTTGACTTTGAAGCAAAACCTCACTGGGAAATTGCTGAAGGTTTAGATATTTTAGATTTTGAACGTGGCGCTAAAGTTTCTGGTAGCCGTTTCCTTTTCTACAAAGGAATTGGCGCTCGTTTAGAACGTGCGATTTACAACTTGATGTTAGACACTCATGTTTATGAGCATGGTTATACTGAGATGATTCCTCCTTATATCGTGAACGCTGATTCTATGTTTGGAACAGGACAATTCCCTAAATTTAAAGAAGATGTTTTCCAATTAGAAGATAGCAACTACACATTAATTCCTACGGCGGAAGTTCCTTTGACTAACTACTACCGTGATGAAATTTTAGCTAACGATCAATTACCTGTTTACTTTACAGCTCTTAGCCCTTCTTTCCGTTCTGAAGCTGGTAGCGCTGGTCGTGACACTCGTGGCTTAATCAGACTACACCAATTCAACAAAGTAGAGATGGTTAAATTAAGTAAACCGGAAACTTCTTATGAAGAATTAGAAAAAATGACACAAAACGCAGAAGCGATTCTACAAAAATTAAACTTACCATACCGTACGATTACGTTATGTACTGGTGACATGGGATTCTCAGCTGCGAAAACTTATGATATTGAAGTTTGGATTCCAGCACAAGATACTTACCGTGAAATCAGCTCTTGCTCTAACTGCGAGAACTTCCAAGCAAGACGTGCGAAAATCCGTTACCGTAATGATGAAGGTAAAACAGAATTTGTTCACACCTTAAACGGCTCTGGATTAGCAGTCGGACGTACCGTTGCGGCAATCTTAGAAAACTACCAAAACGAAGACGGCAGCGTCACAGTCCCAGAAGCATTAGTACCATACATGGGCGGCCTAACAAAAATTACTAAATAAGAGTGATGAAAAAGGCGTTCAGCTCCAAGCAACTGGAAGAAGCAAAAATAAGAGGTAGACATTATCAATGTCTGACCTCTTATTTTTTAAATTCTATCATACACACTTCTTATTTCTTTTGCAGAAGCTTGATAAGCCTCTTTCTCTTCCTTAAGTAAATTTAGTGGCAAACGACTAATCACACCTTCATGCCCAATAACCGTTGGCCAACCGATATACAACCCTTCGACTTCATCATAACTAGATGTTGGATACACTCGATTTTCATTTTTCTGAATGGCTTGAATCAAACGGCTACAAGCAGAAGCAATCCCGTAACTTGTCCAACCTTTACCAGCATGAATACGCCAACCACCTAAGCGTGTTTCTTCCTTCAATTCATACAGCACATCACTTGATAACTGAATTTCTTGAAGCATTGCTTTCTCACGTACGCTAACAATCGACCACGGAACAAATTGATTCTCCCCGTGCTCCCCTAGCACATAACCAGAGACATCTTGAGGCGAGACTTCCAAGTATTGCCCAACCACTCGTTTCAAACGATAGGTATCTAGTAAGGTGCCTGTACCGATCACTCGTTCATAAGGAAAACCACTCACTTCTTGTACAAGCTTTGTTATGACATCACAAGGATTTGAGATGACAACAAAAATCCCTTTAAAACCACTTGCGATAACTTGAGGAATACTTTCTCTCACAGCTTGAACATTATCGATTAATTCAGAATTACGATTTTCATTGTCCACATTTTGGCTACCGACACTAATCACAACTATCTCTGCATCTTGTAAACTAGCATAATTTTGAGTCTCAATTTTTATTGAATA
The DNA here is from genome assembly GCF_011304195.1 of Vagococcus hydrophili. NCBI lineage: Bacteria > Bacillati > Bacillota > Bacilli > Lactobacillales > Enterococcaceae > Vagococcus > Vagococcus hydrophili. Next base: position 1,109,200 of record NZ_CP049887.1, on the reverse strand, counting down.
ATCCCAGCCTACCATGCTGTCTTCTAATTCTAATTTTTCAGCTAATACTTTTTCTTTTAGTGGATCAATTAATACTAAATGATTTGTTAATTTTTCTCGGCACAGCGTATACGCCACGTCTGACCCTACATGTCCCATGCCAATAATTCCTATTTTTCCCATACTTAACAACCTCCTAATTTTTATAAAAAAAGGACTGCGATTTTTCATCACAAGTCCTTTCATATTTATTATGATTCAATTGAATAGTTTGGTGCTTCTTTTGTAATTTGAACGTCATGTGGATGAGATTCACGTAAACCTGCACCACTCATTTGTACAAATTGCGCGTCATCACGTAATTCTTTTAAGTTACCAGCGCCAACATAACCCATTCCAGCACGTAAGCCACCTAGCATTTGGAAGACAATATCTTGAGCACTACCTTTGTAAGCTACACGTCCTTCAATACCTTCTGGAACTAACTTGTTAGCTTCGTTCACTGAACTTTGGAAGTAACGATCGCTTGAGCCTTTTTCCATTGCTCCAAGAGACCCCATACCACGGTAAGTTTTAAAACGACGACCTTGATAAATTTCAAATTCACCTGGCGACTCATCTGTTCCAGCTAACATTGAACCAAGCATTACGGCATGTCCACCTGCTGCTAAAGCTTTAACGATATCCCCAGAGTATTTAATTCCACCATCAGCAATAATCGCACGACCGTATTCACGAGCCACACCTGCTGCGTCATAAATAGCTGATAATTGAGGAACACCTACACCAGCTACGACACGTGTTGTACAAATTGAACCAGGTCCAATCCCAACTTTAACCACATCAACACCCACTTCATATAAAGCGCGTGTGCCTTCAGCTGTTGCTACGTTTCCAGCAATGATTGTTACGTCTTTGAATGTGTCACGGATTTCTTTAATTTTACGGATAACTCCGGCACTGTGTCCGTGAGCAGTATCGATGATTAACGCATCCACACCCGCTTTAACTAAAGCTTCTGAACGCTCAAATGTGTCACTTGTCACACCAACAGCTGCGGCAACTAGTAAACGACCATGTTGATCTTTCGCTGCATTCGGGAATTCAATCACTTTTTCGATATCTTTAATTGTGATTAATCCGCTCAATTTACCTTCCGTATCGACGATTGGTAATTTTTCAATTTTATGTTTTTGTAAGATTTTTTCAGCATCTTTTAAAGATGTTCCAACTGGTGCTGTAACTAATTCTTCTTTAGTCATCACATCGTTGATTGGTTGTTGGTAATCAGCAATAAAACGTAAATCACGGTTTGTTAAGATACCAACTAATTTTCTATTTTCTAATGTTTCGACGATTGGCACACCACTAATTCTGTAAGTTGCCATTAGGTTTTCTGCTTCTGCTACTAAGCTATCTGGCGTTAAGAAGAATGGATCAATAATAACACCACTTTCTGAACGTTTTACTTTTCTTACTTCATCCGCTTGTTTCTCAATTGACATATTTTTATGAACAACACCTAATCCACCTTGTCTTGCCATAGCGATTGCCATTTTACTATCTGTTACTGTATCCATACTAGCACTCATAATTGGGATATTAAGCTTCAAATTTGGGGCAAGCTCCACAGATAAGTCCACATCATTTGGTAACACGTGACTCTCAGCCGGAATTAATAAAACGTCATCGAATGTAAAACCTTTTTTAGTAAATTTTGTTTCCCAGTTTGTCATTAGAAAATAGCACTCCTTTAATTTTATTTTTATATAAAAACATACCAAAAAAAACGCATTTAGTCAATTTATTAGTGGATAAAACAAAAAAATCTAATCAAGTTCTTTGATTAGATTTAGTAATATTTAACAACTAGGTGGTGAAAAACCTCTTTTTCACCAATCTAGTTTATCTTCCCATGAAAAATGTGCTTCTTAAGTTGTATTTCTTCTTAACCCAATGACGAACAGCAAATGACATCGCACCTAGTGCAATACTTAAAACAGGATCGATTGCTGGGTTCATTGATGATGGTAAGAATGAAGCAATTGTATAAACGAATAACCACGGCATGAAGCATAGTGCCATAATCAAACCTGATTTTAAGCCACCAGGGCGTTTACTTTGATCAGCACCTGGTAAATCGTAACTATAAATGTATCGATAAATTAAGTAGAACGAGAACGCTCCGGCTATTGCTCCAATGACTGTTGCAGTAATCCCTTGTGCTGGTTGACCTGCTTTTGAAAGCATACTCATTAAGCCGACCATTACCGCAAGGAAAGCAAACATCATTAAGAAATTATCTAACATAATTTTACCAAACGTCATTTCAGCTAAAGGTTCTGGTGCATTTAAAATGGCATCCACGGCTTCAGTTGGTGTACCATAAAGTTGCTTAGCTGTAACACCTGTTTTTTGACCTTCGACTAAGGCACTTAACATGTCATTCAGAGCTAATACTTTTTTCTCTTCTGAAAGGTCGCTACCTTCTAGGGCTTTATTTAAATCAAAAATAAATTGGTTGTTCTTATTAGTTAATTGTGTCATCAACTCACGATTTTGAGCGACTTTTTGTTGTAATTCTTCTCTTGTTTCTTCCACTAGTCTCACCTTTATTTTCTGATTTTAAACGTTAAATCTAAACAACATTACGTCGCCATCTTTAACGATGTACTCTTTACCTTCCAAACGAACACGTCCAGCTTCTTTTGCTGCTGGCATACTTCCATGCTCTTTTAAATCTTCATAAGAAACTGTTTCAGCACGGATAAAACCACGCTCGAAGTCAGTATGGATAACACCCGCACATTCTGGTGCTTTCATACCATTTTTAAAAGTCCATGCACGCACTTCTTGCTCGCCGGCTGTAAAGTAAGTTGCTAAACCTAATAAGTAATAAGCGGCACGGATTAATTTATCTAACCCTGATTCTTCAATGCCTAAAGCTTCTAAAAAGTCAGCTTTGTCTTCATCATCTAATTCAGCAATTTCTTCTTCAGCACGGGCACAAACAGAAATAACTTCTGCATTTTCTGATGCCGCAAAATCTTTTACTTGTTTCACGTAATCATTATTATCTGCATCAGCCACTTCATCCTCAGCAACGTTTGCTACATAAAGAACTGGTTTAGTTGTTAATAAGAATAACCCTTTAACAATTGGTAATTCTTCATCAGCAAACTCAATCGAACGAGCTGATTTTCCAGCTTCAAGAACTGGTTTGATTTTTTCTAAGACAGCTAGCTCAGCCACTGCCTCTTTATCTTTTGTTTTGGCAATTTTAGAAACCCGTGATAAACGTTTGTCCACTGATTCTAAATCGGCAAAAATCAACTCTAAGTTAATGATTTCAATATCTTCTAAAGGATTGATACGACCTTCAACGTGAGTAATATTTTCATCATCAAAACAACGAACCACGTGACAAATAGCGTCTACTTGGCGAATGTTGCTTAAGAATTTATTCCCTAAGCCTTCACCTTTACTTGCACCCTTTACAATCCCTGCAATATCCGTAAATTCAAAGGTTGCTGGGACAGTTTTTTTAGGTTTTACTAATTTTGTTAACTCATCTAAACGATTATCTGGAACTTCTACCATTCCCACGTTAGGATCAATTGTTGCAAATGGATAGTTTGCGGCTTCCACTCCCGCTTTAGTAATTGCGTTAAATAATGTTGATTTACCAACATTTGGTAAACCTACGATTCCTGCTGTTAGTGCCATTTAATTATCACTCTTTCTTTATTTTTCTTCGCTCTTTTTTTTAAGAATTTTTTTCATTTTTTTGTCAAATTCACGCCGAGGCATCATGACAATATGCTGACAATTGATGCACTTAATTTTAATATCCATACCCATTCGCACAATTTCAAAGCGGTTGGTTTGGCAAGCGTGAGGCTTTTTCATTTCAACAACATCGCCTAATTCATACATTTATGATACCTTCCTTTTCATTCACAAAAATAGGTCACACAGGCTCTATCTTACCATAAAATAATGGGATTTTCTTTGTTAATTTTTGATCCCACTATAGAAATAAAATATCTCTAAAAGCCTATGTTTTCTTTTAGAGATAGTTATCTTTAATTATCTGAATCTAATTGAATTTCTAGTATATCTAAAATACGAGTTAAGTCAGCTTGAGAAAGGTATTCAATTTCAATCTTCCCTTTACCTTCTTTTTCTTGAATGGCCACACTGGTTCCAAATTTGTCCATTAAACGATCCTCACTTGCTTTAATATAGTAAGGTTTCGCTTTAGGTGCCTTCTTAGCCTTTTTCGTAGGCATTCCTTGAGCATCATTCATATCAGCAACAATTTGCTCTAATTGACGCACCGTTAAACCTTCTTTTAATACACGGTTAGCTAAAGGGATAATTTGTTCTGGATCTTTAAGGGCTAACAGCGTTCTTGCTTGTCCCATTGATAATGATTCTTTTTGAACCAAATCTTTAACGACTTGTGGCAAGGTTAACAGTCTTAAATAGTTCGCAACATATGGACGACTTTTACCTAATTGCTCCGCTAACTCCACTTGGGTTAATTTCAGATTTTTCATCAACATTTCGTAAGCTTCTGCTTCTTCCATAGGACTCAAATCTTCACGTTGTAAGTTTTCTAAAACCGCGATCTGCATCATGCGAGCTTCATCAAATTCTCGCACAATCGCTGGAACTGTTTCTTTTCCAGCTAGTTTAGAGGCTCTAAAACGGCGCTCACCAGCAATAATTTCATACCCTTTAATCGTTGATTTTCTAACAATAATCGGTTGGAACACACCCGATTGTTTAATCGATTTCGATAACTCTTCTAACGCTTTTTCATCAAATGTTTTTCTTGGTTGGTATGGATTGGGTCTTAACTCTGTTAAAGGAATTTCCGTGACTGTTTCGTTGGTGATATCCACTTCTTCGATGTCAGAGAAATCTTTAAATAACGCATCAATTCCTCTACCTAAACCTTTACTAGTCTTGCTCATGATTCATCACCTCTTTGGCTAGGGCGTGATAAAACTCAGCGCCTTTTGATTTTGGATCATAATCAATAATTGATTTACCATGACTTGGTGCTTCTGACAAGCGAACATTTCTTGGGATGATCGTATCATAAACACGTTCTCTAAAGTATTTACGTACTTCTTCTACGACTTCTGAACCGAGGTTAGTTCTCGCATCATACATCGTTAGAAGAACCCCCTCAATTCGTAAATCTGGATTGAAATGTTTTTGAACCAAGCGAATCGTGTTAAGCAACTGGCTCAATCCTTCAAGTGCATAATACTCACACTGAACTGGAATTAAAATTGAGTCACTGGCAGAAAATGAATTAATCGTTAAATGACCTAATGAAGGTGGACAATCGATTAAAATATAGTCATACTCTTTCTCAACTTCTTTTAGTGCTAGTTTCAGACGTGATTCACGTGCCATCATAGAAGTTAATTCAATTTCAGCACCAGATAATTGAATCGTAGCTGGAGCAATATGTAGATTTTCGCGAGCCGTTTCTTGAATTACTTCTTTAATAGGAACTTCATTTACTAATACATCATAGATATCTTGAGAGACATCTGATTTTTTAACACCAATACCGCTTGTTGCGTTGCCTTGAGCGTCCATATCAACAAGCAACACTTTCTTACCTGCATCTGCCAAACACGCGCCTAAATTGACAGTCGTGGTAGTTTTACCAACGCCGCCTTTTTGATTTGCAACTGATATGATTCGTACCATCGTGCTTCCTCCAATATTCATTGCTCTTAATTTTTATTTAAGGGGTTTTTTATTTGGTGTTCCTGGTTTTCTTGGATACTTTTTAGGTGTCTCTTTTTTCTTCTCAATCACAACAATATAACGTTTGTCTTCAATAAATGGTAAGGTCATTTCCACTTCTTCTACTAATTTACCACCTAATGTTGCAATTGCTTTTTTACTTTCTAGAACTTCTTCTTCACTTTTAGCAGCTTTTAAAGCTAAAAATTTTCCGTCTTTTTTAACAAGTGGTATACATAATTCTGACAAGACGTTTAATCTAGCAACAGCTCTTGCTGTCACCAAATCATAAGACTCTCTATGGGCTTTATTTTGACCGAAATCTTCTGCCCGATCATGGTATAAACTCACATTTTCTAACTGTAATTCATCACATAGAAGTGTCAGAAATTTGATTCGTTTGTTTAAAGAATCAACAATGGATACCTTTAGATTCGGGAAAACAATTTTAAGTGGTATACTAGGAAATCCTGCGCCTGCACCTACATCACAAATTGAGTAATTATCATCTTTTAAATCTAAGGCATTTGCCAAAGTAATTGAGTCATAAAAATGTTTCAAATAAACTTCTTCTAAATCAGTAATAGCTGTTAAATTAATTTTTTCATTCCATTCAACGAGTAATTCATAATAACGCTGAAATTGGCGCATTTGTGTATCTGATAATTCGATACCTATTTTAGCAAGTTCTTGTTTAAATATTTCTGGTTTCATGTGTAAGCTCCTTATTGTGAAACAAAAATGTTTCACGGATATCTCTACTCTAACGCAAATAAAGTCAAAATTCAATGCTTTGACTTCAATCCATAAGAAAAAACTTACAATTTTTTGATTGTAAGTTTTAATTAATTATTTTTTTATAAAAATCGGCGCTTCTTTTTTCTTATAATAATCAGGATTGAACTCTGGTTCACCTTTTTCACCTAACGTACTACTAATCCATGCAATACCTAAAATACTCGTAACAATTGAAATAGGAACTAAATACCGTTTCTTTTCATACCATTTACTCATAACATGTACCTCCTAGATGATTGTCTTACTTTATTTTAACATGAAGATTTCACTTCGTCTAAGGATTACATCCGCTCACAATGTTTCATGTGAAACATTTTGTTACTATTGGAGACAACCTGATTGTTATTTTTTTATTCTTTTAGTACACTAACTGATATTGCTAATAAATAACAAGTTGTTTATTAGGTTGTTTCGGTCGGAAAACCCGAAATAACTGAGACCTTTACTCTTACAATGACTAATTGTCTCTTGTCATTTTGAGACATAAAGGAGGTTTAAAATGACAAATATATTACTGACGCTCGGCGTCCTATTAGTTTTTACTGCTTTACTGTTTAGTTTGTATAAAATGCAGACAAAACACATCAAATTCTCTAAGCGCGTTTTCATCGCTCTTGGAATCGGGATTCTTTTTGGTATTATCCTCCAATTTGTTTTTGGAAACGATCATGTGGTTACCAAACAAGTCGTTGAATGGACAAGTATTGTTGGAGATGGCTATGTCGCTTTCTTACAAATGCTTGTTATGCCTCTGATTTTCATTTCAATTGTCGGAGCTTTTACCAAGCTTGATACGAGTAAAAATCTTGGTAAAATTAGTTTTCATGTTTTAACGGTTTTAATCGGAACAACAGCTCTCGCAGCTCTTATTGGCATTGTCACTGTCTTTATTTTTAATTTAGATGGAGCAACCTTTACACAAGGAGCGCAAGAAACAGCACGAATTGCTGAACTTGCTCAAAGACAAGAGATGGTACAAGATTTAACCATCCCACAGCAAATCGTTTCATTTATTCCTAAAAATATCTTTGCTGATTTAGCTGGAACTAGAAGCACTAGTACCATTGCAGTGGTGATTTTTTCTACCTTTGTCGGACTAGCTTATCTTGGCATTAAACAAAAAAAAGAAACAGACGCACAATTTTTCTTAAAAATTATCCAAGCTCTTGATGCTATTACAATGAGAATCGTTACTTTAGTTTTACGATTAACACCCTATGGTATCCTAGCTTTAATCTTAAAAGTAACTGCAACGAGTGATTTAAACTCGATTGTTAACCTAGGAAAATTCGTTTTAGCTTCCTATGTGGCTTTAATAACGATGTTTATCATCCATTTAATTTTATTAATTCTTCATCAAGTTAACCCTAAAACCTATCTTCAAAAAGCTTTTCCAGTGTTAAGTTTCGCTTTTACCTCTCGTTCAAGCGCAGGTGCTCTACCTTTAAACATTGAAACACAACGAAAAACATTAGGCGTTGATGATGCCATTGCCAACTTCTCCGCAAGTTTTGGCTTATCAATTGGTCAAAACGGCTGTGCCGGTATTTATCCAGCAATGCTCGCTGCAATTGTTGCTCCAACTGTCGGCGTAGATGTTCATAGTATCAGCTATATTTTAATGATTGTGGCTGTTGTTAGTATCAGTTCATTCGGTGTTGCCGGTGTTGGTGGCGGTGCTACATTTGCTTCTCTCATTGTACTTGGTTCGCTTAATTTACCAGTTGAAATCGTTGGTTTAGTTATTTCTGTAGAACCTTTGATTGATATGGGAAGAACCGCACTCAATGTGAGTGATAGTATGTTAGCCGGTGTTATTACGAGTCGCAAGATGAAGAATTTAGATGATAGTATTCTGAAAAATCCAGAAGCCGTTGTTGAATCAAATTAACTATAAGAGCCTGACTACTTTTTTGATAAAAGTAGTCAGGCTTTTTTATTATGATGATATTATAACTTTACTCAACTCTACCTAACTTTACTCAACTCTACCTAACTTTACTCAACTCTACCTAGCTCTTATTCACTAAACTATAATATTGAGTAGGATCACTTGAACTAGATCCATGCCACTCTATTAAGTTTTTTTCTAACATCTCTTTCAAAACTTTTCTAGAATATGTTTTGCCTTTAGATAATGTTTCAGCTACTTGTGTACTATTAATTTTTTTATTATTATATAAATAAATGATTACTGCTAATTCTGACTCATTAAGATTTCCCGCGTAGTTTTCCTTTATGTAATCATCAATTCGATCAGTAGTTCTTAAAGTTCTAGACAAAATATTATTCTCTAGCACAAGTAATACTGAATTACTTGCTGGTTCGCTATATACTGGGTTGTTCAGAAAGAATGCTTCCATCTCGTCATAGATTCGATTAACACCTTCATTCATTTCTCTAACCCACCCAAATTCTGTTAGTATTCTAGCAATTCTAGGGTTTCGAGAATACCTTGTTTTACGCATATTTTCAATAGTCACTATATTAGGTAAACTTCCTGGACTGCGTATCTCTAACCTATCATCATACATCTCTACACGAACATGGTCACCCGTGAATGAATAATTTCGATGGACTACCGCATTGACAATACCTTCAAACCAAGCAAATTCAGGATATTCTGATATTTGTTTGAAAAAACCCTCTTCTCCTAGATATTGAAAATCTCTCAATTGTCCCTTTATATCTTTAGTTGCTCTTTCTATTAATAGAGGTATTGGTTCTTCATAATTAAATTCTTTTATTATATTCATTCTTTGTCCTGTTTCACTTTTCACTCCATCATACCTTATAAATCTTAACCTACAATTAGGCAAATATTTAAATGGATTTTCTCCAAATAACAAAATGCCAGCATTAGTAAGCTCATCATCTTTCATAAACCCTCGAGCTTCCAACACTTGACTATCACTTAATTCTAGACAATTTCTATGAATTTTATAACTAGTTAGCAATTCTTTATTTATATCCTTTAAACTACTCCCTTTAATAACTTCATCTTCAAAACTTCTTTGACCTCTATCGTACTCCAACTGCGTAATTTGCTGATGAGTTAGTTTTTTTGTATTATCCCCCATCCTCAAATAGCATTCTTCTCTACTATTAAAAATCACTTTATCCACACTTACTTCAATATCTATCACAAGAACTATATCATTTTTTTCATTTCCATTAACAACTGGAATCTCAAAAAATTCAAAAATAGGAGTTGGTCTTACATTGGCATATATAGACTCTCTAAACGCTTCTACTGAGTTAGCTTGTTGATAATTAAATCCTGTAACTTCTCCATTATCCTCAATTCCGATAACCAATTTCCCACCAGAAGCGTTAGCAAAACCAATAATATGTCTAATAATATCTTTAGGTGCTATCTTTGCGCTCTTTCTATCAAAAAAACGTCCTTCTTTACCTGAAATAAATTCTTTAATATTTGAATTTTCCACTTAAACAAGTCCCTTCCCTTAGTGTCTCATATTAAAAATAAGTATACACAATTAATTATGTATTGTTAAGACTTTCAAAGTTCTATCCTATTTCTAATTCTAAAAATTTTATCATTCATTGATTTTGAGCATAAAAAAAGGCTTATCACTAAGCCTTTTTTTCATCTCTTTTCGCTATTTTACCTCGTTCGATATAAACCATCAAAATACTAATATCTGCTGGGTTCACACCACTGATTCGACTGGCTTGTGCAATCGTTTCTGGGCGGATTTTCTCTAATTTTTGCACTGCTTCTGTAGCCAAACTATTGACTTTGGTATAGTCGATATTATCTGGAATACGTTTGGCTTCCATACGTTTTAATTTCTCTACTTTATCGTTTGCTTTCTTAATATAGCCGGCATACTTCACTTGAATTTCCACTTGTTCGTACACATAACGTGGGACGCTTAAGCTTTCTTCTCCTGCAAATTTAGCGATATCTTGGTAAGAAAGTTCTGGACGTTTTAATAGATCTGCTGCTAAAATACCATCTTTTAATTCAGCACTATTTTTTTCTGCTAAATAAGTTTGTAATTCTTCGGTTGGTTTCAAGCGAACTTTTTCTAAACGAGCCATCTCTGCTTCTACCATCGCTTTTTTCGCTACATAATCAGTATAACGTTCTTCGTCTGCTAAACCAATCTCGTGTCCCATCTCTGTTAAACGTAAATCTGCATTGTCATGACGTAATAACAAACGATATTCCGCACGAGACGTTAGTAAGCGGTACGGTTCATTCGTTCCTTTCGTCACTAAATCATCAATTAACACACCAATATACGCATCACTTCTTTTTAATACTAATGGCTCTTTTCCTTGAATTTTTAAAGCAGCATTGATTCCAGCCATTAACCCTTGGCAAGCAGCTTCTTCATAGCCTGAGGTTCCATTAGTTTGACCAGCTGTATATAGCCCTTCGATTTTCATAGTTTCTAGGGTTGGTCTTAATTGGTGAGGAACAACCACATCATACTCAATGGCGTAACCACTCCGCATGATTTCGGCATTTTCAAGACCTGCCACACTACGAACGATATCATGTTGCACATCTTCTGGTAGTGACGTTGATAACCCTTGGACATAAACTTCTTCCGTTTCAGCGCCTTCTGGTTCTAAGAAAATTTGATGTCTTGGCTTGTCGCTAAAACGAACCACCTTGTCTTCAATTGATGGACAATAACGCGCACCAACTCCTTCAACGATTCCTGTGAACATTGGGGCACGGTGAAGATTTTCTCTAATCACTTCATGAGTATCTAAATTGGTATAGGTTAACCAACATGGTAATTGATCTTGTTTATATTTATCATCTGCCGTTTCAAAACTGAAATGATTCGGCATTGTATCTCCTGGTTGAATTTCAGTCACATCATAATTAATTGAACTAGATTTCACACGAGGTGGTGTTCCTGTTTTAAATCGTTCAATTTCTAAACCTAACTCTTTTAAGTGATTCGCTAAACCAATGGCTGGTAATGAATTGTTTGGTCCTGAAGAATATTTTAATTCCCCAATGATAATCTCACCACGAAGCGCTGTACCAGCTGTAATAATGACAGCCTTACTGTAGAATTTTGTTCCTGTACTAATTTCTACCCCTTTAACCACATCGTCTTCAACGATTAATTTATCCACGATTCCTTGGCGTAAATCTAAGTTTTCTTGTTTTTCAAGAGTATGTTTTAGTTCTGTTTGATAAGCAAATTTATCAGCTTGAGCACGTAACGCTCTAACGGCTGGACCTTTACCTGTATTTAGCATGCGCATTTGGATATAGGTTTTATCAATGTTACGCCCCATTTCCCCACCTAACGCATCAATCTCACGAACGACCACGCCTTTTGCTGGTCCTCCAATAGATGGGTTACATGGCATGAAGCCAATAATATCTAAATTAAGTGTCACAAGAAGAGTTTTCATTCCCATTCTTGCAGCTGCTAGTGAGGCTTCTGAACCGGCATGTCCCCCGCCAACAACGATTACATCATATTGTGTTTTGTTTTCCATTCTTTTATCTCCCTTACTATTTACCTAAACAAAATTGGCTAAATAATTGTGTAATTAATTCATCTTGAACGCTATCTCCAATAATCTCACCTAGTAAATCCCAACTACGTGTCATATCAATTTGTAATAAATCAACAGGCATACCTGCTTCTATTCCATTTAATACTTCGTCTAGCGCCATGTTTGCTTGTTCTAACAAAGCAATGTGGCGTGAGTTAGAAATATAAGTGGCATCCTTCTCTTTCCCTGAATTTGAAAAGAACCGATCTTTAATAGCTTGTTCTAAGATTTCAATCCCTTCACTAGAAGCAACCGAAATACTCAGTACTGTCTCGTTATCCAGTAACTCATCTAAAGCTTGACGATCTAGCTTCGTTTCTAAGTCCATTTTATTTAAAAGAATCATGCGGTTCATACCTTTTGTTAAAGACAATAACTCAATATCCATCGGTGTTAAGGATTCACTTTGATTTAACACAAGTAAGATTAAGTCCGCTTCATTTAACGCTTTACGACTTCTCTCCACCCCGATTTTTTCCACAATATCTTCTGTCTCACGAATACCAGCTGTATCGATTAATTTAAGCGGTACCCCTCGAACATTCACGTATTCTTCGATGACGTCACGAGTCGTTCCAGCAATTTCAGTCACAATTGCTTTGTCTTCTTGGAGCAAGTAGTTTAATAGACTTGATTTCCCCACATTAGGACGTCCGATAATCGCTGTAGATAACCCTTCACGTAGGATTTTTCCTTGTTTAGCCGTCATTAATAAGTGATCGATTGACCCTTTAACTTGTTCTGCTTTTTCTTTCATCAAGTTAGCGGTCATCTCTTCTACATCATCGTACTCTGGGTAATCAATGTTCACTTCAACTTGAGCTAAAGCTTGTAAAATATGCTGACGTAAGTCTTTAATCAAACCTGATAATTTTCCATCTAACTGGTTCAAAGCAAGCTTCATTGATTCATCTGTTTTAGCTTGAATTAAATCCATCACAGCTTCAGCTTGAGATAAATCCATCCGACCATTTAAGAAAGCACGTTTTGTAAATTCTCCCGGTTCAGCTAATCGAGCTCCTTGTCTTAATAGCAATTGTAAGACTTGATTGGCAACGACCATTCCACCATGACAGTTGATTTCTACAATGTTTTCTCTTGTGAAAGTTTTTGGTTCTAACATGATAGAAAACATGACTTCATCTAAAATCTGTTCTGTATCGGGATCCATAATGTGACCATAATGAATCGTATGAGTTGGAACTTCGGTTAATTTTTTATGTTTATAAGCACTAATCTTATCTGCAATCGTTACTGCCATATCCCCACTCATGCGGACAATGCTAATCGCTCCTTCACCAGGCGGCGTAGAAATAGCAGCAATCGTATCAAATTCTTTGGTTATATTCATGTAAAATGCGTCCTTTCTTAAAAAAATGCATATAAAAAAGCGCCTACTCCACCCTTTTTTGACCGTACAAAAAAAAGTAGAGACGCACTTTGACTGCTCTCTTGTATTTAGATTTCATTAGAATGATAGCATAATTAGGTAGTTTTGACAATTTTAAACGTGTGTCATTTTTGGTATTTTTCTATGTATAATCTAATAAGCAGCTGAGATATACCATTCAACCTATACCAATTATCAACTCTTTTTATCCAAACTTACGTATATAAACAAACCACTTACGCATTTTTATAAACAATAAATAAAAAATAGATCAAAAACCGTTTTGCCTTAAATGACTTTTGATCTACCTAAACTTTTTTTAATTAATTTTTCAACGAACTATTAAACATCTCTGAATCTGGATAATCCTCTTTCCCTAGCGACCAGCTAATTTTTCCTTCCATTGGGCTATCTGAGTTATTAGGCACTAATAAGACAGCCTTGTCTTTGTCCTTTCTATTCGGAAAAACGACAGATAATGACCCTTGATTTACCACCTCTAAGGTTTTATAACTTCGATTATTTTCAATCCCTGTACCTACTTGCTTGTAAGAGTAAACTTCTTCCTTTGCTCCATCTGGCTTGATTTTAATTTCATTTTCAGTGATTTCGATTCGCGCTTTTTGATTCTCCTTATTCACAGCATACCAGTTACTTTGAATGTCTGCAGACCCTTTACAAGCTGTGACTAAAAATAATGAGAAAAATAAAATAATGGTTCCTACTACTTGTTTTTTCTTTTCCAATAAAAACACTCCTTAAAAAACTTTATAATTCAATAAGTATATCATTTAACTTTAAAAAGATTAATAAAGAACTAAATTTTATTTTTTGTTATCAAAAGTGATTCTTACTAGAAAATGTCGAGTAGTAGACAGAATCTGTTGCTCATTTACGTTATGATTATCTTAGATAGTTAGCACTTTGAAAGGAGTTTTTAGATGTTAGATATTGAAAAACAAGCCTATCAATTACTTGATGAGTTGGATATTAGTTACCATCGTGTGGATCATCCGGCGATTACTTCTGTTAAGAACGTACCTTTTGATTTACCTGGACCACAAGTAAAAAATTTAGTCTTAAAAGCTAAAAAAGGCAAACGAATTTATTTGGTGATTCTTCCTGATGAGAAACAAGCAGATTTAAAAAAATTAGCAGAAGTTTTGGATGAAAAACGACTTTCTTTTCTATCGGAAGAAACTCTATTTGAGTTACTTGGGGTTCACGGTGGGGTTGTGACTCCTCTTGCTTTACCGAATGACACAGATAAGCAAATCACTGTTGTCTTGGATCAAACTATTGATAAAGAAGATACCATTGGCGTTCATCCTAATATTAATACCACTACTTTAATGATTCAATTTCATGATTTTGAAAAGATACTGGAGCATTTGGGATATGAGCCATTATTTATTTTAATTTAATAAAAAAGTACCTTATTTACGCTTCATTCATAGTGTAAATAGGTACTTTTTTCGGTATATTGTCTTTTATTTCTATCTAATAAAAACTATTCTTATTTTTTTCTTATTTTTTTTTGACTTATTTCTTAGTATTGCTAAAAATAAAATACATAACACTTGTTGTTATTTATAGTCTTAAGTGACTAGTCAAAAAACGATCGTTTAAAACAATTACAAAGGAGAAATTATCATGAAAAAAACTTTATTTGTTTCGACTATTTTAAGTGGCATACTATTTGGTGCAACTGTTTTCGCTGCGCCTAATCACGGTGACACTCCCTTCACATTAGATTTAAAACCTACGTCAACATCTAACGGTTACGCTCATACAGGATTCAGAAAAAAGAACACACCATCTTATGTTTATGCAAAGATTAATAAAGTATCTAATCCTGGAAATAAAGCCTCTGGATGGGTACAGGGTCGTAAAGATGGTGGTAACGCTTCTAACGATTCGGGCGGTAGTTATTATCGATTTAACAATAAAGGTATCCACTTAATGAATAACTATGTTTATGAAAGTAAAAGAAATGAAGCTGGTATTAAAGCCGGTGCTGATCCTAGGATGAATAACTACATCCAAGGTGTATGGAGCCCTGATTACGTTTAATCAAATTGTTTTATAAAAAATAACCTTTAGATAAGAGTACTCTAAAATTCTTATCTAAAGGTTATGCTAGGAGATGATGAAGTGTTCAACTTTTTTTTTAAAAGATTATTACGAAACTATTATTTTTATGTCGCTTTATTAATTGTTAACTTAATATCCATACTTTATGTCATCTTAGACATTATACCTAATGCTAATTATAACGGAAATCCATACACAAGATGGCTTGGTTCTTACACAGCATCTGAACTACCAACAATTTTTTTCTTTCTTATGCCCCTTGTTTCTAGTTTAGCCTTTTCTAACATTTATAGTAAGGACAAAAAGACTGGTTTAATATCTTACTTCTTTAGTAAGGGACTTAAAAAAGATTATTTTATTACTTTATTTATTTTTAATTTTATTGCAGGTGGTTTTATCGTTGCCTCTGCTCTAATAGTTAATATTTATGGCTGTTTCATGTTTCTGCCTAATCAGCCCGTAGATATGCTTGTTAATGGTAACATGAATGTTCCACTACTTTATTCCAATACCTTGTTTCCAAGTTTATACTACAGTCATCCTTTTATTCACATGATGTTTTATGTCTTACTTGCTTTTGTAGTTGCTGGTATTTTTTCTTCTATCGCTTTAACAAGCAGTCTTTATTTACCTAAAAAAGATTTTCTTATTTTTCTAAGTCCTTTTGTTTTGAATTATGTATGGATTCTTTTCGTTCCTAATTCTAAATACCAAAGTTCTTTTATTTTCACCACATTTTCAAAACAAGTATCAAATCAAATCATTGCCCCAATATATGTCTTTACCAGCATTTTTACGGTTCTTTTTCTGACATTTTTTTTATACCTGATAGGAATTAAAAAAAATGAAAAAATTTAATTATTTATGGTCTAATAAAACAATTCTCTGTTTTTTATTTATGATTTTACTTGTACTAGTGGTAGGTCCTTTAATTATTGATCATGTTATGTATGGTGATATTAAAGTTAAAAATTTACAATATCGATATTATTCAAAATATGTTTTTATCTTTTTATTGTTACCTATATTATCTTTAGTCATTACTGGGCAACTTAGTTTATATACTCGGCAAGATATTTTAATCACATCAGGCTCTCGAGATAATTATGCTAAATTTATACTTTTTAAACTCATTTTAACGTCAACTTTATTCATTCTTTCGTATAATATATCCACATTATTTTTAAGTATGTTGATTGATTCTGTTTCTCCACTGTACTTTCTATTCGAATTAAAATTATTTATTGGCTCATGGGTGTTATTTCTATTTGTTACATCCTTATATTTGGTGATTTTTTTTCAAACTAACTCTTTAATTATTGCTTTTATTGTCAGTGTTTCTACACCATTCATCATGATTATTTTAAATTTTTATTTAGGTGTTCCCTCATACATCATGATTGTACAAGAATTATCAAACATAGAAAATAACCTCACGTTTTGGGATATTATTCCTTCGGGTTCTTGTTTACTTTTTATCTCTCAAGCGCTACTTTGGTTTAGTTTTTATAAGATTAGTAAAAAAGATTTTTTAAATTCTTCAGATTAAGGAGGAAATCATGAATTTTATACAACTATTAAAAAGAGATCTCTATTTTTTAAAAAGTAAAAAGAGAAATTTCTTTTTTTTACTTAGCTTTTTTACACTACTTTTCATTCACTTAAAAAAAAATCTAACAGACTTAGCTTTTTTTACAGGTGGTATTACCGAGATGAGTGCTCGAGAGTCCCTTTTCATTTCTTTTCCTTACTTTTGGTTTTTTATTATTTTAGCACCAATTATTCTCATCCATGATTTTATTCGTCAAGATTTGACCACACAAGGCATTCCTGTTTTTATTTTGGCTCAAAAAAAATGGTATTTATTAAGTAAAATTATATCTAGCCTCTTAGCAACATTGGTTCTTAATATCCTCTATCTTTTAATCTTGTACTTACTTACTATTCCCTTTAATTCATTTTTTTACCTACTTATGTTATTGGGGCAATTAATGAGTGTTTCATTTTTTATTTTATTTAACCTATTATTGGAAGAAATTTTAGCTTTTATTGTTATCATCACCATCTATTCTCTAGGTTGGAAAAATTCACATCATTTTTTTCCAGCTAACATTAACATGCCGGCTCAACATCTATCCAATCAATTAGCTACTAGCATTATTCTTTCATACAATTTTATGTTCTTTTTTATATCAAGTATTTTAAGTGTTTACATATTACAAAAAAAAGAAATATATTAAGAGGTGACGACTTTGGAAAAAAAAATTATCTATACAAATGTTTCAAAAAAAATAAAAAAAGATATGGTTCTCGATAATATTTCTCTTTCTTTAGACATGGGGAGAAATTATGGTATTTATGGTACAAACGGCTCTGGTAAAACCATGTTTCTAAGATCTATTTGTGGCTTGATGACTGTTAAGGGAAATATTCAAATTGATACTGTTAAAGATATTGGTAACAAAAACTTTCCAAATTCATTAGGTTTATTAATTGAAAACCCTAGTTTTATTAATGAATTTACTGGCTTTGAAAATTTAAAATTGCTTTCTTTTATTTCTAAATCGATTGGAGACGATACGATTAATCAAGTTATTACGACTGTTGGTTTGAACCCTAAAGATAAACGCAAATACAAAAAATACTCCTTAGGGATGAAGCAACGTTTAGGTATTGCACAAGCAATCATTGGGAGTCCTGATTTAATTGTGTTAGATGAACCTACAAATGGTCTAGATGAAGATGGTATCAGCTTATTAATAAAAATAATTCATTCCATGGAAGAGAGTACCTTTATCATCGCTAGTCACGACAAAGAATTTTTAAAACATGTGACACAAACACACTTTAAAATGGCTCATGGCAAACTTAATGAGGCTAGCTTATGGTAAAAAAATACATGATGAATGGCATACTCGTTGCTTTTATTATCTTAAGTGGGTTTAGGTACTCCTACGTTCAAAAAAGTCATCGTTACTTATTACAACGGTATGATATTGAAACAATTGATGTTCAGATTGGTAAACCCTGTGATATTCACGGTTTGACCTATACATTTAAGGAAATTGAACGGAAACAAGTCTTTGATGACTTTTACAAACAGGACGTCATTGCTTATACCGTTTACTTTGATGTTAAAAATGATTCTGAGCAACCATCACAAGATGTTAATATTATGGAAAGTATGGTTGTTTTAAGTGGTGGTACGGGATGGTGGATTGATCCAGTTGAAAATAAAGCTATTTTTGAACAAAATAATACTAAAATCCAACTTACTCCTTTTGAAACAACAGGCGGGTTTGTTACAATCAAAGTTATTCCAGATAAAGACAAAAATGGTTTTTACCCTATTGAAAAATTACAAGAGGCAGAAATTTATTATATTGATAAAACGCCTAATGGAGCTTATAAATATAAAATTAATGGCAAAATTACTCAACTATAAAAAAGAATGGGGGTGACTTACTTTTGTCACACTCCCATTCTTTTTAGTCGAGATTCAAAAAGCAGCTCCTGCGGCAACTTCACAACTACGAATCAATCCGAAATACGTGGATTGTTTAGTAGTTCCTCCAGTTGCTTGGAGCTAAACGCCTTTTTCATCATCCTATTTAGTCAGGAATTTAAAATCTGCTCCTTCGGTAACTTCGCTAAAATCAATCAATCCAAAAAGCGGATTGTTTGATTTTAACTCCAGTTACTCGGAGCAAAACGATTTTTAATCCACCCTATTTCAGCAACATATCAATGTGTGGGATATCATCTTCTAAATACATCTCTGAGACCACTTCAAAGCCAAAGGTTGCGTAAAAATCAACCAAGTAATTTTGGGCTGATATCTTGATGGCTTTATTTGGGTATAGGCGTTTAATTTCAGTTAATGTTTCTTCAACAATTTTTTTACCTAATTTTTTAGCACGGTGTTCTTTTACCACTAAGACACGTCCAAAAGTAACTAACTCTCCACGGTCCATAATCCGAGTATATGCTACTAGCTTACCCTCATCTTTTAACATGACGTGATGAGCAATTTCGTCATCTTCATCCACTTCTTGATAGGGGCAATTCTGCTCAACGATAAAAACCTTTACCCGCTCTTGCAATACTTCAAGTAATTCTTTTGTTGTTAATTCATTTAACGTTTTGACAGTGACTTCCATGTTTATTCCACCTTTCTAAAAAAGAGGTTGTAACAGAAGTGTTCAGCTTATTTCCGCAGAAGCTACTTCTGTGACACCGTTTAGCTTATTAAAAAGAGAGTGTGACTTACTTTTGTCGCACTCCCCTGATCAAAATCAGTCTTACATCTTATCTGGTGATTTAATTCCTAACAGACGTAAACCTTCTTTAATAACAACAGACACTGAATACACAAGGCTTAATCTTGCTTCTTTTTGTTCGTCGTTTTCTAAGATTTTATGTTTTGAATAGTATTTATTGAATTTTTGAGCTAAGTCGATCAAGAATTTCGCCATCACTGATGGTTCATATTTTTGATACGCTTCTTGAATTTTTTTAGGGAAATTGTCTAAACATTTAATAACTTCCCATGAATCTTCGTCATTTAAGCTTAAAGCAGCGTCAGCGTTACCTGGTGTCCATTCTGCTTTTGCTAAGATACTTTCACAACGAGAACGTGTATATTGCACGTATGGGCCTGTTTCACCCTCAAATTGGATAATATCATCTAAGTTAAAATCAAAGGTGTTCATACGGTCATTTTTAAGGTCGTGGAACACAACAGCTCCAACCCCTACTTGATGAGCCACTTCATCTTTGTTTTCTAACCCAGGATTTTTTTCTTCGATTCCGGCTTTAGTTGTTTTGATTGCTTCGTTTAATACTTCTTCTAAAAGGATAACATTTCCTTTTCTGGTTGAAAGCTTTTTACCACCTGATGTGATTAAACCAAATGGAATGTGTTTGATATTATCAGACCAGTCGTGTCCCATCTCTTTTAAAACAGCTTTTAATTGTTTAAAGTGACCTGATTGCTCGTTACCAACCACATATAAAGCTTCAACAAAATCATAATTTTCAATACGGTAATTAGCAGCTGCTAAGTCACGAGTAATGTATAGTGTTGCCCCATCTGATTTTCTGATTAAAGCAGGGTTTAAGTCATATTTTTCTAAATCAACAATATCTGCACCTTGGTCAGAAACAAGTAAGTTTTTATCTTCTAAATCTTTAATGATTGGGTCCATTTTATCATTGTAGAAAGCTTCCCCTGCGTATGAATCAAACGTAATATCAAGCATATCGTAAACAGCTTGGAATTCTTTTAATGACTCTTCACGGAACCATTCCCATAAACGAACAGCCTCAGGATCATTGTCTTCTAATTTTTTGAACCATGCACGACCTTCTTCTTCAAGTTCAGGATGTTCTTCTGCCTCATCATGGAATTGAACATATAATTTTAGTAATTCAGCAATTGGCTCTTCTCTAACAGCTTCTTCACTACCCCATTTTTTAAAGGCAACGATTAATTTACCAAATTGAGTTCCCCAGTCACCTAAGTGATTGATTTTAACTGGTTGGTAGCCAATTTTTCCAGATAATTCAGCTAATGAATTTCCGATAACAGTTGATCTTAAATGTCCCATTGACATTGGTTTTGCAATATTAGGAGAAGACATATCCACTGGTATATTACGACCTTGTCCAATATTAGCATCTCCGTAATGTTCTTTTTCATTTAAAATAGTCGTTAAAACTGTTTGGCTCACTTCACCTTTGTTTAAGAAGAAGTTAATATAGCCTCCTACAGCCACGATATTTTCATAATGTGCTTTGTCTAATTTTTCAATTAAATCCTCAGCAATCATGTTAGGCGCTTTACGGTAAACTTTTGCTAGTGAGAATGTTGGAAAAGCATAATCCCCGTGGGTACTCATTTTTGGTACTTCTAAAGAGTTATAAAGTACTTCTGCACTTAATTCCTCACCTATTACTTTTTGTAAATCTTCAACAATTAATTTTTTATAATCCATCAAATTTCTTTCTCCTCTCGTTCTTTAAAATAGTCCTAGATAAACTAAAAAGTCCGCCTCTTATCACTAAAAACTAGTCATAAGAGACGAACTTGAACATCCGCGGTACCACTCTTGTTGTTGGAAAACCAACCACTTTAAGTCTATTTAATTTTATCAGTTACACAGATGCGCTTCCTTACAAGCATTGTCTTGGCTTTCACTGTTCCAAAATCGCTAACTCAATGTCTCTCTTATAAGTACTTAGTCTATTTTCTCGTATTATAGCAAACTATTTTATAAATATCTAGCTAAACACTAACATTGAAATAACTAGAATAACTAAATTAATCACACCTAGAATAATTAAAGGTTTCATAATAAATTTAATCCATGTAGAATAATTTACTTTGGAAATTTCTAAACCACCCATCACAACACCTGATGTTGGGGTAATTAAATTGATTAAACCACAACCTGATACAAAAATCATGACCATCACATCTGGACTTAAACCAACTTCTTTTGCTAAAGCTCCCATGATCGGAATTGACACATAAGCCAAACCTGATGTTGACGGAATTAAGAACGTTAGGAATAAGTAAAGGACAAAGGCACCAATAACAAATAACACTGGTGATAAGCCTTTAAGAACATCCGCTGCACGGTCTAAAATAAATAAATCTAAATGTGTTGTTTGCATTAAAACTGACGCCCCGCGCGCTACAACAATAATTAAAACAACTGATAACATGTCGGCACACCCTGCAACAAATTGATTCACAATTTCTTTTTCAGGTACTTTATTGATTAAAGCAATAATAACACCCATGATGAAGAACCACATTGCCAAGTCTCCAAAGTACCACTCGCCAAAGTTATTGCCTGTTAAGAAGGAAGTCCAACCTTCAAATATCTTAACGCCAAACTCGCCCCAAGGAATCAATGAAACAATCATTACTAGGAACGTAATACCAAAAATAGCTAGAATACGTTTATGTTTTTTCGTAAATTCTAAATCCTCAGCAGATTGTTTGCCAAAATGTTCTTCCATGTCTTCTTGTTCTTGAAGAGATAGGATTGTTGACCCTTTGTCAGCTTTAACTTTTTTCGCGTAACGTGTTACGACAAAAATAGAGAAAGTTGTTGAGCTTGCCCAAAGGAGTAAACCAACAATCATAATCGTTCCAACCTGTGGCTCAATGCCAACACCTTTTAAAGCGTCCATTGCTGTCCCAGTTGCAAAAGGATTCACCGTCGAACCAATTACCCCAGAACCCGAACCAAGAAGAATCGTGGCTACCGTCACAATGGAGTCAAATCCGGAAGCTACCATCGTTGCTCCTAAAAGAGCGTAAAATGGAATGGTTTCTTCTGCCATACCGTAAGTTGACCCACCGATTGAGAATAAAATCATTAAGATAACAATAATAATAATTTCATTTCCTTTAAGTTTCTTCACCACATTTTGAATACCAGATTCAAGAGCACCTGTTTTCGTTACAATATTTAAGAAACCACCTAATACTAAAATAAAGACGCAGATTTCAATGGCTTCTTTAAATCCATTAAAAGGTGACATGAAAATATCTGAAATATTCGCACCAATCACATGATCAACCATCGTTCCATCTTTTAATTCTTGTGGCGCAAACGCCTGACCATTTAATAACTTCGTAATAAGACCTAACACAATAATAATAATAAAGAGAATACTAAAGGAGGTCAGCTCTTTTCTTTTTTTCTTTTCTTTTGCCATTTTGCAGTATGTGTCACCTCTACTATGTGACACAACTCCTTTCTTTCTATGGTTTACAAATTAATTTTTCAAGGTATCATTGAAAAATTTTGCATCCAAAAAGGTTAAATGCTTCCGGCTATACATTATTTTTTTAGCAGTCACTAATTTTTTAATGACCGTACTGGTTGTCTCTCTTGTCGTTCCACTGGATTTAGCAATGTCGTTAATCGTCATAGGACAAGGAACAATAACTGTGCCTTGTGGGTACTGCTTTTCTCCTAATTCGCTATACATAATTGCTAATGTGGTCATGACACGATAATTAGCATTATTCATTGTTCCTTTTTGGATCTTTAAAATTTGAGTCTGTAATATTCGTGATTGCTCTTGTAAATTAACAATCAGTTGTTGATTGTTGTTACTAACAATTTCTTCAAACACTTTCACTGGCATTGAAATAATTTCAATATCTGTGTGTGCAACCGCAGAAATGTAGTATTTGTTATCTGAGAAGAGATCTAGGTGAGGAAACAAGCCTTTCGCTTTTTTAAAATGTAAATAAGTAAATGTATCTGTGTCATCCACTTTCTCAAGTTTAATCACACCTGATACTAGAAAAAAAACATGGGATCTCTCATCTCCAAAATTAAATAGTACTTGTCCTTTTTTATAAGAACGAGCCACACTCACTTCTTGAAGTTTTTGAATATCTTGATCTGTCAGATATTGAAAGTCTTTATGATGTTTTCCTAATTCTTGTTTTATATTCATGGTTCCCCTACCTGCCCTTATCTCATCTATTTACAGTACAATCGTTGTGCCAATCTCTGGATTTTTCGTTAAATCTCCTAGACATTCTAAGGATGTAATCACTGCTTTTTTACCTGGATTATTTTTAGCAAACTGAATGGCTGCTTCAATTTTTGGTAACATGCTACCTGGTGCAAAGTGACCTTCTGCTTTATATTGCTCTAATTCTGCAACAGTTACGTTTGTTAATTTTTGCTCGTTTTCTTTACCGTAATTAATATACACGTTATCAACGCCTGTTAAAACGATAAACATATCAGCACTTACTAAATGCGCTAATTTTTCTGAAGCGAAATCTTTATCAATAACCGCTTCAACACCTTTAAGTTCAGCACCAACAACAGGAACCCCGCCCCCACCGCATGAAATAGTAATGATATCATTATTAACTAATGTATTAATTGTTTTTGCTTCATGAATACCGATTGGTTTTGGACTTGCGACAACTTTGCGGTAACCACGGCCAGCATCTTCTTTAAACGTAGCTCCCGTTTTTTCAGCTTCTTCTTTCGCAGCTTCTTCTGTTAAGAATGGTCCGATTGGTTTTGTTGGGTTTTTGAAAGCTTCGTCGTTTTCGTCTACCACAACTTGTGTTAATACTGTTGCCACTTCTTTAGAAATATTAGCTTGTTTTAATTCATTTGTCATGGCATTTGCTAACCAGTAGCCAATACTTCCTTGTGTCATTGCCACACATGTATCTAATGGCATTGCTGGATTTTTCTCAGAATTAGCAGCTTGTTGTTGTAATAATAAATTACCAACTTGTGGGCCATTCCCGTGAGAGATGATCAATTTATAGTCTTCTTTGACTAAGTTTACTAAATGTTTTGATGTTTGAATTAATGCTTCTTGTTGTGCTTGTGCACTGGCATCGTTCGATAGAATGGCGTTACCACCTAAGGCTACTACGACTTTTTTTTCCATCAATAATCCTCTTTTCATTATAAAATATTTTCAAAAAAAGCAGCATGAATTATTTAAAAAACATGCTGCTTTCAACTTAATTCTTATTGTACGTAAGGAATGAATAAATCGCCTAAAGTTGCAGCCATGATTGCTTTAATTGAGTGCATTCTGTTTTCTGCTTCTTCAAATTGACGACCATATTTACTTCTGAAGACTTCATCAGTAATTTCCATTTCAGAAAGACCAAATTTTTCTTCAACCATTTTTCCATATTCAGTTTCTGTATCGTGGAAAGCTGGTAAACAGTGAAGTACGATTAAATCGCCATCCATGTTTTCAGTTTTTTCAAGCATGCTCATATTGATTTGGTATGGTTTTAATAAATTCACGCGTTCTTCAAATTTATCTTCTTCACCCATTGATACCCAAACGTCAGTGTAAAGAACGTTAGCGCCTTTAACACCTTTAGCAACGTCATCAGTAATCATTAATTCAGCGCCAGATTCTTTAGCGAATCCTTCTGCATAATTAACCACTTCTTCAGTTGGGAATAATTCTTTTGGTGCACAAATTCTTACGTTAACACCTAAGATAGCTCCAGTTACAAGTAAGCTGTTTGCCATGTTGTTACGGCCATCTCCAACGTATACAAGTGTTACGCCTTCAAGTTTGCCAAAGTTTTCTTTAACAGTCATGAAGTCAGCGATCATTTGAGTTGGGTGCCATTCGTCAGTTAAACCATTCCATACAGGAACGCCTGAATGTTCAGCAAGTCCTTCTACTACTTCTTGGCTAAATCCACGGAATTCAATTCCATCAAACATGCTACCTAAAACTTTAGCAGTATCTTCAACTGATTCTTTTTTACCTAATTGAATATCATTTTTTCCTAAGAATTCAGGATGAGCACCTAAGTCGATTGAAGCTGTTGTAAATGCAGCTCTTGTACGAGTTGAATTTTTTTCGAATAATAGAGCAATGTTTTTTCCTTCTAAGTAACGGTGAGGAACGCCACGTTTTTTAAGATCTTTCACGTGAATACCAAAGTTGATTAAATATTCTAATTCTGCTTTTGTAAAATCTTTTTCTGCTAATAAACTACGTCCTTGAAAAACTGATGTCATGTTTGTTTCACTCCTAGATTTATTTTTTTTATAATTAAATGTCTTCTCTAATAATTGGCATACTCATACATCTTGGACCACCACGGCCACGAACTAATTCACTACCTGGTAAGTAGTTTAATTTAACGCCTGCTTCTTCTAACAACTTGTTAGTGATTGTGTTACGATCATAAACAATTACTTCACCTGGAGCGATTGTTAAAGTATTAGAACCATCATTCCATTGTTCACGAGCTGCAGCTGTTAAGTTACCACCACCACAACGGATTAAGTGAACTTTATCAATGTTTAAATATTTACATAAAATGTTTTCTAATGAATCTTCTTCACGGATAATATCTAAGCCATCTTTTCCTTCTGAAATAGAATAAACAACTAATTCGCCTTCAATTTCTGGATGGATTGAGAATTTATCGTAATCCACCATCGTGAACACTGTATCTAAATGCATAAATTTGCGATATTCACCAATGTTGAATGCTAAGATATGTTTGAAGCCCATGTTTTCAGCAAAAATACTTTTCGCCATTTTTTCAATAGATGCCGCATCTGTACGTTGAGAAATACCGATAGCTAATACATCTTTAGAAAGAACTAACTCATCTCCACCTTCGATACGAGTAGAATCGTCACGGTCATAAACGCGAGGTAAGTCTTTACCTGCAAAACGTGGATGGAAATCAAAGATATATTGACCGTAAATTGTTTCACGGTTTCTTGTTTCTGCATACATATGATTTAATGAAACACCATGTCCAATTGTTGCAAATGGATCACGTGTGAAATATAGGTTAGGCATTGGATCGATAACGAATGGATAATCAGATTCCACCATGTCAGTTAAACTGCTTAATTCAAATTTAGGTAATTCAACTTTTTGCATACCCGCCATTGATTTGTCGATTAATTCTCTATTAGTTGGTAAAGCTAACAATAATTCTTTGGCTTTTTGTTTAGCCGTTTTACTCTTAATGTTTGCTTCATTTAAATATTGATCCACAAATTTTTCTTTAATTTCGTCATTTAGTAGCGCTTCTGCTGCTAAATCTTCTAAATAAAGAACTTCTACTCCTTTAGAAACAAGTAATTCTGCAAATTGATCATGTTCTCTTTGCGCTTGTTCTAAGTAAGGAATATCATCGAACAACAATCTTTCTAAATAATCTGGCATTAAATTCTCTAACTCTTTACCAGGGCGGTGCAATAGTACTGTTTTTAATTTCCCAATTTCAGAAAAAACATTAATTGGATGACTCATAAATCATTACCTCCTAAATTTATTTACACCCCAAGATTAACAAAAATAAAAAATAACAATGTCCTCGATTCGACAATTAAAAAACCAAATATGCAACATTATTCTTTTTTACGAATAAAAAAGCACAAAAAAACTATTGGAGATAACGCTTCCAATAGTTTGATAACATTTTCACTTATAAATATCCTTAAAAAACTTTAAATATTCATCACATTTTTTTCTTTGTTAATTGAGGTACAAATATTGTTTTAAAAAGTGATTCACTTTTTCTGCTGATTCTTGATCTCTTGATAAAATCAAAATTGTGTCATCTCCTGCGATACAGCCGACTATGTCTGTATAAGAGATGTGTACACTATCCAGCAACACACCAATCACTTGGCCATTACCTGGTAAAACCGTTAATATATTTGTAAACTCGACTTGGGTTAAGGAAACACCGGTATCAGTTAAAGCATGAATCAACCGCTCTTCATCCGTTCTTTTTTTGATGCCTAGAGCTGAATCATTCATAATCTGATAATAAAAATTACCTTTGTTATCATGATTTTTAACAATATTTAACTCTCTAATATCACGTGAAATGGTTGCCTGAGTGACTTTGATGTTCTCTTTAGCCAAACGATCGATTAAATCCGTTTGATTATTGATGTGGTTCTCATTAATCATTCTTTTGATAATAGCTTGTCTCCTACTTTTATACATATCCTTCCTCCTACAAATATTGTTATTTTAAGTATATGAATAATTTGAGTAACAATCTACTAAAATTCAAAATAATACCGATAAATTAATATTTTTTAATCTAAACCCTTGAAACAAAATCAAAATTGTTTGATTTTAATGACAAAATAAAAAAGCTTGAAACTGACGATTAAGTCAATTTCAAGCTTCTATTACTATTTTTTAAGTTCCACTACTAAATAGCGATGGGGTTCATTTCCTTCAGAATGAGTCGCAATATCTGACTCACCTGCTAACAATGAATGAACTTGCTTTCTCTCAAAGGCTGGCATTGGTTCTAAAAAGACGGGTTGTTCAGATTCTCTAACCGTTCTCAATGTTTGTTTAGCTAAACGTTTAATAATAGCCTCACGACGCTCACGGTAATCACCAACGTTAACAACAATCGATAATCGATTTTTAGCAATTCGGTGGATATACACTTGAGCTAAGTATTGAATGGCATTAAGTAATTTACCGTGTTTGCCTATTAATAAACCTTTTTTATCTGATTCTAAGCTGAACATAATGCGTTCTTTGGTTCTAGATACTTTAACCATTGCTGGTGCACCTAAATCTCTTGTGATATCAGTTAAATAAACAGCTAAGGCAGTGACAGCTTCATCATCACTTAAATTAACTAACTCTTCTGTTTGATTTTGCTCAGTCCTTGACTCTTCTTTTGTTTCTTCAAGTTCAACCACTGGCTCCTCAACAGATACTTCTTCTTCAACTTTTACGATAGCTTCAAGACTTTCTACAACAACAACTGCTTCTTTTCTACCAATACCTAGAAAACCTTTCTTACCTTCATCAAGAATTTTAATCTCCACTTCTCCTTTTGAACGCTTAAGTGTTGATAATCCTAATTCAATGGCTTGATCTACGGTTTCTCCTGTAAATTTTGGCATGATAAGAACCCCCTATTTAAGTAGTTTTATTTCTTTTTCTTAGACTGATTTGCTTTTCTCAACGCTTTTTCGATATCACGTTTCTTTTGTTCTACCGCTTCACGTTCTCTTCTAATCTTAAATGGATTATTAATTAGTAAGGTTTGAATAACTTGGAACCCATTTGAGACTACCCAGTAAAGTGACAACCCACTGGCTAAATTGATCCCCATGAATAAAATCATAGCAGGCATCATATAATTCATGACTTTCATTGAACCTTGAACTTCAAGTTGACCCATTGACGTTAATTTAGTACTTGCAAATGTAAAGACAGCTGCTAAGACAGGTAAAATGTAATAAGGATCAATTTTACCAAGCTCTAACCAAAGGAATGTTCCTTGAGTTAATTCTGGCACTCTTGAAATTGCTTGCCATAATGCCATCATGATTGGCATTTGAACAAGTAATGGTAAACAACCAGATAAAGGATTGACACCATACTCACTATAAAGACGTTGTTGCTCTTCTTGTAATTTACGAGCAGTTTCAGCATCTTTAGAAGAATATTTGGCCTGTAATTCTTTCATTTTCGGTTGAAGTTCTTGGGTTTTTCGCATACTTTTTGTTTGATAATGCATTAAAGGCATTAAAATGATACGAATAATAATGGTGAATAAAATAATACCGACACCTTTATTACCAAAAGATAACGCTTTAATCGCCTCGCCAAAATAATAAACGATGTAACGATCCCAAAGTCCTGTACTTGAGCTATCAACTGTCCCTGTACCACAGCCTGTTAAAACAAAAACAAGGGCAAACATACTTAGGACTAGTAGCCATTTTTTCTTTTTCTTCACTCGTTTAGACCTCTCTTATTCAATTATATTTGCTAATTTAAACACATGTTCCACATTATTTTTGACTTCGACAAAAGATAAATCTACTATCTTAGGTCTTGCAATCAACACAATATTGTAATGAGGGTTAATCTCTTCCTTCAACTCGAATAAAGCATGTCGCATTAAACGCTTGACTTTATTTCTAGTCACCGCATTACCGACCTTTTTACCGACAGAAAGCCCACACGAAAATGGCTATTTTCTTCTGCAGGAAATATATACACCACAAAATTACGATTGGCATAAGAATTTTTTTTATAAATAATTTTTTGAAATTCTTTTTCTTTTTTTATACGGTAGGATTTTTTCATTGGACATCCCTTTAATTTCTATAATATTTCGCTATTAACACCATAATCATAGCATAAAGCGTCTATTTTTTTCATTTTTTTATAAAAAAAAATCACTGACTCTAAGATTCAGTGATTTATGCTGCTAATACTTTTCTTCCTTTACGACGTCTACTTGCTACGACGCGACGACCGTTCTTAGTGCTCATACGTTTACGGAAACCATGCACTTTTTGGCGCTTACGTTTTTTTGGTTGATATGTTCTTTTCATTGAATCCACCTCCTACAACTAAATATGCTTTCTAAATCACTTAGACAGACTATGACATTATACAAAGAAAATGATAGTTTTGTCAACTCGCCTTTAAAGAAATTTTTAAAAAGTTGCGCACATCTTCTAAAAAAACTATCCACAGCCCTGTTAAACTTCTCTTTTTTAAAAAAAGTTATGATTTAGTTGTTTTTGAGTTATCAACAGTTAAACACCGTGTTTAAAAGTTGTTAACAGTTTTTATTTTTCTTGTTGATAACCTTTACAAATGTTTTTGTAACAAAGATTATAACTGTTGATAACTTTGTGATAAACTCGTTTTTCATTTTAGTTATTCACATTTAATTTAAGCTTGTGGAAAACTTTTATCCTCATTTGTTATTTTCTTATCCACATGCTTAAAAATCAGTGGAAAACTTTTTATAAAAATGCTAGAATAAACGAGAAACTATTTTTTAGGGGGATAGTTATGCCCAATATTGACTATATATGGAAAGAATTGGAAGACGATTATCGAAAGATATTAACACCTCCAAGTTTTAATGCTTGGATTGAACAAGCTAAACCAATTAGCTTAATCAATAACTTATTAACAATTGAAGTACCTTCCAACTTACATAGAGAGTATTGGGAAAAGAATCTTGCAGCCAAAATCGTTGAAACTGGGTTTAGATTAACAGGAGAAGAAGTGACTCCTGTTTTTATTATTGAAAATGAGAAAAAAGAGCCAGAGAAAAAGTCCGCGCCTATTCAAACTGAATTACCTGACATCGTCAAACGAAATAGTAAAAAAGCCTTATTAAATTCAAAATATACGTTTGATACGTTCGTTATTGGTAAAGGAAATCAGATGGCCCATGCTGCAGCACTTGTTGTGGCCGAAGATCCAGGTGCTACTTACAATCCACTCTTCTTTTACGGGGGAGTAGGTCTTGGTAAGACCCATTTGATGCACGCTATTGGTCATCAAATGCTCACAAATCAACCCGATGCAAAAATAAAATATGTCACCAGCGAAACTTTCGCCAATGATTATATTAATTCAATTCAAAATAGAACCTCAGAAGCTTTTAGGCAGGAATACCGAAATGTAGACTTGTTACTCGTGGATGATATTCAATTTTTTGCAGACAAAGAGGGAACGCAAGAGGAATTTTTCCATACATTTAATACTCTATATAATGAAGGACATCAAATTGTCTTAACAAGTGATCGTCTGCCAAATGAAATTCCAAAATTACAAGAACGACTTGTTTCAAGGTTTGCTTGGGGCTTATCTGTTGATATTACGCCACCAGATTTAGAAACAAGAATTGCGATTTTAAGAAAAAGAGCAAATGCAGAAGGTTTAGAAATACCAGATGATACACTTTCTTACATTGCTGGCCAAATTGATTCCAATATTCGTGAGTTAGAAGGGGCTTTAGTGCGTGTTCAAGCCTTTGCTACCATGAACGGAAATGATATTTCAACGAGTTTAGCTGCTGATGCACTAAAAAGTTTGAAACCAGCTAAATTAAAAAGTGAATTGTCTATTCTTTTGATTCAAGAAGAAGTTTGTAAATACTATCATCTTCAGTTAAAAGATTTAAAAGGCAAGAAACGGGTTAAGTCAATCGTAGTCCCTCGTCAGATTGCGATGTTTTTATCTCGAGAATTAACGGATAATTCATTACCTAAAATTGGTGCTGAGTTTGGTGGTAAAGATCATACAACCGTGATTCATGCCCACGAAAAAATTCAACAATTGTTAGATACTGATCCAATTATCCAAAAAGAAGTCGGCGAACTGAAGAATATTTTAATTTCTTAGGTTGTGGAAAACTAAAATTTTAACCTATGACTTATCCACATGTTATTAACAAGGATAAATCTTTTTAAAATATTAGCTTATTTAACTTATCCACAGTACTAACAGGACCTACTACTATTACTATATTTATTTATATTATTTAAAAGGAGAAACTAATGAAAGTAACTTTAAATCGAAATGCTTTTTTAGATGAATTAGCGACTGTTCAAAGAGCTATTTCAGGAAAAACAACCATTCCTATCCTAACCGGAGTAAAAGTAGACCTTAGTGAATCAGGTTTGGCTTTAACAGGGAGTAACGCAGACATTTCTATTGAAACATTTTTAAGCGTTGAAGATGAAAATGCGAACATGGTGATTGAAAGTACAGGCTCAATTGTTTTACAAGCCCGTTTCTTCAATGAAATTGTTAGAAAATTACCAGAAAGCACCTTAACCTTAGAATTAATAGAGAATAACCAAGTGATTATTTCTTCAGGAAAAGCTCTATTTAACGTTAACGGCTTAAATTCTGAGAACTACCCACATTTACCAGTTATTGATAATCAAAATACCTTTGAATTATCTGCAAGAGTATTGAACAAATTAGTTAGTGAAACGGTTTTTTCTGTTTCACAACATGAAAGTCGTCCAATTTTAACTGGGGTTCATTTTGTCTTAGAAAACAATGAATTACTTGCAGTCGCAACAGATAGTCATCGCCTTAGCCAACGAACAATTACTTTAAATGATGTGAACACATCTTTTGATATTGTTGTTCCAGGTAAAAGCTTGCAAGAATTATCACGCTCGTTTAAAGACGAGGAAGAGATGGTTGAGATTTCAATCATGGAAAACCAAGTTCTCTTTAAAACAGAAGGCATGAATTTCTATTCTCGTTTACTAGAAGGAAATTATCCTGATACAAATCGCTTGATTCCAACAAACTTTAGTACTGAAATTGAATTTAACGTGCCTGAGTTACTTTCAGCCATTGATCGTGCTTCACTTTTATCTCATGAAGGTCGCAACAACATCGTTAAATTATCAATTAATTCAGAGCAAGTAATTATCTACGGAAATTCACCAGAAATTGGTAACGTGGAAGAAGCATTAAACTATCTTAAAGTGACAGGGGAGCCGATTGATATTTCTTTCAACCCTGACTACATGAAAGCTTCTTTAAAATCTTTTGGAGCGATTGACGTGGTGATCAAATTTATCTCACCAATCAGACCTTTCACACTGCAACCAAATGATGACGAGATTAACTTTATTCAGTTAATTACACCAGTTCGAACAAATTAAAAAATAATGAAAACTATCTTTTAGGTAGTTTTTTTTATTTTTGTAAAAAAACAGTCCTATTTGACGTTTTAAGCAAGTTAACCTAAAAAATGAAAAATCTATCGATTAATATTAAATTTGCTTAAACAGAAAGAATATTTGTTTTTATGACTTAAAACAGGTATAATAGTAGATAAATATACCTTGAAAAAGAAGGTGAAAATTTGTGAAAAAGAGTTTTTTATTAAAAGCCGATACAGAATACATCACACTCGGACAGTTCTTAAAAGAAGTCGATGTGATTTCTAGTGGTGGTATGGCGAAATGGTACCTGCAAGAACACGCTGTTTATGTGGACGGAGAGCTAGAAAATCGTCGTGGAAGAAAATTATATGCAGAAATGATGATTGAAATACCTGACCTAGGTACTTTTTTTATGGCTAAAATGCCACAAGATAAGGAATAATACAGATGATTATAGAAACAATCGCTTTAAATGGTTACCGTAACTATGACAGTCTTGAACTTAAATTTTCGCCTAAATTAAATGTTTTTTTAGGCGAAAATGCTCAAGGTAAAACGAATTTGCTAGAAAGTATCTATGTTCTTTCTTTAGCAAGAAGTCACCGAACGAACAATGAAAAAGAGATGATTGGCTGGCAAAAGGATTTTGCTAGAATCGAAGGAAAAATCAAGCGTCTTAACGGCCCTCTTGATTTAACGATGATTATTTCGACCAAAGGTAAAAAAACCAAGGTCAATGGCCTAGAACAAAGTAAACTGAGCCACTATGTTGGGCATTTAAATGTTATTTTGTTTGCGCCTGAGGATCTTTTTTTGGTTAAAGGTGCGCCGCAAAACAGACGGAAATTTCTAGATATGGAAATTGGTCAAATCAATCCGCAATATCTGCATAATTTAAGCATCTATCAAAATGTCTTAAAACAAAGAAACCAATATTTAAAGAAACTTGCTTTTAGCTCAAATAAAGATCTGATTTACTTAGATGTTTTATCAGAACAGTTGGCTAAGGCAGGTAGTTTTGTTTTATACCATCGTTTAAAGTTTGTTATGAAGTTAGAAAATTGGGCCAACGAAATTCATCAGAGAATTACCTACCAGAAAGAAAGTTTAAAAATTAGCTATAAAAGTCAGTTAGATGTGACTGAGGACATGTCAGAGGAGGCTTTATTTGAAGCACTCATGAAGGCGTTAAAAGAGTCCACAGAAAAAGATTTGAAGCATTTAACAACTTCTGTTGGTGTTCACCGAGATGATTTACATTTTTATGTAAATGAGCGAAACGTTCAAAATTTTGGTTCTCAGGGACAGCAAAGAACGACGGCTTTAAGCGTTAAACTAGCTGAAATTGAGTTAATTAATGAAGAGATTGGGGAATACCCGATTTTACTTTTAGATGATGTCTTGAGTGAGCTGGATGATGAGCGTCAAGTTCATTTAATGGAATTTATCGAAAACAAACTACAAACATTTTTAACGACCACGAGTTTGACTCATTTAAACAATAAATTAAGTATCACACCTGAAATATTCAACATTTCAGAAGGAACGATAG
This sequence comes from Vagococcus hydrophili, assembly GCF_011304195.1. Taxonomy (NCBI): domain Bacteria; kingdom Bacillati; phylum Bacillota; class Bacilli; order Lactobacillales; family Enterococcaceae; genus Vagococcus; species Vagococcus hydrophili. The sequence continues at coordinate 1,074,054 of NZ_CP049887.1, read as the reverse complement.
AAGGGGACGGTGAATAAGTTGACAGAAGAAAATAAAAACAATGAACAACATGCTTATGATGCTAGTCAGATCCAAGTTTTAGAAGGATTAGAGGCTGTTCGTAAAAGACCGGGGATGTATATTGGTTCGACAGGACCACAAGGTTTGCACCATTTAGTTTGGGAAATCGTTGATAATTCTATCGATGAGGCTTTAGCAGGTTATTGTACGGAAATTAATGTGGTAATTGAAGAAAATAATAGTATTACAGTCACCGATGATGGGCGCGGGATTCCTGTTGGGATTCAAGAAAAAACAGGCCGTCCTGCAGTTGAGACTGTTTTAACCGTGCTTCATGCTGGTGGTAAATTCGGCGGTGGCGGCTACAAAGTATCAGGTGGTCTTCACGGAGTTGGTTCTTCAGTTGTTAATGCCTTGTCTGAATCTTTAAGTGTTAAAGTTCATGTAGATGGCAAAATTCATTTCCAAGAATTCAACCGCGGTAAAATTTGTGCTGATTTAAAGGTGATTGGTGAGACGGAAAAACACGGAACAGTGATTAACTTTAAACCTGATGCAGAGATTTTTACAGAAACAACGGTCTTTGAATTTGATAAATTAAAAACACGTATTCGTGAATTAGCATTCTTAAACAAAGGCTTAAAAATTAGTATTGAAGACAAACGTGAAGCAGATACTAAATTTGAAACATTCCACTATGAAGGCGGAATTAAAAGCTATGTTGAGTTTTTAAATACAAATAAAACGGTTATTTTTGAAGAGCCTATTTTTACAGAAGGTGAGCAACAAGATATTACGGTTGAAGTTGCCCTTCAATACACAGATGGTTATCATACGAATTTGTTGAGTTTTGCTAACAATATTCATACGTATGAAGGGGGAACTCATGAATTTGGTTTCCGTACTGCTTTAACACGTGTGATTAATGATTATGCTAGAAAACAAAAAATCATTAAAGAAAATGAAGAAAATCTAAGTGGGGAAGATGTGCGTGAAGGAATCACTGCGATTATTTCAATCAAACATCCAGAACCTCAATTTGAAGGTCAAACCAAAACGAAATTAGGTAACTCAGAAGTTCGTACGGTTACAGATCGTCTGTTCTCTGAAGCCTTCAATAAATTCTTGTTAGAAAACCCAATTACAGCGAAAAAAGTCGTTGAAAAAGGAATTTTAGCTTCCAAAGCTCGTCTAGCTGCAAAACGTGCCCGTGAAGTGACGCGTCGTAAAGGTGCTTTAGAAATCAGTAGTTTACCTGGTAAATTAGCTGACTGTTCTAGCCGTACGCCAGAAGAATGCGAATTATTCGTCGTCGAAGGGGATTCTGCCGGCGGATCAGCTAAAACTGGTCGTGACCGTCGTACTCAAGCGATTTTACCAATTCGTGGGAAAATCTTAAACGTTGAAAAAGCAACGATGGATAAAATTTTAGGGAATCAAGAAATTCGTTCGTTATTTACAGCTATGGGAACTGGTTTTGGAGCCGATTTTGATGTGTCAAAAGCAAGATACCATAAATTAGTTATCATGACCGATGCGGACGTGGATGGGGCTCATATTAGAACCTTGTTATTGACTCTTTTCTATCGCTACATGCGTCCTGTTGTTGAAGCGGGTTATGTTTACATTGCCCAACCACCTTTATATGGGGTGAAACAAGGGAAAAACATTACTTACGTTCAACCAGGTAAAGATGCCGATGAGCGTTTAGCAGAAGTGGTTGCTTCACTTCCAGCAACACCAAAAGCAACTGTTCAACGTTACAAAGGTTTGGGAGAGATGGATGATCACCAATTATGGGATACAACCATGGATCCAGAACAAAGAACGATGCTACGCGTGAGTGTTGAGGATGCGATTAAAGCCGATGCTGTGTTTGAAATGCTGATGGGTGACAAAGTTGAGCCAAGACGTGACTTCATTGAAGCCAACGCTCACTACGTTAAAAACTTAGATATCTAAGTCATAAAAAGTTCAGGGTGGGTCAAAAGTTGTTTTGCTTCAAGGAACTGGAGGGAAAATCGAACAATCGCTCTTTTTGATTGATCGATTTTCGTGAAGTTGCCGCGGGAGCAGACTTTTTACCCCTGACTATTAAAGATTATTAGGATAACTAAAATGGAGGCCGATATTTGGGTCAGCCTCCTTGATTATAAAAGGGGGATCGTTCATGTCTGAGGAATTTAAAGAGAATATTAAAGATATCAATCTAACAGATGAGATGGAAGACTCATTTATCGATTACGCCATGAGTGTTATCGTTTCACGTGCCTTACCAGATGTTAGAGATGGATTAAAACCTGTTCATCGCCGTATTTTATACGGAATGAATGAGATGGGTGTTACACCAGATAAAGCTCATAAGAAATCGGCCCGTATTGTTGGGGACGTTATGGGTAAATACCATCCGCATGGGGATAGTGCGATTTATGAATCGATGGTTCGTATGGCACAACCATTTAGCTACCGTAACATGCTAGTGGATGGACACGGAAACTTTGGTTCTGTGGATGGTGACGGAGCCGCAGCCATGCGTTATACCGAAGCACGTATGAGTAAAATTGCCGTTGAAATGTTGCGAGATATCAACAAAAATACGGTTAATTTCCAAAACAACTACGATGAAACAGAGCGTGAACCAGAAGTTTTACCAGCTCGTTTCCCTAACCTTTTAGTTAACGGAACAACAGGGATTGCCGTGGGGATGGCAACAAACATTCCACCTCACAACTTAACCGAAGTCATTGACGCTTTAAAAGTTTTAATGGCTAATGGTGAAGCAACAACAGCTGATTTGATGGAAGCTTTACCTGGACCTGATTTTCCAACGGGTGGTTTAGTGATGGGTAAATCTGGTATCAGACGTGCTTATGAGTCTGGTAAAGGTAAAATCATCGTTCGAGCAAAAGTTAACATTGAGGAAATGAAAAACGGTAAGGAACGTATTATCGTGACCGAAATTCCTTACATGGTAAATAAAGCGAAATTAGTGGAGCGTATTGCTGACTTGCACCGTGAGAAACGTGTGGAAGGAATCACTGATTTACGAGATGAATCGTCTCGTGAAGGGATGCGTATTGTGATTGAAGTCCGTCGTGATGTGAGTGCTTCAGTTATTTTAAATAATTTATATAAATTAACACCACTTCAAACAAGTTTTGGCTTCAACATGTTGGCGATTGTTAAAGGTGTGCCGAAAGTTTTAAGCTTGAAATCAATTTTAGAACATTATTTAGAGCATCAAGAAGAAGTGATTGTTCGACGAACTGAATTTGATAAAAATAAAGCAGAAGCGAGAGCTCATATTTTAGAAGGGTTACGTATTGCTTTAGATCATATCGATGAAATTATTCGTACGATTCGTTCTTCTAACTCAGATGATGTGGCAAAAAAATCATTGATTGAGAAATTTGAATTATCAGATCGTCAAGCACAAGCGATTTTAGACATGCGTTTACGTCGTTTAACTGGCTTGGAACGTGACAAAATCGAAAATGAATATCAAGAATTACTTTTATTGATTGCTGATTTGAAAGATATTTTAGCCAATCACGATCGTGTCCTTGAAATCATTGCAACAGAATTAGATGAAATTCAAAGAAAATACAGTGACGCGCGTCGTACTGAACTTCTTGTGGGTGAAGTCTTAAGTCTTGAGGACGAAGATTTAATCGAAGAAGAAGACATCGTGATCACATTAACTCATAATGGCTACATCAAACGCTTGCCAAGTACTGAGTTTAGAACTCAAAATCGTGGGGGACGTGGTGTTCAAGGAATGGGCGTTCATGACGACGATTTCGTTGAAAACTTAGTGTCTTGTTCAACTCATGATAGCTTATTGTTCTTTACAGATACTGGTAAAGTTTATAAAGCTAAAGGATATGAAATTCCAGAATACGGTCGTACGGCTAAAGGAATTCCTGTGATTAATCTTCTAGGCATTGATTCTTCTGAAAAAATTGAAGCAATCATTAATGTGGAAGGTAAAGCAGAAGCAGATCATTACTTATTCTTTACGACAAAACTTGGAACAGTGAAGAAAACATCAGTTACTGAGTTTTCAAACATTAGAACCAATGGACTTAAAGCAATCGGCTTGAAAGATGATGATTCATTAATCAATGTAGCTTTAACGAATGGTCAAGAAAATATCATTATCGGAACACACAAAGGGTACTCAGCAACCTTTAACGAAGAAAAAGTTCGTTCTATGGGTCGTAGTGCGGCTGGTGTTCGTGGTATTCGTTTAAGAGAAGATGATTACGTAGTTGGCATGGCTATCTTGCGTCCAGAATCAGAAGTCTTAATCATTACTGAAAAAGGTTATGGTAAACGTACTGCCGCCGAAGAATATCCAGTTAAAGGCCGTGGTGGTAAAGGAATTAAGACGGCTAATATTACAGAGCGTAATGGTAACTTAGCTGGTTTAACAACGGTTGATGGTGAAGAGGATATCATGTTAATCACGAATAAAGGGGTTATTATCCGCTTTAGCGTGGACACTGTGTCTCAAACAGGCCGTTCAACTCAAGGGGTACGTTTGATTCGTTTAGAAGAAGATGCTCTCGTATCAACAATGGCGAAAGTCGCTAAAGAAAGCGAAGAAGTTGTGGAAGAAGTCACTGAAACAACAGAAACAGTCGTTGAAGATCAAGAAACAACAGAAGAATAAGAGTGGTGAAAACGGCGTTTAGCTCTAAGCAACTGGAGAAAATAAAAAATAATTCGTGGTCTTTGAATTAATTTTTATTTTTGAAGTTGTCGCAAGAGCTGCCGTTTGAATCCGGACTGAAAAGAGGGAAATGACTTATGTTTGTCATTTCCCTCTTTTTTACTGTTTCTTAAAACGTCTTATTGGGCTTGTGAGGGTGTTTTATGTAGAAATGATTTATGATATGTATAAACCAAAATAAGGCATCTAGAGAGTAAATAGAGGTGTTTTTGATTGTTTTTTCTATTATCTAAAGAACAAATTAGTCTTTAAAAACGTGATAGTAGATTTTTATTGTTGATTCTTCATCAAAATAGTCATCTTTTTCAAAATCATTATCTCCATCAATTGTTACTTCTTTAACATCACCTTCGTCTGTAAAAATTCCAAATTTTAAATCTGCTACTTTTTCAGTATTTATATTTTTGAAACCCATATCTTTAAGTTTTTCCGTAGCTATCTTATAATTTTCACCCTGAAATTTTTTAGCATTCATAGTAATTTTTGCCCCACTAGGATGAGATTCATGATATGCACCTATACTAAGACTCAAAAAACCTATAACCATAAAAATACTTAAACCTAATAAGATTTTGTTATTATCTTTTCTTTCTTCTTGTTTATTTTTAAAACTCCATTCAGCTTTTGTTATTTCCCTCTTTTCCTGTTCATTAAAACGTTCTAATTCTAATTCCCATTTTGCACCAATTTTAGAATGTTTAGCATTAATAATATAAGTTGCCCCACAGTATGGACAGGTCTCTGTTTGATTTTTTATATGAGATAATGTCTTGATATTCAAATCTCCCCCACAGTTTTCACATGTGATTTTAGTAAATTTCATTAGAATTCTCCTTCATTTTTGTTAAATCAATAATTTCAAAAACCGATTATCCCAAATACCTTCATAAAACTTAATCGTGTCTTTAGCTGTCATATAATGATTATCAAAAGTAGTTGTTCCACCACGCGGCATCTGTAAGTTATATCCTAAACCGTGTGCCATTTTTACAGTGGAATCGACACAATACTCAGTTTGAGCGCCACATATTTCAATATTTCTGATATTTAAATCAGTCAGAGTTTGTTCTAGAGTTGTTTTATAGAATGAATTAGCATGTGTTTTTTGAATAAATAAATCTGAATCTTTTTGTTCAATATTAGAAATTACTTTCCAAGCCATTCCATCTTTTACTAGTGAGCTGTCATTGTGCTGAATAAATATAATCGGTTTATTATGGGAACGATATGTAGCTATTCTAGCATTGATAATCGTGACACATTCGTTTAGATTTTCGATAAAATGATGGTCATTTTGACAAACTCCATTCTGCATATCAATGATGATTAAAGTATCTGAAATCATACAAGCACCTCTTTTAGATTAAATATACAACAATTTATAAAATGAATAAACAGAATATAAAAATTTGAGCTAATAATGAATATCTTAGTTAAAAATAATACATACTTAGAATTGTTGGAATAAATTATGTTTTATAAAATATCAAAAGAATTGAATATATTTGCGGCACCATTGATTGTAAATAATTTATTTAGTGTTGTAATAGCAACTATTATGTCATCTATTATTGGGAATATTTCTCCAGAAGCAATTGTATCAGCAGGAATAATTGATGGATTGATGTATACTCTTTTAGGTGTGTTAGGAGTAGGAACATTATCATTTAATATATATGCTTCAAGGGTTAGGGAGAGTAATCCCACTGAGTTTAAAGATTATTTTAAATCAATATTAATATTAAATGGATGTATTGGATTGGTTTTTGTTGTTATCATTTTTGTTGGAGCACATTTTTTATTAGAAAATATTTATTTGTTTTCTGGAAATCAACTTTTTACAGGTTCACTGTATGCACAAATAGTATCATTAAAAGTATTCTTTAATATGCTTATTTTCGCAATGTCGAATCAAATTAAAGTAAATAAAAAAACGAATGAAATATTAAAAATAGGAGTTATTACTTCTATTTTCCAAGTTGTCATTTCACTTTTTTTAGTAACGAATATTTTTAATGAAGAATATAAAATATTAGGAGTTGGGATTGCTGCAACTTTATCAATGCTACTTTCAGTTATATCTTATGTTTTTATACTTAGAAAAGATATAAGGATATTAAAAAATATTAGAAGTAGTAAGAAAAAGTTTTTATTTATCAAAAGTATGCCATTATTTGGACAAGAGTTATTAGAAGGATCAGTAATGGAAGTCTTATTAACAGTTTTTTTGAATCGATTAGGAATTATCTATGCATCATATTTAGTATGTGTGAATATTATAAATATTAGTTTAACACCTATGTTTATGTATTGTAACGCTATCGTTGTATTGGTTGGCGAAAGATTAGTAAGTAAACAAAAAAAGGAGCTAGAGTTAATACCTCGTGTTAGTATATTATTTATCATAAGTATTTATTTCTTTTCGAGTGTGATTATTTATACATTTAGACATTTTGTACTATCATTTTTTACCAATGATATGACGGTGTTGTTGTCAGCTGAATCCATTTTATTATTTGCTATAGTTGTGAGTATGGCTAGACCTTTTTTTGAGGTTTACAAATATTGTTTACAGTCTTTTGGAAATGAAAAGCAAGTATTAATGATTACATTTTTAGTGAATCTATGTGTGTTACTAGTGATGTCAACATTAAACTATTTTGGAATGCTTAACATTCATAATGCGTTATTAATTGTCGCTAGTAATTACTTAATTCTCTATTACCTATTTAAAAGATTGTATTTATTTAATATAGGTAAATTATGCATTAACTAATCTTATATTAAACAATAAAAAAAGGATGTCAGAATTAGTCTGAGATCCTTTAATTGTTTAAGCATCAGCGTATTCAAAATTTTTAGTAATTTATTGATTGTTTTATCTTATTAAAACGTAGCTCACTTCAAATCAGATCGTAAAATGCTATACATAGCCACATCAACAATACCTCGGTTGTTAAACCCAGCTTGTCTTAAAATGCCTTCAAAACACATACCGGCTTTTTTCATAACGTGACCAGAGCCAGGATTTTCGATATCATGTTCAGCTTCAATTCGGTTAACGTCAGTGTTGGCAAATAAAAAGGCAATGACTTCTGTGAGAGCTTCACTCATATAGCCGTGATTCCAGAATTTTTCACCAAGTACATATCCCATGGTTTTCGTTTTTGTTTTAGGGTTATTTCCAACAACAGCAATGTTGCCAATCAATTGATTCGTTTCTTTTAGAACAATGCCCCAACCTTCTTCTCGACTGTCTTCTTCAGCTGCGAGATATTCTTTTGTCACGTCGATTGAGGTGTGAGGAGCCCAAGTTAAATATTTAGCGACTGTTTCAGAGTTTGTCCAATTCTCAAAGACTTCCTCAGCATCGGCAACAGTCATTTTTCTTAGTGTTAAGCGAGATGTTTCTAGTGTTTTTGTCATGTTATTAAGCTCCTTTTGTTTTTATCGTAGAGGATTATTGGTTATTATAGTATATAAAAAGTAGTTGAGCCAATCAAATTAAATAGACAAAATAAAACAAGATAAGACAGGAACAGTTTATGTTCTTGTTGTAAAATTTAGTTACTTAGAAGGGACAGATAAGATGAATATTATTAATGAATTAGAACAGGCATTGGATTATATGGAGAAAAATCTGTTAACACCAATTACTCATGAAGATGTAGCGAAATACCTTTACATGTCAAATTACCATTTTCATAGAACGTTTAGTTTAATAGCAGGGATTTCACCTACGGAATACATAAGAAAGAGACGTTTATCATTAGCAGGACAAGAAATTGTCGGTTCTAGTTTGAAAATTATAGACTTATCTGAAAAATATTGCTATGAAACACCTGAAAGTTTTTCTAAAGCTTTTACAAGATTCCATGGAATTTCACCAAGTAAAGCAAGAAAAATAGGGAATAATTTGCAAATATACACCCCTTTAAGGATTAAATTAAGTTTAGAAGGAGGTAATGGTTTGGAGTATAGAATTGAAGAAAGAGAACCATTTACATTAATAACAAAAAAGAAAAGCTTTAATAATGAAGTTATTTCTGAAGAGAATAATACTGAAATACCTGATTTTTGGAAAGAATGTGGTGTTAATAAAGTTTTTAATCAAATTGAAAAATATGCAAAACACCCTGATCTTTATGGTGTTTGTGCCCCTATTTCAAAAGAATCTACCACATTTGATTATGGTATTGGAATGTTGTACGCAGGTAATGATATACCTTCAGATCTTGATATTTGGCACGTTAAATCTACTCTTTGGGCTGTATTTAAATGTATCGGAACAGAGCCAGATTGTGTAGCCGAAACTTGGAATAAAATTTTTACAGAGTTTCTTCCAACTTCTAAATATACGATGTTGGATGATAGTGATTTCGAATTATATTCAGAAAATTTAGAGGCAGATTGTTTTTGTGAAATATGGATTCCGGTAAAAAAGAACAATTAAGTAAATTAATTTATCTATGTAAAACTGCTAATGAATTTAATTACTTTGAAGATTAGACATTAACAAAACGATGACCTAAAAAAATAGAGGTTGCTCTTTCACTAAGTTAGAAAAATAGGAACCCTTATTTAAAGGGATTCCTATTTTGAATTTTTGGTAGACCATTGTGACTATTGGCAAGTCTACAGCTCGTTCTAATATTTAATTATGTCTAACGCACTTGTTAAATAGCTTAATGCGTTATATCTAAATCGAAATCAACATAATTAGCTCTTGTTCCTAATGGTAGATTCAATAAATCTTCATGATAATAAAATCTCATATACACTTTATTAGCTTTTTCGACAGATCTATCAGAATGTAAGAAATGAGTATAAATATTTTTTTCGTTTTTAGGAGTAGGGTCAGTAGGAAGTGCTGCATGTTGAAATAGTTTTTCTCCTTGATCGGTTACCCAAACATAGCTAGGTCTACTTACAGGATAATATGGTTCTGTACCTCCAAGGTAATTAAAATTTTTAACCTCAAACTCCATTCGAATAATGTCATCTTTATTTAAATCTCCAAATCCTGAAATATCTTCCATTTTTTTAGTTGTTACTTTAATAAATCTCCAACTTACTAAAGGTTTGTCATCTCTATAAAATATTACTTCTTCATTATTTTTATATGTTTGTTTATCTGTGTGAAATCTATTATCATCAGGTACTTTGGTTAGTTTGAAATCGTGCATCGTTATGGCTTCATCTTTGGTAAATCGTTTCTCTTCTTGTAACAAATACCACCCTATTGTTATTGTAAAGTATGCTATCATACCACCTAAAAAAATTAATCCATATTTTTTCAATAGAAACTTACCTCCCTATCTCAAGTTCATATTAATTTATAATATATCACAATAAATTTAACTTGGTATAATCCATTTCATGTTAAACTGGAAATTCCATTCTAATTTTCATCGCCTGTTTTTTCTCATTAGCTGATATAATCGTATAACTAATTGTATCTACCGAAATTTGTCTAAAATAAATAGTCATATTTTGATATTCAATACTGTGAACAAATTCTTCAAATACTCGTTCAATTTCAATTTTACTTTTATTATACACATCAATAACTAATACATAAGTTTGTTCATCTAGTGATAGTATATAGTCTTTTACATTGTCGATATCTCTCAGCCAAACTTGTATTTCCATACTAATTCCATCTTCTACAATATATTCTAACTGATCATTTAGACAATTAATAATCGAATTATCCAATTTCGAACCCTCCTATTTTGGAATATATTCCACCATTCAATTCAATCTATTTCACATCACTAAAAATGTCTAGAGTAAATAATGGATATGATTGATTTAACAAACTTTCTATTTTTTTTAAATATCTAATTAAATAACCTATAAATTAACTTTTATTATTGGTTCATTGGAACTTATAACTTCAATCACATAATTTAAAGTTAAACTTACAAAGTGTTTTTGTTTTTTTTATTTAGATAATCCGCCACTATTACAATTTAAAAAGTTCCCAAAATCTCCATTAACTATTTCATAAATAACACTCTCAAATCCATCTTCTTTATATTTTTCAATGATTGGGTCATGGAAATGGTTATTAAGAAAATAGCCTTCCTCTACAATTTGAACTGCGTCTGTAAAATCAAAATCTATTGTAACAGTAGTGATATCATCTTTTAAATATTCCAATTCTATTAGCAACCCAGTGTAACCACTTTTAACTTCTGCATAATACTCGTGTCCACAATAAGGTATTGTATCTGAAAATCTGTCTATCCATTTATCCATAGCTTACTCCTTAAAAAAGTATTTATAAAAATAATAACATTAAATTTAACTTAGTATAATCACCAGATATGTGAACCTAGAACGATTTTAGAGAATTAACAAGGTATGTACTCTAATAATTGTCAAAAGCCCTCAGAATCGATTCTGAGGGCTTTTGATTTAATTAAATGATAAAGTTAATTTTTTGCCTGAACGTTCTGCAATCTCATTTAAAATTTTAATAGACGGATTCATATTACCACTCTCTATTCTTGCTATTGTAGATTGAGGTTTACCAACTAGTGAGGCCATTTCCCTTTGTGTCATGTTTAATTCTTCTCTTAATTTCATCACTTGTACAGCAATATCTAACTTAGTTTGTTCTTGCTCATATGCTTCTTTAAATTCTTTATCTTGACTTAATTCTTGAATCATATCGTTAATTCCACTCATAATAGTTCACCATCCTTATATTTATCTCTAATAGACTTTGATCGCTCAATTTCCGTTTTCGGAGTTTTTTTTGTTTTCTTTGTAAATCCATGAGTAATTAAGTATTCATTACCAATCTTTTGAAAATATAAAGCTCTTTGTATATTACTTCCAACTTTAGAACGTAATTCATAAATATCATTATCTAATTTTTTTACCCACTCCATTTTTTGAGCAACTAATAAACCATGTTCTTGCGTTTTAGTGATAGTTGATAACATTTTAGCTTTATCTTTAACAGGTAAAGAATCCATAAACTCTTTAAAATAAGATGTTCCGTCTTTTCTCTTTACATAATCAAATTCTACTTTATTATTTTCCATACTTTTATGATAGCTTATTCGCTATCAAAAATCAATAAAATAACTTGGTACAATTACGATTTATGTTAACCTAGAGCTGTTAGCTTAGTATACTAACTAACAATCATTATGTATGCATATATCAATTATACACTGATTAAATTTTTGAGATTCTTCCCATTGAGGAAAATGTCCTGAATTTTCAAACCATACTAGAGAAACTGAACTTTTAATTTTCTTTGAAAACTCATTGACCATTTCTGATGAAACGTGATAATCATGCCTGCCTTCAAAAAAGTAAATAGGTATAGAAAAATGATCAATTTCTTCAAAATTTATATCCATTAATTCTTTCCAAAAATATTGAATAGATTGATTAGAACCTTTAACACGATGAATTAAGGATTTTAATGAATAAGATTTTGAAAAAAGAAAAGGAAAAATTAATTTTGAGTAATTAGTTTGCTTATACAAAGACCCACCATTTTTTACAATTAGCCGAGTAAGGGATAGACTATCTGCTATTAGAGCTTTTTCGTCTTCAAAATTAATAATTTTTTCAGCTACTCCTTTTTCTTTTAAAAAAGATTGTTGATATTCTATATTTTTTTTCATGTTAATGACTTGCCCAATTCCGATATATTTAAGAATTATTTCAGGATGATTTTGAATTAACTTAATCGCTAGAACAGATCCCCAAGAATGTCCTACTAAGATTACTTTTTCTTGATTAAATCTTTTCAAAAGATAATTGATGAATACAAAAATATCATTGACTATATCTTCAATGGATAACTTACTTGAATCACTGAATTTATAATAAGACAAGCCTGAACCACGCTGTTCTAAATTAACAAAGATAAATTCTTTTTCTAATTCTGAGTTAAATTTTTGAGTTAAAGGAATACAACTATCCCCTGGTTCCCCGTGTAAGTAAAGGAGTATGGGTTTATTAGAATTAGTCTGTTTGTTAATTGAAAAAGATAAATCAACACCATTAATTTTTTGTTTTTCTATTACCGAATAAGTCATAATTAGACACTCCTATATTTAACTAACTATAAAAAGTATAACAGAATTTTAATTTAACATAATATTTAATTATGTTAACAAAAAATTAAAAACAACTATTATTTTTGAATGCTACTTGGATAATGCATACTAACTTCTGGTATCTTTTGAGTTTCATCCATTGTTAAGTATGTGAGTTTTATTCTTTGACCTTTAGATAAATCCAAAGTATTAGGTTTAATTGGATTTTCCATTAATGCAAAATTTAGTTTAATCATATCTCCTTTTTTAAAGGTTTCAGGTTCATAAGAATCTTCTTCAGCTATAATAAAAATATTCATATCTTTTACTTCTTCTACTGTACATTCTAAATATTGTAGATGACTTCCATAGCCACCAACTGATAGATTTCCAAGATCATCTTCTTGATTGTTTTTCTGATAAATAAAAAATCCTAACCAAAATAAAAGTATAATAAGTCCAGCTAAGGTAAAGTGCCTTTTCTTCATAGTTTTAGCTCCTTTTCTTTACAATGATAATATCATAAAAATCAAATTGGCATAATCACCAGTTATGTAAATTAAATAAGATATGATAAAATTAGTAAACTTAAAAAAAGGGCGGTTTTGGTATGAAGAAATCTATTGTTTTCTTATCACTATTAAGTTTCAGTTTGTTTTTGTTTGGATGTAATTCTAATAATAAGCAAGCTGTCGATAGTACCATATCAACTAGCTTGCCGTCTTCTGAAATTAAGAAAGTAAAGCTATCTAAAGAGTATATGATCGGTAAATGGACTTCTACAGAAGAAGATTGGCCTATGGAAATAGACATTTATAAGAACAATGACACTGGGCAAATGCAACTTGATATTATAACGCCTCAAGATTTGGCTGGAACATATACAACCGCAAGTGGATATAGTTCTTATTCAAATGCTGATAATTCTATCCAATATAAATTTTCTCTTGATTTAGATAATCAATTAATAATGACAAAAAAATTTCCAAATATGAAATCTAATGAAGTGGGGGCAGTTCGAGGTTGGCTTTTACAAAAAGTTGAAAATTTATAGTCCTTTAAACAGATATTCAATCGAATCAAAGTAAAAGGCTCTTAGATAAGTTCTGAGAGCCTTTTACTTTGATATATTAACTAATACGTTACTATTTCTTAGTTTACTAAAATTATCAATCTTCAACAGATATATATACGTCCATGTAGGTGATTCCTTCTTTTTCATATATCTTTTCAAAGCAATTTATAATATCTTTATTTTTACCTTGTTTATAATCATTGATTTCCAGATACATCATAAGAGTTTTATACGCATTTGGAATAAGATAAAAAGGTGCTGAAAAAGGTTCCTTTATGGTAATGATTGAATATTGTTGTTGCTTTTGGTTTCTCATCTCTAATTCTTCACAAGATTTTTTGAAATTTTCAGGTAAGATACACGCTGCTTCATATCCATGCATGTTATGTACATTAATTTGCTCTTGAGATACCCAAGGAAAATCCCATCCTATAAATTCAGGATTATTAATCTCATTACGATGAGCCCAATCTCTAAGATGGATTATAGCATCCGATTCTGGATCAGTGCTTACAACAGCGTATCTTACGAAAGAGAATGAGTCCAATGTTTTTACTCTAATATTTGAATAAGCTTCTTCAATCATAGTCACATCTTCTCTCACCAATTGATCTATAGAGCAAGAAAAAAGTTTACTAATTTCTATGATTTTATCGACTTCTGGAAAAGTATTATCAAGTTCCCACTTTGAAATAGTTTGACGAGATACCCCTAACTGCTCTGCTAATTCTTCTTGAGTCATTCCTTTACGCATCTTTCTTAAAAATTGAACATTTTGACCAAAACTCATGTAATATATCCTCCTTTTCTTTATCAATAAATTAATAATAAAGTAAATTAGTCCACAACGACACCAACTTATTATTTCTTTAATATCTTTTTTAGCAACTTAAAGTAGCAACTTCGTATAACTAAGAATAAGCTCCAAGAAGAAATTCAAATAAAAGACCTTCAACTATATAAAAAAAGTGGCGTATAATCAGTTAAAAAGGAGAAATTAAAATGAAAGAAGGGAATGTTTTAAACTCTACCAATAGCTTCACATTGACTATTGACGGAGAGGTATACAATTCAGGCGAAGTAACAGAAATGATCATTACCGAATGTGTGACTAAATTGATTGATAATGACATAGATTTTTTTATTTTAACGCCTAAAATTCCGATAAAAGAAAGTATTTATATGCAAGTTATTTACGATTTTGTTGTTGAAATTAGATTTGAGTCAGCTCTTAATGGAACTAATCAATACTCTTATGAAACGGATAGTAAAGATGAGATTATCAGCCTATTTTTAAATTATTTTAACAATGGCGAAATTCCTGCATTAACCGAATGGGAAAATCTCTCAAAGAAAAGAAGTAAGGGGATATTTTCAAGGCTGTTTAACAAATTCTGAGATTAGGAATAATTTTTCGCGGTTTCTAAGTTGAATACCACAAAAAAATTTTCAAAAAAAAATAAAACTAAAGTATCAAAAGACAATAAAATAAGGGATATCCTCCAATCTAGTTATTCCAAATTGGCATATCAAAACAAGCCAATCTATCCTGTCACCCTAAAACAGCACAAAAAAGCCTCTAGCACGATGCTAGAGGCAAAAAAGGAGTTGTTTATTTACTTTGGAGGAGTAAATAAAATGAAAAAGTTTATTGTTAGGGTTGTTTTGTTGGTATACTTATATATTAGTCTGAAAATGTGAAGATTGTTTGATGAGAGTGATTTCTTTTTATGAAAGATTGTTTAAGAAGAAATAAAGAAATATCTTCCTTCTCAAACAGCTTTGTCAGCAAATAATTATTTATTTAGAATTTTTTTATTAAATATCAAATAAAAAGCTAATATTACTAGTATAAGGAAAGCCATTAACAAATAAATGTTGCGGTAACCTGTCATGGTCACGAGTCCGCCTAAAACAAAAGGACCAACTCCCACGCCAATATCCATAATGGCAAGGAAAGTTGAAGTTGCAAGCCCGATGCGTTCCTCACTAACAGATTTAATGGCAATGGTTTGACTGCTAGAAAAGAAAGTTCCAAAACCAATACCGATAAAAGCAGCAGCAACAAAAATAGCAATAGCTGAACTTGCCGCGCTGAAGACATAAAGCCCTAGTGAAAATAAGAGGAACGAAGGAATCATAATTATATTTTCATTGTAACGATCCATGATGTAACCAGCAATCGGTCTTGAGCAGAGAATGGCTAAGGAGTAAACAATAAAGAACAAACTACCTGCTTTGCTTAAATTAATATCCGCTGTATAGGGAGAAATAAAACTCACAATACTAGAATAAGCAATTCCCATGCAAGCTCCAATAAAGGAAATAAGTAAGACTTTCTTTTCAAAGAAGTGATGTTTTTTAGTTTGTGGCGTTTCACTAGAATGTTTAGTAGGTAGTGAAAATTTAGTCACAAGCGTAGCAATCAAAGCTAGTAATAAGACACTCACAGCTAAGCCAATGAGATGATTAAATGAGTAACGATGTATTAAAAAGATTCCAAGCAAAGGACCAACAGCAGAGGCTAAGGTGGTGCTTAAAGTGTAAAAACCAATACCTTCACCTCGTTTGTTAGCAGGAATGATTTTAGCAACCATAGTGCCCGTTGCCACAGAAGCAATCCCGAACCCAAAGCCGTGAATGAAACGCACGATGAGTAAAGTAAAAATATGATGAGCGAAAAAGTAACCAAGTCCCATAAAGGAGTAAATGATTAATCCAATGAGTAAGACTTTCTTTTCACCGTATTGATTAATTTTGATTCCTGTGAGCATTCTAGCAATAAGTGCTCCGATAATGAAGATGCCACTCGCTAAACCAGCCTGGCTAGGTGAAGCCCCAATTTCAGTCATACTGTATTCAGCAATAATAACGATGAGTAAGTAGTAAACAAGATAAATAATAAAATTGATAAAGCTAATGGTAAAAAAATCTTTTGTCCATATAGATGTTTGTTTCATAATGATCTCCTATCTTTTTTGAATCATGTATTTGATTATAAGTGCAAAAAATGATATATAAAAATATATAAATATGTATATACTGATAACTAAAAAAGTATAAGTAAGGAGAGAGTATGAACTTTACTCATTTATTTTATTTTAAAACCATCGCTGAATCTGAGAGTATGACAGAAGCTGCCAAAAAATTGCATGTGTCTCAACCAGCTCTCAGCAAGATTTTAAAACAATTAGAAGACGAACTAACAGTATCTCTGTTTGAGCGAAAAGGTAGGGTGTTACATCTTAATTCAAAAGGTAACTACTACTTAAAAATTGTTAACACTATTTTTAAAGAACTGGAAGAAGGCAAAAAGAATCTTGTTGAGATGGCGTTAGAAGAAGAGAAGCACCTATCTTTTGGCACACCATCATCCCGTTTATTGGAGCCACTTTTCTCTGATTATGTTAGAGAATCGGCAGAGAAAAGAACCTTTAGCATTAAACATCTATCCAATCAACAAGCAATCAAAGATAAATTGTTGTCACAAGAAATAGACTTCGGCTTATTTTATTATCCAGTTCATCACCCTGAAATTGAAAGTCAGTTACTATGGACGGAAGAAATCCTTCTAGCAGTGCCGCCAGAACATAAATTAGCCAATCGAAAAAGCATTAAATTAACAGAAGTAAAAGATGAGCCCTTTGTTGCGATATCCAATGATTTTAGTTTTGGCAAAATTACCAGAGACATTTGCCTCTCAGCAGGTTTTATCCCGAATATTCAATTTGAGATGGAGAGTTTTGACTTTACGATTCACTTAGTTAATGAAGGACATGGGATTACCTTAATTCCTAATACATGGAAAAATTTATTAACTAATACAATGCCTACCTTTTTAAAAATCGAAGAACCTAAGTGTGAACGCATGATCTGGCTCTTGTGGCATAAAAAAAATAATGATCCAGAGAAAATAACAGAATTTTACGAATTTGCGAAAAAGAATTTAAATAAAGATTAATTGTTGCTTTTAATTAGTATCTATAGTAAAATATTGAAATGTGAGTAAATAGAAATGTTTACTCTCCTTGTTCCTATTAAATTAGGAACCTTTAGTCCATAAGGAGGTGAAAATCAATGAAAGATGCAACTAAATACGAAATTATGTACATAATTCGTCCAAACATTGATGAGGAAGAAAAGACTGCTCTTGTAAATCGTTTCGATTCTATCTTGAAAGATAACGGTGCAGAGGTATTGGAATCTAAGTTATGGGGCAAACGCCGCTTAGCATACGACATCCAAGATTTCCATGAAGGAATCTACCATATCGTTAAAGTTTCTTCAGCTACAGACGCAGCTGCAATCAGCGAGTTTGATCGTTTAGCTAAAATCAATGCTGACATTTTACGTCACATGATCGTTAAAGAAGAAAACTAATCAATTGTTTCACGTGAAACATTAAAGAACGAGAGGAGATCGACAAATGATTAACAACGTTGTACTAGTAGGAAGACTTACTCGTGACCCAGAATTGAGATTTACCTCAAACGGATCAGCAGTAGCAACTTTTAACTTGGCTGTCAATCGTAACTTTACTAATCAAAGTGGCGAAAGAGAAGCTGATTTTGTTAATTGTGTTATTTGGAGAAAACCAGCTGAAACACTAGCAAATTACGCTAAAAAAGGTACTTTACTAGGTGTGGTTGGACGTATTCAAACACGTAATTACGAAAATCAACAAGGTCAAAAAGTATATGTTACCGAAGTAGTATGTGATAATTTCCAATTATTAGAATCACGTAACGCATCAGAACAAAGACAACAGCAACCTGGTGGCTTTGGGAATCAAGATGCAGGAAATAATTTTAATAATTTTTCTCAAAATCAAAATAGTCAATCATTTGGCCAATCTTCAAGTAAAAACGAAATGCCGAATTTCGATCGTGATAGTGATCCTTTTGGAAGCTCATCACAAATTGATATCTCGGATGACGATTTACCATTCTAAAAATAGAATAGGAGGGGCATAAAATGGCAGCTCAACAAAGAAGAGGCGGAAAAAAACGTCGTAAAGTATGTTACTTTACAGCTAACCATATCGATAATATCGATTATAAAGATGTTGAATTATTATCAAGATTTATCTCTGAAAGAGGTAAAATTTTACCACGTCGTGTGACTGGTACTTGTGCTAAACATCAAAGAAGATTAACAATCGCAATCAAACGCGCAAGAATTATGGGTCTATTACCATTCGTTGGTGAAGAACAATAATTTTTAGGAGACATTCATTCTAAATGAATGTCTTTTTTTGTTTCACGTGAAACAGTGAAATGATATATTTGTTTTATGAAACATTAATCTTATGGTAAAATGAAAGGGTACAGACTTAAATTTTAAAGTAGATAAGGAGTGTTTCTTATATGAAAGTTATATTTTTACAAGATGTTAAAGGTAAAGGCAAAAAAGGTGAAGTTAAAGAGGTAGCTGTAGGTTACGCACAAAACTTTTTATTAAAAAAAGGATTAGCTGTAGAAGCAACAGCACAATCATTAAGTGAATTAAAAGGTAAAAATAATGCTAAAGATAAAGAAGATGCAGAAATTTTAGAAGATGCTAAAAAATTAAGAGATGTTATTGAGGCTGAAGATTTTGAAGTGATTATTAAATCTAAAGCTGGAGAAGATAACCGTTTATTTGGTTCAATTCCTTCAAAACAAATCGCCGAAGCCTTAGAAAAACAACACAAAATCAAAGTAGATAAACGTAAAATGGATTTAAAACAACCAATTAAGGCACTAGGTTATACTAATGTACCAACTAAATTACACAAAGAAGTGACTGCTAAGTTACGTGTTCATGTCATTACTGAATAAAAGATAAGGGTAGGGGAAAAACAAACATGGAACTTATCCAACAAGATAGAATACCACCACAAAGTGTTGAAGCAGAACAAGCTGTTTTAGGTTCAGTCTTTTTAGATGCAGAATCAATAGTGGAAGCAATGGAGTACATTGAAGCCAAAGACTTTTATCGTCGTGGACATCAAACCATCTTTCAGATTATGGTTGATTTAAACAATCGTAACGAAGCAATTGATGCGATTACTGTTAAAGAGCAACTTGAACAGAAAAAGATGATTGAAGATATTGGTGGTATTAGTTACTTATCAGAGCTAACTTTGAGTGTACCAACAGCTGCTAATGTGGGATACTATGCTCAAATCGTAGAACAAAAATCACTGCTTAGAAGTTTAATTCAAACGGCAACTGATATTGTGACAAGCGGATTTGAACAAGATGAAGATGTTGAAAGTATTTTAGATGATGCGGAAAGAAAAATTCTTGAAGTGTCAGAAAAAAGAAATCGAAGTGGCTTTTTAGCGATTGCGGATGTGTTGGGAGACTCGATTAACCAAATCGAAAAACGTTCCCAACAAGGAGAAGCTATCACTGGACTACCAACGGGCTATCATGCCTTAGATAAAATGACAGCAGGACTTCAAGCGGAAGAGTTAATTATTTTAGCTGCTCGACCAGCCGTAGGGAAGACAGCTTTTGCCTTGAATATTGCCCAAAATGTGGGAACCAAAACAGATGAATCAGTAGCTATCTTTAGTTTAGAAATGAGTGCCGAGTCATTAGTTAACCGGATGTTATGTTCGGAAGGATTAGTTGAAGCGGGCCATTTAAAAACAGGTCAGTTATCAGATGAAGAATGGGATAATATCATCGTTGCTATGGGTAGTCTTTCAAAGGCTAACATTTTTATTGATGATACACCTGGTATTAAGATATCTGAGATTCGTGCTAAGTGCCGTAAGTTAGCACAAGAACAAGGAGATTTAGGTTTAATCCTCATTGACTACTTACAGTTAATTGAGGGAACGGGTCGCGAGAACAGACAACAAGAAGTTTCGGAAATTTCGAGACAGTTGAAAAAATTAGCTAAAGAATTACATTGTCCTGTAATCGCCTTATCTCAGTTATCACGTGGGGTAGAACAACGTCAGGACAAACGTCCAGTATTAAGTGATATTCGTGAATCGGGATCAATCGAGCAAGATGCGGATATCGTAGCCTTTCTTTACCGGGATGATTATTACCGAAGTGAAGAAGGGGAAGACGAGGAACCACCTGAAACAAACAATGTGATTGAAGTGATTATCGAAAAAAACCGTAGTGGTGCTAGGGGAACGGTAGAGCTACTCTTTATTAAAGAGTACAATAAATTCTCGTCCCTTTCACCTCGTGAAGAGTTTTAATGTTCGTCTTTTAATTATTTATATAAATTTAATAAAAATAATGTTCGATTTTATTGTAAAACAAGTTCGATTTTGCTAGAATAGTTAAGTATTATTGAAAATAAGAATGGAGTGTTTAAATGTCATCAGTTGTAGTAGTAGGAACTCAGTGGGGCGACGAAGGAAAAGGAAAGATTACCGACTTTTTAAGTGAAAATGCTGAAGTCATTGCACGTTATCAAGGTGGAGACAACGCAGGTCATACTATTCAATTTGATGGAACGACATATAAACTGCATTTAATTCCATCAGGTATTTTTTACAAAGAAAAAATTAGTGTGATTGGAAACGGTGTTGTTATCAACCCTAAATCAATTACAAAAGAATTGAAATATTTAGCAGATCACAACATCAATACAGATAACTTAAGAATTTCTGATCGTGCTCACGTGATTTTACCTTACCACATCAAATTGGATCAATTACAAGAAGATGCTAAAGGTGAAAACAAGATTGGAACAACGATTAAAGGAATCGGACCAGCTTACATGGATAAAGCAGCTCGTGTGGGTATCCGTATTGCTGACTTATTAGATAAAGAAATTTTTGCAGAACGCTTAAAAATTAATTTAGAAGAAAAGAACCGTCAATTTGTTAAAATGTTTGACTCAGAAGCTTTAGCGTTTGATGATATTTTTGAAGAGTACTACCAATATGGTCAAGAAATCAAAAAATATGTCACAGACACTTCAGTTATCTTGAATGATGCGTTAGACGAAGGTCGTCGTGTGTTATTTGAAGGCGCACAAGGGGTTATGCTTGATATCGATCAAGGAACATATCCATTTGTTACTTCATCTAACCCAGTTGCCGGTGGGGTGACAATCGGTAGTGGTGTGGGACCATCAAAAATTAACCGTGTCGTAGGAGTTTGTAAAGCTTACACATCACGCGTGGGAGACGGTCCATTCCCAACTGAATTATTCGACGAAACTGGTCAACAAATTCGTGAAGTAGGCCGTGAATACGGAACAACAACAGGTCGTCCACGTCGTGTGGGTTGGTTTGATACAGTAGTAATGCGCCACTCTAAACGTGTATCAGGTATTACTAACTTATCTTTAAACTCAATCGATGTGTTAACTGGCTTACCAACAGTTAAAATCTGTACAGCTTACGAATTAGATGGAGAAGAAATTTACCACTACCCAGCAAGCTTGAAAGAATTATCTCGTTGTACACCAGTCTACGAAGAGTTACCAGGTTGGTCAGAGGATATTACTGGATGTAAAACATTAGCTGAATTACCAGAAAATGCTAGAAACTACGTTCACCGCGTTTCTGAATTAGTGGGTGTTAGAATTTCAACATTTTCAGTTGGTCCAGATAGAACTCAAACAAACGTTTTAGAAAGTGTTTGGGCACAAATTTAAATAAACATAAAAAAGGAGGAGTTAAAAAACTTCTTCTTTTTTTTACTAAAAGGTAGTAAGATGTGTAGAGGAGGTTGTAAAATGACAGAAAAATTTGATTTATTGGTCGATTCGTGTTGTGACTTACCTTTTGACTATTTAGAACAGAATAATGTTCAACTAGTTAGTATGATTATTAATTTAACTCATAAGGAGTATATCGACGACTTAGGGAAAAAATTTGATTACAATTGGTTCATGGAACAGTTAAAGGCTGAAGCAATGCCAAGTACTTCACAAATTAATATTGGGACGTACTCAGATGTTTTTAGCCAATACATAAACGCCGAGAAACCTTTATTATATGTTGCTTTTTCTTCTGAATTAAGCGGCTCACAAAGAAATGCTCATTCAGCTTTGCGACTTCTTGAAGAGGACAATGACTCTGTTTCTGTGACAGTTGTGGATTCAAAAGCAGCGTCCCTTGCAGAAGGTATCTTAATCAAAGAAGTGATCAAGCAAAGAAATGAAGGTAAGAGCTTAGAAGAAGTCTTAGCTTGGTTAGATGAAAATATCAACCGAGTGCATGCTTGGGTGACGGTTAATGATTTAAATCATTTAGAACGTGGCGGAAGAATTTCTAAAACATCAGCGGCTATCGGTAGTTTGGTTAAAATTAAACCAATTATTAATATTGATGAAACAGGCAAACTAGTCAATGTGGGTAAAACCCGTGGACGTAAAAAATCTTTAGACAAAATTGTTTCAGAGACAAAACGAACTATTTTGAATAGTGAAGAGCAAACGATCTTGATTGCTTACGCAGGAGATTTAGAAGCAGCAGAATATACAAAACAATTAATTGAAGAAACGATTCCGGTGAAAGCTGTGGAATTATTGCCAATGGGACCAACCATTGCTAGCCATACAGGGTATGGGGCTATTGCTATTTTCTCTTTTGGAATTGAAAAATAAAAAATCGCTTATTTAGCGATTTTTTTTTATACTTTGTGGCATAATATAAGAGTAGGGGAATTAGGAGGTGCATTTTTTCTGAAAAAGAACCAATCTATCTTATTATTAACGTTAACAACTTTAGCCATTATTTCGTTATTTTTTTCAGTCTATTTGACACGTGTGTTTTCACACCAACGAGCCAGGGAAGCCGAGATTGTTAGAAAAAAAGAAGAGAAACAAAAATTAGCCGCCGAAAAAGAAGCTAGAAAACCGTATGATGAGAAAATGAATGATAAAATCTCTCAAAAAGAATTTAAAAATAGGCTACAAATACCGCTGATTCTTCAAACGGTGGAGCCTTGGAAAAACGAATTCTATGGTGAAGAGGGTAGTGATCCAATCAAAAATACCATTGAGATTAATGGGTGTGCCATTACGGCTTTAGCAATGGTCGGTTCCTACTTAGATAAAAAGGAAGAAACACCATTAGATGTGTTGAAATGGTCGGGTAATCGTTATTACGATCAAAAAGAAGGAACTGTTTGGCAAATTTTTAATGACTATGCGGCAGCTAAGAAGTTTGAATTTGAAGATTTAGGAGATCAAATTTCAGAGGCTAAAAAACATTTATTGAAAGGACATCCTGTGGTGGTGTCTGTAAAACCTGGGTATTTCACGGAAATTGGTCATGTCATGGTCTTATCAGGATATGATGAAAAGAATAACACGTTTTGGGTGAATAATCCAAGTGACTCCGTTAAAAAGAAACATACAACAAGAGCCTTTAAAGAGAGTGAAATTCAAAGTGAAGCTTTGCGTTATTGGGCGATATACAAATAAAAAAAGTGAGATTAATCTTGGATTAGTCTCACTTTTTTGTTTGTAGAAATATTTTTATATTCAAAGAGCATGAATTGTTTAGTATTCACTCCAGTTAATCGGAACTAAGTGCCTTTTTCACCACTCTTATTAAAACATTTGTTTCATTTGTTCTTTAACTGTTTCGTTATCTAAGAATTCATCATACGTTGTTTCTGCACGATCCACGACACCTTTATCTGAAACAGCAACGATACGGTTAGCTGTTGTTTGGATAAATTGGTGGTCATGAGAAGAGAATAATAGTGAACCATTAAAGCCGATTAAACCATCATTTAAGGCTGTGATTGACTCTAAATCTAAATGGTTTGTTGGGTCATCTAAAACTAAAACATTTGCTTTAGAAAGCATTAATTTAGATAACATACAACGCACTTTTTCGCCCCCTGAAAGGACATTTACTGATTTTAAAACATCTTCTCCAGAGAATAACATACGACCTAAGAAACTTCTTAAGAAGGTATTATCAGATTCTTCTTTAGAGGCATATTGACGTAACCAGTCAACGATTGATTGATCTGTATCAAATTCATGAGACGTGTCTTTAGGCAAGTAAGCTTGGCTAGTTGTCACACCCCAGCGAACAGATCCTGAATCAGGTTCCATTTCACCCATGATAATTTTGAAAAGAACGGTTGTTGTGATATCATCTTTAGCGATGAAGGCCGCTTTGTCATCTTTTCTAAGAGTGAATGTGATGTTGTCTAATATTTTTTTACCGTCGATTGTTTTAGAAATATTTTCAACTTGTAATAAATCATTACCAATTTCACGTTCTGCTTTAAAACCAACGAATGGGTAACGACGTGATGATGGTTGAATATCATCTAATTCAATCTTATCAAGCATTTTCTTACGAGACGTTGCTTGTTTAGATTTAGAAGCGTTGGCACTAAATCTTGCGATAAAGGCTTGTAATTCTTTTACCTTTTCTTCTTTTTTAGTGTTTTGATCTGATTGAAGTCTTGCTGCAAGTTCACTTGATTCTAACCAAAAATCGTAGTTACCAACGAATAATTTGATTTTACCAAAGTCTAAATCAGCCATGTGTGTACATACTTTATTCAAGAAATGGCGGTCATGGGAAACAGTGATAATGGTGTTTTCTGAATTGATTAAAAATTCTTCTAACCAAGCAATTGAATCACGGTCTAATCCATTGGTAGGCTCATCTAAAAGTAACACGTCAGGTTGTCCAAATAATGCTTGGGCAAGTAAAACTTTCACTTTTTGACCAGCTGTTAATTCAGCCATTTTTAAGTCATGTAAGCTTTCTGGAATATTTAATCCTTGAAGTAGACTTGCTGCTTCTGGTTCTGCTTCCCAACCATTTAAATCAGCGAATTCACCTTCAAGCTCAGCAGCTTTAATACCGTCTTCGTCAGAAAAATCAGCTTTCATATAGATAGCGTCTTTTTCTTGCATTACTTCATAGAGACGTTTGTGTCCCATCATAACAGTGTGTAAAACGGTTTGGTCCTCATAATCAAAATGATTTTGTTTTAAGGTTGCTAAACGCTCATCAGGTCCTAAAGTAACATTTCCTGTTGATGGTTCAATTTCTCCAGATAAGATTTTTAAGAAAGTTGATTTTCCAGCAC
The DNA here is from genome assembly GCF_011304195.1 of Vagococcus hydrophili. Lineage (NCBI taxonomy): Bacteria > Bacillati > Bacillota > Bacilli > Lactobacillales > Enterococcaceae > Vagococcus > Vagococcus hydrophili. The sequence goes on along the minus strand of NZ_CP049887.1, from coordinate 1,048,140 downwards.
CATTGGCACCAATCAACCCATAACAATTTCCTGGTGTAAATTTAATATCTACATCTTCAAATAATTTTCTATCTGGAAATTGCAGACTAACATTTGATACGGTAATCATGTAATCCCTCACTTTTTCTTTAAACTAATTTATTGTGTCCTTTCGATTATATCGGGCTTCTCGTGGGAATGCAAGAAAGTAAAAAGGGATTGTGCTATAATACTCAAAAAAGGAGTCTGATAGATGATTTATCTTATTATTTTTTGTTTAATTGCAACACCTAGTTATTTTTTATTTCGCGGAATAAAGAGTAAAGACAAACGAATCAAACATGTTCTCTTGACTCTTATTACGTCTCTTCCAATCTTAATGTTTGTGTCTCATCATATTGGCTATTATTTTTTCAAAGAGCAATTAACTCGTGATAGTTATGTGTTGTTTGAAGAAAAATTTCATATTCCTAAAGATGAAATGATGGTTGTATATGATATGGGACAGCATTTTGAAGGGGGTCATAATATGTTGATTACGACCAAAGAAGATTACAAAACCTGGCAAGATGAAGTTAGAAAAAGAAAAACCATGTTAAATGGGGAAGAGATTGCCGAAGATAAAATCGAAGACGTGGTAAATAACATTCACAATTGTGAGATTACCTACGTGGCTTGGTTTAAGTCAGGCACAGACAAAGCCTATTCTTTTCCAATGACGGACATTGATTACCATCAAAAAAAGAAAAAGCATCAAGGAGTGGACGCTGAAATTACAACAGGTAAGAGTAAATTTTCAAAAGTCATTACCTTATCAAAAGATTTAGACGAATCGAAAAAGCGGATTGGGCAATACTTCCATTACTTGCCACCAGACAAAGATATTGAGGACATGATTCAACATAATATTGAAGCAGGATATAAGATAGATAACTAAAAAAAGATTGCTCAAGTGAATGGGCAATCTTTTTTTAGTTTTGTCTTGTTAAGATGTTTTTAGTAATCTCATAAATGGTATCTTTTGTGTGAGCTTTATTATCCGGCAAACTTTGAATTAAACGTAAAGCTTCTTCTGTATAATAATCAGCCAATTCATAGGCTTTTTCAACGCCTTTAAACTGAACAACCCCTTCGTGAACTTTGATAGCATCTTCATCCGTCATTTGCTCTTTTTTAGAAAGCAAAGGTTCAAAGTAAGCTTTATTTTCTTTTAAAGCACAGATGAGAGGTAAGCTATAAACCCCTTGTTTCACATCTTCCAAAACAGGTTTTCCAATACTTACGGTGTCTTGTGAGTAGTCTAAAATATCATCCACGATTTGGAAAGCTAAACCAATGGATTTACCAATTTCACGACAATTAGCCGCTACTTTTTTAGAACCACCATTTTCAAAATAGCCCAAGAAGCAACTTAAAGCAAAAAGCTCGGCAGTTTTACCTGAAATATTTTGAATGTACTCGTCCACTGTAATATCCATGTGATAACGAGTATCCATTTGACCAAGTTCCCCGAGAAGCACTTTTTCCATGCTAGCTGTATTAAGCTTGATACTACGCAAAGAATCAGTATATTGAACGAGAAGTTTAAAACAGACAATAAATAAATAATCGCCAGAATAAACAGCCACATCTTTATCAAATTTAGTTTGGAGGGTAGTTACCCCGCGTCTTAAATCAGCTTCATCAATGATATCATCATGAATCAAAGTTGCGGTATGTAAGGTTTCCATGGCAGCTGCTAGAGCAATACTTTTTTTCGAATCCGGCTGTTTGGCTAATTTTGAAAAAAGTAACAGGTAAGCAGGTCGAAGTAATTTACCACCAGAGTGAAACATTTCGATAATGGTATTTTCGATGTCTTTATTTGGTAAAGAAATAGAGGATGACATCAAATCTAGAGTTTTTTCTAACTCTTTTTTTAATTTTGGGTAATCATTCCACATGACATGAATTTCCATGGATAGTCTCCTTTTTGTAGGGTGTGTCTTATTCGTATTCTAATTTAAATTCTTGAATCGTTTTAACATGTTCCATGACGTAATTTGCGGCAATCCCAATGGCAATTCCAGCTAAGATCCCAATCCAAGAAAGAATTGGCAGATAAAGCATGACGTTCCAAGATCTAGCAATCCAGCTTGCCATGACGAGCTGACCAACGTTATGAAGAAAACCGCCAGCCGCACTAATGCCGATGGTACTAATTCGTTTTGGACCAAATTGTTTCAGTAAAAGCATACCTAGATAACTTAAAATCGCGCCAGCTGCACTGTAAAGTAGGGTCGAAACCGTCCCACCTAGTAAAGTAGTTAAGAAAAGTCTCAAAATGACGAGTAAAAAGCTGTCTTTTACTGGCATGGTGAAAATCGCAATAATGGTAATTAAGTTAGCCAAACCAAGTTTCGCACCTGGGGCAAAAGCAAATGGAAAAGGAATCATGTTTTCAAGCAGCCCAATGATGACACCTTGAGCCACAAGTAAGGCAATATAAATTAATTTTTTATTTTTATTCATTAAGTTTCTCCTATCATAGTGAGAATACTATCATTTAAATCTGAAAGCAACTGAAAATACTATTTAATTATAAAAGAAAAGGACTGTGACTGAGTAATCACAATCCCTCCTATACTAATAAATGGTGTCACAGAAATTGTTTCTGTGACCAACTCATTTAATTTATAACTTAAGCATTATCGCCGTATTGAGATTTTACATCGCCATACCACCATTTACCGGCAGTTTTTTGGATCCATGGCATTACCCATTTATCTAAACCAAATGAGCGTCCTGAACCATTCATTAAGGCAAAGGCAACAAAGATGAACCAGATGTTAACCCAGTAGAACATACCTGAAAGACAGAACATCACAACTAACACAATCGTTGTTGCGTTAGCTAACCATGTAAATAAACCAGCAATGATAGCTAATGCTAACAATACTTCAAAAATTGTCATGAATTTTTGCATGAACAAAGCAACGTCTTGGTTAGGCATCATGAATTCCATGATGTTTGAGAACCATTTAGGCATATGTTTGAAAACTGTCATTGGTTCTTCACCATAAGCATAGCTTAAACCAAAAGCAGGATCAGCTACAGCAGCGGCAGCATCAACAGCACTACCTGCAGCGTCGCCAGCTTCACTGGCACCACTTGTCGCATCAGCAGCTTGTTGTAACCATGGGAATGGGAAAGCAACGCTATCCGTAAACCATGAACCTTCACCAAACCAAGTACCAGGTTGTAGTAATTTACCATTACCAACCACTTTTTTCATTGCTTCAACTAACCATACAGAACCGTAGAAGACACGTAATGGTACTGACCATAACACGTTACTATTACGTGAAGAGTGACCGCGCATAATGTTACGCTCGTCCCCAATTCTGAAGAATTCGTGCATGATATATTGGAAAGCATAATATCCAGAACGGATATCAAAGAAGTAACGTAAGTTAATCACGTGTTTCATCGCCATTGCGAAGAAACCACTCATATGGATTTTATCAAAGACACATGCTACAGCATATTTAGAGCCGATTGATACCATAAATCCATCGTATTTACCTTTATAAGCTACTTTTTCACTACCATTAATGTCAGCTAAAATATTTTTAGCGGCACAATGACCAGTTTGTTCAGCTGCCTGAACGATTTGTGGTGTTGCCATGTTTTCTTTTTCTTCAAAGTAAACTAAGTCACCAATCACGTAAATATTTTTATCTTCGTAGCCTTTAGCTTGCATAAATTCATTAGCAACTAAACGTGCTGCACGAGCTGATTCCATTTCAAATTCTTCAGCATCACTGTTAGCTTTAACACCAGCAGTCCAGATTAAAGTATGTGTTGGAATTTTTTCGCCTGATTTAAGAACGATATGATCTTCTGCTACTTCAACGATTGGTGTATCTTTTAAGATTTGAACACCTTTTTTAACTAGGTATTTTTCAGCTTTACCAGCATCGTTACGATCTAACATGTTTAAGATAGTAGGAGCTGCTTCAACAACCATTAAGTTGATTTCGCTTGGATCTAATTTGTTTTTCTTAGCAAGGATATTTTTCCAGTCGATTAATTCGCCGACCATTTCGATCCCTGTAAAGCCAGAACCACAGACAACAAAGTTTAACATTGCTTTGCGTTTTTCAGCATCTGGTTCCATAGAAGCAAGAGTCACTGTTTTTTCAATGTGGTGACGGATTTTAATCGCGTTATCCATTGACCATAAAGTGAATCCATGTTCTTTCACACCAGGAGTTCCAAAGTCATTTGGTTCTCCACCCATTGCAAGTACTAAGTAGTCAAATGAATAAGAACCGCGTTCTGTTTTAACCACTTTATTTTCTTTATCAACATTAACAACTGAGTCAGTAACAACACTAACATTTTTTCTTTTACAGAAAAGTCTTTGTAAGTCGTATTGGATAGCTTCTGGTTCAACACGTCCACCTGCAACTTCATGTAATTCAGTCATCATCGTTTGGTATGAATGACGATCAATTAAAGTGATGTGGGCATCGCTGTTTTTTTTCAATTTCTTAGAAAGCATTTTAGCTGCTGCTATTCCAGAATATCCGGCACCGACTACAACAATCTCTGTTTTAGCCATTATAATTTTCTCCCCTTTACATAAATAAAAAATAATAAATACAAAATACAAAATAATAAAATGATTACGTGAAAAAAAATACACAATCGTATTTAATTATAAAGGCAAGCACTAAAAAAGTCTAACAAAATTTAGAAAAAATTTAGATTTTTTAAGAGTTACACCCTTTTATTAGAAATTTGTGAAAAAGTGAATTTGTATTTTAAAAAGAATTGCTTTTTATAGAGGAATGAGATAAAATAAATTCTGTAAATAAGTTCACATGAACAAAAAAATAAAAGGTGGTTTTATCATTATGAAAATGAAAAAATTAATTACTGGTATGACAGTTTTAGCTATGACAACTATTTTATTAGCTGCTTGTGGCGGAAGTAAAGATAAAGATACAAAAGGCTCTACAGCAAAATCAACTGAAGTTGCTAAAAAAGACGATAAAAAAGAAGACGCAGCTCCAAAAGAAAAAGAAGCTGGTGGCGAACTTAAAGATGGTACTTACACATTAGAAGAAAAAAATGAAAACAATGGTTACCGTGCGACATTTACTATGGTAGTAAAAGACGGTAAAATTGCTGAATCTAAATATGATAACATCAACAAAGATGGCAAATCAAAAACAGAAGATGAAGGCTACAACAAAAAAATGAAAGAAGTTACTAAAACTGGACCAAAAGAATTTATTCCAGAATTAAACGAAGCTTTCTTAGCAGCACAATCTGCTGACGGCGTTGACGTAGTAACTGGTGCAACTCACTCTACTGACTCATTCAAAAACTACGCACAACAATTAATTCAAGCAGCTCAAGCTGGTAAAACAGACAAAATCGAAATCGATAATGGCGCTGAATTAAAAGACGGTGAATACACATTAGAAGAAAAAAATGATTCTAACGGTTACCACACAGTCTTTACTATGGTAGTTAAAGACAAAAAAATTACAGAATCTAAATATGATAATGTAAATAAAGACGGCAAATCTAAAAAAGAAGATGCTGAATACAACAAAAAAATGGAAGAAGTTTCAAAAAATAGCCCAGAAAAATATATTCCTGAGTTAAACAAAGCTTTAGTTGAAAAACAAAAACCATCTGAAATGGACGTAGTAACAGGAGCAACTCACTCTACTCATTCATTCCAAATGTATGCAGAACAATTAATTAATGCTGCAGAAAAAGGCGATACTGCTAAAATTGAAGTAGACAACATCGTTTTTAAACAAAAATAATTTGATCTAAATTCAGGAGGTTGTGACAAAGTTTTTATACTTAGTCACAGCTTCTTTTTTGTTTTAATTTGAAAAAAGCTTAAAATTATAGTTAAATGTAACAGATAACTAAAAACGGGGGAAAATCAATGAAGCTTACTAAAAAACGCTGGTTAACATTACTAGTTGTACCAGTGGCGATGTTAACATTAGCATCATGTGGCACAACTGCTAAGGAAGAAAAAAAAGCAGAAACAAAGAACACATCCGTTCTAAAAGATCCTTATAAAAAAGAAGAATTTCTAATGGGAACGTATGTGAGAGTTCAGATTTTTGATGAAGGTAAGGAAGATGTTTTAGACAAAGTCTTTGACCGAATCAAAGAATTAGATAAGAAAATCACCGTGAATCAAAAAGGCTCTGAAGTGGATCAAATCAATGAGCAAGCAGGGATTAAACCAGTAAAAGTCTCAGATGATGTTTTTCGTTTAGCAAAGGATTCTCTCTATTATAGTGATGATTCTAAGGGTGGGTTTGATTTAACCATTGGACCAATCACAAGTTTATGGCACATTGGTTTTGATGATGCGAGAAAACCCGCACAAAAAGAAATTGATGATAAATTAAAATTAGTTGATTACAACAAAGTGAAATTAGATGAAAAAGAAAAAACCGTCTTTCTTGAAGACAAAGGCATGGAACTTGATTTAGGTGCGATTGCTAAAGGGTTTATTACCGATGAAGCAGTCCAAGTTCTTAAAGACAACGGTGTGACAACAGGGATTGTTGATTTAGGTGGTAATATCTATGTTTTAGGTGACAGTCCTAAAAATAAATCAGGTAACTGGAAAGTCGGTATCCAAGATCCGAATGAAGCCAGAAATACCATCGCAGGTTCTGTTGAGAAGAAAAATATGTCTCTAGTAACCTCTGGAATTTATGAGCGTAATTTAGAAGTAGATGGCAAAATTTACCACCATTTATTCAGCTCAGAAACAGGTTATCCTTTTGATAATGAAATTGCTGGCGTGACCATTATTTCAGAAACGTCGGTTGCTGGTGACGGTCTATCAACAGGTGTTTTTTCAATGGGGGTCAAAGAAGGTATGAAATATGTAGAAGCTAGAAAAGATATTGATGCCATCTTTATTACAAAAAGCGATGATATTTATTTAAGTAGTGGTGTGAAGGATGTCTTCAAATTAAATGAAGATTCACCTTATAAAGTCAAAGATATTAAAGATTTAAAATAGTGAGGGAGTAACATGACAGTCAAAGTTTTTTTAGAGTTGGTTGAGATTCGAACCAAATTAGCGAGTTTGTTTCCTTATTTAGTTGGATTATTGTTTTCGGCGTATTATTTTGGCACCCTTAATCTAGTGAATATGCTGCTGTTTTTTGTGGCAATGTTTACTTTTGATATGGCAACCACAGCTATTAACAATTTAATGGATTTCAAAAAAGCCAAGAATGATCACTATCAAGAGAATACAAATATTGTAGGGATTGCTAAGTTGGATGAAAATAAAGTGAGTTATCTGATTTATGGGATGATTGCTTTTTCTAGTTTAATCGGTATCTATTTAACATACCGAACAAGCTTACTTCTTTTAGCAATGGGTGGCTTGTGCTTTTTAATCGGTATTTTCTATACGTTTGGTCCAGTACCATTATCACGGATGCCTTTAGGTGAGATTTTTAGTGGTGTGACCATGGGATTCGGTATTTTCTTTATTACCATTTACTTGAATATTTCTCAATTAGATATTTTAAGTCTATCTTTAATGGATGGTCATTTTGCTTTAGTTGGAAATATTAAAGAATTATTCTTTATTGTGTGGGCATCGGTTCCGATGATTTTTACCATAGCTAATATTATGTTGGCTAATAATTTATGTGACATGGAACAAGATATTAGTAATCACCGTTACACATTACCTTATTATATTGGTAAGGAAAATGGCGTGAAGTTGTTCCAAATATTAATGTATAGCTGCTATTTCTTTATAGCTGGCGGCGTTGTTTTAGGGATTTATCATTGGGTTATGCTAGTCGTATTAGGGACATTTCCTTTAATCCATAAAAATGTCCAAACTTTTAGCCGAAAACAAGAGAAGGCAACGACCTTTGGAATTTCCATTAAAAATTTAATCATTTTTAACGGGGCTCAAGTTATCGGCCTATTACTAAGTTTAATTTTAAAATAATCAAAAAAGAGGTTGCGCAGATACAAGTTATCAGTGTAACCTCTTTTTATAAGGCTCATTGTGAAAGTAGGTTAGAAATAGATGTCAGAAAAATTTAGTCAGCACTTTTTAATGTCGGGTGAAGATGTGAAGGCATATGTTTTTGCTTTAGGATTATTTGAAAAATCAGAGGTGCTATCTGTTAAAGAAATTGGCGACGGAAACATTAACTATGTCTTCATGGTAAAGAGTGAAAGAACAGGTAAAAGTGTGGTCGTTAAACAAGCAGATACATTGTTACGCTCGTCAGGTCGACCATTGGATATTAATCGTAATCGAATTGAAGCAGACATTTTAACGATGCAGTATGACTTAGTGCCAGAATATATTCCTGAAATTTATCATTATGATGAAGTGATGGCGACACTAGTAATGGAGGATGTTTCTTCATTTAAAAATTTACGGTATGAATTAGAAAATAAGAAAAGCTTTCCTAATTTAGCTGAAGATATCAGTACCTTTTTAGTGGAAACCTTATTATCGACAACGGATTTAGTTTGGAATCGCCAAGATAAAAAACGACTAGTTCAAGATTTTGTTAACATCGAAATGTGTGATATTAGTGAGGATTTAGTGTTCACCGAACCGTATAATGACTATAAAAAACAAAATAATATCTTAGCTGAAAATCTGTCTTTTGTCACAGAGAATATTTATCAAAATGATAAGCTCATCGCAGAAGTCGCGAAGCTGCGAAATAATTATTTGAATAATGCCCAAGCTTTGCTTCACGGAGACCTTCATTCAGGTTCGATTTTTGTGAACCGACAAGGCATGAAAGTCATTGATCCAGAGTTCGCTTTCTATGGTCCGATGGGCTATGACATAGGAAACGTGATAGGAAATCTGTTCTTTCCGTTGATTAAAAATAAATACTATGAGGAAGATGAGGTTTTTGATAAATGGTTACGGGAAACGATTGTCTGTATTTTTGATTTAGTTAAAGAAAAATTGTCAGTAAGTTACGATCAAAAAATAACTCTTTCCTTGTATCAAAATACAGCATTTAAAGAAAATTATTTGCAAGAAATCATGGCGGATTCACTGGGCTATGCTGGGACAGAAATTATCAGACGAACCATTGGTGATTCTCAAGTCAAAGAAGTGAAAGAAGCGCCTGTTGGAGAGACTCGAATCCAAATGGAGCGGAGTCTTTTGAAATTAGGGGAAAACTTGATTAATAAGCGGTATGAAGTAGGTTCAGGGGAAAAGTTATTACGAATGTTAGAGCAAGTTATTACACAAAAAGGAGAACAGCATGAAACGAGCAGATAAAGGCATGCCCTATCTTTTACAATATGAACATGTGGCATGGTACGAAAATGGTAAAGTTAGAATCTTGGACAGGCGAATTTACCCAACTGAAATCAAATTTGTAGAGTGTGTGACTCACAAAGAAGTGGCGCAAGCTATTGCAGATATGGTGACTCAAAGTGCAGGACCTTACACGGCAGCTGGTATGGGAATGGCACTTGCCGCTTATGAAGTCCGAGATAAAACTAAAGAAGAACAACTAAGTTTTTTAGAAAATGCAGGACACACGATTGGGTATGCTAGACCGACAACTGCTAATCGTATGACTCAAATTACAGGGAATTGTTTTGAAGTTGGAAAACAGGCCTTGGAAAAAAATGAATCCGCAGTCGATGCTATTTTCCAAACGACCATTGATTCACTCAATCGTCGCTACACGATTATGGATAAAGTTGGACGCACGTTACTAAAAAAAATCCCTAAAAATGGTACGATTTTAACTCAGTGTTTTGGGGAAACCATTGTGGGGACGCTACTTAGAGCCGCAAAAGAGGAAGGCAATCAGTTAAAAGTTTACTGTGCTGAAACAAGACCATACCTTCAAGGGGCTAGATTAACGTCAAGTTGTGCCACTGATTTAGGATTTGAAACAACCGTTATTACGGATAATATGGTGGCGTATGTTATGGAAAATAAAGGCATCGATGTCTTTACTTCGGCTGCTGATACGATAGCGCGTGACGGTCATATCGCCAACAAAATTGGCACGAATCAAATCGCGATTTTGGCGCAGCATTATGATGTCCCTTATTTTGTCACAGGGATTCCAGATAGTGATAAGTTTTCAAGAAAAGATATCGTAATTGAAGAACGTGACCCAAAACAAGTTTTAGAGTATCGTGGTATTCCGAATACTTTAGCTAGTGTTCAAGGAATTTATCCGTCATTTGATATTACGCCACCAACTAGAATTAGTGGTGTCGTTACAGATAAAGGGATTTATTCACCTTACGATTTAGAAACTTATTTTGAGTTAGAAACGACCCAATTTTATTAGATAAGGAGATTTTTCATGAAGTATCAAGCAGAAAGAAAGCAATTAGTTGAGTACGGAAAAGCTATGTTAACGGAAAATTTAACCACTGGAACAGGTGGCAATTTAAGTATTTTTATTCGAGAAGATAATGTGATGTTGATGACACCAAGTGGGATTCCTTATCCTGAAACGAAAGAAGAAGATATTGTCTTAATGACGTTAGAAGGGGAGATTTTAGAGGGTGATTGTAAGCCGTCTAGTGAGTACGACATGCACCGAATTTTTTACCAACAAACACCTAATGTGAATGCGGTGGTTCATACTCATTCAGAATACGCGACAGTCTTTGCTTGCCTTCAAGAGGCTATTTTACCTCTGCATTACATTATCGGCTCAATCGGTAGTCGGGTGAGATGTTGTCCTTATGAAACCTTTGGCACAGCTAAGTTGGCTGAGGTGGCATTTAAAGAGATGAAGCAAGATAAAGGTATTTTACTTGGAAATCACGGAACTTTGGCGATTGGCGAAGATTTGGCTTCTGCTTTTTCAGTGGCTAAGGATATTGAATTTATCGCAAAACTGTATTACCGTGCTAAATCAATTGGGACGCCTGTTTTATTAAATGAGGAGCAGCTAGAGGAAGTCATCGAAAAATTTGGTACTTACGGACAAGACCGCATTCACGGGACAAAGTAAGTAAAAAAAGATGCGTCTAAAGATGGATAGAGCTTTTATTCTTAGCGTGATATGATGACTGTATTAAGAAATAAGGGAGAAATGAAAAATGGAGAAGAAACAATATCATTGTGAAAAGTGTGGTAACGATCAGTACGAATCAGATCAATTTCAAGCAACAGGTGGAAACTTTGCTAAGATTTTTGATGTGCAAAACAAGAAATTTATCACAGTAAGTTGTACACGTTGTGGGTATACAGAATTGTACAAAGGAAATACATCTGACGGTTGGAATGTCTTAGACTTTTTAATTGGTGGGTAGATGTAATTAATATAGAATAGAGGAAAAGCTTTCGGACAACTGATAATCAGTTATTCGAGGGCTTTTTTAATAGTCAAATTATGCTACAATTAATAAATAAGTGATTAAAAAAGAATAGGTGGTATAAAAATGAAATTAAAAACGTTTATTAACAAAAATAAAAAAGATTTAATTTGGTTTGTTTCTATGTTCTCAATTTTGATAGCTCTTAGAGTATTTTTGTTTTCTCCTGTGACAGTCAGTGGTGAATCCATGATGCCCACATTAGTGGATCGAGAAAAAATGATTGCTAGCAAAGTATCAACGATTGAAAGGTTTGATATTATTCCCTTTAAATCCCCAGATAAGCCAGGTAAAAACTATATTAAACGAGTGATTGGACTTCCAGGAGATAAGATTGAATATAAAGATGATGTCTTATACGTTAATGGAAAAGCATACGAAGAACCTTACTTAGACGAATATAAAAGTAAAGTAGATACATTTTTAACAGAAGATTTTTCTTTAGAAAGTCTGTATGGCGTAAGTGAAGTACCTGAAAATACGTATTTTGTATTAGGGGATAATCGCCAAAATTCTAATGATAGTCGTGCCATTGGTTTTATAGAGAAAGAGGAAATTTTAGGTGTTTCCAAAGTGTCTCTTTGGCCTTTAGACAAGTTAGGTCTGCACTAAGAGTAATTTCTATATAGTTAAGGAGATAAAAGATGAAAGAATTAACCGTCACACAATTACAAAATTATTTAGAACAAAAATACAAAGGAACCATAACAACACAGAGTTTGTTTATGAAGCTAGTAGAAGAAATGGGCGAAGTGGCTGAAATGATCAACCAATTAGAAGGTCGCAAAGAAAAAAAGAAACGAATACCCTAGCCAACGAACTAGCAGATGTCATTCACTATACTGTTGCAATTGCTGCTATTAATGGGATTGATTTAGAAAAAGCGATTGTTGAGAAAGACCGAGAAGGCTCGAAGAAATATCATCAAGTACCGAATTTGGAGACGTATATTGCTGAAAAGCTTTAAATTCAAATAAAAACCAAACACCCTACAGCGTGCCGGCTATAGGGTGTTTATTTTACGTTCTATTCAGATTAACGGGTCGATTGATTATTTTCATAAAAAATCGCTACCCAAGCTACCCAAACTTTGATATGATAATCTTGGAAATAAGAGAGGAGAAACAGGTGTGAAAATAACAATTAAAGATATTGCCAGAATATCAGGCGTATCTATAACAACGGTTTCTCAAATTTTAAATAACAAGGGACAACGCTTTAGTGATGAAACACGTCGCAGAGTTATGAAAGCGGTTGAGGAAAATGATTACAATCCTGACTACTTTGCTAAAAACATGGTCAATCGTGAATCAAAAACGATTGGGATGATTGTTCCAGATGTCACAGATTTATTTTTCTCTAAAGTAATTGAAGGGGTAGAAGCCTATTTAACTAAAAAAGATTACATGATTCTACTATGTAACTCGAATCATTCTCACGAAATGGAAAAAGATTATATTAAACAACTATTAAACCGTTCGGTGGCAGGTATTCTACTGGCAAGTCCGAACTCACTTGAATTAGAAACAAGTTTAAAAAGCCCGTATATCCTGATTGACCGTGGTTTAAATACCCGAACTGAAGGGAACTTACTTGTTAAAGAATACGATGGAAGTTACGAATCCGTTCAATACTTAATCAATGCAGGACATCAAAAAATCGGCATGTTAACCAATGAATCGGGCTATTACCCAATGTCTGAAAGATACGAAGCTTACTGTCAGTGTTTGAAAGATAATCACATTGCCTATAATGAAAACTATTTAGAAGACGGCCCTGTGACCATTGAAGGTGGCTATAGAGCAGCGAAACGGCTGTTAGAAAAGACAGATATTACGGCTCTTTGTTGTGGAAACGATCAGATGGCAATTGGGGCATATCGTGCGGCTTATGAATTAGGATTAAACATTCCAAAGGACTTATCGATTATCGGATTTGATAATTTAGAAATTTCTCAGTATTTGAATCCACCATTAACAACAGTGGCGCAACCAGCCTTTGAAATTGGCTACACAGCAGCAACTTACTTGTTCCAATCGATTAATCAACCAGAGAAAAAAGTTCCTAATAAGACTTTTGGGACGGAATTTATTGTAAGAGGAAGTACGGCACCTATTGACAACTAGATATAAACATGTTATTTTTAATTTGTAAGCGCTGTTAATTCATAACTACGAGAAGTAAAACGGTTTACTTTTTATTTTTACTCTTACGTAAATCGTTTTACTAAAAAAGAAGTGAGGTATTTATTCATGAGAATGGTCGATTTGATCCAGAAAAAAAGAGACGGTGGAACACTTTCAGAAGAAGAAATCAAGTTCATCGTTACAGGTTACACATCAGGAGATGTTACTGATTACCAAATGAGTGCGTTCTTGATGTCAGTTTATTTTAAAGATATGACAGATGAAGAGATTACATGTTTAACAATGGCAATGAGCCAATCAGGAGATGTGATTGATTTATCAGAAATCAACGGAGTTAAAGTTGATAAACATTCTACAGGTGGTGTGGGTGACACAACAACGATTGTTTTAGCACCTTTAGTTGCATCAGTTGGAGCAGCCGTAGCCAAAATGAGTGGCCGTGGTTTAGGTCACACAGGTGGAACAATTGATAAATTGGAAGCCATCCCAGGATTTGAAGTAGAAATACCAAATGATGATTTTATTCGTTTAGTTAATGAAAGCTATGTAGCAGTAACAGGTCAGTCAGGAGATTTAGCACCAGCAGATAAGAAAATTTATGCCTTAAGAGATGTAACCGCAACCGTGGATTCAATTCCATTAATTGCCAGCTCAATTATGAGTAAAAAAATTGCTTCAGGAGCAGATGCCATCGTATTAGACGTTACAACTGGTGACGGAGCTTTCATGAAGAGTATTGAAGACGCTGAGCGCTTAGCTCATACAATGGTTCGTATTGGTAGCTTGGCTAACCGTCAAACAATGGCGATCATTTCTGATATGTCTCAACCTTTAGGAAATGCTATTGGAAACGCTAACGAAATTAAAGAAGCCATTGATTCATTAAATGGAAATGGACCAGAAGACTTAATGGAAATGGTTTACGTTTTAGGTAGTCAAATGGTTGTTTTAGCTAAAAAAGCTGACACATTAGAAGAAGCGCGTAAAATGCTTGAAGCAAGTATTGCTGATGGTCGTGCTACAGCTAAATTTAAAGAGATGATTAGAAATCAAGGTGGAGATGACAGCATCGTTGATCACCCTGAAAAATTACCTCAAGCCAAATATGTGATTGAAGTCCCAGCAAAAAAATCTGGTGTTGTTTCTAAAATGGTAGCTGATCAGATTGGTATCGCTGCAATGTTATTAGGTGCAGGTCGTCGTACCAAAGAAGAATCAATCGATTACGCTGTTGGCTTATACTTAAACAAAAAAGTGGGAGACGCTGTTCAAGAAGGCGAATCTTTAGTGACAATTTATGCGAATCGTGAAGAAGTGGAAGATGTGAAGAAAGTGCTTTACGAAAACATTGAAATTGGAAAAGATGGAGTGGAACCAACTTTAATTCATAAAGTAATTACCGAATAATAAAAAAAATTATTTCACTAATGTTCACAAAAAAAGTCGAAAGGGCTGTTGAAAAAATGCCCCAAAAATAGTATCTTTATTTTTGGGTTAGTAAATAGATTAAGGTCTTTTTTACCTAATTTAAGCTAAAAGATTCATTTTTATAGAATAATATCCGTTTTTTTAATGTTAATAAATAGATAATCTCTATAAAAAAGAATTAACCCAGATTTATCTTTATTTTTACTGTTTATTATGTAAAAAAATGGTAAAATTGAAGAGGCTTTAATTAAGTGAAAGGAGGCTAATATTCGTTAGGATTTTTTCTTAACATCCTGAAGGCTAATTAAGTTCAGAATTGTTATTTTCTAACTTAGTCATTTGTTTGCTACTTAGACTTTGTGAATAATTAAAATGAAATTGAGCTAAAAGGTATAGTTAAACTGTTTTACCAACTTTAAGTAAGCAATGTTATTAAAAATTGATACAAAGAGAGGAAGCTCGTTTTATGTTAGCAAAACAAGAGTGGCTTGCTACAGCACTTGATGCTATGGATAAAGCTTATGTGCCTTATTCAAAATTCCCAGTGGGAGCAGCATTAATTACTGAAACAGGTGAGGTTTTTCAAGGATGTAATATTGAAAATGCATCGTTTGGGTTAACCAACTGTGCTGAAAGAACTGCCTTTTTTAAAGCAGTCTCTGAAGGTAACGTCTCATTTAGTCATTTAGTTATTGCAGGAGATACAGAAGAACCAATATCTCCATGTGGTGCTTGTCGCCAGGTAATGGTTGAGTTTTGTGGACCAGAGATGCCAGTGACACTGATCAACAAAAAAGGTGATGTGAAGGAAACAACTGTTTCTAAGCTTTTACCTTATTCATTTGAAAGTGATCAAATGAATCATTAATCAAGGTGTTTAAAAATTTTATATAAAATTCTGGAGGGAATAACACAATGAAGAAAAGCACATTATTAAAAACAGGTTTAGCATTAGCACTTACGTTAACACTTACAGCTTGTGGTGGAAACGCTAAGAAAGATGATGCAAAAAAAGATGGCGGTAAAGATTCAGGTAACCACTCAGCAGCTTTAGTTACTGACGTTGGTGGGGTAGATGATAAATCATTTAACCAATCAGCTTGGGAAGGTTTACAAGAATGGGGTAAAGATAACAAAAAAGAAAAAGGTAAAGATGGCTTTAACTACTATCAATCAACATCAGATGCAGACTTCTTACCTAACTTAAACCAAGCAATCAACGATGGTTTCAAAACTATCTTTGGTATTGGATTTAAATTACAACCAGCCATTGAAGAAATCGCTGGAAGCAAAAAAGACAATCACTTTGTAATTATCGATTCAGTTGTAGAAGGTAAAGATAATGTAGCATCAGTTGTCTTCAAAGATAACGAAGCTGCTTACTTAGCTGGTATTGCTGCTGCTAAAACAACTAAAACTAAAAAAGTTGGTTTTGTTGGTGGACAAGAAGGAGAAGTTATCGGACGTTTCCAAGCTGGATTTGAAGCTGGTGTTAAATCAGTAGATCCAGAAATCAAAGTTGACTCTCAATATGCAGGTTCATTTGGGGATGCTGCTAAAGGTAAATCAATCGCTGCTGCAATGTACAAATCAGGCGCTGACGTAATCTTCCACGCTGCTGGAGATACTGGTAACGGTGTATTCTCAGAAGCTCGTGACATCATGAAGAGCAAACCAAAAGATCCAGTTTGGGTAATCGGAGTTGACCGTGACCAAGAAGAAGAAGGTAAATATGATGGCGGAAACGTAACATTAACTTCAACTCTTAAAGGTGTAGGTACAGTTGTTAAAGATATCGCTACAAAAGCTGGCGAAGACAAATTCCCTGGTGGCGAAACATTAGTTTACGGACTTAAAGACGGTGGTGTTGACTTAACTAAAGGTCAATTAACTGAAGACGTACAAAAAGCTGTAGATGCTGCTAAAACAGAAATCAAAGATGGTAAAGTTGAAGTTCCTGAAAAACCAGGTAAATAATCAACATTAAAAAGTACAAAAAGTGAGTTACTAAAAGTTCAAAGTATTTATCCGAAATAGTTAGGAAGTGAAGAAAGTGAATGAGTCACAATACGTGATCGAGATGAAAAATATTACAAAAGCTTTTGGAACGTTTAAAGCCAACGATAATATTAATTTAAAAGTAAAAAAAGGTGAGATTCACGCGTTACTAGGTGAAAATGGTGCTGGTAAGTCAACATTGATGAACATCTTGTCTGGGTTATTAGAACCTACTTCAGGCTCTATTGATATCAATGGAAAAGAAGAAAAAATCGCCAATCCCACTGTTGCTAATAAACTGGGAATTGGAATGGTCCATCAACATTTTATGTTGATTGATAATTTCACAGTTGAAGAAAATATTATTCTAGGTAGCGAACCAACAAAAGCTGGCGTAGCTATTGATAAGAAAAAGGCTTTTGATGATATCATGGCTGTTTCGGATAAATATGGATTTAAGATTAACCCTAATGAATTAGTAGGTAACATTTCTGTTGGGATGCAACAACGTGTAGAAATCTTAAAAACTCTTTATCGTGGGGCAGAGATTTTAATCTTCGATGAGCCAACAGCCGTATTAACACCTCAAGAAATTGATGAGTTAATCGAAATTATGCATGGTTTAGTTAAAGAAGGAAAATCAATTGTTTTAATCACTCATAAATTAGATGAAATTAAAGCAGTAGCTGACCAATGTACGGTTATCCGTCGTGGTAAGAGTATTGATACAGTAACAGTTGCAGATGTTTCTCAACAAGAATTAGCTGATTTGATGGTAGGTCGTTCGGTGTCATTTAAGACACCGAAAGGACCATCAAATCCAACAGAGCCTGTTTTAAAAATTAATGACTTAGTTGTTAAAGAAAATAGAGGCTTGGATGCAGTGAAGGGCTTAGATTTAGAAGTTCGTGCTGGTGAAGTTGTGGGGATTGCAGGGATTGATGGTAATGGTCAAAGTGAATTACTTCAAGCAATTGCAGGGATGCGTAAAGTGGAGTCAGGTTCAATCATTATTAATGGTCAAGACATGACAAACAAACGCCCTCGTGAAATTACTGAAAACAGTATGGGACATGTGCCAGAAGATAGACATCGTTTTGGTTTAGTCTTACCAATGACACTATCTGAAAACATTGCTTTACAAACGTACTATAAAGAACCACTAAGTAAAAACGGATTATTAAATTATAAAGAAATTAATTCCCATGCAAGAAAATTGATCGAAGAATTCGACGTGAGAACGCCAAACGAATTGGTTCCAGCAGCAGCTTTATCTGGTGGTAACCAACAAAAGGCAATTATCGCAAGAGAAATTAATCGTGATCCAGATTTATTAATGGTTTCACAACCAACTCGTGGGTTGGATGTTGGAGCGATTGAATATATTCACAAACGCTTAATCGAGCAACGTGATAATGGTAAAGGTGTATTAGTAGTCAGCTTTGAGTTAGATGAAATTTTAAACGTATCAGATCGTATTGCCGTAATGTTTGAAGGTAATATTACTGGTATCGTGAACGCTTCTGAAACTAACGAGCAAGAATTAGGATTATTAATGGCCGGTGTGCCACTTGAGGAAGTAAGGAAAGGGCTGTAGCTAGTGAATAAGCAAGATTCAACAATTAAAAATTTAGCGGTGCCTGTTCTTTCTGTAGTATTCGGACTTTTGTTAGGTGCAATTATTATGTTAGCATTCGGGTATAACCCGATTGCAGGTTACAGCGCAATGTTAAACGGTGCTTTAGGTAGTACGTATAATATTGGTGAAGTTATTCGTTTAGCAACACCATTAATCTTAACTGGTTTAGGATTTGCAGTGGCTAACACAGCTGGTTTCTTCAATATCGGTTTGTCAGGGCAAGCATTATCTGGTTGGATTGTTTCAATCTGGTTAGCCATGTTATTCCCAGATTTACCAAAAGCTATTTTAGTTCCTTTATGTGTTATTGCAGGAACATTAGCTGGAGCTTTATGGGCAGGTATTGCAGGATTCTTGAAAGCACAATTTGGAACAAGTGAAGTTATCGTTACAATCATGTTAAACTATACAATTTTACATATTAGTAATCATTTAGTACGTAACGTCTTTACAAATGACGCAGATACAACAGCACAAATTAGTCAAAACGCTAGTTTAAGAGCTGATTTCTTAACTCAAATGACAGGTGGATCTCGTTTAAACATGGGTATCTTCTTAGCAATCTTGATGATTTTTGTTGTATGGGTGTTAATGAATCGTACAACAGTTGGTTTTGAATTACGTTCAGTAGGGTTAAACCCTGACGCTTCTGAATATGCTGGAATGAACGCTAAGAAAAACATCGTATTAGCGATGTTAATCTCTGGTGGTTTAGCTGGTATGGGTGGCGTGGTTGAAGGTTTAGGAACATTCCAAAACCTATACGTATTAGGTTCAGTACCAACCATCGGATTTGACGGTATGGCTGTATCACTTCTTGGTGGTGGTAGCCCAATCGGAATCCTAGTTTCAGCATTATTATTCGGTATTTTAAAAATCGGTGGACTTAGTATGCCAGGTAGTGCCGGTGTACCAAATGAAATCGTGGAAATCGTTATCGCATCAATCATCTTCTTCGTAGGTATCAGCTATGCTATCCGTTACTTACTAGATAAAGCAACACCTAAAAAACAAGAGATTAAGAAAGGAGATGCGTAAGACATGGTATCAATGTTAGCAATTATTGTCTCATCTGCATTAGTATATTCAGCTCCTTTAATCTTTACTGCTTTAGGAGGAACTTTTTCTGAGAGAAGTGGTGTCGTAAACGTTGGTTTGGAAGGGATTATGACAGTTGGTGCTTTTAGTGCCACAATCTTTAACCTTTACTCAGCAAGTACTTTTGGCTCAATGACGCCTTGGATTTCGATGTTATTCGGTGGTTTAGTGGGAATTCTATTCTCACTGATTCACGCTGTGGCAACGATCAACCTGCGTGCCGATCACATTGTCAGTGGTACTGTTATTAACTTAATGGCACCAGGACTTACAGTATTCTTAACAAAAATGTTATTTGATGGTCATGGACAAACAGACATGATCAAACAAACTTTTGGTAAATTTAGTTTTCCATTATTAGAAAAAATTCCAGTTCTTGGACCTATCTTCTTTAAAGATACATCAGCGCCAGCTTATGTAGCGATTTTAGTAGCGATTTTAGCTTACTTTATCATCTTTAAAACAAAATTTGGTTTAAGATTACGTGCTGTTGGTGAAAACCCACAAGCAGCAGATACTTTAGGTATCAACGTTTATGGCATGAAATATGCTGGTGTTTTAATCTCTGGTTTCTTAGGTGGTATGGGGGGAGCAGTAGCTGTTCAATCAATCTCTGGACAGTTCTCACTTTCAACAATCGCAGGCCAAGGGTTTATCTCAATGGCAGCAATGATCTTTGGTAAATGGAACCCAATTAGCGTTATGTTTGCAGCGATTTTCTTTGGATTATCTCAAAGTTTAGCTGTTATCGGAAACTTAATTCCAGGTATTAAAGAATTACCTGCTGTTTACTTACAAGCAGCACCATACGTATTAACAGTACTTGTACTAGTAATATTTATTGGTAAATCACAAGGACCAAAAGCTATTGGTAAAACTTATGTGAAATCAAAATAATTACGAACGTGCCAGGGAACCTCTTTGGCACGTTTTCTATAAATAAAATTTTTTGGAAGAAGGCAGATCTATATGTTTAAAAGAGTTCATTTAGTAGTACTTGATTCAGTAGGTATTGGAGAAGCACCAGATGCTGAAAAATTTGGTGATTTAGGAAGTCACACATTAGGTCACATTGCAGAAGTTGCTGGTTTAACTATTCCTAACATGGAAAATTTAGGCTTAGGAACAATTGAACCTCTTAAAGGCGTGAAGGCAGTTGAAGATCACAAAGGCTATGCAACAAAATTAGAAGAAATTTCTGTTGGTAAAGATACAATGACAGGTCACTGGGAAATCATGGGCTTAAACATACAAACGCCATTCAGAGTATTTCCAGAAGGATTCCCTCAAGAATTATTAGATAAAATCACTGAATTTTCAGGTCGCGGTGTTATTATGGGTGCAAACAAACCATACAGTGGTACTAAAGTAATTGATGATTTCGGTGAAGAACAAATGAAAACAGGGGATTTGATTATTTATACATCAGCTGACCCAGTACTTCAAATTGCCGCTCACGAAGATATTATTCCTTTAGAAGAATTATACAAAATTTGTGAGTTCACTCGTGAATACACTAAAAATGACCCATACATGATTGGTCGTATTATTGCTCGTCCTTACGTTGGTGAACCTGGTAACTTTACACGTACACCAAATCGTCATGACTATGCCTTAGATCCATTTGGAAAAACTGTTTTAGATTCATTAAAAGAAGCTGGTAAAGATGTGATCGCTGTTGGTAAAATCAACGATATCTTTAACGGTCAAGGAATGACTGACTCAGTTCGTACGAAATCTAACATGGATGGCGTGGATAAATTACTCGACGTAATGAAAGAAGACTTTACTGGTTTAAGTTTCACTAACTTAGTTGACTTCGATGCACTATTTGGTCACCGTCGCGATGTTAAAGGATACGGTAATGCTTTAGAAGAGTTTGATGCTCGCTTACCTGAAATCTACGACGCAATGGGTGAAGATGATTTATTATTAATCACTGCCGACCATGGTAACGATCCAACCTTCCCAGGAACAGATCATACAAGAGAATATGTGCCATTACTTGCTTACAGCAAAAACATGACTGGTTCTGGTTCAATTAAACAAGGATTCTACGCTGACATTTCAGCAACAATCGCTGAAAACTTTGGCGTGAAACAAACAGAAAACGGAACAAGCTTTTTAGATCAATTAAAATAAGGGGTTACTGACAATGACATTAAATACAAAATTACAAGAAACGGCAAAATATATCCAAGACAAAGGTGTTAGCTCAATCGATTTCGGTTTGATTTTAGGATCAGGCTTAGGTGAATTAGCAGACGAAATTACTGATAAAGTAGTCATTCCTTACGAAGAAATTCCAAACTTCCCAGTTTCAACGGTGGTTGGACATGCTGGTCAATTAGTTTACGGAACATTATCTGGTAAAAAAGTATTAGCAATGCAAGGACGTTTCCACTATTATGAAGGTCACTCAATGCAAACAGTTACTTTCCCAGTACGTGTGATGAAAGCTTTAGGAGCCGATTCATTAGTTGTAACAAACGCTGCTGGTGGCGTGAATACATCATTTGCACCTGGTGATTTAATGTTAATCACAGATCAAATCAACTACACTGGTGATAATCCATTAATGGGCTTAAACGAAGATGACTTAGGACCTCGCTTCCCAGATATGTCAGAAGCTTACGACAAAGCTTACGGCGAAGTGACTAAAAAAGTGGCATCTGAACTTAAAATCAGATTACAACAAGGGGTTTACATGGGCTACTCAGGTCCTACTTACGAAACACCTGCTGAAATCAGAATGTCACGTGTTTTAGGTGCTGATGCAGTTGGTATGTCAACTGTTCCAGAAGTAATCGTTGCTAACCACATGTCAATGCGTGTCTTAGGTATCACTTGTGTAACTAACTTAGCCGCTGGTATGCAAGCTAACTTAAATCATGCAGAAGTAGTAGAAACAACTGAACGCGTGAAAGCTGACTTTAAAGAGTTAGTAAAAATTACTTTAGAAAGAATTTAAGGAGACAGATAAAATGAGTGTACATATTGGCGCTAAAAAAGGCGAAATTGCAGATAAAATTTTATTACCGGGTGATCCTTTAAGAGCAAAATACATTGCCGAAAAATTCTTAGACAATCCTGTTTGTTACAACGAAGTTCGCGGTATGCTTGGGTATACTGGAACTTATAAAGGAGTAAAAGTATCGGTTCAAGGAACTGGTATGGGAATTCCTTCAGCATCAATTTACACGAATGAATTAATCCGTGAATACGATGTGAAAAAATTAATTCGCGTGGGTACATGTGGCGCAATTAAAAAGGATGTTAACGTTCGTGACTTAGTCCTTGCTCAAGGTGTTGTGACGAATTCAGCCTTCATGAAAGCTGATTTCCCAAATCATACATTTTCACCAATTGCTGATTATGATTTATTATCAACAGCTCATGTTATTGGGAAAGAACATAATTTTAATATTCATGTTGGAAATGTTTTATCTGATGATAGTTTCTACAAAGATGATTTATCAGATACCTTTAAATTAGGTGAACATGGCGTGTTAGCTGTTGAAATGGAAGCAGCCGTGATTTATTACTTAGCTGCTAAATACGGTGTTCAAGCATTAGCTTTAATGACCGTTAGTGATCACTTAGTAACAGGTGAGGAAACAACCTCAGAAGAACGTCAATCAACATTCGACGAAATGATGATTGTAGGATTAGAAACATTAATTAAAGAATAGGGTAGTGAAAAAGGCGTTCAGCTCTGAGTAACTGGAGGTAAATCAAACCAATCCGCTTTTTGGATTGAGTTGATTTATTGAAGTTACCGATGAGTTGCCTTTTGAACTCCGACTAAAATAGGGTAGTGAAAAGGCGTTCAGCTCTGAGTAACTATTGAAAAAAGAAGCTTACCGAAATTCGGCAAGCTTCTTTTTTCATGCATATATTTTGATGGCTTCTGTTAACCAGTGAGTTGCCTCATTTCCTACTTGGTCATTGTAATATGCAGTAAAACGTTCATCGGCTAAGTACATTTCGGCTAGTCCAATATGGGCTTCTTTTGAATAAGTTTCCCAAGTGTAAGATAACCACGCTTTGTGTTTTTCAAAAACAGTTTTAGCACTGTTTGAATGAATATCTTTTGTTTCAACTAGTTCTTTTAAAGCTATAAATAAATCTTTTTCGGCTTGGTTCATTTTTTCAAAATCAGCTTTACTTAAATTTTGCCACTGCTTATTAGAAGATTCAATTGTATCTTTGCCGTATTTTTCTCTGATTTCTTTTCCGTAAATTGCTTCGTTGTGAGCTAGTTTTTCTTGTTTAAATGCTTCAAATTTGTCTTTATCTGACATGTTAATTTCTCCTTTATGATAACGTAATGTTTTTTCAATCGTCAGAAGGAGGTGATTGATTTGTTCCTTTTTCTTAGTGAGTTCTTGGTATTGATCTTCCAGTGCACGTGAAAAATTAAAATCAGTTTCGTCTAAACTTAGCTTAATGATTTCTAGCTTCATATCTAGTGAACGGTAAAATAAAATTTGTTGCAAACGGTCGACCTCTGCTTGCCCATAAATTCGGTAACCAGATGAATTAATTCGGGCAGGTTTGAGTAAACTAATTTCATCGTAGTAACGTAAAGTTCTTGTGCTGACACCGGACAATTCAGCTAGTTTTTTAATGGTATATTCCATAGTTATTCCTCCTGACACATTTATCATATAGGTTGACGTAACGTGAAGGTCAACAGGTTAAGTATAACTTTTTTTAAATTGAGAGTCATCAGTGTGTTAAACTAATATTAGATCAAAAAACATACTTTAATTATTTTTTTAGGAATGTCAGTGTTACTAACATCCTTGATATAATAGGATGTGTGAGTATAGCGCTAGTAATAGGACTCAATAAATGATGAAATAAAAGCAGGAGGGATATGTCATGGCTATTGGAAATTTAATCAAAGAAAAACGATAATCACTTAATTTTACTCAGGAAGATTTGGCACAAAAATTAAGTGTCTCTCGTTCAACTATTTCTAATTGGGAGACAGAACGCAATTATCCAGATATTAAGATGATTGTTACAATTTCTGATACGTTAGATATTTCTCTGGATCAATTATTGAGAGGAGAAACAGAGATGTTAGAAGCGTTTGCTGAAGACACACAAGTCAGAAAAAAATTAAGCAAAAAAATTAAAGTATTGTACTGTGTTTTAGGAGTCGTTTTGCTAGTAGGAGTTGGGGGATTCTATCAAACTAAAAAAATACAACCAATTACTAACTCAGAACAGATAAAAGCAATTGAAATGGTGGATGGAAAAGTACAAATCGATACTAATTTACCTTTCTACCGAAGTGTTACTAGTTACATGATGAATCCAAGTTTTCGCGATAAGGATATTATTGAGATTTATTTGGATAGTAGCATTGATTGGACTTTTAAAAATGAGAAAACAGTCAAAATTGATGTGAATGAGTGGGAAGAATCAAAGAATGTAAGAGAATTTCTTGTGATGGGAGCAGATGGAGAACCTTTATCAGGAGCAAATTTTTCCAAGAAATAGGAATTCTAAATGTTGATATAAGTGGAATGCTCGCTCTGGTTGACATCATGTAAACTAATGGTTGCTTACAAAAAATATAAAAGAATGAGATAGTTACTTCATAAAATAAGAAAGAAGGTGAGTCATGAATAAAAAACTGATCGTAGTGACTGTTATTATCATATTCATTTTTTCAGCTTACATAATAGTAAAAAAAAGATATGAATATGAGTTGAAAAATGCTTTGTATGCTCATGCTCTAAGTATTGGAATATCAGAAGATAAGATACGAAAAACAGAGTTAAACTACTTTGCTAAATTCAATGGTTATGAGTATAGTGTTTATTTGAAAGATATGGATGATGATTTATATTTCAACATATATTATTCTCTGCCGTTTAGTCCAATTAAAACTTATCTGACAGGTTTAATTGAGAGTAAAGAGTTTGATGATGGAGTATACACTGAAGGTTCTATCGAAGGCATTGAAAGTGAGAACGGTCGAAGCTTGTTAAAGAAAGCTAAATAATTTATATATAACAAAATCTCTCTAAAGTATCAGGTGACTTTTAGGGGGATTTTAGATTACTATTTCAAACTTCTCTTATACTTCCGAATCGTCTTAAGTGCCCAATCATAATGAGAGGCTGTCGCTGAGACACCGTAGCTGCCTAAACTAGTTGTGCCTGTCCAGTTATAGTATTTTTTCGTAAACAATTCTTCATCAGAATACTTTTTAATCATATCTAAGCAGTTGTTGTGACTTGTTTCAAGCATATTTTTAGCATTCTCAAGAGACGTATTTTGATGTTTCTCCCAAAATTTAATGTTCATCTCGCCGTAGTTTTTCCAGTTGTAAGGCACAGGTAAGAATGGCACGATTGCTTCTTGTTGATTATTGTTAACAAAATCTAAAAAGAGCTGGTGCCATTCATATAAATGAACCAAACAATCACGAATTTGACGATCTCGTCCTTCAAAAGGAAAAATCGCAACTTGCTCTTCTTCACTTAGAGAGTCAATTAAAGTCATTAACTTTTGATAATTTTCCTCACCTTGCAATAATAATTCTTCTTTATTTTTCGCTCTAGCCATTATATTTCCTCCTTAGTTTTAACCACCAAACAAGCTTCTGTCAGCCAATTATCTGGATTTGGGTCTTGGGCAGCTGTCACGTGATAAATATTAATCATGGGACCTGCAATTTCTAATTGATTGACTTCAATCCAGCGACCAAGAGCTTCCATAATAAGCGGCATTTGTTCAAATGAGCCTTGGAAAGTCGTTGAAGCAACAGTGATTTTAGGAACCTGTTTAAAAGTGACTGTCGCCGTATCTTGGTAAACACCTATGACACTACTTTGAATTTCTAAATCAATGTTTTCTTCCTCATACGCTTCATTATGATAAAGTGTTAGACCGAGTGGAGGTTCAGAGAAAGAGACATTTTGGGCTAAATATTCTTCGTACAATTCTTGCCATAATCCTTGTTCTTCTTGGTAGTCAGAAACAGTTCTTCTCAAACTCATGATTTGTCTTTCAGGTAATTCTTTTAACACCACGTTATAATTTAAATAATCATTATTAGTGGTAATCATGTCAGATACTGTTTCAAGTAGACTTTGTTGATAACTGACTTTTTCTAGCTGCTCATTCAGATAGTCTTTCTGAAGTTCAAAATACGTTTCTAAGGTTTTTGTTTTAGGATTGTCTAAAATTTCTTTAATCATTCTTAAAGAGAATCCCATCTCCTGTAAACTTTTAATTTGGTTCACACGAGGGAGTTGTTCTGCTGAGTATTCTCGGTAATTATTGTTCTCTGAAGAACGAGAGACAGTGATTAAGCCTAAATCCTCATAGTGGCGTAGCATTCTGACACTGGTATTGGCTAATTTTGAAAAATGACTGATTTTCATTATAATAACCTCCTCTTTTTCTAAAGTATAAAGGCTGACAGTGTGTGAAGCTCAAGTGATAAATTAATACTCAGGAGATAAATTTTTTCTCCAGTTACTTGGAGCTAAACGTGATTTTCACCACTCTGAGTAGTCCGGGTTCAACTGGCAACTCCTACGACAACTTCAAACATAAAAATTAATCGGAAAAAGCGCCGATTATTTTTTATGTTCTCCAGTTGCTTGGAGCTAAACGCCACTTTCACCACTCTGAGTAGTCCGGGTTCAAATCCCAGCTCCTGCGGCAACTTCAAAAATAAAAATTAATCGGAAAAAGCGCCGATTACTTTTCATTTTCTCCAGTTGCTTGGAGCTAAACGTGATTTTCACCACTCTTTGTTATAAATATTTCATCAAAAATAGGGCAATTAAAATTCCGATACCTAATGAAACAGTACGGTAGATATATTCTTTTTTCGGGTTGCGATTTGGATCCATGATTAGAGTCACTCCTTTTCCTTTGTGTTAACTACTATTAGTATACTTCTTTTTAGAGGCAAAATAAAAAGAAGTTGGCATCATAGTGAGCCAACTTCCTATTAATTTAGAAGTAGTAAATAAACAAACTAACAAGAGCAAATAAATTCAAGATTAACTCTTTTTTCTTAGCATTCTTTGATTTAATAAAGAAGTAAAGGGCGCCCAGATTACAGGCAACAAAGATAATTAATTTTATAAGAATGGTTTCTTGGTTCATGTACTGGGTGATGAGTAAGTAGTAAAGTAAACCTAATGACAGTAAGGCAAGAACGAAAAACCAAGACTGTCTTGATAAAAATGAATACATTCCCTGAGTCAAAATAGTAATGAAGAGAATCAAACTAAAGGCAAAAATAAAGGGTTTGATCAAATCAAAATTATAATTAAAAGGATAATTAATTGTTAGTAATTGATTAAAGACAATTCCTTTAAAGAATGCATTAAGTAAGGAGTAAAAAATCGAATCAATGTAAAAGAATTGTTTAGAAAAAATCAATAACTGGAATAATTCATAAGCCAGTAAAATTAAAGCAAATTGGTACGCTGTTTGTTTAGAAATCATAAAAATCAAAGAACAAGAAATAATTAATTTCACACCGTAAACAGGAATCGAAATAAAGGTTCCCTTTTTATAGGAAGCTTTCCCGATGAGATGGAAAAAATCACTTAGTAACAAGTACAAAACCATGTACGTTAAAATCGCTGGGCCCCGACTACTGTCTCTTAAAAAAAGGACACCTGGTAATAAGGAGATGGTGGTTTGTAAAAGTGTGACGATGATGATAAAGGGTAAGGCAAGTAAGCCTGATTTTGTTTTATTCAATAGTCTAACCTCATTTTATTATCGTATGATATTACTTTATGGCATGAAGGGGGAAAGGTCAACATTTAAGTAGGTAAAAAAAGTAATATCTGTTATACTAGCAATGTTGCAGGATTCCCGATAGGATTTGCACAGAAAAAGTGTAAATATTCCTTGTAACCGAGAAAATAGAGGGGGAATATAAATGTTAGAAAAAAAATTATTTACGTCAGAATCAGTGTCAGAGGGACATCCAGATAAGATCGCCGATCAAATCAGTGATGCCATTTTAGATGCGATTCTAGCAAAAGATCCAAATGCCCGTGTGGCGTGTGAAACTTCAGTAACGACAGGACTTGTCCTTGTTTTTGGTGAAATTACGACAACAGCTTACGTGGACATTCAAAAAGTAGTTCGTGAGACAATCAAAGGGATTGGTTACACACGTGCTAAGTACGGCTTTGACGGAGACACATGTGCGGTCATGGTAGCTATTGATGAGCAATCACCAGATATCGCTCAAGGTGTGGATGCTTCTTTAGAAAAAAGAGAAAGCAGTCATGAAGCAGAGGATTTAGGAGCAGGAGATCAAGGGTTGATGTTTGGTTATGCCAATAACGAAACACCAGAATTTATGCCACTTCCAATTGCTTTAAGTCACCGAATCACAGAAAAATTAGCAGAATTACGTAAAAACGATACGTTAACGTATTTAAGACCAGATGCGAAATCTCAAGTAACGGTTGAGTATGATGTTGACGGTAAACCAACTCGTGTGGATACAATTGTAGTCAGTACCCAACACGATGAAGAAGTCACTTTAGAAACGATTATCAAAGATATCAAAGAACTGGTGATAGCAAAAGTTATCCCAAGTGAATTAATAGACGAAGAAACGAAATATTTCATTAATCCAACAGGTCGATTTGTTATTGGTGGTCCTCAAGGGGACTCAGGTTTAACAGGTCGTAAGATTATTGTTGATACATACGGTGGTTACGCAAGACACGGTGGTGGTGCCTTTTCAGGAAAAGACGCAACCAAAGTGGACCGCTCAGCAAGTTATGCCGCTCGCTACATTGCCAAAAACATTGTGGCAGCAAAATTAGCTGACAAGTGTGAAGTTCAATTGGCTTATGCCATTGGGGTAGCCCAACCGGTATCAATTTCTGTTGAAACTTTTGGAACAGGTACAGTCTCTGAATCAGCTTTAATCGAAGCGATTCGCGAGAACTTTAACTTGTCTCCAGTAGGAATTATTGAGATGCTTGATTTAAGACGTCCGATTTATCAAAAAACAGCTGCTTACGGTCATTTTGGTCGTGAAGATGCTGATTTTACATGGGAAAAATTAGATAAAGTCTCAGCATTGAAAACAAGTTTAGGTATGTAAAAGGAAACCTTTGTTAGAGCGTATGAATGCCTAGCGAAGGTTTTTTTATTTTGTATAGGGGGAGATTAGGTGACAAAGAAAAGGGAAACAAATGTGAAGGTCATTACGGCCTGTTTATTTATCGCAACATTTATGACAGCAGTGGAAGGAACGATTGTCTCAACAGCGATGCCAACCATTGTAGGCTCATTAAAAGGTATTTCAATCATGAATTGGGTGTTCTCAATTTATTTATTAACCAATGCCATGATGACACCAATTTACGGTAAGTTAGCTGATAAGATCGGTAGAAAGCCTATTTATTTAGTGGGAATTTTAATTTTTATGATTGGTTCAGCATTATCAGGTATGAGTCAAAATATGATTCAGTTGATTATTTTTAGAGCCATTCAAGGAATTGGGGCAGGGTCAATTGTTCCTGTGTCATTAACGATTATTGCGGATATTTATCCTGTTGAAAAAAGAGCGAGTATTTTGGGGCTTAACAGTGCGGCTTGGGGTATTGCTAGTATTGTCGGACCTTTAGCAGGTGGTTTTATTGTGGATGCGTTAAGTTGGCATTGGATTTTCTTAATCAATGTGCCAATTGGCATTGTGTTGATGATTCTTGTTTGGATCTATTTAATAGAAGAAAAACGAGAAGTAGAAAAAGCACCAGTGGATTATTTAGGTAGTTTTTGTTTAGTGATTATTCTATTGTCACTGCTTTACGGCTTCCAAACACTGAGTGAAGGTTTCAGTATAACAACAATTATTTCTTTTGGATTATTTATTCTTGGTTTGATTGCTTTTGTGAAGGTGGAGAAAAAAGCGGTGGATCCAATTATCACCCTTGATTTATTTAAGAATAAAACCTATGTCATTGTTAACTTAGTAGCAGCCCTTATCAGTGGTTTTTTAATGGGTGTTGAAGTTTATATTCCTATGTGGATGCAAGGTGTTCTAGGTAAGTCAGCGGCTTTAGGTGGGATTGTCTTAGCACCTATGTCAGTGATTTGGATGTTTGGTTCCTTTGCCGGTGGTCGCGTGATGCAGAAATGGTCAGCTAAAAAAGCTATTTTTGTCAGTATGTTACCTATTTTAGTTGGCGCACTCTTTTTAGGGTTTGCTCAACTGGAGACAGCGTATAGTATTTTCTTTATCTTTTCAGCTATTTTAGGGGTTGGTTTTGGGATGACCATGACCATTTTAACTGTTTTAGCTCAAACATCTGTGGACGAAGAACATACTGGCGTTGCAACCTCATTCTTTACTCTATCCAGAACAATTGGTCAAACGATTATGATTTCAGTTTTTGGTCTTGTTTTAAATGCCTCAATGAACCAGGGATTAGCGGATAAAAAAGAATTAGGTGTGACCAAAAATATGATGAATCAACTGATTAATCCTCATACCGTTTCTGATTTACCAAAACATTTGGTAAGTGATTTAAGAGAAATTTTGTATAACAATTTGCATCAAGTTTATATTGTAGGAATTGTTTTAATGGTTCTTGCTTTTATATTGAACTACTTCCAAGATAATAAAGAAGGTTTATAGAAAAAAAGTATGAGATACCTCTAGTTTTGACTAGGTATATCTCATACTTTTTTATTGAGCAATTTTTAGTTCTTTTCGTAGTTTATAATATTGTTTTTCAGTTAAGTAATCATTAACAAACAAAACAGGAGCGTCACAAGGCAGTTTTGTGGTAGAAATAATCAAATCTGTTGGTTGGTAGTCATAATTATTAAAGAATGACTTATCTACCACTTTAATAGATAAAGGGGCATCAAGGAAAGCTCGAGTGATAGAATAAGCTAAAAATTCCCCGTGATTGCCACCTAAATCACTACAGACAATTAAATTTTTATTGTATTTTTCATCAATAATCAAATGACAATTCGTTAAAATTAAATAAAAAAGATAGTCAAAATGGTACTCAACATTCATTCCTAGACGTTCTAAACTGTGATGAATGGCTTTTTTCAGTTTATCAAAGATATGCGGGTTTTGACTCGCAAAAGTATCTACAAATGACGTATAACGATTATAAATCATATATTGAGGTAAAGTGAATAAAGATTCTCTCTTTTTACAGTAAGAAAAAATACTGTTTAGCGTTTCATGATCTTTTGGCGTAATAATCGCCCACTTGGAAACTGTTTGAACAAAGTGATTGATGACTTGATGAAAGTTTTCGCCAATCGTAATTTCGTTATAGATTTCGACAAAATGATCAAACGTTGGTCCTTTTTCTAAGTCTTTAGAATGGATAAGATACCAAACTAAATATAGAAAATGTTGTTCTTCTTCTAAAGCATAAGAATAATGAGCTGAAAAATAGTCAAATTGACTAGATAATTTAAGTTTAGAAATTTGAAGTGCGTATATTTCCTCCAAGTATTTAACGACAAAAAAGACAATTTCAAATTCAACTTCATTATTTGAGGTC
This sequence comes from Vagococcus hydrophili, assembly GCF_011304195.1. Taxonomy (NCBI): domain Bacteria; kingdom Bacillati; phylum Bacillota; class Bacilli; order Lactobacillales; family Enterococcaceae; genus Vagococcus; species Vagococcus hydrophili. The sequence continues at coordinate 1,015,891 of NZ_CP049887.1, read as the reverse complement.
AAGCCATAGGTTTTATTTTTATTGGTGATGGCAAGCCCCCACTCTTTAAGAAAAGGCTTTAATTTTTTCATACTACGATAAAGTGTTGATGGGCTGACATATAGTTTTTCTGCGTAATAAAAAATATTTTGATAGGGATGTAAAAATATTTCTTTAAGTAACTGGACTTCTAAGCTCCCTGAAATAATCTCTCGAACAATTTGGTTAATGTTTCCATTGGAAGTTGTTTTTAAAATAACGGTTTGTTCTTTGTTAATTGAGATATCAATTAATTCCGACCAATTATTAGTAAAAAAAGATAGATCATTTAAAACAGTTGATTTTGAACATTCTAGTAAATTTGCTAAATTTGAAATTGTTGTGTCGTTATTATTCTCTAAAAAATTAAGTAATGAAATAAGTCGTTGCTCTTTTGTATTTAAAATAGCCATATTTTCCCCTCTTTCGTCTTCCCCAAAAAATAGCTAATTAACAATGGATATTTAAGTACTTATTATACCATCTAATTGTAACAATCGATTATGAATATTTTATTTGTTAAGTGTAACTTATTTTGAGGGATAAGATAAGAGATTTCAAAAAAAATATTTCAAAAAATGATCTTTATAAACTAAAAATGTTTATTAGGTTTTTTTTGTATGTAATTATAAACTTTATTAGTAATAAAAAAGAATTTTATTTTTCATTTCAGTTATTTAATTGTTTTTAAGTCACTAAAAACGCTATCATTTGTGAGAGATAATTATAACAATTTTCAGCTGTATATACAGTTGGGAATGGTATTTTAACGTTTTTATATGATTTGATTCACATAGTTAAGTTAAAAGACCCTTGTTATTTATAAAACACTACTTTTTATCATTTATTTTAAAATTTTTAAAAAGTGACGAGATGTATCTATTAAAAGAATGAAGGCGGTTTTTACATTAAATTTACATATCGTTACGCAAAAAATCCAGTTTTCCTTAAAAAAGGTATATTTTATAATTTTTTTATATCCGGGAAGGGGTAATTTTATAATGAAGAGAATATTAAAAGTATTAACAGTTTTGTTAGTCCTAATGTCCAATGTTCTGAGTTCAGCGGTGACAGTTGTTCAAGCTGAGGGAATCCAAGACGTTAGTAGTCAATTATTAGCCAATATAAAAACAGATGCAAATGATGTAAGTGACGGTGGTCGTTTTAAGATTACTGCAGAGTTTAATGACAATAATAAAAAAATTCAAAATGGGGACACAATTAATTTAAGCTGGCCTCAAATGAACAATGTAGAAATCAAAGGTTTTGCTAAAGAAATTCCAATTTTAGTTAGTGGAGTAGAAGTAGGAAAAGCTGTTATAACATTAACAGGAGCAACGATTACTTTTAATCAAGCTGTAGAGCAATTTGATCAAGGAACAGTCAAAGGTGGTATTACATTCCAAGTAACTGCGAGTAACTACAATAAAGGAACATCCACTGAAGGAATCAATATTGTTGGTGGTAACCAAGTAAAAGAAATTACAGTCTCTAGAACAGAAGGAACCGATCCAGGTCCTGGAACACAAGATTTCACAACTAAAAATGGTGGTTTATACCCAGAACGACCAAATGAAGTGATGTGGGATATTTTTGTTAATAACAATGCCGAAAAATTAAATTCCGACTTGAAAATAGTGGACACGTTGAAAGAAAGCCCAAATGCACATGAATTAAAACCCGAAACAATTGAAATTTATGTAGAAGGAGCAAATCCACAGTCATACCGTGGTGAAGGTGCTCTAGATAACTTTAGAAGAGATTTCAATGCAACTGTAGATTATTCAGTAGAAAATGGAACAATTAATATTTTGATTCCACAAGCGAATGCGACACAAAATAAATTTAGAATTATTTACAAATCAGAAATTAAAGACATGGCAGTCGCATTTTTCAAAAATACAGTAGAATCAGATTACCAAGTTGAAGGTAAAGATGCGAAACATGATAGCGTCACTCATACAATTCAAAATATTAATGCAGATGCATGGGGAGACGGAAGTAAGACAGCGAAGTTAACGATTGTTAAACGCGATTCTAATTCTAAGTTACCATTAGAAAATGCAAAATTTGTTTTAAAAGATAGTAAAGGAAATATTGTTAAAGATAATCTAGTTTCAGATAAAGATGGTCAGATTGTTGTTGATAAATTAGCACCAGAAGAGTACTACTTAGAAGAAGTTGAAGCACCAGAAGGATACAAATTATTAACAGATTCAGTGTTTGTTTCAGTGAACAAACCGAATGTAAACATTGATATTGAGAATACACCAAAAGAAGTCTTTGGTAGTGTCGAAGTAACTAAGACAGATTCAAAAGATGCGGATAAAGTTTTATCAGGAGCTAAATTTACATTAACAGAAATTGCTACAGGTAAAACGTTTGACCTAGTAACAGGTGAAGATGGAAAAGCGGTCGTAGATCAGTTGCCATTAGGGAAATATAACTTAGTTGAAACAGAAGCACCAGCAGGATATAACTTAAATTCAACACCTCAAGAAATTGAAGTGAAGAAAGATGAAACAACAGCGAATAAAACAAGTGTGACAGTAACGAATGAAGAAACAATTGTTTTAGGTGGAGTGGAAGTAACAAAAGTTGATGCAAAAGATGCAAGCAAAGTTTTATCAGGAGCTAAATTCGAATTAACAGAAGTTGCAACAGGCGAAAAACACGAATTAGTAACAGACGAAAGTGGAAAAGCCAGCATCAATAAATTACCATTAGGCAAGTACACATTGGTAGAAACAGAAGCACCAAAAGGCTACTTATTAGATAAGACAGCCAAAGAATTAGAAATTACAAAAGACTCAGCTACGAAAAACACAACAAGCATCACAGTAGAAAACACAGAAACAACACCATGGGTACCAATCGTACCAAGTACGCCATTAGGTGGAGTAGAAGTAACAAAAGTTGATGCAAAAGATGCAAGCAAAGTGTTATCAGGAGCTAAATTCGAATTAACAGAAGTAGCAACAGGCGAAAAACACGAATTAGTAACAGACGAAAATGGAAAAGCAAGCATCAATAAATTACCATTAGGTAAATACACATTAGTAGAAACTGAAGCACCAAAAGGCTATGAATTAGATAAAACAGCTAAAGAATTAGAAATTACAAAAGACGTAGCAACAAAAAATACAACAAGCATCACAGTAGAAAACACAGAAACAACACCGTGGATCCCAATCGTACCAAGTACGCCATTAGGTGGAGTAGAAGTAACAAAAGTTGATGCAAAAGACAAAACAAAAGTGTTATCAGGAGCTAAATTCGAATTAACAGAAGTAGCAACAGGCGAAAAACACGAATTAGTAACAGACGAAAGTGGAAAAGCAAGCATTAACAAATTACCATTAGGTAAATACACATTAGTAGAAACTGAAGCACCAAAAGGCTATGAATTAGATAACACAGCTAAAGAATTAGAAATTACAAAAGACGTAGCAACAAAAAATACAACAAGCATCACAGTAGAAAATACAGAAACAACACCATGGGTACCGATCGTGCCATCAACGCCATTAGGTGGAGTGGAAGTAACAAAAGTTGATGCAAAAGACAAAACAAAAGTGTTATCAGGAGCTAAATTTGAATTAACAGAAGTAGCAACAGGCGAAAAACACGAATTAGTAACAGACGAAAGTGGAAAAGCCAGCATCAATAAATTACCATTAGGCAAGTACACATTGGTAGAAACAGAAGCACCAAAAGGCTACTTGTTAGATAAGACAGCTAAAGAATTAGAAATTACAAAAGACTCAGCGACGAAAAACACAACAAGCATCACAGTAGAAAACACAGAAACAACACCATGGGTACCAATCGTGCCATCAACGCCATTAGGTGGAGTAGAAGTAACAAAAGTTGACGCGAAAGATGCAAGTAAAGTGTTATCAGGAGCAAAATTCGAATTAACGGAAGTAGCAACAGGCGAAAAACACGAATTAGTAACAGGCGAAGATGGAAAAGCAAGCATTAACAAATTACCATTAGGCAAGTACACATTAGTAGAAACAGAAGCACCAAAAGGTTATGAATTAGATAAAACAGCTAAAGAATTAGAAATTACAAAAGACGTAGCAACAAAAAATACAACAAGCATCACAGTAGAAAACACAGAAACAACACCATGGGTACCGATTGTACCATCAACGCCATTAGGTGGAGTGGAAGTAACAAAAGTTGATGCAAAAGACAAAACAAAAGTGTTATCAGGAGCTAAATTCGAATTAACGGAAGTAGCGACAGGCGAAAAACACGAATTAGTAACAGACGAAAATGGAAAAGCAAGCATTAACAAATTACCATTAGGCAAGTACACATTAGTAGAAACAGAAGCACCAAAAGGTTATGAATTAGATAAAACAGCTAAAGAATTAGAAATTACAAAAGACGTAGCAACAAAAAATACAACAAGCATCACAGTAGAAAACACAGAAACAACACCATGGATCCCAATCGTACCATCAACGCCATTAGGTGGAGTGGAAGTAACAAAAGTTGATGCAAAAGATGCAAGCAAAGTGTTATCAGGAGCTAAATTCGAATTAACAGAAGTAGCAACAGGCGAAAAACACGAATTAGTAACAGACGAAAATGGAAAAGCAAGCATCAATAAATTACCATTAGGTAAATACACATTAGTAGAAACTGAAGCACCAAAAGGCTATGAATTAGATAAAACAGCTAAAGAATTAGAAATTACAAAAGACGTAGCAACAAAAAATACAACAAGCATCACAGTAGAAAACACAGAAACAACACCATGGGTACCGATCGTACCATCAACGCCATTAGGTGGAGTAGAAGTAACAAAAGTTGATGCGAAAGACAAAACAAAAGTTTTAGAAGGTGCGAAGTTTGAATTAAAAGAAATCGCAACAAATAAAACATATGAGTTAGTAACAGATGCCTCAGGAAAAGCAAGTATCAACAAATTACCATTAGGCAAGTACACATTAGTGGAAACCGAAGCACCAAAAGGCTACTTATTAGATAAGACAGCTAAAGAGTTAGAAATTACAAAAGACGCAGCAACGAAAAATACAACAAGCATTACAGTAGAAAATACAGAAACAACACCATGGGTACCGATCGTACCATCAACGCCATTAGGTGGAGTAGAAGTAACAAAAGTTGATGCGAAAGACAAAACAAAAGTTTTAGAAGGCGCGAAGTTTGAATTAAAAGAAATCGCAACAAATAAAACATATGAGTTAGTAACAGATGCCTCAGGAAAAGCAAGCATCAATAAATTACCATTAGGCAAATACACATTAGTAGAAACAGAAGCACCAAAAGGCTACTTGTTAGATAAGACAGCTAAAGAGTTAGAAATTACAAAAGACGCAGCAACAAAAAATACAACAAGCATCACAGTTACAAACACAGAAACAACACCATGGGTACCAATCGTACCATCAACACCATTAGGTGGAGTAGAAGTAACAAAAGTTGATGCGAAAGACAAAACAAAAGTTTTAGAAGGCGCGAAGTTTGAATTAAAAGAAATCGCAACAAATAAAACATATGAGTTAGTAACAGATGCCTCAGGAAAAGCAAGTATCAACAAATTACCATTAGGTAAATACACATTAGTAGAAACAGAAGCACCAAAAGGTTATGAATTAGATAAGACAGCTAAAGAATTAGAAATCACAAAAGACGTAGCAACAAAAAATACAACAAGCATCACAGTTACAAACGAACAAGAAAAACCAAATAAACCTGTTAAACCTGAACCAAAAGCACCAACAAAACCAGGTGAGCCAAATAAACCAAAAACACCAAATAAAGTCGTTCCAGGCAAACCAGTTTACAATACACCTCAAAAGAGAATGTTACCAAGAACTGGTGAAGTAGTGATGAACAATTTAGTGATCATCGGTTTAATCTTATTAGTTGCTCTAGGTTTAGTTGTAGGGATGAGATATAAAAGAAAAAATAGTTAATAAATAAAAGCTCTGAAAAAGATGAGATAGTCTTTTTCAGAGCTTTTTTATTTAGCATTCTAACGTGTTAAATAACCACTTTTTAATAAATAATATAAATTCATATCATGAAAAATTTCATTGATTAACTGCTCTTCTTTAAGAGCTCCAACAAGAGAGAAGGTAAGCGGGAAGTAATCGAGTATATGCCAAATAAGGCGTCACTCTGTCATAATATGACAAGTGGCTCCTTATTTTATCGACACGTAGCTTGAATCTGTTCTGACCAAGGTAAATAAACCTCAAGTGCTTTAGAATTTGAACTATCTTCTAAATTAGGAAGATGCTTAAACAAATATTCTAAATACTTCACAGGAACTAAGTTATTAGCTTTAGCCGTTTCGATGATAGAATAAGCGATTCCGTTAGCTGTTGCTCCCCGTTCACTCGCAGAAAAATGCCAATTTTTTCTGCCAATCGTTGTTGGGCGAATACTTCGCTCAGCTAAATTATTTGATAAGGCACATCGACCATCCTCCAGAAAATTCATCAAACCAGCCTTCATATTAAGCGCATAGTTAACCGCTTTTCCTAATTTCGAACCTGGAAGAGCTCTGAAAGAAGCGATCCATTGCCAGAATTCATCAAGAATGGGTTGGCTTTTTGCCAACCGTAAATCATATCTTTCTTGATGGCTTAATCCCTTCATTTCTTTTTCAATATGAAAGAGTTGATCGCAATAGGTAACTCCTTGGCTTGCCGGAGTATCTTTAGAAGAGGAATCTTTCGCTTCAAAGAATTTTCTTCGGACGTGAGCCCAACAATTAACTAACGTCGTATTCTCAATCGATTTGTAAGCCGAGTAGCCGTCACAATGCAAATAGCCTGAGAATTCGGCTAAAAATTGTTGAGCGACACTACTTTTACGACTCAGGTCATGATGATATAAAATAATTGGATACTCTGCTTGTTCGATGGTTCGAAAGAGCCAAAAGTAAGACTTTTCTTTTTCACTTGATAAAACATTATAGTAAGTTTCATCCGCATGGATGAGCTCTTCTTTGACTAGTTTCTTTTTGAGCTCCTCCCAAATAGGTGTTAACCATTTTTCACATGAGGTGATGAACCAGTTTGCTTGTGTTCTACGTGGCACTCGTAATCCATAAGATTCCCACTCCTTTTCTTGTCGATAAAAAGGCAAACTCATTTCTATTTTTTGATGAAATAAGTGAGCTAAGATAGAGGCAGACGCCAAACTATGAGTGATTGGTTGTTTAGGAACAACGGCTTTTTTTATGGCATCAGCTCCATCTTTTTTACAATTAGGGCATTCGTAGGCATGTTGGTAGTACACATTTTTATACATCTTTGCAGGAACAAAAATAACTTCTTCACGGATTTTAGATTTACCAATATCTTTTAAATCAGAACAACACCAATCACAGGTGCAGTCTTCTCCTTCAAGCTGACAATGAACTTCTTTTATAGGTAAATCTTTTGTGAGGGCTGCTTTGTAGCCTTTTTTCTTTTTCCGCTGATAGTTAATTTCCTCAAAGACGGTTTTTTCTTCAGTTGTCTCTGCTAGATTAAAAGACGAGTCCTCTTCAAATAAATCTAATTGCCCATTAGGGTCAATTGATTTTTCAGATGAACGTCCATACAATTTATTTAAAAGAAATTGATTCTGTTCTCTTAGAAGTTTAAGTTCATTAGTTAAAGCTTCGTTTTGTTTTAACAATCGTTCTTCAAACTCGGTCAAAAGTAACACCTCCATTCACACATGATATGATAGCTAATTCTATCAATAATACGACGAAAAACCGTCTATAATTTTCATTATAAACGGCTAATTAAGAAACAAATCCAGTTTTAGCTTTTAATATCTTTTTTCTTTGTTCGATGGATAAACCTTCTAATAACCAACGGAGTTGTTGTTGCGTTAATTCTTTGACTTCTTCTTGTTTTCTAGGCCATTGTAATTTTCCATTTTCAAACCGTTTATACAGGAGAATAAAACCATCCCCTTGCCAGTAAAGTGCTTTGAACCGGTCTGAACGATTGCCACAAAATAGAAATAAGGCATCCGAATAAACATCTAACTCATATTGATTCATGATAATTGAAGCCAGACCATCAATCCCACGTCTTAAGTCTGTCTTACCACAAACAATATAAATAGTTTGTATCTTCGTATAATCAAGAACCATGATTGAACTCTTTCAATGCAGCGTTAAGAATATAGTTATTACATCCATTGTAAATCGTAATATCCATATTATCTCGTTTGACTCGTAAAGCAATTTTTTGCGTGGTTTGATTGGGTGTAGGGGCACTTTTAGGCGGTGTCGGTTGTAAAGAAACGGGAACAATTTCTTGTTTGTCTATCATTGAAAAACCTCCTCGTTATTTGTATCTTAAGAATAACCGAGGAGGTTAGATGTGACTATATACTTGGTTACTTCCCGCTTACGAGAGAAGCCACATTTTTGAGCCACTTTATTGCTGGGAATATTTTCAGTATCAGCTAAAAGAGAGAGTTTATTTAAACCTAAATAGTTAAAGGCAATGTCACAGATTTTGTTCACTGAAGTCGAAACAATTCCTTGATTAATATAATCCGAATGCAGCCAGTAGCCAACTTCTCCTAGCTTATTTTTCTGATCAATAAAATGAATGTCGATGGTTCCAGCTAATTGTCCTTCAAAATAGATTATAAAAAGTTGATCTGTTCCACTTGCTTCACCAGTCAGTTTAGCTTTTAGAAAATTCGTTGTGTCCTCACTTGTTTGAGTGTGTTCAACAAAAGGTAGAAATTGACCTAAGTGTTTACGATCACTATCAATGACTTGAAACAATTCTTCTGAGTGTTGTAGTGATGGTTTAACAAAATCAATAGTATCTGTAACAGGTAATTTTAGTAAATAATCCATGGGTAACTCCTCCTCTTAAAATTAAGTATTGTTACTGATTATAGAAGATTAATTGAAAAAAAGAAAGCTGTTTCTTAAGAAAAAATAAGAAATAAGCAAGGTTAACTTTATACCTAAAAGTAAGCTTCTTGCTAAAATTTAGTCAGAGGTGAGGGAAATGAAAAAAATAGTGAGTTTAGTAGTTTTGTTTGTACTTGTTGGTAGTGGTGTGATTTATTTACTGAACGACCATTTAGCATTAGGCATTGGCTTAGATAAACAAGAACTAAAAGTCAGTACACAACTTAAAAATCAACCAGAGATTACAGAAAAAATTCATAGCAAAAATGTGTTACTTCAAAATTTAGCAACTAGTGAGATTTTAATTGAAAAAAATAAAGATCAAAAAGCAGCGATTGCCTCATTAACAAAATTAATGACAGTCTATTTACTACTTAATAAAGAAAAAGACTTGAATCAAAAAGTAACCATTGATCAAAAAATAGTAGACTCTTTAGTTAAAGAAGGTGCCTCACTTTCAGGGTACCAGCCAGGTGATGAGTTAACAATTAAGGATTTGGCTTATGGAATTGTCTTACCTTCAGGTGGAGATGCGTCCATTACAGCGGCTAATTATGTTGCTGGAAGTGAGAAAAAATTTGTTGATTTAATGAATCAAGAGGCACAAAATATAGGAATGAAGAATACTCATTTTAAAAATGCCACAGGTCTTGATGAAGGGAATCATTATTCAACGGTTAGCGATTTACAAAAATTAATGGTAGTCGCTTTAAAGAATGAGCAATTTAAAGAGATGATGTTAACAACGACTTACCAAACCAATACGACAGCTTATAATCCAGAAGGTTATTATATTGAGAGTACGATGTTAAAAGACTCTCCGGATTTAACCATCAGTAACGGAAAAATTCTCGGTGGAAAAACAGGATACACTGAGAAAGCTGGACAATGTTTGATTAGTTTAGCTGAAGTGAATCAAACCCCTTATTTGTTAATTACAACAGGAGCAGATGGTGGCCCGTTAACAGATCAGTTAAATATGGCTGATGCGAGACTCATCTATCAAAGCATTGGAAATAGTTGACAATTCTTTGGATGTTTTGTCTAATGAAATTAAGAGAAAACATCAGAAAGGACGTGGAGGTATGGTGTCGAAAAAAATATTACTGGTGGAAGATGAAGAAGAGATTGCTAAGTTAGTGGAACTGTATTTAAAAAATGAAGGATTTAATGTGGATGTTTGTTTTGATGGTTTGGAAGCCAAAGAAAAAATTATGAACGATACATTTGATCTGGCATTATTAGATATTATGTTGCCTCACGTGGATGGTTTGGAGCTCCTCCAATTGATTCGTGAAAATCAAAATTATCCTGTGATTATGTTGACGGCAAAAGATGATGAAATCGATAAAATCACAGGCCTTTCTTTTGGAGCAGATGATTATATTACTAAACCATTCAAACCTTTAGAAGTGGTTGCTAGGGTGAAAGCACAACTGAGACGTTTTAACCAGTACAATCAAAATCAAGAAAAAGTTAGTCGAATATTAACGAATAAAGCCTTAGAAATGAATCTTGATAAACGGTTAGTAACATTAAATGAGGAAGTTGTGGAGCTTACACCAAAAGAATATAGCATCTTGCAATTATTAATGGAAAACCAAGGTGTCGCTCTAGATTCAGAAGCTATTTTTGAAGCAGTTTGGCAAGAAAAATATTATACGGCCTCTAACAACACGATCATGGTTCACATTAGACATTTAAGAGAAAAAATGAAAGATGCCGTGGAAAAACCAAAGTACATCAAGACAGTTTGGGGAGTAGGTTATAAAATTGACTAAACAAGCTAGGAATTCTTTTTTTAAGAGTTTATCAATTGTTGTTGTTTGCGCGATTATTCTTTATGTCATGGCCACTCAAACATTTATTGGTAAAGGTTTTGGTCGGGTAATTAGTGATGCGTTTATTATTTTTTCCAATAGTCCCAGTGGTGAAGTGAGTCAGGTCAATTGGTTGAAGTTTAAATCATTTGTGATTTCTATTGCGATTTTTGCGATTGTCATTGTAGGTGGATTGACGTATTGGATTAGCCAATATTTACTAAAAAAAGACCGCCGATATATTGTCGGATTGTTGCAACAATCTCTTGAACCAGAAGATTTGCCTACCTTAGATTTAGAATACAGAGAAATTCAAAACGAATTAGAAAAAATAAAACTAACGAATCAAAAAAATCAAGATGCCTTAATGCAAGAAACTCAGAGAACAAAGGATTTGGTGACGTTCTTAGCTCATGATTTACGAACGCCTCTTGCGTCTGTCATAGGTTACTTAAATTTACTCATAGATTCACCTGAAATATCCACAGAAACACGAGCTAAATATTTAGGAATTGCCTTAGATAAAGCGTACCGATTAGAGTATTTGATTGATGAATTTTTTGACATCACGAGATTTAACTTTCAAAATATTGTCTTGGATTACTCTAAATTTGATTTAACTCTTTTACTGCAACAACTAAATGAAGAGTTTTATCCTATTCTTAAGAAAAAAGATCAGATGTTGGAGATGAAGATTTCTGATAGCTGTTTAGTGGATGGTGATTCAACAAAATTAGTCCGTGTTTTCAATAATCTACTTAAAAATGCTTCAGCGTATGGATTTGAAGGAAGTAAGATTCATTTAGACGTTTCATCAAATAAGAATCAATTAGAGATCACTATTACAAACGAAGGTCAGACGATTCCACCTGAAAAATTAGAGGTTATCTTTGATAAATTTTACCGATTAGATAGTGCAAGATCTAGTAATAGTGGGGGAGCAGGATTAGGCCTTGCTATTGCTAAAGAAATTATAGAAGCTCACCATGGGGAGATTTCAGCAATGAGCGATAAAGGATGTACAACATTTATCCTACATTTCCCTCAAGAAAGAGAATAAAAATTAGAATTTCACAAATTATGGAAACAAAAAGGTTAGCTCAAGAGAGTTAGCCTTTTTAAATTAGAATTTTTTCATAAATTTGTAAATAATATTAAAAAAAAGAAAATGTTACCGATTAATTAAATAGAGTAGGTTATAACTTTTATCGTCGATAACTTTTTGGAAATTAGAGATTTTATAAATTTATTTAAAATAGTGAGAATTAGTTTCAATTAGTTGCGAAGAAAACTAAATTGTGTTTTAATTTTTTTGTCAGCGACCCAAAGCCAAACAAAAGTGAGTTTTGTACCATATAAAAAGAAGCATATCTCAAGCTTATTCTGTTGGTTAATTGAAAAATTGAGAAGTAGTCTTTTTATTTTAATCATTTGTTTAAAAAAGGGTCTAAAAAAATATAAGGGGTTGACCTAATATAGCAAACGGATACTTTAATACAGTTGTGATGAAACAGTGGACATATGAAGAGTTAGATTTTTTTTGCCAGATAACTGAAACATTTAAAAAGGATAGGAATTACAAAATAGTCTACACAATAGAAGAATTTAAACAGATTTTGGGACTGGACACGATGGATGACAAAATGTGTCTCAAAAAATTTAGAACGTTAGCCCTAAAATTTACTAATCTTTCCTATATTGAAAATGACAAAGAGCAAATAAAAATTATTCCTATATTCCAACAATTTTTGGCAAATAATGTACAACTGGAAATATTTGTATCAGAAGAGTACAGCTATATTTTAGAAAAAACTTTTTTACAGTGGCATTTTACAACAAAAGATTTATCTGAACTAATCCAGATAAAATCTTATTACGCTAAAAAAGTTTATATTCATTTAAAAAAAATAGGTGAACACGGTCAAATCATCTTGAAAAAGGCAGATTTATTAACACTTTTTTTCGTGTCAGATAGTTTATTGACGCAGACAAATTTTAATAAACGAGTTATTCAACCTATTAGGCAGGAGCTTTCTCTGTATTTTGATTCTTTTGAAATGAATGCAATCAGAGGGGACGGGAAAGGTCAGCCCATAAAGTTTTATGAATTTAAGTGGTAGCTAAGCAACTGGAAAGTATTAATATTAAGGAGGAGAAATATGAAATACGGTTATTTAAAAATATTGGACGGGCAATTACTTCATTACGATAAGGAATTTTTTGATGCATACGAGGTGGATTCTCTGATTTTTGATCAGGCAGATGAATCGGTCAATTTGAAAAATGTACTCCCAAAGTTAACGACAGATGACATTTTTATTGTGGAAGATTTTGCAGCATTAACGTATAGTTTATCTCAATTGGAAGAAACCATTAAGATTTTTCAAGAGCGTTCAATCCGGTTAATTTCAATTTACCCTCGTTTTGATACAGCAGAGAGTGAGCATGCTTGTTTTTATGAAATTTTAACTGGGTGTTTAAGTGGAAGAAGAGATGTTTATAGTAGCGTCAATCGTTCTCAAATCAAGAAGCGCCAAGAATTAGGCTTAAAACATGGTCGACCAGGAATTGACACGAATTTAGTAGAAGAATTAAGATATCTAAGAAGCAACAAACATCTAACGTATAGAGAAATATCAGAAATAAGTGGCGTGTCACTTGGAACTGTTTATAAATATATAAAAAAAGAAGAATGCGGATAAAATGTTTTTTGTTTCAGATTACATTAGCGTGATATTCGCACAAATAGAAAAAGACTGACAAATTTGTCAGTCTTTTTTTCTCTCAATACAAATTAATGAAGGTGGGTTATTTCGTTGGTTGATAAATTGATAATTTAAGACACTAAATTTTTCTTGTGGAAGCTCTGAAACAAAGGAAAGAACTTCTTTTTTCTCGATTTTGCCCTCATCATGACCATCGTAAATGACTAAGATAATTCGTCCCTTTTCCTCTAAACGATCCAATAGGGCAATTAATGCAGTGATAGTGGTTGCTTCGTGTGTGACAACGTGTTTATCACTTTTTGGTAAGTAACCTAGATTAAAAACAGCTGCTTTGATCGTTTTATCTAAAAGAATCGATCCAACTGTTTCATGTCCTTGAAGGAGTAGCGTAGCTTGTTCTAGGCAATCATTTTCCTCTAAGCGCTTAGTTGTGTTAGCTAGTGCTTGTTCTTGAACATCGAATCCGTAGACATGCCCTTTTTTTCCTACGCGTTCGGCAAGAAAAAGAGTATCATTTCCATTTCCCATGGTAGCGTCCACAACAATATCGCCCTCTTCAATAACGGCTTCCAACAATTCGTGACTGTAACGCAATGACGTTTTAAGCATGAATAATCTCTCCTTTTTCACCATTAGCATAAATCCCTTGATAGGTGCCACGTCGTCTTAATTCGGTATCAAAACCATTCAAGACTTCCCATTTCTTTAAACTCCACATTGGACCAATAATCGTGTCACGAGGGGCGTCACCTGTGAGTCGGTGGATAATGATATCATTTGGAATAATCTCTAGTTGATCACAAATGAGGTTCGTATATTCTTCTTGGGTTAAAAGCTGCAATCTGCCTTCCAAATAGTCTTTCTCCATTTTTGTGTTGGTCATTAAATGAAGAAGGTGGATTTTAATTCCTTGAATATCAGAATCTGTCACACAACGTCTCACATTCTCCATCATCATCTCGTAAGATTCACCAGGCAAGCCGTTAATCAAGTGAGTACACACATTGATATTGTGTTGACGTAACTTCGCCACAGCATCTAAATAGGTCTGGTAATCATGGGCGCGGTTAATCATGTCACTGGTTTCTTCATAGGTTGTTTGAAGTCCCAGCTCCACCCATAAATAAAGCCGCTGATTCAATTCAGCCAAGTATTCAATCACATCATCGGGCAAACAATCAGGCCGTGTTCCAATGGATAAACCAACAACGCCCTCTTCGTTAACAACTTGTTCAAAGCGATGTTTAATGACTTCTAGTGGGGCATGTGTGTTGGTAAAATTTTGGAAATAAACAATATATTGCTTCGTATTGGGCCATTTTTTATGCATCTGATCGACTTCTTTTCGAAATTGAATCGGTAATGGATCACTTGGAGCCACAATCATATCTCCAGAACCAGACACACTACAAAATGTACAACCCCCATGAGCGACTGTCCCATCACGATTTGGACAGTCGAACCCCCCGTCAATAGGTACCTTAAAAATTTTTTCATCAAACGTTTCTCTTAGAGCATCGTTCCAAGTATAGTAACGTTTAGAATCTCCTTTTTTGAATGAAAACATTCTATTTACTTCCCTTCAAACTGTTGTTTAAAATCATATTTTTTGAAATAAGGATAAGAGAGGCATAACCAGCTTAATCCGATTAAAAAGCCTCCAATCACATCAGTAGGGTAATGCACACCCACATAAATTCGACTTGTCCCGATCATTAAAATCAGAAATCCAAGTAAGACTTGAATCGCTAAGCGAATTTTTTTATTATCAATTAATTTAGGCATTAGAAAAATCATAGTACCAAAGAAAAGCATACTACCAGAAGAGTGACCACTAGGGAAACTTTTTCCAGAAGCTTCGACTAAATGTTCCACTGAAGGACGGTCACGGTTAAAGAAAAGTTTCAAGAGCACATTACCAGCTCCTTGAATTAAAACAATATTTATTAGCAACCAGTAAGCAGCTATCTTCTCTTTAAATTTAAAAAGTAGTAAAAAGGCAATACCTGTTAAGAGAACAATAGTGACTGTGTTGCCGAATTTAGTGATATACGAAAAGAATAAGGTTTTGCCTTCTGTTAAATTTCCTCTTACTAAGTGGATAATCGGGTTGTCGATACTTGATAAGATTGCTTCGTTTACTTTTACAAAATAAGCGATGGCTGCAAAAAGTAATAAAAATAAACTGCCTGCATATTGCCAATATAGTTGTTTGTTTTTTGTCATAAATAATCCTCCGTTAATTAAAAATAAAATAAAGAGCCCTTTGTTCAGGGCTCTGGTTATTATAGCACGATTTTTATCGATTAATGATAGTCATACTGTGTATCGTCTGGATCTAGCTCACTAACAGTGATGTCACCGTTCTTAGAAATAGCTTTAATTAGGGAATCCCCCTTGTTACTTGAGAAGTTTGTTTCAGATGATAAATTTTTATTAAAAATTGAAAGTGAACCATATTCTGTTTTTAAATCCATTTTATTTTTGTTGTAAGACGGTTTATCCATCTCCATTTGGATGTTTCCGTGGGTCGTTTCTAAGGTTGTGTCATGAGTAATGTTATTTGAATGATAGAAAATATCCCCGTTTTTATTGTTTACCGAAACAGTTCCTTTTGTGTGGTTAATGTCAGAATGACCATTTTGATTTTCAATGGTCACGTTCCCCTTAGTATTGGCAGTAAACGTATCGCCATTTTTGACTTTCATCTCCAAATCAGTAAAAACAGAATCAGCCGTAGAGATATTACCACTTGTTGTATTCAAGGCCATATTTTTCTCGATTTTAGCGTCAGAGACATAGATATCTCCGTGATGACCATTAGCAATCAGAGATTGTGCTGAAACGTTGTTCACATTTGTCGAACCACGAGTGGTCTGAATTTCTAACTGAGTTAATGAGAGACTGTCCACATTGACGTCGACTTTCTCTCCTCTAATAATAATTTTCTTGTATTTTTCAGGTAATCTAAGAGAAATACTGTCATCGGAAATATCATTGAAAGAAAAAACTGTGGGTTGGACTTTTTTCTTTTGGCTTTTGTTCTCAATTGTGACAACAGTTTGCTTGTCTTTTTTTTGAATGTCCCAATTAGTAGCTTCGCTTTTATTATTACTAAATGTTAATCCTTGTTTATTCATATGCACATAGTCATCTTGAGAAGGTGATAGATAGACCATTGCTCCATTTTTTATCTCCAAAACAAGTTCGTCAGAACCGTCATATTTGAATTTTTTATTAACTTCGCTTGCCTCTCGTTCCGCTTCAAGCTTTTGATAGAAAACAATACTTGAAGCTCCTCCGCCAATGACCAAGAGAACGGCAAATACTAAGACGCCAATTTTAAATTTTTTCATAGTGCACGTTCTCCTCTCAAGACTTGTAGGTTCCATTTTAAATAAGTTTTAAGTAGATTAAAACTTATTTTAGTGAATGGGAACATGATGAGTCCGCCGATTAGTCCAACTCCACATAAAATTAATGAAATAGAAAGTTGGAAGAACCCAAAAGCATTAACGGCTGCCAAAATAGAGAAGATACCAATAACAGGACTACCAATGAAGCAAATTGTTAAGGCCCAACCGATAAAGAGAACAAGTCCCCACCCAAACATGAGCCAAAACATAAAGAAAAGGTTTAAAAAGATGATTCCTGCAATTTGGAAAAAGCGAATAAAGCCAGAATCATGAGAACGCTGGATTTGTGGTTCATGATAATAAGGATGATCATTGTCTTGTTGGTAGTTTTCTTCTGTTGAAAATTCTAACCAATCATTACCATGAGCATTAGGAGAGTCTAATTCCAAATTAAATTCTTTTAAAATTGACATAGCAATCTCTTTAGGGAAGCGAGTTCTTTGGTAATTTGATATTCAGATAAGCCTTCTGCGATTTTTTCAGCAAATAAGTCTTCGTATTTTTGAAGAATCGCTTGTTGATCTGTTAAAGAGAGTTGGCGTAGATGTAATTTTAATTCGATTAAAAAATGCTCTTTGTTCATGATAGTGTCCTTCCTTGAATGTTTTATTAAGTTAAATATACCTTCTAAATAAGCTGATAACAAGGCACTTAGACGAAAATCGGGCTAAAGTATGAGCTTAAATTTTATGAAATTTAAAAATAGTTGTATGTCGGAGAGATTACAAATTATTACTAGCTAGTAGAATCCCTTGCTATCTATTTCTCGAGATGTTTTAATGGTAGTATCTATAGAAAATCCCGTTTAAAAAAACGAGTGATTTTTTTAATTTACTGATAAAGGATGAGAAATATAAATGAAAAAGAATGAAAAAAAAGATCTATTAACTAAACAACCAGTTCTTAAAAACGTTTCACTTTTTGGTGCAACAATGATGATTTCTTCATCTGTCCTAATACCAGGAATGACAACGAAAGCTTATGCGGATGCTGCAAAGGATTCAACGACTGAATCATCAGAAAAAGTAACGCAAGAATCTGAACTAAAAGAAACTTCTCAAGCAGAAGCAATGACAATAAATAAAATTGAATCTTTAGATAAAGTAACCGAAGAAGCCAATCAGTTAGATTTAGAGATGACTTTAAATGCGTTACGTACTGAAAACTTAGAAACAACCATCAAAATATCACCTAATGTTAGTTTAGTGTGGGATGAAACGAAAAACCAAATTAAAGATGAAACAGGGAATGTTGTTGGTAGTTATACCTATGATGAAGCGTTGAATCAAGTGAAATTAACTTTTTCTAAAGGTGGTTTTACACAGGCGAAATTAGTGGTTCCTGTGACGTTTAAAAAGTTTGATTTAACTGAACAAATTGTGACTTCATCAATTGGTCAAAGTATGATCTCTAAACATGTCTTAACTGAACGAAAAATAGAGGAAGTAACTGAAACGACTCAAGAAGAGGTTGTTCAAAGTACTTCAAAAGAAACTGAGTCAACCAAAGAAAGTACAACTGAAACGAGTAAAGAAATAGAAACAACGTCTTCTGAAAAAGAAACGTCAGAATCAACAACAGAGAGCTCTTCTAAAGAAACCGAAACAACTAAAGAAGAAACAAAACCTTCTACTACTGAAACATCGTCATCAACATCAGAAAGTACAACGACTTCAATAGAAGAAAGTAAAGAAACGACAGAAACAAAAACATCTGAAAGCTCATCAACAACAGAAACATCAAGCACAACGGAATCAACGAGTGAGACAGAGTCAAAAGAAAAAGAAGTGAAAAAAGAAGAACCAAAAGCAGAAAAAGAACAACCAGCAATGGCAAGAGCCGCTGCCCCAATGATGAATGGTCCGGTTGAACCAATTGCACCACCAAAACCAGCATCATTTACAACAAGAGCTGCTACACCTCAAGCGCAATTTATTGAAGATACCGCTTATCATGCCCAACAAGTGGCGGGAGCGAATGATTTATATGCTTCAGTTATGATAGCTCAAGCGATCTTAGAAAGTGGTTACGGCTCAAGTACTTTATCTTCACCACCAAACCATAACTTGTTTGGGGTTAAAGGAAGTTATAACGGGCAGTCTGTTAATATGCAGACATGGGAGCATTTTGATGGTCAAAACGTGATTATTAATGCCCAGTTTAGAAAATACCCATCTTACCGTGAATCTTTTGAGGATAACGCTCGTGTGTTAAAAACAACATCATTCTATCCAGGTGTTTATTTCTATTCTGGTGCGTGGAAATCAAGAACAAATTCTTACCGAGATGCGACACAGTGGTTAACGGGACGTTATGCAACAGATCCAAATTATAACAATAAATTAAACAACTTAATTGTGACTCACAATTTAACGCAATATGATTCACCAGGTAGCGGTAATGGTGGTAATAATTCAGGATCAAACAACAACAACGGTAATAACAATAACTCAAATAATAATAGTAACAATAATACAAATAATGCCAGCACACACACTGTAAAAAGTGGGGATACATTATACGGCATTAGCATGCAGTATGGTGTGAGTGTGGCGCAGATTAAATCATGGAACAATTTATCAAGTGACACGATTTATGTGGGTCAAAAATTAAAAGTAAAAAATGGTGGAGGCGGTACAACGAACCCACCAAAACCAGTAACACCAACGAAACCAACAGATAATAATAACAACACAAATAACGTTAGCACATACACTGTAAAAAGTGGTGACACATTATACGGTATTGCATTGAAACATAATGTGAGTGTGGCGCAAATAAAATCATGGAACAACTTATCAAGTGACACGATTTATGTGGGCCAAAAATTAAAAGTTAAGAGTGGTGGCGGAAGTACAACGAACCCACCGAAACCTACAACACCGACAAAACCAACGGATAATGGTAATACAAATAATAGCGCAAGTACTTACACAGTAAGAAGTGGCGACACATTATACGGTATTGCGTTGAAACATAATGTGAGTGTGGCACAGATTAAATCATGGAACAACTTAACAAGTGACACGATTTATGTGGGTCAAAAATTAAAAGTAAAAAATGGTGGCGGAAATACAACGAATCCACCAAAACCCACAACGCCAACAAATAACAACAATAATAATTCAAGCAATGCCAAAACCCATACGGTGAAACGTGGCGACACGCTTTATGGTATTAGCTTACAATACGGTGTGAGTGTGGCACAGATAAAATCATGGAATAACTTATCGAGTGATACAATCTATGTGGGTCAAAAACTTAACGTTAATTCACAAAAATCAACAACAACCAACAACAATAATAATAATAGTAATACTAATAAGCCAAAACCAACCACACCAACTGGAAGTAAAACTCATACAGTACAACGTGGGGATACATTATACGGCATTGGGTTACGTTATGGTGTCAGCAGTAATGACATTAAAAAATGGAATAACCTAACAAGTGATATGATTTATGTGGGTCAAAAATTAGCCATTAATGGTCAATCATCAGGTAATACGAATCAAACAGCAAAACCTGGGACAACGACTAATACGAATGCGTCAACTCATACAGTTCAAAGAGGGGATTCTTTATATCAAATCGCTCTTAAATACAATGTGAGTGTGAATGATTTAAAAGTAGTCAATGGCTTAACCAGTGATTTAATCTATGTGGGTCAAACATTAAAAATTCCAGGAACAACGAAAGTGGCAAAACGTCAATCAACAAACAAAACGAAACGTCACGAAGTTAAATCTGGGGATTCACTATGGTCATTATCTAAAGAATACAACACAAGTGTGTCTCAAATTAAATCATGGAACAAATTATCAAGTGATGTAATCTATAAGGGTCAAAATTTAAGAGTCGGCTAAGTCACCTGATTTAGTTGCCAAGTAAAAATGATTCTGTTATCATGAGTTTAATATTAAGAACGTTGACGAGAAGTAGTAAGGTGGAAACTTTTTTAGAGAGTGTGCGGTTGGTGTAAGCACATAAAGCTTAAGAAACCTGAACTTAGCTCTGAGTTTTGCTTATTATAAGCCGGGATCAGCCCGTTATCATGATTAGAGATGTTACGTTTTGTGTAACATAAAAATAGGTGGTACCACGTTAGATATCAACGTCCTATAAAAGCTGATTTTAGGCTTTTATAGGGCTTTTTTTATTATATTTTAGGAGGAAGAAACATGGCATACAATCATATTGAGATTGAGAAAAAGTGGCAAAAACATTGGGCAAAAGATCAAACGTTTAAAACAGAGGACAACTCAGATAAGGAAAAATTCTACGCACTTGATATGTTTCCATACCCATCTGGTCAAGGACTTCACGTAGGACATCCTAAAGGATACACATCAACAGATGTTTTAGCTCGTTTCAAACGTTCAAAAGGCTTCAACGTTTTACACCCAATGGGATGGGACGCTTTTGGTTTACCAGCTGAGCAATATGCTTTAGATACAGGAAATGATCCGGCAGAGTTTACAGAAAAAAATATCCAAACGTTTAAACGTCAATTAAATTCATTAGGTTTCAGTTTTGATTGGGACCGTGAAGTGAATACAACTGATCCTAACTATTACAAATGGACACAATGGATTTTCACTAAATTATTCGAAAAAGGTTTGGCTTATGAAGCAGAAGTTGCTGTTAACTGGTGTCCAGCACTTGGAACTGTTTTAGCCAATGAAGAAGTCATCGATGGTAAATCAGAACGTGGGGGACATCCTGTTTTCCGTAAACCAATGAAACAATGGATGCTTAAAATTACGGCTTATGCAGATCGTTTAGTGGATGATTTAGAGTTAATTGATTGGCCAGAAAGTGTTAAAGACATGCAACGCAACTGGATTGGTCGTTCAGAAGGTGCGAATGTAACCTTTAAAATCAAAGATACAGATAAAGAATTCACGGTATTTACAACACGCCCTGACACATTATTTGGTGCAACCTATGCCGTTCTTGCCCCTGAATTAGATTTAGTACAGGAAATTGCAGCACCTGAGCAAAAAGCAGCGATTGATGCGTATATTACAGAAGCAGGTAAAAAATCTGATTTAGACCGTACAGAGTTATCAAAAGAAAAAACAGGTGTCTTTACTGGTGCTTATGCTGTTAACCCTGTTAATGGGAAAGAAATGCCGATTTGGATTGCTGATTACGTGTTATCAACTTACGGAACAGGGGCTATTATGGCTGTTCCTGCTCATGATGATCGCGACTATGAATTTGCCAAAGAATTTAATTTAGATATTATTGCTGTTCTAGAAGGTGGCAATGTTGAAGAAGCGCCATTTACTGAAGATGGACTACATATTAATTCAGACTTTTTAGATGGTTTAAACAAAGAAGATGCCATCGAAAAAATGTTAGCATGGTTAGAAAAAGAAGAAGTTGGGAAGAAAGAAACAAGTTACCGTTTGCGTGACTGGTTATTCTCTCGTCAACGTTATTGGGGTGAGCCAATTCCAATTATCCATTGGGAAGATGGTTCAATGACGGCTGTTTCGGAGTCTGAATTACCACTTGTTTTACCAAAAGCAACAGATATTAAACCAAGTGGAACAGGAGAATCACCACTGGCTAATATGGAAGACTGGATCAATGTTGTTGATGAAAAAACAGGTATGAAAGGTCGTCGTGAAACAAACACAATGCCACAATGGGCGGGAAGTTCATGGTATTACTTACGTTTTATCGACCCACACAATACGGAAATGTTAGCAGACCCAGAAAAATTAAAAGAATGGTTACCAGTGGACGTTTACTTAGGTGGAGCAGAGCACGCGGTTCTTCACTTATTGTATGCTCGTTTCTGGCATAAATTCTTATATGACATTAATGTGGTGACAACCAAAGAGCCATTCCAAACGCTTTATAACCAAGGAATGATTTTAGGTGAAGGAAATGAAAAAATGTCTAAATCAAAAGGAAACGTGGTTAATCCTGATGATGTAGTGAATGAATTTGGTGCGGATACGTTAAGACTTTACGAAATGTTTATGGGACCTCTTGATGCCTCTGTTGCTTGGAGCGAAAAAGGACTTGAAGGAAGTCGTAAATTCTTAGACCGTGTTTGGCGCTTATACATTGATGATAATGCTGTATTACGTGACCGTATCACGACTCACAATGATGGACAATTAACGAAAGTTTATCACCAAACTGTTAAAAAAGTGACAGAAGATATTGAGCAACTTCACTTTAATACAGCGATTTCTCAATTAATGATTTTTGTGAACGAAGCGTATAAAGCAGAAGCGTTACCAGTTGAATACATGAATGGCTTCTTACAATTATTAGCACCAATCACACCATTTGTTTCAGAAGAGTTATGGGCAAGAATGGGTCATAAAGAAAGTATCAGCTATGCAGCATGGCCAGAATACGATGAAAAAGAATTAGTCGAAGATGAACTTGAAGTTATCTTCCAAGTTAACGGCAAAGTGAAAGCAAAAGTAGTCGTAGCTCGTGACTTATCTAAGGAAGAATTAGAAACAGTAGCTATGAATAATGAGCAAGTAAAAGCGAACATTGAAGGCAAAACGATCCGTAAAGTCATCGCAGTTCCAAACAAATTAGTAAACATTGTCGCTAACTAACTTAATTCGTGAAATAGTACTTAAATATTGTTAAAAGTGTTTGCATAAGTGTGGGTAAATCGCTACAATTATAACAGTATAATTAAGAAAGTTGGATAGAAAGCATGACGAATCAAGAAACCTCTTTTGATGACAAAGCAAAAGAGTTAAACGCTAAAGAGAAAATGGTTCGTGGCTCGCTTTGGATGACAATCGGGAATGTATTATCAAGATTGTTAGGGGCAGTGTATATCATCCCTTGGTATGCAATGATGGCCGAAAACGGTAAAGTCGCGAATAGTCTATTTAATAAAGGTTACAACGTTTATGCCTTATTTTTAATGATTGCTACAGCCGGAATTCCAGGAGCGATCGCTAAACAAATATCATATTATAATTCTCAAAATGAGTACGGGATTAGTCAACGGTTGTTTAAAAGAACCTTAGTCATCATGGCAGGTTTTGGGGTGCTGTGTGCAGGAATTATGTATTTGATTTCTCCAATACTTGCAGCAGGTGATCCTAATCTTGTGCCAGTTATGAGAGCTTTGAGTGTGTCAGTATTGATTTTTCCAAGTATGAGCGTTATTCGTGGGTATTTCCAAGGGAATCAAGACATGATGCCCTCTGCAGTGTCTCAAATTGTGGAGCAAATTGCGCGTGTGTTCTACATGTTACTGATGACATTTATTATCATGAAGATGGGATCAGGTGATTATGTAGATGCGGTGATCCAATCCACATTTGCTGCTTTTATTGGGATGATTGGTGCCTACGGGGCGTTGATTTATTTCTATAAAAAGCAACAGCCAGAAATGAACAAACTAGTTTCTGGAAGTAACAATGAACTATCTATTTCTGAAAACAGTTTAGTGAAAGAGATGTTAGTTGAGGCTGTCCCATTTATTATCGTGGGATCAGCGATTACATTTTTCAAATTAATTGATCAATTTACCTTTGAACCAATTATGGCAAGTTTTACTAATTTTTCAACGGATCAACTGTCCGCCTTATTTAGTATTTTTAGTGCCAATCCTGATAAGCTAGTGATGATTACCATCTCACTAGCTGCAGGGATGGCGATGACAAGTTTACCCCTTGTGACAGAAGCCTTTACTAAAAAGGATGAAGTTGGTTTAGCTAAATTAATCAGTGATAACATTCAATTGCTGTTCTTTATCATGATGCCAGCAACGTTTGGGATGATTACACTAGCCGAACCAATGTATGTGCTATTTTATGAACCCGATGTGTTAGGCGTTAGCGTTTTAGTTCAAGCAAGTTATATTGGACTAATTATGGGTTACTTTATTTTAATTTCAACGACTCTTCAAGGTTTGTATAAAAACAGTGATGCAATTTTCAATCTAGCCGTGGGATTAGTAATTAAACTCATTCTACAATACCCAATGATAAAAGCGTTCGAAGTTTACGGGCCATTATTAGCTTCAGGTATTGGCTTTGCGGTGTCAGCGTACTTAATGACTAAAAAAGTGCATGAAGTTTCGAAATTTAATTATTCAATCACATTGAGACGAACGATTTTAATCTTTATTTTTAGTTTAATCATGTCTTTTGGGACAATGTTAACGAGATCATTCTTGTACCTGTTCTTAAACCCAGAGCGTAAATTCCAAGCCTTTATGATTGTGCTAATTTCAGTATCTGTAGGTGTTGCCATCTACGGTTGGTTAGTTCTAAAAACTCGCTTGGCAGATAAGTTAATGGGAGACAAAGTAGGAAAAATTAGAACAAAATTAAAGGTTAAATAGAGTAGTGAAAAAGGCGGTTAGCTCCAAGCAACTGGAGGAAATATAAAATAATCCGCGCCTTTGGGATTGTTTTATATTTGTGAAGTTGCCGCAGGAGTTGCCTTTTGAACTCGGACTAAAAATAGAGTAGTGAAAAAGGCGATTAGCCCCAAGCAACTGGAACTAAAATAGGTTAGTATAAATAATAAGAGGGTGACTTTTTGAGTCGCCCTCTCTTTTTAATTAGGAGGTAAACCCATGCGTTTAGATAAATTTTTAAGTCACACTGGCTTTGGTTCAAGAAAAGAAGTCAAAGAGCTATTAAAGAAAAAGCGAGTTTTTGTGAATGAGGTCATGGAAAAAGACGGAAAAAAAGCGATTGATGAAACACAAGATATTATTACTGTAGACGAACAAATCGTTGAGTATCAAAAATATACTTACTACATGTTGAATAAACCTAAAGGGGTCGTTTCAGCAACTGAGGATAGGGAGCACAGAACGGTTATTGATTTAATCAAAGAAACAGATCTAGTGAAAGGCTTATTTCCTGTGGGAAGATTGGACAAGGATACGACTGGTTTACTACTACTAACAAATAACGGAGAACTTGCACATGAACTTTTGTCTCCTAAAAAGAAAGTCCCTAAGTTGTATCAAGCCCAAGTTTCAGGGATTATGACAGAAGAAGACGTTCAACTTTTTTCAAAAGGCATCACGATTAGCGGAGACGAAAAGTGTCTTCCAGCGAAGTTAACAATCAAAAGTGTAGATGAGAAAAATAACACCTCCCACATTGAGTTAGAAATAGTGGAAGGCAAATATCATCAAGTCAAACGAATGGTAGAAGCTGTCGGTAAAAAAGTCGTAGAACTGGATCGTTTCAGCATGGGTGGCTTATTTTTGGATTCAGCACTAAAACAAGGAAAATACAGAGAATTATCTGAAAAAGAGTTGAAAATATTAGGGATTGGTTAGTTAAAGTAGGGTAATTAGAATAATTTCTTAATTTATTATTCAAAGCCGAAAAAAAGTGTTATGATAACAAAAGAGAGACAAACAAATTAAAAGTAATAATGGAGGGATTTACGGATGACAATTGATTGGAGAAAAGAAGTAGAAGCGCGTCGCGAAGATTTAATGAAAGATTTATTTGATTTATTACGTGTACCAAGTGTAAGAGAAGATGATAAAGCAACAGCAGATGCACCAGTAGGACCTGGTCCTAAAGCAGCTTTACTTAAGTTTTTAGAAATTGGTGAACGTGATGGATTCCTAACAAAAAACGTGGACAACTATGCAGGACACATCGAATATGGTGCTGGAGATGAAACATTAGGTATCTTTGGACACGTGGACGTTGTACCAGTGGGATCTGGTTGGGATTCAGAACCATTCTCACCAGAAATTCGCGACAACCGTATTTATGCTCGTGGCGCTAGTGATGATAAAGGCCCTACAATGGCGGCTTATTACGCATTAAAAATCATTAAAGAACTTGAATTACCTGTTTCAAAACGCACACGTGTGATTATCGGAACAGATGAGGAAAGTGAATGGAAATGTATGGATCACTACTTAAAAGTAGAAGAAACACCAGACTTTGGTTTTTCTCCAGATGCTGAGTTTCCAATTATTAATGGTGAAAAAGGAAACACAACTATTTTAATTAAAGTAGCTGGAAAAAATGAAGGCACACTTCGTTTAGTTTCTTTTGCATCAGGTCAAAGAGCTAACATGGTACCAGACTTAGCAGAGGCAGTTGTTGAAGTGTCAGGAGATGTTTCAGCATTTGCGAAAGAATTTGAAGATTACTTAGCTGAATTACCAGTGACAGGTGAATTAACATCTGAAGGAAATACAGCAACGATTAAATTATTTGGTAAAGCAGCTCATGGGGCAATGCCAGCTAAAGGAATCAATGCAGGGACTTACCTTGCTAACTTCTTAAGCTACTATGATTTCTCAGGTCCAGCGAAAGATTTTGTAACAATCGTAGCT
Source organism: Vagococcus hydrophili (assembly GCF_011304195.1). Lineage (NCBI taxonomy): Bacteria > Bacillati > Bacillota > Bacilli > Lactobacillales > Enterococcaceae > Vagococcus > Vagococcus hydrophili. The sequence goes on along the minus strand of NZ_CP049887.1, from coordinate 988,658 downwards.
GATTATGTTCATACAGATACAGAAGGTAAAAAATTCGGCGTAAACCATGTGGATGACATCATGGGAGACGTGACAATGAATGCGGGTGTCTTTGCCTTTGATGAAAACAAAGATGACAATACAATTACTTTAAACTTCCGTTACCCTAAAGGCATGACAGAAGAAGAAATCGCTAAACGTATCGAAGAAAAAATTGCCGCAACAAGTGCTAAAGTTGTTTTAACACCTGGTGGTAAAGGTCCTCACTACGTATCTCCAGAAGATCCATTGGTGAAAACTTTATTAGCAGTTTACGAAGAAAATACTGGTCTTAAAGGTCATGAACAAGTTATCGGTGGCGGTACATTTGGACGCTTACTAGAACGTGGTGTGGCTTATGGGGCAATGTTCCCAGACAGTATCGACACAATGCACCAAAAGAACGAATTTATCTCTGTGGATGACTTAATCAACGCAACAGTGATCTACGCAGATGCGATTTATCGTTTAATTAAATAAATCTAAGGTGGTGAAAAAGGCGCTGTAGAAGTTGCCTTTTGAACCCCGTTTAAAGAGATTGTCACAGAAGTGTTTAGCTTCAAGAAATAAGAAGGAAATCATGAAAATTGTTTTTCAAATTTTTATAATTTTCGGCTTATTTCCGACGAAGCTACTTCTGTGACATCGTTTATAAAAGCTGTGATGTAAGTTTATTCTTATATCACAGTTTTTTTGTGCATAAAAAAACCGCTAGACATTCTAGCGGAAAAAAGGGGTTATATATTTACTTTGGAGGAGTAAATAAAATGAAAAAGCTTTGTTAGGTTTGTTTTGTTGGTATACATATATAATAACCTCAAAATATGATTAAAATGTGCCTAAAATATTCTAAAAATTTGAATGAATGTTTAAGAAAAAATGACTTATCCCGTGGAAAACTTAAAAAAAGCGCTTAATTATAAGTTATACACAAAAACTGTGGACAAGTGTGGATAACTTTCGAAAAGTGAAGCTCTTAATCAAAGGGATGTCAATAAGAACGGAGGTTTGTTAAGTAGTTTAGCTTGACGAATAACGTTGTTATATCAACGTTTGTATAGGTATCTTAAATAATAAAGCTGAAAAACAAAATTTTTATTTTTAGTAAAAACTAGATTAAAAAAATAAAAAATAAGTTGTTAATTATTTTTTAGAAAAAGTCAAATGTGGGTAAAATATTAAAAAACTGTGGATAACTCTGTGGACAGTGTGCATAACCTTGTGGAAAGTAGTCATATCAAGGTAGAAAAATGTGGGAAACTTTATGTGGATAACGGGAGCTTGTCCACAGTGGGAAAATAAAAAATTATTCTAAAAAAAATGAATTAATAGCAGGCTAGTAACGAGTAACAAGTTTGTTCTTATCAGATTTGAAGAGTAAAAAAATAGGTATTACAAAACTAATTCAGTTTCGTAATACCTATTTCTATTGACTATTACCCTTCCAAAATACGTTGCAAGAACTCTTTTGTTCTAGCTTTCGTCGGGTGATTAAAGATTTTGTCAGGTGCGCCTTCTTCTGCAACGACCCCTTTATCCATGAAAATCACGCGGTCAGAAACTTCTTCGGCGAATTTCATTTCATGAGTTACGATGATCATAGTCAGTCCTGTTTCAGTCAGCTCACGCATGATTTTTAGAACTTCTCCCACCATTTCAGGATCAAGAGCTGAAGTTGGCTCGTCAAAGAGCATCACTTCGGGATCCATAGAAACGGCACGTGCAATAGCCACACGTTGTTTTTGTCCACCAGAAAGTTGAGAGGGTTTAGCATGAGCAAATTGTTTCATGCCTACTTTATCTAAGTTTTCAATGGCGATTTTTTCGGCTTCTTCTTTAGAACGACCTAAGACTTTCATTTGACCCACCATACAGTTACTTAAAATATCGTGATTATCAAATAAGTTGAATTGTTGGAACACCATGCCTACATGGGTTCTAAATTGAGGTAAATTGTAACCAGGAGCTAAGATGTTTTCATCTTTGTAGACAATCTCGCCTCCTGTAGGTTTTTCAAGTAAGTTAATACAGCGTAAAAGGGTTGACTTACCAGAACCAGAAGGACCAATAATCGTCACGATTTCACCTTTTTTAATTGAAACATTCACGTCCTTTAAAACGTGGTTTTCTCCGTAGCTTTTTTGTAAATGATTAATATCGATAAAAGAAGTCATTAGCGATTATCCTTTCTTTCTAGTTTTGAGGTTTGCATTTGGTTTGCGTATGGTGCGTAAGAACCGTCACCATCTAATCTTTTTTCTACGTAGCGTAAAATACGAGTGACTGTAAATGTCATAACAAAGTAAATCACACAGGTAATAAAGAAGGTTTCAAAGAATCTAAAGTTAGCGCCAGCTGCTGTTTTTGAAGCAAAGAATAACTCAGACACAGCGATTACATTTAATACAGAAGTATCTTTAATATTAATAACAAACTCATTACCAATGGCTGGTAGTGTGTTTCTGAAGACTTGTGGAATCACCACGTTTGTCATTGTTTGCCAGTGGGTCATCCCAATAGCAGATGCTGCTTCAAATTGTCCTTTATCAACGGAGAAAATTCCCCCACGAACGATTTCAGTCATGTAAGCACCAGTATTGATTGAAACAATCATTAGGGCGGCTGTTAATGGATTCATATCGATGCCGTATAGTTGAGAAGAACCGTAGAAGATAACCATTGATTGAACGATCATTGGCGTTCCTCTAAAGATTTCAATATAAACAGAGAAGAAACCATTTAAGATTTTATAAGCCCAACGTAAACCAGTTTTTTCAGGTGTTGGAATGGTACGATAAATCCCGATGCCTAAACCAATTGTTGTCCCAACGACTGTTCCGACTAAGGCGATTAAAAGAGTAGTTCCAGCCCCGCGTAAGAACATTTTCCAGTTGTCTTTGGCAATATTTTTAACCCATACATACCAAGGTTGATCTGCTTTAACATCAGGTTGCAAGTTAATGGCTTTATCCATAATGTCGTCACGTTCTTTTTGAGAAATACCCGCTAATGTTTCGTTTACTTTAGCTAAATCAGGGGAGTTTTTCTTCATCCCAATGGCAATGGCATTATCGGCTTCTGTTGTTTTAAAGCCTTGATCTTTTTTGAATTGAATCATTTTAAAATTAGGATTTAACTTTTCAGCTGTAATCCCTTCAGGTATCTCAGTCACATAACCATCGATTTTCCCAGATTCTAAAGCAACACGCATGGCAGAAAAATCACTCATAGCCGTTTGCTTTTGCACCCCAGGAATTTGATCGATAACATTATAATGAAGTGTATTTAATTGAGCCGTTACTTTGGCATCTTTAAAGTCGTTTAAAGACGTTGCATCACTATATTTACCATCTTTTTTGACTAACATGGTTAACTGAGAACTATAGTAGTAATCAGAAAAATCTAAAGTTTGTTTTCTTTCTTCTGTTGGAGACATTCCGGCGATAATCGCATCTGCTTTACCAGAAGTGACCGCAGGAGGTAAACCGTCCCAATCGGTTTTAAAGATAACCAGTTCTTTACCTAAACCGTCGGCGATTTTTTTTGCTATCTCAACATCATAACCACCAGCAAATTCTTTTGATCCTTTAATTGGAACTGCTCCGTTACTGTCATCTTGTTGCGTCCAGTTGAAAGGTGGATAACCAGCTTCCATCCCAACAGTGAAGGTTTCCTTTTCAGCAAATGCAGTACCTCCAAACATCAAGATACTACCTAAAAAAAGAAGTAATGAATATAAAATTTTTGATCGTTGATTTCTTGTGTGTGTTATCATCTTAAAATCCCTTTCCTATACAAAAAGAAGCAACCCTAACATATCTTAAGGTTGCTCCTTCAATAATCATTGATAAAAAATAATTTATCAAAAATCATAGCGCACCCCAGACTTAACTGAGACAGTTCTATAGTTATTCACTATAGACCCAACATTGTTAATTTAAGGAATTTAACAATATTTCGGCGAAAATCCCTCTGATTCAATGTCGTAGCATCCTTATGCTCGATTGAAAGTCATGATATTTCGCAACCTCTAGATTTTTTATTCAGCTGTTCTTTTCTTTCTTGTGTTTCACTATAACATACAATTTCTGAAAAGTCATGAAAATATTAGTCTTTTCTTTTTTTGATTTCTAGTTCATCGGGAAAAGTGATGTCAGCCTTAATATTCTTTAATTCTCGTTTAGGTACGTTGATCATCTTTTCCGTAGCGATTGGACCTTCATTAAATTCTTGATTGATACTATTAATAGGTAGACAATTATTAATCATGGTTACTTTTCTTTCTGACATACAAATCCCTTCTTTCTGTTTTTTTATTAGTTTAATTATATATCAAGTAGACAAAAATCGGAAATAATATCCTCGTTACGTGAAGAAGAATGCTCAAAGATCACTTTTTTGATTAGTTAGTGCTACAATAGTAAAAAACTAAGGAGGCTAAAGAGAGATGGATGAAGGTAGTGGAATCAACTTAATCAAGAACAGTTCACGGATTGTTTTCTTAACGGGAGCAGGTGTTTCGACTGCGTCAGGCATTCCGGATTATCGCTCCATGACAGGTGTGTATCAAGGCATTGAAGAGCCTGAGTATTTATTAAGTCACACGTGTCTTATGAGAGAACCTGAGAAATTTTATACTTTTGTAAAGCAACTGTATCATCAAACAGCCAGGCCAAATATAATTCATAAAAAAATGAAAGAGTTAGAAAGTGCTCATGATGTTCGCATTATTTCTCAAAATATTGATGGTCTTCATGATCAAGGGGAAAGCCAACATGTGGTAAATTTTCATGGTAGTTTGTATGATTGTTATTGTATGACATGTCAAAAAAACGTAGCAAGTGAAGATTATTTAATATCTGATATCCATGAAAATTGTGGTGGGAGAATTAGACCTAATGTGGTGCTCTATGAAGAAGGCTTGTCTAGTGAGGCGATTGAGACCTCGATTGAGTGGGTAGAAGCGGCAGATTTAATCGTGATTGTGGGAACGAGTTTTAAAGTGTATCCATTTAGTGGATTAATCGATTATCGCAATCCAAATAGTCAAGTTTTAGTCATTAATAATGAAGCAATTACGTTGCATCATCCACATGAATTTATTCAAGAATCAGCAGAAACATTCTTTAGTCAGTTGTAAAATTAAAAAAGGGGAAGGTACGTATGTTAAAAGAAATTCGGGAAGAAGTTAATCAAATCGATCAAGAATTGGTGAGGTTATTAGAAAAACGCTACGCTTGTGTGGATGAGATTGTTCGTATCAAAAAAGAGCAACACATCGCTACACTTGATAGCACGAGAGAGCAAGAAGTGTTAAAACAAGTGGCTGATTTAGTCGAGAACAAAGACTATGAAATCAGTATCATGAGAACCTTCCAAGATATTATGGATCGATCAAAGGAATATCAAAAACAAAATAAATAAAGAAACGCACAAAAATTATCTTTCAAATTTTTGTGCGTTTCTTTTTTACTAGGTTATTTCAAGCTATCTAAAAACAGCTTTGTCTCTTTAGCAATTGCTTCTGATTGAGTGTGATGGAGGTAATGTTGCCCATCTAACTCAACGACTTTCCCTGTTCTAACTTGTTTAATTTGCTCTTGATGTTCCTCAGCCCAAGTTGGACGACCATCATTAATCGCTACAAATAAAATCGTTGGTAAGTCTTTTGGTAACGACATTTTTTCAGTGGCTTTGAAATTTTCTCTGAGTAAATCTAATTCTTCTTCTAGGTTATCGTTAATCGAATTTTTAAGTGTTAACATGCGAACTTGTTCCAGATTCGGATCATCAGCCTTCATTCCTAGCCCTTTAGCAGGATTAGCATCAATCAACAAACGCATCATACCTGATTTTTTTAAGAAGTTAAAAGGCGCCATATTCATGGTTTGAACTTCTTGGGTCGGTGTGCTGGTATCGATTCCAAGAAAGGCATCAACTTTTTCTTCTGGGTATCGATTCAAGTAATTAACCCCGTAAAGTCCAGTAATTGAGTGTCCTCCTAGAACATAGTGGTCAAGGTTTAGCTGTTTAACCACCTCGTGCATCTCTTCGACGATATTATCCACATTTCTTGTTCGTTTCGTTTCACTACTTAAACCATAACCAAAAGGCTCGATGGTGATAACTTCATAATCTTTACTTAATTTAGTTGTGAGAGGTAAAAAGTCATAGTAAGGAGAGGCGGTTCCGTAACCTGGGAAAAGGATAATACTTTGTTTTCCTTTGCCTGAACCTGTTCGAACCACGTTGATTTCCCCATCGAATACTTTAACTTTTTCACCGTAGTTTTCAATTTTTTTAGCTTCGCTTTTTAGTTTGAGATGATGATTTAAATAAGTTCCTCCTAAAAATAGTAGGACAGCAACGAGTAACCCGATTAAAATATTACGTAAGATTTTCCAAAATTTTTTCATTATGAGTGTGCCTCAATTCCTTGATTTATTTGTGTTTGAATTTTATTTAAAACTCTTTCATTTAAAACATTCACACCAATTCTTTCTAAAATATATTGAGAGGTTTCTAATTTTTGATAGAAATTGTCTAAAGAATTAGTAAAAAGAGTGGTGTTATACCAAGTGGTTAGTAAGAATAAAACAACCTCAGAAATAGCTTCAGGATGAATGGCGTCTATTGATTTATCGTCGTTTCCTTCTTTAATAAATGCTGTTATCTCAGGAATAAAAATGGTCTGAGTTAGTTTTAAATACTTTAAAGACAGTAAAGGTTCCTTCATTAGCTGAGGTGAAAAAGGTAAATATTTTTGAACTTCCTGATGAAACATGGCTGTTAGGAATAGTTCTTGAATTTTTTCTAACCCACTGAATGCGTCATTTTGCCGAATACTTGAGATGATTGTTTCACTGGGCATAAAATGTCGCATCAATTCATCTAAAATACCTTCTTTAGATTTAAAATGATGATAAATCGCTCCCTTAGTTAAACCATCAAGTTCTGAGACAATCATTGGAATAGAAGTGTTTGTATAACCGTGTTGACTAAATAATTTTCCAGCAGTCAATAAAATATCTTCTTTAGTTTGGTCACTATCGTATCGTTGTTTCATCAATTTTTCCCTCCTTTTAAAAGTGAAACATTCTGTAGTATGTTTCATGTTAATGAATAAATGAAATTTTGTCAAAAAAAAGCACCGACAGAATGAAAAATTCACTCTATCGATGCTTTTTTAATATTATTTTATTTTTTGAACCAACGTTTTTTAGCGCTAGCTTCTGCTTCTTCTTGTGTTTTTTGAGCTTCTTCTAATTCAGCTTCAACCTCTTCTTTATCTAATCGTTCGATGGTTCCGTTTAGTTGGTTAACCACCACATCATCAATATGTCCTGTATTTTCTTCTTCACAGATTAGGATTAAGCCTGTGTCGCCTTCTGGAATAATCGCCAAAGCTTTTTCGAAAATTGACATGGCGTTTTTGACTTCTTTTACATCTTTAGATGAACCAATGATACTTCCTGTGAACCAACCAAGTAAAACACCTAGTGGACCACCAAGAATACCGACGAACATCCCAATCATACTCCCTTTGAAATTTTTGTCTGCTCCTGTAAAGTCGATAAAATCTTTTGGTTCTAAATTATGATTAGAACGGTGCTCAAGAACTGCCATTTGTTCACCTTTAATTGTTCGTGCTTGGTGAAGTCCTTTGATTTCTGAGAATGCTTGGTATGATTTACTTTCTGAGTCAAAACTCATGATGATTACTTTGTCGTTATTTGCCATTATAGGGCCTCCTAGAAATTTTTTTGTTCATGTATATAGAATAGAATAGAGGTATGAATTTCTGGAGACAAATATATGAATATTAAAACAATAGTTATTTATCTTTTTGTGAAGATACTCAAAAGTTACTCAAAATCTATTTACAATCTAACCGTTTTCATGTAGGTTAGTAGGTGTAGATTTTAAAAGAAGAGGGGACATATACATTATGGAATTTATAGTAACAATGGTCTTAGTTTTAATAAGTACCAAAATTTGTGGGCATATTTCTGTGAGATTAGGGCAACCAGCTGTTTTAGGAAAGCTACTTATCGGAATTGTCTTAGGTCCAGCGGTTTTATCTTGGGTTAATACCTCAGATATTTTTCAAGAATTTTCAATGATTGGGGTTCTGTTGTTAATGTTCTTAGCAGGCCTTGAGACAGACACCAAGCAATTAAAAGAAAATTTTAAACCGGCAGTTGCTGTAGCGGTTATTGGAATTATCATTCCATTATTTTCAGCCTTTCTAGTCGGAGAAGCTTTTGGATTAGATTTTGAGCATTCCGTCTTTCTAGGAGTTCTGTTTTCCGCAACCTCTGTGAGTATTACGGTTCAAGTGTTAAAAGAATTGTCGGTCATGAAAACCAAAGAAGCTAGTACGATATTAGGTGCGGCTGTGGTGGATGATATTTTGGTGGTTATTTTACTAGCCTTTGCGATGTCATTCTTAGGTGGAGGAGATGAAGTAGTCTCTATTCCAATGGTTCTAGTTAAAAAAGTGATTTTCTTTGTTTCGATTTATGTCTTTGGTAAATATATTTTACCTTTCTTATTAAAAACAGCCTCTAAATTCAAAGTGACTGTTCCAGTGACAACAATGGCTGTAGCGATTTGTTTTGCGGTTGCTTATTTTTCAGAGATGTTAGGTATGGCAGGAATTATTGGAACCTTCTTTATCGGATTATTCATTTCTGATACAGAATACAAAGATGAGATTGAGCATACAGTAGATCCAATCGCCAATGCGATTTTTGTTCCATTCTTCTATGTTGGTGTCGGTTTAAATGTTTCCTTTAACGGGGTGATGAATCAATTACCATTCTTAATTGTCTGTACGCTGGTAGCTGTTCTTTCTAAATTAATTGGTGGTTTTATTGGAGCCAAAGCAACTGGTTTTGATAAGTTGTCTTCATTAAGTATCGGTGCAGGGATGATTTCAAGGGGAGAAGTGGCCTTGATTTTAGCAACAACGGGTCTTGCTTCAGGTTTATTATCTGAAGAATACTACACAACGGTGATTATCTCAGTCATCTTAACCACATTAATCGCACCACCATTATTAAAATATTACTTTGGTAAACTTAAAACTAATTAAAAAATAGAGACGATTTCCTTAATTAAGGAGTCGTCTCTATTGTTTTTATATTGTTTTCTGCAAAGAATTCATTGTACTCTTCATTAAAATGTTTATTGGTAATCATGCAATCAATATCTTTTAAACTGGCATAGGTTAATAAGGTCGACTTATCAAATTTTTCTGCGTCTGCAAGTAAGAAAACATTGTTTGCTTTTTCAATTGCTTGTTTTTTGATTTCATATTCCATCACATCAGAGTTCATCAAACCACTTTGCATAGAAACAGCAGTTGCGGCCATAAAAGCTTTACTAATGTTGTATTTAGCTGTTAGTTCATCTGATTCAACCCCAACGAATGAGCGGGTCGATTTTTTAAAAACATGACCAATTAAAAAGATGGGGATATTTTTGAACTTTTCAGCTTTAACAATCACATCTAGGCTGTTGGTGATGATTGAAATATCAATGTCATCATCTAAATAATCTAGGATGTATTTAGTTGTGGTTCCGGAATCAATATAAATTAAGTCATGTGGCTGAATCAAGTCAGCAGCAGCTTTAGCAATTCCCTTTTTAATCTCCTTATTTTCGATGTTTCGATCTTCGAAGTTTACCAAAGTATTCTTTTTAACACTTACCCCACCATAAACTTTTTCAAAACGTGAATCTTCTAAAATTTTATTAACATCTCTTCGAATCGTGTTCATAGATACATTAAATTCATCTTCTAACTCTTTTAATGTGACATGATTCTTTTGGAGGATGTAGTGTTTAATTAACTCATATCTCTTTTCTTTCATAAATTCTAGCTCCACTTACTTTTTATTTTACTATTGAATAAAATGTATCACAGTCATGTGAAATAATCAACACTTAACCATAAAAATGAGTAAGTTGTTTTATTTTTTTATTAAAGTTAATAAAACAATTGACTAATTGATTATGTTGATGTAATATTTGTTGTGAGTTAACCAATGTAACCAAAAATTAATAAAGTTTTGTTAGCAAATTGGTTAAAAAAATGGAGGGATATCATGTCAGATATTAGAAAATTAAGAAATTATATTAACGGTGAATGGATCGAAAGTACAACGAGTGAGTATGAGGTAGTTGTTAATCCAGCAACGAAAGAACCTATCTGCCAAGTACCTTTATCAACATTTGACGACATAAATAAAGCAGCCGACGTGGCACATATTGCTTTTCAAGAGTGGAAAGAAGTCGCTGTTCCAAGACGCGCACGTATCCTTTATCGCTTCCATCAATTACTAATCGAAGCAAAAGACGAGTTAGCCAAGTTAATCACAATTGAAAATGGAAAGGCTTTATCTGAGAGTTATGGAGAGGTACAACGCGGAATCGAAAACGTCGAATTTGCGGCAAGTGCGCCAACTTTAATGATGGGTGATAACTTATCTTCAATTGCAACAGACGTAGAGGCTTCAGTTTATAAATACCCAATCGGTGTTGTTGGTGGTATTACACCATTTAACTTCCCAATGATGGTTCCATTTTGGATGTTTCCAATGGCGATTGCGACAGGTAATACAGTTGTTATCAAGCCTTCAGAAAAAGCGCCAATGTTAATGGAAAAAGTGGTTTCTTTATTAGAAGAAGCGGGACTTCCAAAAGGTGTTTTCAACGTCGTATTTGGTGCACATGATGTTGTAAACGGTTTATTACAGCATAAAGACATTAAAGCCATCTCATTTGTCGGTTCACAACCAGTTGGTGAGTATGTTTACACGGAAGGTTCTAAAAATCTGAAACGTGTTCAATCATTAACAGGAGCTAAAAATCATACCATCGTTTTAAATGATGCGAACTTAGATGATAGCCTACCAGCAATTATCGGTGCAGCCTTTGGTTCTGCCGGTGAGCGTTGTATGGCAGCCGCAGTTGTGACGGTTGAAGAAGGTATCTATGATGAATTCATGGAAAGATTAACCAAAGAAGCTCGTAACATTAAAATGGGTAACGGCTTAGATGACGGTGTGTTCTTAGGACCTGTGATTCGTGAAGAAAACTTAAAACGTACGATCAGCTATATTGAATCAGGTGTTGAATCAGGCGCTAAATTAGTTTGTGATGGTCGTGAAGATATGGATGAATCAGGTTACTTTGTTAGACCAACTATTTTTGAAGGTGTGACAACGGACATGAAGATTTGGCAAGATGAGATCTTCGCGCCTGTATTATCAGTGATGAAAATCAAAGACCTTAAAGAAGGAATCGAAATTGCTAACAAATCTCAATTTGCTAATGGTGGTTGTTTATTCACAAATAACGCTTCAGCAGTTCGTTACTTTAGAGAAAACATGGATGCAGGCATGCTAGGCATTAACTTAGGTGTCCCAGCGCCAATGGCAATGTTCCCATTCTCGGGCTGGAAATCATCATTCTACGGTACCTTACCTGCAAACGGTAAAGCTGGCGTTGACTTCTACACAAGAAACAAAGTAGTGACAGCTCGCTTATCAAGAAACGATATCTAATTAAGGAGAAATCGACATGTCATATTTAAAAAGAATTCCAACGAATAAAGAAATCGCGCCAAAAGTGATTGAAAGACATCATGTTACACGTAAGGACGCTGGTTTAGAATATATCGAATTGAAATTACTCGCTATGGAAACTGGCGGAGAATACTCAGAACAACTAACAGACTTAGAAGTCTGCTTAGTTGTTCTAACGGGTAAAGTTTCTGTTTATTCTGGAGAGGATGAATTTAAAAACATCGGAACAAGAGACGATGTTTTTGAAAAAATCCCAACAGATAGTGTCTATGTTTCAAGTGGTAAAGAATTTAAAGTGGTGGCTGAAAGTGACGCTAAAGTGATTTTCTGTTACGCACCAAGTAAGGTGGATATGCCAACGACATTAATTAAAGCAACAGATAACCGAGTGGAAAATCGCGGGTTGTATCAAAACAAACGTATGGTTCACAATATTTTAGACGATCAAAGTCCTATTTCAGATAAATTGATTGTGGTAGAAGTCTTTACTGATAGTGGCAACTGGTCAAGTTACCCACCACATAAACATGATCAAGACAATTTACCAGAAGAATCATTCTTAGAGGAAACTTACTATCATGAGATGAATCCAAAACAAGGATTTGTTTTCCAAAGAGTTTATACAGATGATCGCAGCATTGATGAAACTATGGCAGTTGAAAACGAAAATGTGGTCCTAGTACCAAAAGGATATCATCCAGTATCAGTACCAGATGGCTATGATGGTTACTACTTAAATATTATGGCAGGGCCAATTAAAAAATGGCAATTTAACAATGATAAAGATCACGAATGGATTATCCATAGAACTTAACGACGAAGGGAATTTAATATAATGGCTGAAAAAAAATATGATTTAATCGCAATTGGTCGCGCGTGTATTGACTTAAACGCTGTAGAATATAACCGCCCAATGGAAGAAACAGTAACATTTACTAAATACGTTGGAGGTTCACCAGCAAATATTGCTATTGGTGCTTCTAAATTAGGTTTATCATGTGGTTTTATTGGAAAAGTTCCAGACGATCAACATGGACGTTTCATTACTGGCTTCATGAAAGATGCTGGGATTGATACAAGTAACATGGTTGTGGATCAATCAGGTAAGAAAACAGGTTTGGCATTTACTGAAATCTTAAGTCCAGAAGAATGTAGTATTTTAATGTACCGTGATGAAGTGGCTGACCTTTACTTAGATACTGATGAAATCAGTGAAGAATATATTAAAGAAGCTAAAAATATTGTGGTATCAGGAACAGGATTAGCACAAAGCCCTTCTCGTGAAGCAGTTTTAAAAGCGGTTTCGTTAGCTAAGAAAAATGATGTAAAAGTTATTTTTGAATTAGATTACCGTCCATACACATGGAAAAATAGTGAAGAAGTTTCAGTTTATTACTCAATCGTTGCTGAACAAGCAGATGTTGTGATTGGTACACGTGATGAGTTTGATATGTTAGAAAACATTGAAGGCGGTAAAAACGAAGAAACAGTTGCTTACTTATTCCAACATGCCCCAGAATTAATCGTTATTAAACATGGTGTTGAAGGTTCATACGCTTATACAAAAGCTGGCGAAGTGATTCGTGGAACAGCCTATAAATCAAATGTATTAAAAACATTTGGTGCAGGAGATTCTTATGCAGCAGCCTTTATCTATGCGTTAATTCAAGGAAAGACAATCCAAGAAGCCCTGCAATATGGTAGTGCCTCAGCAGCGATTGTTGTTAGTAAACATAGCTCTTCAGAAGCAATGCCAACTGTTGTTGAAATTGAAGCGTTAATGAAAGAACAAGCTTAAAAAGGAAGTGTCATGATGAGAGAAACCGTTCGATTAACGACGGCGCAAGCTTTAGTTAAATTTTTAAATCAACAATATATTTCAGTTGATGGCGTTGAAACTCCTTTTGTGGAAGGCGTCTTTAATATCTTTGGTCATGGAAATGTCTTAGGTCTAGGACATGCATTAGAAGAAAATCCAGGCCATTTAAAAGTCATTCAAGGTAAAAATGAACAAGGAATGGCCCATGCAGCGATTGGCTATGCAAAGCAATCATTAAGACGTAAAATTTACGCGGTGACGGCTTCAGCTGGGCCTGGATCAGCAAATATGGTCACAGCAGCAGCAACAGCTCATGCGAACAACATTCCAGTGTTATTCTTACCAGCTGATACATTTTCCACACGTCAACCAGATCCAGTGTTGCAACAGTTGGAACATGAATCAAGTATCGCTTTAACAACGAATGATGCTTTTAAAGCTGTTTCAAGATATTGGGATAAAATTGAGCGTCCAGAGCAATTAATGAGCGCCATGATTCGTGCCTTTGAAGTGCTGACAAATCCAGCGACATCTGGTCCAGTAACGATTTGTTTACCTCAAGATACAGAAGGCGAAGCCTTTGATTTTGATGCTAGTTTCTTCAATAAAAGAGTTCATTATTTAGACCGTGTGACACCTGTGGAACGCGCTTTAAATGAGGCGGTTGAAGTGATTAAAGCAAGTAAAAAACCAGTTATGATTGTTGGTGGGGGAGCGAAATATTCAGAAGCAGGACCTGTGATTGAAGCATTTGCTACGGCTCATGGTATTCCTTTAGTGGAAACACATGCAGGTAAATCAACGATTCCAACGAACTTTCCATATAACTTAGGTGGTTCAGGAATCTTAGGAACATCAGCCGCTAACAAAGCAGTTCAAGCCTCAGATTTAATTATTGGGATTGGGACACGTTATACGGATTTCACGACATCATCAAAAACAGCGTTTAACTACGGCACAACGAAGTTTTTAAATATCAACGTGAGTCGTGTGCAAGCTTATAAATTCGATGCCACGCAATTAGTGGGAGACGCAAAAGCAACCATCGAAAGTTTAGCACCTCGTTTAACGGGTTATAAAACGTCATTTGGTAGTGAACTTGAAGCTTGTCAAGATGAATGGAAAATCGAGCGTGACCGTTTAAGAGAGGTTGAATTCAATCATGATAACTTCTCACCTGAAGTGAAAGGTCATTTTGATCAAGACGTGATGAATGAGTACGCAGAAAAATTAAACACAACCTTCACTCAAACGAATGCTTTAATTACTTTAAATGATGAAGTGGAAGACAGTAGTGTTGTCGTAGCTTCTGCTGGTTCTTTACCAGGAGACTTACAAAGATTATGGCAAACAAATACAGTCAATTCTTATCATTTAGAATATGGTTATTCATGTATGGGCTATGAAGTAGCTGGGGCTTTAGGAGCGAAGTTAGCAAATCCTAAAGAAGAAGTTTATGCCGTTCTTGGTGATGGTAGCTTCCTAATGCTTCACACAGAACTTGTGACAGCTCTTCAATACAAACAAAAAATCAATGTGATGCTGTTTGATAATGCGGGTTATGGTTGTATTAATAACTTACAAATGGGTAACGGTGGTGGCAGCTTTAACTGTGAACTACGTGATTCAGATAATCAAATTATGCAAATTGATTATGCCAAAGTTGCAGAAGGTTATGGCTGTAAAGTTTACCGTATTAATAATCGTAAAGAGCTAATTGCTGCGATTAAAGATGCGAAAATACAAACTGTTTCAACTCTCTTTGACATTAAAGTGTTACCAAAAACCATGACAGATGGTTATGGTGGTTGGTGGAACGTGGGTGTTTCTGAAGTATCAGGTATGGATACCGTACTAGAAGTAAGTAGAGCTCGAGCTGAAAAGTTAGAGAATGCTTGGAAATATTAAGAAACAGGGTGGGTCAAAAGTCGTTTTGCTCCGAGCAACTGGAGGGAAAATCGAACAATCGCTCTTTTGATTGATCGATTTTCGTGAAGTTGCCGTGGGAGCAGACTTTTTATCCCCTGACTATAAATAGAGACTAGCTTAAACGTTAGTCTCTTATAAAAATAAAATACAGAAAGCGCTTTATGGGCGCGTAGGAGGATATTATGTCAATAAAATTAGCGATTGCACCTATTGCTTGGACAAATGATGATCTGCCAGAATTAGGAAAAGAAAATACATTCGAACAATGTATTAGTGAGATGGCCTTAGCAGGATTTACAGGGACAGAAATTGGAAACAAATACCCTAAAGATCCAGAAGTTTTGAAATCATACTTAGCACCTCGTGGACTTTCTGTTGCTAGTGCATGGTTTAGTGCCTTATTAACAACTAAACCATATGAAGAAACAAAAGAAGCTTTCATCAAGCACCGTGATTTCTTACATGCTATGGGAGCAAAAGTGATTGTTGTTTCAGAACAAGGGCATAGTATCCAAGGTCAAATGGACACACCTGTTTTTAAAGAAAAACCAATTTTCTCAGAAGAAGACTGGAAACTGTTAACAACAGGGTTAGAAAAATTAGGTGAAGTGGCTGCTGAGAAGGACATGAAAATTGTTTATCATCACCATATGGGGACAGGGGTTCAAACAACCGCTGAAATCGACCGCTTAATGAAAGAAACAGATCCTAATAAAGTATCTTTATTATTTGATACAGGTCATTTAGTATTTTCTGGTGAAAACCCAATTGAGGTTTACCGCGCGCATAAAGACCGTATTTTCCATATTCACTTTAAAGATATTCGTGAAGCAAAAATGGCAGAAGTAAAACAAAATGAATCAAGTTTCTTAACTGGTGTGAAAGAAGGTGTCTTTACAGTTCCTGGTGATGGCATGATCGATTTTGCTCCAATTTGGGAAGAAATTGAAAAAGATCAATACTCAGGTTGGATTGTGGTTGAAGCAGAACAAGATCCAGCAAAAGCTAATCCGTTTATTTATGCTCAGAATGCTCGAAATTATATTCGAGACATCACGAAACTGTAAAGGTAAGGTGCCAATATGAATTCATTTTCGGTTATTAGTTTTTTAGTTATTATCACGTGTGTTTGGATATTTGCCTTTAAAAAATCAAGAGGCGTATCCGTTGAAGGGGCAGAAGGATTCTTTATGGGGGGCCGTAGTTTAACGGCTCTTCCAATTGCCGGCTCAATTATTATGACGAACTTGTCGACAGAACAAATTGTGGGACAAAATGGTCAAAGTTATATTGCTGGGATGGAAGTTATGGCTTGGGAAGTAACAGCCGCGATTGCGATTGTCTTACTAGCCACTGTCTTTTTACCGAAGTATCTAAAATACGGAATTAATACGATTTCGGATTTTATTGAAATTCGTTATGACGCTAAAATCAAACGAATTGTGTCACTGTTATTTGTTATTACTTATGTTACCTCATTTTTACCAGTAGTACTTTATTCAGGGTCACTGGTATTTAACAAGATTTTTAGAATTGATGAGTTATTAGATGTTGCCCCATTAACCGCTATTATTTTTGTATCAATCGCCATTGGAATTGTGGGTATTTTATACCTATTAATCGGTGGTTTACGTCTAAGTGCTTATTCAGATACTGTTTATGGCTTTGGACTACTAATTTGTGGTCTTTCTGTTCCCGCATTAGGTGTCATTATGCTTGGAAATGGTAGTTTCGTCGGTGGTTTAGACCATATCGTCGTGAATACACCATGGTTATTAAATTCAGTTGGTTCAATTGATTCAGCTGTTGTGCCTTGGCCAACTCTTTTAACAGGTATGATGTTTAACAACTTATACTTCTGGTGTACGAACCAAATGATCGTCCAAAAAGCTTTATCAGGTAAAAACTTAGCAGAAGCTCAAAAAGGTGTGTTCATCGTTGGTTTCTTCAAAGTCTTTGGCGCTTTATTCTTAGTATTCCCAGGAATCGTTGCAAGAAACATCTTTGGTGATGCATTAATTAACACACCAGATGAAGCTTACCCAGCACTTGTAACACATGTCTTCCCTGAAATGTTATACGGTATTTTTGCAGCAGTTATCTTTGGTGCGATTTTATCATCATTCTCAGGTGCTTTAAATGCAACGTCAACACTATTATCACTCGATTTCTACAAACCAGTTTTCAAAAAAGATGCAACAGATGCTCAAATTACACGTTTTGGTAAATTAATGACGGTTGTGATCGGTCTTTCAGCTGTAGCAATTGCTCCATTAATTAGTTTTGCACCAGCAGGACTTTACCAATTTGTACAAGAGTTTAATGGTCTTTACAACATGCCATTACTTGTTATTATCTTACTTGCTTTCTACTCTAAAAAAGCAACAGCCTTTGCAGCGAAATTTACAATCTATATGCATATCGTGCTTTATACGTTATCGAAGTTTTTCTTAAAAGATATCCACTTCTTATACGTATTAAGTGTGTTATTCTTCCTAGATTTAGCTGTGATGTTAATCGTTTCTAAATTAAAACCAGAAGGCGATTTTGAATTAAAAGTCTTCAACACGAAAGTGGATATTACCCCTTGGAAACATACCAAAGTCGTTAGTATTATCACTGTAGTTGTTGTTGTTGGAACATATATCTTATTCTCACCAATCGGATTTGCAAGATAAAAATTATACGAGGAGATGTCAACATGAAAAAAGATTTAGTAGTCGGTGTTATCGGTGGCGGACGTATTGGAAAATTACATACAAGAAACTTGGTTCAAATGTCGGGTGTGACGGTTAAAAAAGTAGCAGATATTTTTGCTGATAAAATGCCAACCTTTGAAGCAGAATACGGTGCCCCATTAGTAGCAGATTTTGATGAAATTTTTAATGATGATGAAATTGATATCGTCTTTATCTGTACACCAACAGATACCCACGTTGAAATGATCAAACGTGCCGCAGCTAAGAAAAAACATATCTTCTGTGAAAAACCAATTAGCTTCTCAGATGAAGAAACGATTGAAACTTACCAAATTGTTAAAGAAGCAGGCGTGAAATTCCAAATTGGTGTGAACCGTCGTTTTGACCGTAACTTTGCTCAAGTTAAAGAGCATGTTGCCAATGGTTCAATTGGAGATATCCAATTATTACGTATTGATTCAAGAGACCCTGAGGCACCACCTTTATCATATGTTGAGTCGTCAGGCGGACTATTTTTTGATATGATGATACATGACTTTGACATGGCACGCTTCATTTCAGGGAGTGAAGTGAAGGAAGTTTATGCTGTGGGAGATGCTTTAGTTAATTCTGAATTAAAAGGAACGGACGTGGATACAGCAGTTGTGACATTAACTTTTGAAAATGGTTGTTTAGGTGTCATTAGTAACAGCCGTCAAGCGGTGTATGGTTACGATCAACGTTTAGAAGCATTTGGTTCAAAAGGTGCCTCTCAAGCAGAAAATGAATTAGTGAATAATGTGACTCTTTCAACAGTTGAAGGCGTTCATAGCCAAAAACCATTACATTTCTTCTTAGAGCGTTACAACGATGCCTATATTAAAGAAGTGGAAGAATTTGTGGCTGCTATTCACAACGACACAGACACACCTGTTACTTATGAAGATGGTATTATGGCACAACGTTTAGCCTTTGCAGCAAACGAGTCATTAAAAACTGGTAAACCTGTTCAAGTCAAAAAAATCTAGAAAAGAGGTTTCTCATGGGAAAAAGTGTTCTTTTTATTTGTGAGTCTGGAATTAGTGCATCATTATTTGTGTCAAAAATGTTAGAAAGCGTGAAGGTACATCAACTTGATTATGAGATTGATTATGCCCCAATTGCACGCGTTGAAGAAAAATTATCTTACCGTGATTACGACGTGATTTTATTAGCACCACAAGTGAAACGTCATGAAGCGGAAGTTAAAGATATCCTATTGAAGAAAAAATGTGTCTCACATATTACTGGCATTCAAGATGATGAATTTATCTCTATGAATGTGGAACGTATTTTGGAGCGTATCAATCATCTAGGGTAATCACTAGGAGGGAAAACAATGTCAAATATTAAAGTAGGAATTATTGGATTAGGTCGACTTGGAAAAGTCCATGCAGGCAACTTAGCATTTAGAGTACCAAACTGTGAGTTGTACGCAGCTTGTAGTATGGTGGAAGCAGAATTAGAGTATGCTAAAAAAGAATTAGGTGTGACAAAAACTTATGCTAATTATGATGAGATGGTTAAAGATCCAGAACTAGATGCGATTTTTATCGTTTCACCATCAGGACTTCACTGTGAGCAAATTCAAAAAGCTATGGAAAATGGCAAACATGTTTTCTCTGAAAAACCAATCGGCTTAGACGTGGCTGAAATTGAAAAAACAATGGCAGTGATTGATGCTCATCCAGAACAAATCTTTATGCTAGGTTTCATGCGTCGTTATGATGCAGATTACCAATACGCAAAAGAAATGGTAGAAAAAGGTGAGTTAGGCGAATTGACCGTAGTGAGATGTTACGGCATTGATCCAAGTGACGGCATGGAAAGTTTTGTTAAATTTGCTGGAGCAAGTAATAGTGGCGGCTTGTTTGCTGACATGTCGATTCACGATATTGACTTAGTGCGTTGGTTTACGAACCAAGAAGTTAAAAAAGTGTGGGCATTAGGTAAAAATGCGGCTTACAAACAACTTGATGAAGTTGGCGAACTTGAAACAGGTGCTGCTATGCTTCAAATGGCAGACAAAACAATGGGTATTTTAGTGGCAGGACGTAACTGTCATCATGGTTACCATGTGGAAACTGAATTAATCGGAACAAAAGGGATGTTAAGAATTGCTCAAGTTCCTGAGAAAAATTTAGTAACCATCATGAATGAACACGGTGTGGTACGCCCAACTTCACAAAACTTCCCAGAACGTTTCAGCCAAGCATTCGTAAATGAAACAGCTGAATTTATCAACTGTATCAAAGAAAAACGCCAACCAGGTGTTAATGCGAATGACGGCTTACAATCAACAAAAGTAGCCATCGCTTGTCAAAAATCTTATGAAGAAGATGAACTTGTTTCATTGTCTGACATTAAATAAAGAAGAAAACCATCATCCAGAAAAAAATTGGGTGATGTTTTTTTTTAGATGTTTATAAAAATTATTATGTATTTCGTTTATAATATAATTAAATTTTGCGTATTATGAACTTTTTTAATATTATATATATAAAGGTGGGTTAGTGATGATTTTGAACGCAAAAAACGTTAATAAGAGTTATAAAAATGATTTGATTCTTAATGATTTATTTTTTAAAATAGAGAAGCCTAAAATACTTGGATTGGTAGCTCCTAATGGTTCAGGCAAGACAACTTTATTTAATGCTATTTGTAATTTAGAAAGTATAGATTCAGGAGAAATATACATTTTTGATGAATTAAATAGTTCCAGTGGGATATTTAATAAAATGTCTTATATGCAAGACAGTAAAATTTTATACACAAATCTTACGGGATGGGATCATTTATTATATGTAGCTAAATGCCATAAAATAAATCAGGAAAATACGATAGATCTAATTAGTGATTTAGATATGAAGAGATACGTGAAGAAAAAAGTCAGTACATATTCTTTAGGAATGAAGCAGACGTTATTACTGGCTATGTCAATTTTGAGTAAACCAAAATTATTATTATTAGATGAACCGTTGAATGGATTGGATGTAACTAAATGTGATATTTTCAGAAAAATAATTTTAGCTCTTCATTCTACAGGAACAACAGTAATAATATCTTCTCATAACTTGGAGGAAATAGAAAAGTTAACCACAGATATTTTATTTTTAAAATCAGGTAAATTAATTTCAAGTAATAACCAACAATTACTATTAGATTTCTCGAAACAAAAAACGGAGTATGATGTGATTCTAGATATAACAACAAGTTTATTTAATGTGTTAAAGAAAGCATTTCAAATTGAGAAGATTTCACGATATAAAATAACTATTAGGATGAACGAGTATGAAAAAGAAAACTTTATTGCACTATGTAAAGAGAATAAATGTACTATCTTTGATATAGAACTTAAAGAAAATATGACGTATCAACTCTATAAGATGTTATTTGAATGTTAGGAGGTAAGCAGTGTATTTATTTGAACTAGTGAAAATACAAAAAAATACAAAAAATATCCTACTCATATTAGTACTATTTTTGGTGATACCATTATCCTCTGTAGTATATGTAAAAAACGTGGATAAGGATTATTTTGATCATAAAGAAAGTGTATTTATTAAACTTTACAATGAAATTAATGAAAAAATAATTAATGAAAGTGTCTTAAAGAAAAATAGTAG
Organism: Vagococcus hydrophili; assembly: GCF_011304195.1. NCBI lineage: Bacteria > Bacillati > Bacillota > Bacilli > Lactobacillales > Enterococcaceae > Vagococcus > Vagococcus hydrophili. Next base: position 966,955 of record NZ_CP049887.1, on the reverse strand, counting down.
AGAAATAGAAAAGCTAAGTGATATTTCGGGTATGATAGAAGAAATAGTAAGTATGAAGTATGAAAATAATTTAACTGAGCAAGCTAAAGTTGAAAAGGATTTTTATGACTTGATTTATGATTATCAAAAAGAATATGATACTGATTTTATTAAAGAAAAAGATTTATTGAAAAAAAGAATGGTCTTTACGGAATTAGCTCGAAAAGATTTGGCAGAAATTTCTAATGAAGTAGGGCTGAGTGGTGTTTATTTTTTGAAATTCTCTTTAGATTTATGGTTTGGATCGATAGGAATTCTTTTTTTGATTTTGTTTTTATCAGATATATGGACAAGCGAATTGGAAAATCAGCAAATAAAATTAATAAAAGTACAACCGAGTCCGTTAAAAAAGTATTATAATAAAAAATTTTTAACAATTTTTTGTCTTTATCTAAGTGTTTTTTTATTGTATATTTCAATTTTTTTTGTTGTAGGATATATCATTAATGGACAAGGAAGTGTTGATTATCCAATATTTATAGATAACACACACATAATACCGATTTCTAAATATATAGTTATTACTACTTTGGTGAACTTGCTAGGAGTCATTTTGATTATGTCTGTTGTGGAACTAATTTCTATGATAATAAAGAATTATCATTTAACGTTACTAATAAGCATTTTAAGTATTTACGTTGCTAATATGTTATCAGAAAAGATATTTAGTCCAGTAAGTTATTATTTCTTCTTTATTTTTAATGCTAGTTTATTTATCAAAAATTATTATTTTAGTACAACCAATTTATTCTATTATTTTATTATAAGTTTCATCTTTGTCATAATTATTATTCGAAAAATAACGTTGGAAATATTAATAAAGAAGGTTTGATATGGAAAATACTAATTTAATAATAAAAAATTTTTTTAAAACTAAAAAAAATATAGTCATGTTATCTGTATTATTTATCTTATTACCTTTTTTATTATTCTTTAATAAAAGTATTCTTTCAAAAGAGCAAACATCGAGATTGGATTACTTAAAAGAAGATTATCAAAGCCTTTTGTTAATATATTCAAGCACTAATGCCGAGAAAGAGCTGCAAAAATGGTCATTGGAATATCCAAAAGAAGATCGAAAAGTCTTTTTTTGTTATCACAATCAAGAAATAGAGTATCTAAAAAATGTTAGTGAAAAAATAGTACCATTAAATATAGAAAATATTTTTTTAAAAGATTATAAAACAGTGACTGAACTTAATCATGTAGAGAGCCGGTTAACTGATAATTATATTAGAAATAAGGTACTAAGTAATGAGAAATTGGAACGGCTGGGATTAGAAGAAGAATCACTTCGGTATGGAATAACTGGCGTAGGTTTTTTAAATTTTTTAGTAAATATTATGTGTTCTTTACCTGGAATGCTTTTTTTAGTATATATATTTGGAGATCCATTTGGTAAGGCTTACGAATCAGAGAAAATAAAATTATCATTTACGCAACCTAAAAATAGAGCTAATTTCATATTATCTCATTTATTCATTTCATATATTCAAACTATGGTGTTTCTATTTGTTTTTCTTGTGCTAGGATTTTTCTTATCGTCAGTGATATATGGTAGTGGTAATTTTGATTATCCAGTTTTAATATCTAAGGTAAATACCACTATTTTTATTCCCATATGGAAGTATTGGGTGCGGATAATGTTTATTTTTGGAATCAATTATTTGTTTATATTAGTACTATATCAGTTGTGTGTAGTATATTTTAAAAAATCTGTTTTATCTTTTATTTACTTAGTAATAATAAGTTTATTGGGTTATTATTTATCTAGGTTAATTAGGACGCCAGTAAGTGGGTATAATCCATTTGTATATCTAGATTCTGTAAAAAATATTATTGGAATAGATTATACTAATATTAAGTATTTATCAGGGGAACATGCGGATGGACTAGATTTTATAAAAGTATTTAGATTATTTATTCAAAATGAATCGTATTTTAATGGGGAGAATGTATCTAAATTATTAAAAGAAAATTTTTCTGTTTTTAAATATTTTTTTTCTATGCTAGTAAGTATAATATTGGTAATTTTCAGTACTGTTAAGAAAGCTGAAAAAAGTTAGGGCCTATAAAATATATAATTATTTATTCATAAAAATGAAAACCATCATCCAGAGAAAAATTGGGTGATGGTTTTTGTTTTATTGTTTAAGAGGTAATTCGAGACTAACTTGTGTTCCTGCTTCAAATTGACTTTTGACTTGAATCTCTCCGTGATGTAATTCAACAATTTTTTTAACAATGACTAAACCTAAACCATTGCCGCTTTCTGTTGATGTACGGGATTTATCAGCTTTATAAAACCGTTGAAATAGCTTAGATAATTCTTTTTCAGGGATGCCGATTCCTGTATCACTAATAGTAGCAGCTAGTTTGTCGTCTGAAACAAGATCAATTGTGATATTTCCGAATTCAGGAGTAAATTTAATGCTATTAGAAATAAGGTTGATCCAAACTTGTTGAAGTAAATCAACATCGCCTTCAATCAGTGTTGCCGTTTCATTTAGAAATATAAAGTTGATATTTTTTTGAGACCACTGTGATTCGAGCGTTAAAATGACTTGTCTTATTTGTTCAGTGACATCGAAAATTTCGATATTAAATGGATGATGTTCTGAATCAAGGGATGCTAATTTTAAAAGATTATCGCCTAATCTAGAGAGACGATCACTTTCAGAAACAATAATATCTAAGTAGTAAGGCCTTTGCTCCGCAGAAATCAGTTGCTCATTTTTTAATGCCTTGGCAAATCCTGAAATGGAGGTTAAAGGTGATTGGATTTCATGTGAGACATTAGAAACAAAATCTTGGCGCATTTCCTCAATTTGTTTTAACTCTAAGGTCATTTTATTAAAACTGTTAGCCAATTCTCCAATTTCATCTTGTCTTTTTAAATCCAGAGTCACATCAAAATCACCAGCTGCAATTAATTCTGTCGCTTTTTTTAGTTTTTCTAAAGGAAGAATCAGGTACCGTGCAGCCATTAGAATCAATAGACTACCTAAAATTAAGGTGCTAATAATAATGAAAAGAATAAGTAGATTAAAAATCGCTTCACTTTCATAAGAAAACTGTAAAAAAACAGCGACTCGCTTCTCATTAATTATCATAGGGAAGCCAATGTAGGTGTCTTTTTGTTTTTTAGTCGAACGGTATGTCTTACCTGATAGAACATCCTGAATACTTTCTTGGCTGATATCAGCGACATTGTTATTATCTAGGGTAAAAAATTGGCTTTTATCCGGTGTTTCATATAAATGAATGGGATAAGAAGTTAGCTGAGTCATCTGGTTAAAAAAAGAGTCAGGCGATTGCTTTTGAGAGTCATTATAGATTTCAGTCATTTCCTTACCCTTTTCAATCATGCTGTTTTGTCCTTCGTAATTAATCTTTTGTTGAAATAAGTAGAGTCCAATAAAGGTCGACATCATTAAACTGATGATAGAGATACTAATAAAAACAAAAACAATGCGTGAATAGAGTGTTTTTCTCATAAAATCACCAAGCGATAGCCTAGACCACGAACAGATTCAATGAAAAAAACGTCACTTTCATGAGTAAACTTTTCTCTAATTCGTTTAATGTGCACATCTACCGTTCGATTGTCTCCTTCATAGTCAATGCCCCAAATGCGCGTAATTAACTGTTCTCTTGTAAATATTTGATTGGGATAGCTTGCTAAGACAAATAAGAGTTCAAATTCTTTTGGTGGTAGAATGATTTTTTCGTCCTTGTTAATGACATCATAGGTTAATTTATTTAGAGTCAAGGTCTCTAACTCTACCAGTTGAGAAGCGCTGATTTTTGCTCGTTTTAAAAGAGCTTTAACTCTTAGAACCAATTCAAAAGGATCAAAGGGTTTTGTTAAATAATCATCTGTTCCTAATTGAAACCCTTTGATTCTATGGACTGTTTCACCTTTCGCAGAAACCATTAGTAAAGGAAGGTCAGAGAAGTTTTTTCGGATTTTTTTAGTTAATTCCCAACCGTCCATTTCGGGCATCATAATATCTAGAATGACTAACACAACTTGTTGGGATTCGATAATGGATAGAGCTTGGGTTCCGTTAGTTGCTTCAAGGATATCAAATCCCTCATTTTTTAAATAAAGTTTCATTAGTTCTCGTATTGAGGTATCGTCATCAACAATGAGTAATTGACTCATACTTCTCACGCTCCTTTTTTAATTGTCAATTAGCCGAAAAGCCAACCCATTAAATTCCAATGAATAAAAAACAGACTAGTCGTCAATGCAGCTAAGAAAACAGTGGTTGTTAGAATTCGAATCACTAAAGAGGATTCTTTTTTGAACCAGTCCATGCCATTTCTGACGAGTAAAATACAGGTTAATCCTCCGACAAATAAGGGTAAGAACAAGAATAATTTTAAGGCTAAGGTGACTTCACTTAGTCTTTGTAGAACATCCATGTTTAAAACATTAGTGACCGTTAAACCAAGCGTTAGGATGGAAATAATGGCTGTAATAATCGTCAACCAAATGGTTTGTTTAGAATGGTGACTTATTTTTTTATTTCTTTTTAATTGGATAAGTAAAATAATCGTTACGATGATAAAGATAGCGATAGATATGGCAAGAAGAATTAACCAAACGCTACTTTGATCCCAAAAAGTTGTTTTTTCAAGAGGCATATCAGGCATAATGCTTAACAACATATCTGTCGCTTTTCCTGATTTATCTGTTTTAAACGAAATTTTTTGTTGCCCGTCAACTTGTTGAAATAAATTAGTATCAATTTTTTTGAAATATTCTTTTTCGTTGCCTTGTCCAATGACCAGTTGTCCGTTTTCCTGAGCGACTTTCATTTCTACTAATAAACTAAAAAATTTATCAATATGACTATAGTTACGTCGAGTGAACTTATAAGAACCAGTGAAATTAGCTAATTCCTCTTTTGTTGAGGGGATAAACGTTGGTGACTCTTTTTTAGTTATAGGGAAAAGATAATCAAAAATATGTTTCTTCATAGAGGCTAGCGCATCATCGGCTTGACCGCCACTATAAGATAAGAAGATACCAATATTCTCTTCTGGAACGAGATATAGGTCAGTGATAAACATCGTATCTGCTCCCGCATGAGATAATGTTTTTTTGCCGTTTATTTCGCCTTCTTGAAAGCCAAGGGCAGAACCGGGTAAACGTTTATCGAAACGAAAGGCAGTTTGGTGCATGGTATTAGTTGTTTTTTTATCTAATAATCTTTTCCCTTGTGTGGTGCCATTGTTAAGATGAGCTAGCATGAATTTAGCCATGTCATTTGCCGAAACAGTTCCCGCTCCAGCCGGACTAAATCCTCCTTCATAGGTAGGTATTCCAGGTGTAAATTTTTCATTCGTGTAGTTGTAGCCGATGACTTCATTGTCCTTATATTTTTTAGGTAAAGGTTCTGCCAGAGTGGCATGTTTCATATCAAGAGTATTAAAAATATTTTCTTGGATGTAATCTGTATATGATAATCCGCTGACATCTTCAACAATTAAGCCCGCTAAAGCAGCCCCATAATTTGAATAAGACGCTTTTTCACCAGGAGGTCGAACTCTAGCCAAGGCATGTTTTTCAAGAGTTTCTGCAATAGTGGTGTTTAAACGTTTGGTATCTGTTGTGATTTGATAGCCCACCCCACCTTCTTCAAAACCAGCTGTATGGGTCATTAAGTCACGCATTGTAATCGGTTTATCAAATGTGTTAGGAACTTTAAATGATGTTAAGTATGTATTGATATCTGTATCAAGATCAATTTTACCTGCTTCGACTAATTGCATCACAGCTGTCCAAGTGAATAATTTAGTAGTAGAAGCAATTCTAAACATGCTTTTGTCAGCATCAACTTTCTTATCTTTAGAAATATCTGCCATGCCGTAGCCTTTTGAATAGAGAATTTCATCATCTTTAACGATGGCAATAACAGCACCTGGAATGTGATACTTGTCTAAGTCTTTTTCCATATGGGTATCGACAAAGCTTTTGACTTCATCTTGGTTGGTGAGAGACTCAGCTTCAACGATGTTTGCTGATTGAGTCATAAGTAGTGTGGTAAAGGCTAATAAAAATAGGTGCCATTTTTTTATGGTGTTCATGTGATTTCCTCCTAAATAGTTTCTTCTCACTAAGAGTAATAACCTTTTGTGAACGGAGTATGAACAAGTGGATTTTTAGGTGAATATATTTTTGAAAATAGCTTGAACTAGCAAAGAAAAAAGGACGCTTATGATTAGGATAAGGATGAGAGAAATGGCTAAAGCTGTCAGAGAATCGCCATAGTTGGTTAGATAATAAGTTGATTTTAAAAGTAATATTAAGAGACCGACAAAAGAGGTGAAAAAAGGTAACCAGAAACTAAGATTATTTTTATTTATTGTTGGTTCAGAAGCTAGATTGCCAAGATTAAAAAAATCAAAATCCGTCATCTCATCGGCTTTTGGATTGTATTTGTCTAAATCAGATTTCTTCATTGGAGCCTCCTTTTTTTATTTAGTATATAATAAAAGAAAAAGCGAGTACAGGGAGTTGATGGAATGGAATCTCATAAATATTGGGCGGAGTTACATAGTGACTATCATTATAAACTCTTTTACTGCTTCCGAATCTTCTTGAATAGTCTGAGTAATTCACGCCTTATATTATTAATAATTTCTATATATAATTTTTTAAACAACCAAAACTGGCTGAATTAATTTTTTTATTAAAATCAAAGTCGAGAAGTGATAGCAATTCATTTATGTTATAATTTTAAGATAGAAAAGTTTATGACGGTGGCTATCTTTGAATCGAGGTGATGCTTATGAAAATAAGTGTTGAATCTAGGAAGGGAGAAGCCTTTTGTCCACATCGGAAGCCTTACAATTGATGATTGCCTTTGGTAGTTTTACACTAACATTGGTATCAACTATTGTTCTCATTCTGAAAAATGACAAAAAAAAATAACCGTCGTAACTTTGGCGAGTTAACGGTTATTTTTAAATAATATTACTTGCTACCGTCTTAAACGGTTCTATCTAGGGACGTACTACCAATGCGTCCCTTACAATATTATTATATCACAATATTGTCTATAAAAACATAGTATCAATACTATCACTATCCTCAACTTATGATTTAATGAATGAGCTATCTCCCTTTATTATGTAAGAGAAGTTATGGGTTATATGAGTAAATTTTTAATATGAAGAACAAGACATTTTAATCAACTAAGATGTTTTGTTTTTTTATATTTTTTTACTATTTCTAAAATCACTTCAACTACTTCTTCTGGCGTAATTTTTTCATTATCAATTTTTTCAAAATGCTTTAAAATAACATCTGCTCTTTCCGTCCCCGAAGTAATTTGATGAGAGTTTCTTTCTTGTAGTCTCTTGAAAATCACCTTTTTGAATGGGAGAAAGTAAATTATGGCGCTAAAAAGTCATCGATATTTTCAGGATCGTAAAGATAAGAGCCTTTCAACTTTTGATGAAGTAATTCCGCAATGGTTGTCTTTCCAGCTCCATATGCTCCGTTTATCTAGATAATCATGAAAATACCTTCTCCAACGTCTGACAAGGTACACCATCTTCATCATATACTTCTGAAACAGCTATATATCCCTGTTTCTCATAAAAAACTTTAGCCGTTAATTCTGAATGGATTTGAGCTTTTTTAAAGTTTTGTGAGATAGCATATTGTTCTAAAGCGTGGATAATTTTAGCACCTCGCTGTTGCCCTCGATACTCTTTTAACGTAGCAATTCGAGTGAAGCGACATAGTGTATCATCTTCTTTTAAAAGGCGACCTGTGGCAATGGGAAGCGCCTGATCGTAAATTACAGCGTAAACCGTCCCATCTATATCAGCATCATCAAACTCGTCGGCTAAACTAATCCCTCTTTCTAAAACAAAGACGCACATTCTAACGTAAAGCGCTGCGGCACGTTGCCAAGGGGCGTTATTAATAATTAATTCCATAATTTCTCTCCTTTGTATGAATGAACTTATCTTTCTTTAACATACGATTAAATTATAAAAAAATCAACTCTCATCATTGTGATAAACTAGAGATATCATAACAAAGATGAGGGGGAAGCAGTGTGGAATTAGTTATTCGAAAGATGAAAAAGTCAGATATATTAGCCATTAATCAGGGATTTATCAGACAGGAATGGGAAGCTCGAACTGAAATTTTAGAAAACTATTTACGTGAGCAAGAAAAAGGCAAGCGCCAAGTGTTAGTTGCCGAACTTGATAATCAAGTGGCGGGCTATTTAACGATTGTTTCAAAATCCAAGCAAGGTCCTTTTAAAGATCTTTACCCAGAAATTGTTGATTTTAATGTTTTTGAGAGATTTCAAAGAAAGAGTATCGGGCAAAAATTAATCAAACGGGCTGCTTATGAAGTGAGTTTTTCTACTGATATTTTGACGATTGGTGTTGGACTTCATTCAGGGTACGGTGCTGCTCAACGTCTTTATATTAAAAATGGTTATGTGCCAGATGGTTCAGGTATTTGGTACGAAAATCGTCAATTACAGAGGGGAGAAAGCTGCCTCAATAACGACGATTTAGTGTTGTATTTTTCTAAAAAATTGGTGTGATTTAAAGATAAGGATTTCCATATTTCTCACAAAAAGCATAATATCCCAAACGGAACATATCAACTTTTTTCTGAGCCTCTTCTTGAGTGAAACCAATCATCTCTAAAGTAAGTTCAGTGAAATCAAGAGCGGCTGTTCCGTTTGCAGTGACCAGTGTTTTATCTAAAACAGCTTGTTGTTCTAAAAATTGCTCCTTGTTCAGGTAATTTTCAAAGTCGTTCCAGAAGAATTGTGCGTTACCTGTATGGTTAAAGTGAGTTAATAAACCGTTTCTTGCTAGATAATCCACCGCACCACAAATAGCTGCGACTGGTTTTTTATGAGCAATATAGCGAGTCAGTAATTGAGTGATTTCTGGGTAATCAAGATGCCAAGAGTTACCTCCAATTAAAACAAGTAAGTCAAAATCATTCATCGGATTTTCCTTAGTAATTAATGTGTCTACTTGAGTAGTAAAACCACCAATAGAAGTGACTTTTTCTTGGATGGATAAAGTTGAAATTGCCCACCCTTCTTGAGCTAGCATACTAGAAAGATAACTACCTTCCCAATCAGCGTATTGATCTAGTAAAATAAAACCTACTTTTTTCATTATAATGACCTCCTGTAATTAAAGCTATTCTTGCATTATATCAGAACGTTCGTTCGCATGTCTAGTTTTTTTACGCCCAAAGTCGGAATGAAAATCCGTCTGCCGCCTTTTTAAAGTAGCTAGAAACCTCGTTATAATAGGTTTATCAAATAGAGATAAAGAACGGGGAATTTGAAATGAAAAAATTTATTTTTGGTTTAGTATTAGTTGGCGGAATTGTCGTAGGAGGACCGATTTTAGGATCGAAATTAACAGAAGGACAGGTTTCAACTCAAAATAATGATTTAGGCCAAGTTTTTGATCGCTTTAATGTAACGATTAAAAAGGAACCATCATATGTGGTGACGAATAGTAAATACGGAACAAAACAAGAGCCAGGTGGCTATTTATATACACAAAAGGCAATCAATGAAAGTGGAAAAAGCTATGATTTAACCTTTTATGCTCCTGGTGAACTAAGAGAGAATGCCATCCTTAAGTTAGATACGAAGGGTAGATTTGTAGAAACGTGGGAAGAAGTAAAAAAAGAAGATGTCCCTAAAAATGTTGTAGATAAATTATAATATGAAGTAAATGTAGAGAATGCTATGCCATTCTCTTTTTTGTATTCTCGCAAATTAACTCATTGAGGGATATAATAAAGAAACCAAGTAAAAATAGAGAGGATTGAAACAATGAAAAAATTTACAGTAGAACCAAGTTTTTTTGAAGTGTTTGAAGAGGCTCAATTTAATGTGCTAGTTTTAGAGGGAATAGATAACCGAGTAGGTGAGACAGAGGACGCTGCTTACTTGTCTTTATTAGCAGAAGGCGCTTTAGGAGCGAAAAAACATTTATCAGAAGAGAACTTTACAGATAATCAAGTGATTGCTGAATGGCGAGAAGCTTTCCGTCAATTTAAAACGAAAAAAGGTGCCCGATCTTCAATTGAAGCTTTACTTAAACGAGTGCATCAAGACCGAGTATTTATGCCGATTAATCCATTAGTTGATATCTACAATAGCGTTTCTTTAAAATATGCTGTGCCTTGTGGTGGTGAAGATATTGAGTCAATCATGGGTGATTTGAAATTAAAAAAAGCAACAGGAGGTGAATCCTTTTTACCATTAGGCGCAGAAGAAGATTCACCAGCCTTACCAGAAGAAATCATTTATGCAGATGATGAAGGGGCAATTTGTCGTTCGATGAACTGGCGTGAAGCACAGCGCACCATGTTAACAGAAAGTACAACTCAGGCGATTTTAGTGATTGAGTCAATCAATGCACATCAAAAAGAGCGCAGTGATTTGGCGATAGAAGAGCTGAAAGAATTGGTTGAAACGTATTTAAAAGTAGCCCCTAAATTGTACACAGTAAACAAAAATCAACCTACCATTATTATTAGTGAGTAATACAAAAGAGATAGCTAGTCAACATTTTGATTAGCTATCTCTTTTTAAATTTAGTCTATAAGAAGGATGAAATAATCCTGTTGGTTCATAATAAATAGGTTCAATAGGAATAAATCCTAATTTTAGTAATAAACCCTCAGATTCTGTATTCTCTGGATGATGGCCGGCAAATAAATAATCAATATTTTCTAGAGTTTTAGCATAAGCAATCACTTCTAAAGCAATTTCTTTTCCGTAGCCTTTACCCCAAACGTTTGGTAAGAGATGAAAACCGATTTCTAAAGTGTTTTCTTCGTAAGGTCGCAACCCAGCACAACCAATAAAGATAGCATCTTCCTTCGTAAAAATAGGCGCATATTGTAAGTGATGTTTTTTCCAGTTTGCCATTTCTAATGCTAACCGCTTTTCAATATCTTCAGTTGAAAAGATACCATCTTTAGCAATAAATCGTGTGACCTCTGTGTTCCCCAAAGCTTAAATGCTAAGGGGAAATCTTCTTTTGACCAATTAGAAAGAATTAACCGATCTGTTTCTAGCCATTTATTTTTCATGATGAGCCCTCCATAGTATTAAAAAAGAGGCTGACGTTACGTGAAGCTGCTGAAAAAATAGTAAAATAACAAAGATTCAAATTAGTGGATTTCTGAATCCTAAAATACTAGACTGAAAACGACGGTTTGTGGAGAATGGAGTACCTATTTCAAGATGTAAATAGTAGTAATGTGGTAGAAAAATAAAAGTCCCGATTTTCTTAATTGAAAATCGGGACTTTTTCAGCAGCCTCCATTACGTCAAACCTCTTTTGGTCTTGAGTCGAAAGATTTTGTAGTTGCTCAGAGCCAAGCGCCTTTTTGACCAGTTTATACTAAAAGACTATAACAGGAACACCAACATCAATCATGTCATATAATTTGGCACAGACACTTGGAGGTGTGTTAATACATCCATGAGAACCGACTGTTAAATGAGAGTCGCCACCATAGGCATCAGGATTTTGCCATGATGAATCATGAATACCAACACCAGTCCAATCAATTGGCATCCAAAAATCAACAGGACTTGGAACTTCACCACCACGTAAGATTTGATCTTTTTGTTTATTCCAAACATAGAACACGCCAGGTGGTGTTGGTGTACTTGGTTTACCAGTGATAACGGGTGTTTCAAGAGCTACAGCGCCATCTTTATAGTACCACATATGTTGGGCTTGTAGGTCGACTTCAATATATGTGTTTCCGATCAAAGTGCCACCAGGAGTGCCACTACCAACAGCAGCAGGTACGCGTCCGCTGAAGTCTTTTCCAGCTAGAATAGCTTCAGTTAATCCTTCCACTTCACTATCTGTTGCGATGGTCCAACTCAAAGCACCTGCAGGCACAGAGACTTCACCACGTTTAGTACTTTTGAACTTAGAAGCATTGGTACTTGTGTTATAAGTCGCACCTAACTCTTCTACGTATTTTCTAACCTCATCTTGTTTTAAATTGATTTTACCATCTTCGTAAATCACCCAAGAAGCAATCTTGTCTTTTGGAATCGCCACATCTTGTCCGTTAATGCTATATGACGCATTAATTTCAGCGATCTGGTTGATCGTATCCATTTCTTTTTTCAATGATTCATCCGTTGAAAGAATCGTTGGTTTAGCAATGTATTTCGTTAATTCAATTTCAGCCGCACCTTTTGTTAAATCAGCTTTTGCAGCGGCGATAAAGGCTTTTTCATCAATTGAATCTCCTTGAACTTCAGGAATAATTTGGAACTTGCCGTCTTTGTGTTCGACAGATGCGTTCGTTGTTTTTGTTCTTGACTTGTTAAAGGTTTCAAGTTCTTTATGAACAGCTGTTAGGGCTGTATCTACCGCTTTTTGGTTATAACCTTTAGAGATTAATTCACCTTTTTCTGGTGTCTTAAAGTAAGACATAAACCACAGCCAAGCGTTTTGGTTACTCATGGCTTTAGAAACCGTTTGATCCAAGTCGTATTCCATCCCTAAATCTTTCTTAGGAATGACTTTCCACTCTTTACCATCGTTTAGGACTTTGAAACTTTCAGCATCAACACTTTGTTGTAATTTTGCTTTGGCATCCTTTTCAGATAGTCCACTAATATCAGTATTACCAACAGTTGTTTTAGGTAAAAATTGATTTTGGAAACGAATGGATTGATAGCAATAGCCGATAACAAGGACTAGAACTAGCACTAGAGGAACCAATAGCCATTTTTTCTTGCTCATGTAAGAACTCCCTTACTACTTTTTTTGTAACAATATTGTAACATATAGGCAAATAAATACAAGCAGATTTGCTTGTGTTCATAAAGTATTAAGAAATAAGTAAATAAAAAAAGATTGAGGAGTTAACCACAATCTTTTATATTAATTAACAGCTCTGGAATCATTCGTTCCGAAATAATTTAGGGCTTCTTTTGGTTGGTTCAGTAGTCCGTCTACGGTTACAAAGTTATATCCTTGTTGGGTTAAATTGTCGATGATAGCCGGGACAGCGCTAATTGTTTCAGGGTAAATATCATGCATCAAAATAATTGAACCAGGACCAGTTGTTTGTGTGACTTGATTGATAATCATTTGCGTATTTTTACTTGACCAGTCTTTTGAATCCACTGACCACTCAATTAAGGGGCGATTAGCCACTTTAGCCACTAAGGCATTCGCAGCACCATAAGGCGGACGAATATATTTAAAAGGTTCTTTGAAGAGCGCCTTAGCTTTTTGATCCATATCGTTAACATCTTGTTTTAATGTTTGTTCATTCATTTGACTTAAGTTGTGATGGTACATGGAATGACTACCAATCACATGACCTTCATCTTTCATACGTTTCAATAAATCTTCATTACCAGCCATATTTTGACCAAGAATAAAGAATGTTGCTTTAATGCCTTTTTGACTAAGGATGTCGAGTAATTGACTGGTTGTTTCTCGTTTTGGTCCATCGTCAAAAGTTAGGGCAATGGAGCGCTCATTGACAACTTCTTTAGGCTGTTCTTCTTTAGTTGATTCAGTTTCAGTTGTTTGAGTCTCACTTATTTGTGTGGTGCTGGATGTTTCAGTCGTTTGTTTTTCAGAACTCTTTGAAGTAGCTAGAGAAACTTGTTTTTCTTGTTGTTGTTCAGCTTCATCAGCAAATGTTTTCCAGATAAAAGCACCGACTAAGCTTGTTTCTATTACTAAAAAGGCGATTAAGTATTTTATATATTTTTTCATAGGCCCCTCCTACCTAAATCGAACGATTTCTTTGAAAATTTACACGTTTTCAATTCTAACGGAGATAGCTTTTTTTTTCAATGACTATTAGTTAGTTGATTTTGTGATTTCAGGCTATTTTTACCCGAGTGACAGAGGTTAAAGATCCTTTTTTTGCGCCGATATTTACTAAAAAAGGAGGAATAAAAAAGAAGTTAACAAAAATCGTTAACTTCTAGATAATTATTTTGTTTCATCTAATTGTTTAAAAGCATCATCCATGATTTCTTTTAATTTTTTAGCTGAATAGTCAAATTTTTCTTGTTCAGCATCCGTTAAAGGAATCTCAATGACATCATGAATACCTGAACGGTTAACAACAGCTGGTGCACCAATAAAGATATCGTTTAAGCCGTAATGACCATCTAAATAAACAGAAAGTGGTAAAACAGCATTTTCATCATTTAAAATGGCTTTAGTAATTCGAGCGAGAGAAACGGCGATTCCATAGAAAGTTGCGCCTTTTTTCTCGATAATCGTGTAAGCTGCATCTCTTACTTTGAAGAATAAATTAACCAGTTCTTCTTCGTCTACGTTTGGATGATCCTTAATCCATTCATAAATTTGTAAGCCAGCAATATTAGCGTGAGACCAAACAGGAAATTCCGTGTCTCCGTGCTCTCCTAAAATATAACCATGAACATTTCTAGCATCAACGCCAACAAGTTCAGCGATTGCTTGACGATAACGAGCTGAATCAAGAGAAGTTCCACTACCAATGACTTTATGTTGTGGGAACCCTGAGAATTTCCATGTGGCATAAGTTAGGATATCAACAGGATTTGTAGCAACTAAGAAAATCCCATTAAAACCTGAGTCAACCACACTTTTCACAATGTTTTGGAAGATTTTTAGGTTCTTATTAACTAAATCAAGACGAGTTTCACCTGGCTTTTGTGCAGCACCCGCAGTTATCACAACGATATCAGCATTATGACAATCTGAGTAGTTTGCGGCATAGATTTTTTTAGGTGACGTGAAAGCAAGGGCGTGAGATAAATCAATCGCGTCTCCCTCAGCTTTGTTGGTATCAATATCAATAATACCGATTTCTTGGGCAATATTTTGAGTTACTAGGGCAAAGGTATAGCTTGAACCAACTGCGCCATTACCAATAACAATAATTTTTTGATGAGATGATACATGGTTTGTCATACAAAAATCTCCTTTGTATAGCTCTTATTTGGTGTCAATTATAACATTCAAAAAAATGAATGTCATTTTGAAAGCTTTGTGAAAAAACACAATATGGGAACAAGAGTTTAAATATTAGTCAATATTGATAGGGTTATGGAGGAATTATGGTATAATTAGTGAGAATCTGGGCACTTACACGTGTGCGGATATTTTCTTGTTAACTATATATCAATAAATAAATGGAGGAAATAACCATGAAATTAATCGTTGGTTTAGGTAATCCAGGTAGTAAATATCGTGGAACAAAACATAATATAGGCTTTATCACATTAGATGAGATTGCCTTTCAAGAAAAAGTAACCTTTAACAAACATCAATTTGAGGCAGATATTGCAGAGTTTTTCATTAACGGTGAAAAAATTATTTTAGCGAAACCTCAAACTTTTATGAACGAATCAGGACGCTCAGTTCGTCCGCTTATGACGTATTACAATATTTCAGAAGAGGATCTTTTAGTTATCTATGATGATTTAGACTTACCAATCGGTCGCATTCGTTTGCGCCAAAAGGGGAGTGCTGGCGGACATAACGGAATTAAGAGTTTAATTTCTCATCTTGGAACACAAGAGTTTAACCGAATTAAAGTCGGGATTGATCGTCCGAGAAGTGGGCAAGAAGTCGTGACTTATGTTTTGAGTACGTTTCCAAAAAATACACACGAGGACATGTTGAAAGCCGTTCAAGATTCGGCAGAAGCTGCCAATTATTGGGCGAGTGGTCATGACTTTGTGAATACGATGAACCATTACAATTCAAAAAAATAAGAAAGAAGGTAGACGATGTATTTAAATAAAGCATTAGTAAGTCGTCTCAATCAAAGTGAAAAAATAAAAGCATGGCAAGAACAACTTGTTAAAGAGTCATCACAGTTGATAACGGGATTAGCCGGTTCTGCCAAATCATTAACCATTGCGACATTACTTGCTAAGAAGAAAAAAGTGTTAGTAGTCACACCTAATTTGTACTACGCTAATAAATTAGTAGATGATTTACAACATATAATAGAAGAAAAATATCTACATTTCTTTCCAGTGGACGAGGTGACGGCGGTTGAGATGTCATTCTCTTCACCAGAAGCCCTATCTGATAGAATCAATGCCTTAAATTTTTTAGCTAGTAATAACCCAGGGATCATTGTGACTCCTTTAGCGGGCTTAAGACGGTTCTTACCCAATCCAAAAGTCTGGAAAGAACAAACAATACTGCTTGAAAAAGAGGGAGTTGTTGATTTAGCAACCCTTCCAGAAACCCTCGTTTTATTAGGCTATGAGCGACAACAAATGATTGGCAAACCTGGTGAGTTTAGTATTAGAGGAAGTATCATTGATATCTATCCTTTAACAAGTGACTATCCAGTTAGGGTCGATTTATTTGATGATGAAATCGAATCATTGCGTTTGTTTGATGCAGAGACACAGCGTTCAATGGAAGAGATTGATCAAATCATGATATCTCCTGCCATGGATACCCCTGTAACAAAAGAGCAACTCGTTCAAGGGGCGGGAAAGATGCAGGCCTTAATGGAGACAAAGCTTTCCTTAATGGCACCAAGTGAAGAAAAACAACAAGTCGCTGCTTATTTTGAGACGATTATCAGTGAGTGGAGTCAAGGACATCCTACAGAGGAAGTTAAAATCTATGGTGATTTATTATTTGATAAAAAACACTATTTAACGAATTATTTGAAACCATCAGATTTTATTATGGTGGATGATTATAGCCGAATGGTTGAAAGTGAACGAGAAATTCTCAGAGAAGAAGGGGAATGGATCACGCTTAAACTAGAAGAAGGTGTTTTCTTTGAAGAAGATACTTTAGGTGGGGATTTTAGAGGGATTTTAAAAGACGCTAAACAAGGGAAGACTTATTTTTCTTTATTCCAAAAAGGTATGGGAAATTTACGTTTTTCAAGTATCCATCCTTTTGAATACCGCACAATGCAACAATTCTTTGGACAAATGCCATTATTAAAAACGGAAATGGATCGTTGGAAAAAACAAAAACAAAGTGTGGTTATTTTTGCTGAAAACGAAGAAAGAACGCAAAAAGTGGAAGCCTTACTCATGGACTTTGAAATCTCAGCAGTTGTGAATAATAGTAATAAACTACTCCCTGAAACAATTCAAATTCAAACAGGGTCTCTTGCGTCAGGATTTGAACTTCCTGAAGAAAAGTTAGTGGTATTAGTCGAAAAAGAGATTTTACATACCCAAACGAAAAAAAGAGCTAGAAAGCAAACTATCTCTAATGCGGAGCGTCTGAAAAGCTACAATGAATTAAAACCTGGGGATTACGTGGTTCACGCTAATCACGGGATTGGTAAATATATCGGGATGGAAACCTTGCTTAGTGGCGGTGTCCATCAAGATTACATGACCATCCTATATAAAAATAATGACAAGCTATTTATCCCAGTCACACAACTTGATTTAATTCAAAAATATGTGGCGTCAGAGTCTAAAACACCACGAGTCAATAAATTAGGTGGTAGTGAATGGGTTAAAACTAAAAGCAAGGTGTCGGCTAAAGTTGAAGACATTGCGGATGATTTAATTCAGTTATACGCTGAACGTGAAGCGCAAAAAGGCTATGCTTTTGCGCCAGATGATGATTATCAAATGGAATTTGAAGGGAATTTCCCGTATTCAGAAACAGATGATCAACTAAGAAGTATTCAAGAAATTAAGCAAGATATGGAAAAAGAGCGCCCAATGGACCGACTACTTGTGGGAGATGTGGGTTATGGTAAAACGGAAGTGGCTATTAGAGCGGCGTTTAAAGCAGTTCGAGATGGTAAGCAAGTAGCGATTTTAGTGCCGACAACCATTTTAGCCCAACAGCATTATGAAACCATGCGCGATCGTTTCGCTAATTTTCCTGTAAACGTTGGCTTGATGAGCCGTTTTAGAACCAAAAAACAACAAAATGAAACGGCGGATAAATTGAAAAAAGGACAGATTGATATAGTCGTTGGAACCCACCGTATTTTATCAAAAGACATTGAATTTATGGATATTGGCTTATTGATTGTGGATGAGGAACAACGTTTTGGGGTGAAACATAAAGAACGCCTGAAACAATTAAAATCTCAAGTAGATGTGTTAACTCTAACAGCCACACCGATTCCAAGAACTTTGCATATGTCCATGTTAGGTGTGCGTGATTTATCAGTTATCGAAACACCACCGGCTAACCGTTACCCTGTTCAAACCTATGTTATGGAGAAAAATCCAGGTGCGATTAGAGAAGCTTGCGAGCGAGAAATTGCTCGTGGGGGCAGATATTTTATCTGTACAACCGAGTGGATACGATTGAACAAAAAGTCGAAGAGCTCCGTGCGTTAGTACCAGATGCGAGAATCAGTTACGCTCATGGTCAAATGACAGAAGTTCAACTTGAAAATGTCTTAATGGAATTTATCAATGGGGATTACGATATTTTAGTGACAACGACAATCATTGAAACTGGGGTGGATATTCCTAATGTGAATACCTTATTTGTTGAAAATGCGGATCATATGGGCTTATCTCAGTTGTACCAATTAAGAGGTCGTGTCGGTCGTAGTAACCGAGTGGCCTATGCTTACTTTATGTATGAGCCTCAAAAAATATTGAATGAAATTAGTGAAAAAAGGCTTCAAGCGATTAAAGATTTTACGGAACTTGGGTCAGGATTTAAAATTGCTATGCGGGATTTATCTATTCGTGGAGCAGGTAATCTCTTAGGCTCACAACAACATGGGTTTATTGATTCAGTTGGTTTTGATATGTATACCCAAATGTTAACGGAAGCAGTGAACCGTAAACAAGGAACAGAAAGTAAAGATATCAAGACAGTGACCGAGATTGATTTAAGTATTGATGCGTACATCCCAACTGATTATATAGAAGATGAACGCCAAAAAATCGAAATCTATAAACGAATTAGACAACTGGATAATCAAGAGATGTTTGATGAATTGGAAGCTGATTTATTGGACCGCTTTGGTGAGTATCCTGATCAAGTAGCCAATCTTCTAACAGTGGGTCTAATTAAGATGAATAGTGATTTTGCTTTAGTTGAAAAAATTAAAAAGAATCAGATGTCTGTTCAGGTTTGTTTATCTAAAGAAGGTACACACGCTTATAATATTGAACAAATTTTTAAAGCTTTATCAGCAACAACTCTTAAAGCAGAACTTAATTCTGACGAAAAATTAATTGTGGAATTAAAATTAAATAAACAGATGTCTGAAGTGGTTTGGTTACAAGAGTTATCTCAATTTATTGCGGCCTTAAGAAAAGAAAAATACGTAAAAAAAGAGAAGAAAGATAGCGAATAGGTGGATCTTATGGAAGATAAAACAATCGAAAAAAGCATGATGCAAGGCGCTGTTGTCCTTGTAGTGACTTCTTTTATTGTTAAAATATTAAGTGCGGTCTACCGAGTCCCTTTTCAAAATTTAGTTGGAGACGAAGGATTCTATGTGTATCAACAAGTGTATCCAATTTACGGGATTGCCATGACCTTGTCTTTATCTGGTTTACCTGTGTATCTGTCTAAATTACTAGCAGCAAAAGAAACGAAGGAAGAGCAAACCAAAGTGGTTGATTATTTCTTCTTGATTGTGAGTCTATTATCCATCGTTGGCTTTGTCATTTTATACTTTGGATCGTATCTTTTATCTCATGCTATGGGTGACACGGAATTAGCGCCGTTAATTCGAATGGTCTCCTTTATGTTTCTGTTAGTGCCCTTTTTGTCGACCTATCGAGGTTTTTATCAAGGGAAGATGGAGATGAAACCGACAGCTTTTTCTCAATTAGTAGAACAAGGAAGTCGGGTCATTGTCATTTTAGCTGCCGGCTATCTATTTCTAGTGAATGACTGGTCTGTTTATAAAATGGGAACAATCGCAACGGCTGGGGCTTTAGTGGGTGGACTAAGCGCCCTACTTATTCTATTTAGCTATGGAAGGAAAAATAAAAGTGCCCCGAAACTCGCAAGACGAGAGTTAGCAGGGTTTAAACATTTTTCAAAACGGTTGATTATAGAGGGCGGCACACTTTGTTTTTTTAGTGCGTATCTCGTCATTTTTCAGTTAGTAGACTCATTTACGGTGAAGCAGTACTTAGTATTTAACGGGTTTGATGAAACCAGTGCAAAGATTGCTAAAGGTATTTTTGACCGAGGGCAACCTTTAGTTCAGCTAGGATTGGTTGTAGCGATTAGTATGACAGCCACATTCCTACCAACATTGACTAAATATTATGTCACGCGCCAACATCAAAAGTACCAAGAAACGGTTCAATCTTACTTGAAAGTTTCAGCAGCAATCGCCAGTGCGGCTTCTGTAGGGTTAGCCTTAGTTTTACCTTATACTAATAAAGCGTTATTTAGTGACAACAGTGGTGAGATGACCCTGGTTTTATTCATGTTTTCAATTTTCTTTGTTTCTATGATTCAGAGTTATCAAACTATTTATCAAAGTCAAAGCTTGATGCGTTATCAATTTGTGGCAGCATTACTGGGCTTGTTTACAAAAATTATTTTTACGCCCACATTAACCTATTATTTCAACACAGAAGGTGCTAGTATTAGTACTATACTAGGTCTTGGTGTTTGTTTTCTTGTCATGCATCAGTATTTAATTAGGCAACAAAACAAGATTAAATTATCCAAGGAATACATTAGTAAGTTAATCATCAGCTTAAGTCTAATGAGCGGTATTTTATTATGTTATCGTTTTGTTCTTGAGCAGATGAATTGGTCAGAGTACGGCAGATTTGCTAGTTTGATGATGACTCTGATTGGTGTAGTCATCGGTTTTTCGGTTTACATGGCGTGTGTGATTCAAAGTCGTTTGTTTACCAAAAATGAATGGGAAATGTTACCCTTTGGAAAGAAAGTTATCAACTATTTTTATTAGATGAGGTGAAAAATATGCGTTTAGATAAATATTTAAAAGTATCACGAATTATTAAAAGAAGAACAGTTGCGAAGGAAATTGCAGATAAAGGACGTATTCAAGTAAATGGTCAAATTGCAAAATCTTCAACATCTGTTAAAGTTGGGGACTTAATCAAGATTTTATTTGGTAATAAGACCTTAGAAGTTCGTGTTTTGGATTTAAAAGATACAACAAAAAAAGATGAAGCCAAAGATTTGTATGAAATTGTGAGTGAAACACGAGAAACAAGCTACGAAAGTTTAGATTAGCATTAGACATTAAGAACATGGCTTGGTATAATATAGGCATCTTTAATTAAAAGAATGGAGTTCTAGAAAGAATGAAGAAAGACCGTAAATTATTAGAATACAGTAAAGATAAAAGTCAGGGTCTGAGCTTGAAGTCTATGCAAAAAGACCAACGTACGATGATTTTCAGACGCCGTAGATTAGGAATTATGTTCGCTTCTGCCCTTTTAGTGTTTTCATTAATTGGTTTTAATCTTTTTAGAAATAGCCAGCATTTGTTGACCTTAAAAGAAAGTCGCGGTCAAGTAGAAAAAGAGTACAAAACAGTTGCAAAAGACCAAAAAAATCTCAAACGTGAAGTGGATTTACTAAATGATACTGAGTACGTTGAGAAAATAGCTCGAGCAAAATATTTTTACTCAAAAGAGGGAGAACAAGTTTACAGTATCCCGGATTTAAATAGCTCTACCCAAACTAGTGGTAACAAATAATAATAAATATTTTTGAAGGCTCAAGGAGGAAATAATTTTTTATGTCAATTGAAGTAGGGGTAAAATTACCTGGAAAAGTTTCAGGAATTACCAATTTTGGTGCATTCGTTGATTTGGGAGAAGGCAAAACAGGGTTGGTTCACATTAGTGAAGTATCAAATAGTTTTGTAAAAGACATCAACGATGTTTTAACTGTCGGTGATGAAGTAGAAGTAAAAGTAATGTCTATTGGAGACGATGGAAAGATTGGTTTGTCAATCAAACGTGCAAACGAAGAGGAACGTCCTGTTAGAGAACGTGCGCCTAAAAAAGATTTTTCTAAACGTCCAAATAACAATTACAATCGCTCTGACCGACCTGAGAGATCAAACAACAATAGTAACTATGGCCGTAAACCAGCAGCGCAAGCTCCAAAGAAAGAAGGCTTCGATAACTTGATGACCTCATTCTTAAAAGATAGCGATGAAAGATTAACTTCTATTAAACGTAATACTGAAGGTAAACGTGGCGGCCGTGGCGGTCGACGTAGTTAATAATAGAAAGACTGACTAATTGTCAGTCTTTTTATTTTTAATACTCTTAAGGGGTTAAAGGATGTGGAAAGATGTTAGAAAAGAAACTACTTAAAGAGGTAAAAGAAAATCAGTGGTGGAAAAAGGAAGAAAAAATACTAGTAGGTGTTTCTGGTGGGGTAGATTCAATGGTTCTACTTGATTTATTACTAAATTTACCAGCAGAATACCGTCCTAAGGTCCATGTGGCACATATTAATCATCAATTAAGAGAAATTTCTGATGAAGAAGAAGCGTTTGTGATGCAATATTGCTTGAATCATCAGGTTCCTGTGTTTACAACGACTTGGTCTGAGGGAAAAGAAATTACCAGTAACATAGAACAAGCAGCCAGAGATATAAGGTATCTTTTTTTTCATGAGATCATGGGAAAAAAAGGGATTAATAAATTAGTGACAGCCCACCACAGAAATGATCAAGTTGAAACTATTTTAATGCGCCTTTTAAATGGAAATAGCCTGCAATCTTTAACAGGGATTCAACAGGTTCGCGCCTTTGGGAATGGGGAAATCATCCGTCCTTTACTTTTGCAGAAAAAGGATTGGCTATATGAGTATGCTATAGAGCGGGATATTCCCTACTATGAGGATGAGAGTAATAAGGATTTAACCTATATGAGAAACCGCTTGAGAACTAAAATAATTCCTGATTTGAAGGCGGAAAACTCGCGTGTTGAGGAACATTTGTTGTGGTTTAGAGACGATTTACACATTAGTTTAGCTCTTATTGAAGAAGTGGTTCGTCCAAAATATGAGGCGTGTGTTTGTTTTTTAGGCAATGCGTTTAAAATTGATGTTGAATTATTCATGAGTTATTCATCAAAAGAACAACATTTTATTTTAAATTATTTATCAGAGGCTTTTCAGAAAGAGAAGGACGTAAGTTTAAGTCGGAGACAGCAACAACAAATCTGGCAAAATTTATTAAGTGAGCGTCCTAATTTTGATTATCCTCTTAAAGAGCAGTGGTATTTTAAGAAGGACTATCAGCAGGCGTTGATCTATTTAAAAAATAAGCCATCTGAGGTCAAAGATTCTTTTAACGTGTCACTTAATGAAGGGAAATATTTATCTAAGGAAGAATGGTTTGGTTTTTTTGAGGTAGATAAATACTGTATCCCACAAGAAATTACTTCTTGGGACAAACATGAGATGACTTTTTCAGAACTATTAAGTGAGACAATAACTGTTAGAAAAAGACTGCCTGGTGATCGTTTGATATTGAACGAGAAGGGGCAAAAAAAGAAAATTTCCCGTTACTTTATTGACGAAAAAATAGCTACTGCTAAAAGAGATTCGGCTTGGGTGGTTAAAGACCAAGAAGATATTGTTAAATGGTTGCTTCCTTTTAGGGAAAGTTATTTGAGTATTCGAGATGAAACTGCTAAAATACAGTATAAGCTTGTCTACTATTATAAAAAAGACAAGTAAGTTTGGAAGGAGATCCTGATGTTAGAAAGAGATATAGAAAAAACATTTTATTCACAAGAACAAATCCAAGATCGCATAAAAGTTTTAGGTGCGGCAATTAGTAATGATTATGCGGATAAAAATCCACTTGTAGTTGGCGTTTTAAAAGGCGCTGTTCCATTTTTAGCTGACCTAGTTCGTTCAATGAATATTCATATGGAAATGGATTTCATGGATGTGTCTAGTTATGGTAATGCGACAGTATCCTCAGGAGAAGTTCGTATTTTAAAAGATTTAAGTACAGTTGTTGAGGGACGTCATATTATTATTGTTGAAGATATCATTGATAGCGGTCGTACTTTAAGATATTTAGTTGATTTATTATTACACCGTAAAGCAGCTTCAGTAAAAATCGTAACAATGCTTGATAAACCAGAAGGCCGTGTTGTAGACATGGAAGCTGATTACATTGGCTTTGAAGTGCCTAATGAATTTGTTGTAGGTTATGGTTTAGACTACGCAGAAGACTACCGTAACTTACCATATATCGGTGTTTTAAAACCTGAGATTTATGAAAATAATTAATATCACGAGGTCTTTTTTTGTGATATAATTGCCACTTAGCAATTAAAAACTTAAAACTAAATATATAAGGAGGCCATGTATGAATAATAAGAAGAATTCAGGGATGAAAAATTCACTTTATTATATCATTGTTTTCTTATCAATGATTATGATCGTGTATTTCTTCTTTGGAAAAGGTGGAGACCAATCCCCTAACATTAATTATTCGACATTTTACGAGCAGTTAAAAGATCAAAAAGTTAAAGAATTCTCAGTTCAACCATCTAATGGTGTTTATAAAATAACTGGTGAATATTTCGAAGAACAAAAAGTAACAGATGCAGGCGGCTTGCCGGTATTTGGTAAATCTAAAGTCAAATCAACAAAATTTACAACAACTGTCTTACCTAATGACTCAACTATGAGTGATATTAGTAAAGCAGCAAGAGATTCAAAATCAAAATTTGACATTAAAGAGCAATCAAGTAGCGGTATCTGGGTTCAGTTGTTATTTAGTTTCTTACCATTAATCTTCATGGTGTTCTTGATTTACATGATGATGGGTCAAGGTGGCCAAGGCGGCGGCAATGGTCGTGTCATGAATTTTGGTAAAACAAAAACAAAAGAAGCTGATAAAAAATCAATCACGGTTCGTTTTTCTGACGTAGCTGGTGCTGAAGAAGAAAAACAAGAATTAGTAGAAGTGGTTGAGTTCTTAAAAGATCCTCGTCGTTTCGCTGAGTTAGGCGCTCGTATTCCTGCTGGTGTTCTCTTAGAGGGACCTCCAGGGACAGGTAAAACATTATTAGCTAAAGCAGTAGCTGGAGAAGCTGGCGTACCATTCTTCTCAATTTCAGGTTCTGACTTTGTTGAAATGTTTGTCGGTGTTGGTGCAAGTCGTGTTCGTGATTTATTCGAAAATGCGAAGAAAACAGCGCCAGCGATTATCTTTATTGATGAGATTGATGCAGTCGGTCGTCAACGTGGTGCTGGTATGGGTGGAGGACACGATGAGCGTGAACAAACACTTAACCAATTACTAGTTGAGATGGATGGATTTGGTGGTAATGAAGGAGTTATCGTGATTGCAGCGACTAACCGTTCTGACGTACTCGATCCAGCGTTACTTCGTCCAGGTCGTTTTGACCGTCAAATTTTAGTTGGCGTTCCAGATGTTAAAGGTCGTGAGCAAATCTTAAAAGTTCACTCACGTAACAAACCTTTTGCAGATGACGTTGATTTAAAAGTTGTGGCGCAACAAACACCAGGTTTTGCAGGTGCTGATTTAGAGAACGTTCTAAATGAGGCTGCATTAGTAGCGGCTCGTCGTAACAAGAAGAAAATCGATGCAACGGATATTGATGAAGCGCAAGACCGCGTCATTGCTGGTCCTGCTAAGAAAAACAAAGTGATTAGTAAACGTCAACGTGAAATGGTAGCTTACCATGAAGCGGGACACACAATCTGTGGGTTAGTCCTAGATGATGCTAATATCGTCCATAAAGTAACAATCGTTCCTCGTGGACGTGCTGGTGGCTATATGATTTCTTTACCTAAAGAAGATCAATTCTTAATCACTAAAAATGAAATGTTTGAACGCATTGTTGGTCTTTTAGGTGGACGCGTTGCTGAAGAAATCGTCTTCGGTGTTCAATCAACAGGAGCAAGTAATGACTTTGAACAAGCAACAAGTTTAGCTCGTTCAATGGTTACTGAGTACGGTATGAGTGATTTACTTGGACCTGTTCAATATGAAGGAAACCATCAAGTCTTTGTTGGTCGTGACTACGGTCAAACCAAAGCTTATTCAGAACAAGTGGCTTTCCAAATTGATGAGGAAGTACGCAGTATCTTAAAACGTGGACATGCTAAAGCTGTTGAAATTATTGAAGCTCACCGTGAGCAACATAAATTAATTGCTGAATCATTGTTAGAGTTTGAAACGTTAAACGCAAAAGAAATTACTTCATTGTTTGAAGACGGTGTGATGCCATCTAAAGAACAATCTGAAGAATTTCCAAGTGAAAAAGATGGTTCTTTTGAAGAAGCCAAAGAAGCGTTAGAAAGAAAAGACGCTGACAAGCAACAGGAAGAATCTAAAGAGTCACAAGGCTTACCAGATGGTGAAGTGATGGAGCCAGAAGATAAGTAAAATCGTTTTGAAGATTTAATTAAATAAGTTATGATAAGTGGGATATACGAAAGTGTAGCCCACTTTTCTATTGTAGAAAGACTTATATAAAGTAAAGGAAGAATGGATATGACAGATTATTTAGTAAAAGCATTGGCTTTTAATGGCGAGATTCGTGCGATGGCAGTTAGAACAACAGGTGTCGTAACAGAAGCCCAAGAATTACATGATACTTGGCGCGCGGCAACCGCAGCTTTAGGTCGTACATTAACAGGAACTCTGCTTCTTGGTGCGATGCACAAAAACGATGAGAAACTAACAGTGAAAATTCAAGCAGACGGACCTCTAGGGGCAATTGTTGTGGATACAGACAGTAACGGAAATGTTAAAGGGTACGTTCAAAACCCAGAAGTTAATTTAGCGCCTAATGCTTTAGGAAAAATTGACGTACGTGGTGCGGTTGGTACAAACGGAACTTTCAGCGTGGTAAAAGATTTAGGACTTAAAGAAGCTATTACAGGTCAAGTACCGATTGTATCAGGTGAAATTGCTGAAGATTTTACTTATTACTTAGCAAATTCAGAGCAAGTACCATCAGCAGTCGGTTTAAGTGTTTTAGTCGACAATACAGCAGATGATTGTGTTAAAGCAGCGGGTGGTTTCATGATTCAAGTGATGCCTGGAGCGAGCGAAGCAACATTAGTTGAAATCGAAAGAAGATTAGCGGATATTCCCCAAGTATCTACATTACTAGATGAAGGTGAAACGCCAGAAAAAATCTTAGAACGCTTATTAGGTGAAGAAAATGTTGAGATTTTAGAGACAACACCTGTTCAGTTCCATTGTGATTGTTCCAAAGAACGTTTTGCTTCAGCAATCATCACATTAGGTGAAAGTGAATTAACGCAAATGATTGAAGAAGATGAAGGGGCAGAAGCTGTTTGTCACTTCTGTGGTAAAAAATACAATTATGACGCAGCTGAATTAACCGTCTTAAGAGATGAAGCCATTAAATAAGGAGGAACGCGACTAGTGTGGAAAATAGGCAATGTTGAAATACCTAATCGTGTGGTTGTCGCTCCAATGGCTGGTATTAGTAATTCGGCCTTTAGATTAACTGTAAAAGAATTTGGCGCAGGCTTAGTCGTTTGCGAGATGATTAGTGATAAAGGGATTCAACAAAGAAACAAGAAAACATTAGATATGTTACATATCGAAGAAGAAGAGCACCCGTTAAGTTTACAAATATTCGGTGGCAATAAAGAAAATTTAGTCGAAGCAGCTCAATTTGTAGAAGCTAACACAACAGCAGATATTATTGATATTAACATGGGATGTCCTGTAAGTAAGATTATCAAGGCTGAAGCGGGAGCTAGATGGCTGCTTGATCCAAATAAAGTTTATGAAATGGTGGAAGCTGTCTCAAGTGCGGTTAATATTCCTGTGACAGTGAAAATGCGTATCGGCTGGGATGACGAGCATGTCTTTGCAGTCGAAAATGCGAAAGCTGCCCAAGCAGCAGGTGCTTCAGCAGTTGCGATGCATGGTCGAACAAGAGTCCAAATGTATGAAGGCAAAGCAAACTGGGATGTTTTAAAAGAAGTGAAACAACATTTAACGATTCCTTTTATGGGGAATGGAGACGTGAGAACTCCAGAAGATGCTAAACGTATGCTGGATTATGTCGGTTGTGATGGTGTGATGATTGGGCGTGCTGCTTTAGGCAATCCTTGGATGATTTACCGAACGAAACATTACCTTGAAACAGGTGAGTTATTAGAAGAGCCGTCACCTACAGAAAAAATAGCTACGGCGAAACTCCATTTAGATCGCTTGGTTAAATTAAAAGGTGAGAAAATCGCTTCACTAGAATTTCGTCAACATGCAGCCTATTATTTAAAAGGCGCACCAAGAGCAGCTAAAGCAAAATTAGCAATCAATAAAGCGCAAACGCAACAAGAAATGAACGATATTTTAGATGAGTATGTGGCAAATTTAATTGCAAAAGGACTTGCATGTTAATAATTCAGACAAAAAGGCAAATTGACTTGCCTTTTTTTCGTTTTTTGTGGCATTATAGTAGGGAGCAGATTGTCAAAAAAATAGTCTATAGGAGGAAGTAACGTGACAAAAGAAATCCAAGGTCATGAAGAGATGAATGATCAATTAATCGTACGTAGAGAAAAAATGGCGGAGTTACGCGAAAAGGGATTAGATCCATTTGGTACTCGCTTTGAACGTACTACTAATTCAAAAGAACTTCATGAAACATATGACAAACATACAAAAGAAGAATTACAAGAATTAGGTTTAACAGCGACAGTAGCAGGTCGTATGATGACTAAACGTGGTAAAGGTAAAGTTGGCTTCGCCCATTTACAAGACCGTGAAGGCCAAATCCAAATTTACGTCAGAAAAGATGCTGTTGGTGAAGAAGAGTATGATTTATTCAAACAAGCTGACTTAGGTGACTTTATCGGTGTAACTGGTGAAGTGATGAAGACAGACATGGGTGAAGTAACAATCAAACCAACAACGCTAACATTCTTAACAAAAGCACTCCGTCCATTACCAGATAAATATCATGGTTTAACAAATGTTGAGCAAAAATATCGCCAACGTTACTTAGATTTAACAAGTAATCGCGAAAGTTTTGATAAATTTGTTAAACGTAGCGAAATTATTCGTGAAGTCCGCAATTACTTAAATACAAATGGCTATCTAGAAGTAGAAACACCAACTCTACATAATATTGCAGGTGGAGCAGCGGCTCGTCCGTTTATTACTCATCACAATGCCCTAGATATGGAATTATATTTACGTATTGCTTTAGAGTTACATTTAAAACGATTAATCGTTGGTGGTATGGAAAAAGTGTATGAAATCGGTCGCGTCTTTAGAAATGAAGGAATCGATACAACGCATAATCCAGAATTCACGATGCTAGAAGTTTATACAGCTTATACTGATTACAAAGATATTATGAACCTAACAGAAGGTATCATTACGACTGCTGCGCAAAACGTTTTAGGAACATTACAAATTAAGTATGGCGAATTAGATGTAAACTTAGAAGGTCCATGGAAGAGAATTCATATGGTTGATGCCATCAAAGAGCAATCTGGCGTTGATTTCTGGAAAGAAATGACAGACGAAGAAGCACGTGCTATCGCGAAAGAACATGGTATCGAATTAGGAGAGCATATGGATTACGGTCATGTGGTTAATGAATTCTTTGAGAAATATGTAGAAGAAACATTAATTCAACCAACATTCATTTACGGACATCCAACTTCAATTTCACCATTAGCTAAGAAAAATGCAGAAGATGATCGCTTCACAGATCGTTTTGAAGTGTTTATAGTAGGAAAAGAATATGGTAATGCCTTTACAGAGTTAAATGATCCAATCGATCAAAGAGAACGTTTTGAAGCGCAAATGAAAGAAAAAGATTTAGGAAACGATGAAGCTCAAGGGATTGATGAAGACTTTATCGAAGCTTTAGAGTATGGAATGCCTCCAACAGGTGGTTTAGGAATTGGGATTGACCGCTTAGTAATGCTGTTAACTAACTCTCAATCAATCAGAGATGTCCTGTTATTCCCAACAATGAGATAAAAAAAGGAGAATTTTTTCTCCTTTTTTTTTCAATAAGAAAGGGCTTTATTGAAGGGTTTTTGGTTTAAAAATGACATCAGGTAATAAAAAAGTTAGAACGACGGGATTTAGGTTGTCAAAAACGAACTATTTAAACAAAAAACGATTTAAAGTTTGTGTAAAATAAAATAAAAAAAGTGTTGACGAAACGATGAATACTTGGTATATTAATACATGTCGCTGAGACAGATAAAAAAACAAATCGAAAGATAGTTTTTGTTTCAGTTAGATACAACCGTTGTTTATATCTAAAGATTCTTGTTAAAAGAGTTTTTAAAATAAATAACAAAATAAAATAAAAAAAGTGTTGACAAACTCTTAATAACTTGGTATGATATAAAAGTTGTTAAGGCAACACAGATTAGACCTTTGAAAACTAAACAAAGTAAGACAAACCAAATGTGATAGGGCGTTTCTATTATATAGAAACAAACCATATTTAGTGAAACAACATTCGCTAGCAAGTTTTAAAATTAATGAGCTAAACATCGCAAGATGTTAATCAACTTTTATTGAGAGTTTGATCCTGGCTCAGGACGAACGCTGGCGGCGTGCCTAATACATGCAAGTCGAACGCTTTGATTTTCACCGGAGCTTGCTCCACCGAAAATCAGAGAGTGGCGGACGGGTGAGTAACACGTGGGCAACCTGCCCAACAGAGGGGGATAACACTTGGAAACAGGTGCTAATACCGCATAATTTGTTTTCCCGCATGGGAGAATAATAAAAGACGCTTTCGGGTGTCACTGTTGGATGGGCCCGCGCTGCATTAGTTAGTTGGTGGGGTAATGGCCTACCAAGACCGTGATGCATAGCCGACCTGAGAGGGTGATCGGCCACACTGGGACTGAGACACGGCCCAGACTCCTACGGGAGGCAGCAGTAGGGAATCTTCGGCAATGGACGAAAGTCTGACCGAGCAACGCCGCGTGAGTGAAGAAGGTTTTCGGATCGTAAAACTCTGTTGTTAGAGAAGAACAAGTGGGAGAGTAACTGCTCCCGCCTTGACGGTATCTAACCAGAAAGCCACGGCTAACTACGTGCCAGCAGCCGCGGTAATACGTAGGTGGCAAGCGTTGTCCGGATTTATTGGGCGTAAAGCGAGCGCAGGCGGTCTTTTAAGTCTGATGTGAAAGCCCTCGGCTCAACCGAGGAAGGTCATTGGAAACTGGAGGACTTGAGTGCAGAAGAGGAGAGTGGAATTCCATGTGTAGCGGTGAAATGCGTAGATATATGGAGGAACACCAGTGGCGAAGGCGACTCTCTGGTCTGTAACTGACGCTGAGGCTCGAAAGCGTGGGGAGCAAACAGGATTAGATACCCTGGTAGTCCACGCCGTAAACGATGAGTGCTAAGTGTTGGAGGGTTTCCGCCCTTCAGTGCTGCAGTTAACGCATTAAGCACTCCGCCTGGGGAGTACGACCGCAAGGTTGAAACTCAAAGGAATTGACGGGGGCCCGCACAAGCGGTGGAGCATGTGGTTTAATTCGAAGCAACGCGAAGAACCTTACCAGGTCTTGACATCCTTTGACCACTCTAGAGATAGAGCTTTCCCTTCGGGGACAAAGTGACAGGTGGTGCATGGTTGTCGTCAGCTCGTGTCGTGAGATGTTGGGTTAAGTCCCGCAACGAGCGCAACCCTTATTGTTAGTTGCCATCATTTAGTTGGGCACTCTAGCAAGACTGCCGGTGACAAACCGGAGGAAGGTGGGGATGACGTCAAATCATCATGCCCCTTATGACCTGGGCTACACACGTGCTACAATGGACGGTACAATGAGTTGCGAGACCGCGAGGTTTAGCTAATCTCTTAAAGCCGTTCTCAGTTCGGATTGTAGGCTGCAACTCGCCTACATGAAGCCGGAATCGCTAGTAATCGTGGATCAGCATGCCACGGTGAATACGTTCCCGGGCCTTGTACACACCGCCCGTCACACCACGAGAGTTTGTAACACCCAAAGTCGGTGAGGTAACCTTTTAGGAGCCAGCCGCCTAAGGTGGGATAGATGATTGGGGTGAAGTCGTAACAAGGTAGCCGTATCGGAAGGTGCGGCTGGATCACCTCCTTTCTAAGGAATATTACGGAAATCACATGGTTGTACTTACTTTGTTTAGTTTTGAGAGGTTTACTCTCAGAAACATTGTTCATTGAAAACTGGATAGTTGAAGTTAGACATCAACATTTTTTTAACACACCGAGTTGATCAGTTTTATTATTAAAATTGTGATACATAAAATATTATTTAAATTAGCTATCGCTAGTTGATTTAAATAAACAAAGTCTAACCATTAGGTTAGAAAAAGGTTAAGTGAATAAGGGCGCACGGTGGATGCCTTGGCACTAGAAGCCGATGAAGGACGGGACTAACTCCGATATGCTTTGGGGAGCTGTAAGTAAGCTATGATCCAGAGATTTCCGAATGGGGGAACCCAGCATCTTTTATAGGATGTTACTTTCAAGTGAATACATAGCTTGTTAGAGGTAGACGCAGAGAACTGAAACATCTAAGTACCTGCAGGAAGAGAAAGAAAAATCGATTTCCTTAGTAGCGGCGAGCGAAACGGAAACAGCCCAAACCAACAAGCTTGCTTGTTGGGGTTGTAGGACTCAGCTGTGGTAGCTGTTGTGGATAGTCGAATCGACCTGGAAAGGTCAGCCAGAGCGGGTAAAAGCCCCGTAGACGAAATTGACAACACACCTATGAGTATCCTGAGTACGGCGGAACACGAGAAATTCCGTCGGAATCCGGGAGGACCATCTCCCAAGGCTAAATACTCTCTAGTGACCGATAGTGTACCAGTACCGTGAGGGAAAGGTGAAAAGCACCCCGGAAGGGGAGTGAAATAGAACCTGAAACCGTGTGCCTACAAAAAGTCAGAGCCCGTTAATGGGTGATGGCGTGCCTTTTGCAGAATGAACCGGCGAGTTACGATTGCATGCGAGGTTAAGCTGAAGAAGCGGAGCCGTAGCGAAAGCGAGTCTGAATAGGGCGAGTGAGTATGTAGTCGTAGACCCGAAACCAAGTGACCTACCCATGTCCAGGTTGAAGGTGCGGTAAAACGCACTGGAGGACCGAACCCACGTACGTTGAAAAGTGCGGGGATGAGGTGTGGGTAGCGGAGAAATTCCAAACGAACTTGGAGATAGCTGGTTCTCTCCGAAATAGCTTTAGGGCTAGCCTCGGAATTAGAATGATGGAGGTAGAGCACTGTTTGGACTAGGGGCCCGTCTCGGGTTACCGAATTCAGATAAACTCCGAATGCCATTCATTTATGTCCGGGAGTCAGACAGTGAGTGATAAGATCCATTGTCGAAAGGGAAACAGCCCAGACCACCAGCTAAGGTCCCCAAATATATGTTAAGTGGAAAAGGATGTGAGGGTGCACAAACAACTAGGATGTTGGCTCAGAAGCAGCCACCATTTAAAGAGTGCGTAATAGCTCACTAGTCGAGTGCCCTTGCGCCGAAAATGTACCGGGGCTAAACATATTACCGAAGCTGTGGATAGAACTTAGGTTCTATGGTAGGAGAGCGTTCTAAGGGCGTTGAAGCTAGATCGTAAGGACTGGTGGAGCGCTTAGAAGTGAGAATGCCGGTATGAGTAGCGAAAGACAGGTGAGAATCCTGTCCACCGAATGACTAAGGTTTCCTGGGGAAGGCTCGTCCTCCCAGGGTTAGTCGGGACCTAAGCTGAGGCCGATAGGCGTAGGCGATGGATAACAGGTTGAGATTCCTGTACCCGTTTGTTTTGTTTGAACAATGGAGGGACGCAGTAGGTTACAAGATCGCACTGTTGGATATGTGCGTTCAAGCAACAAGTCTTGGTAAGAGTCAAATGCTTTTACCTCTAAGGACAAGTTGTGATGAGGAGGGAAATTTAGTACCGAAGTCTTAATATCACACTGCCAAGAAAAGCTTCTAGTTAGAAACAAACGGCCCGTACCGCAAACCGACACAGGTAGTCGAGGAGAGAATCCTAAGGTGAGCGAGAGAACTCTCGTTAAGGAACTCGGCAAAATGACCCCGTAACTTAGGGAGAAGGGGTGCTGAACGCAAGTTCAGCCGCAGTGAATAGGCCCAAGCGACTGTTTATCAAAAACACAGGTCTCTGCAAAATCGAAAGATGACGTATAGGGGCTGACGCCTGCCCGGTGCTGGAAGGTTAAGAGGATGGGTTAGCTAGTAGCGAAGCTCAGAATTGAAGCCCCAGTAAACGGCGGCCGTAACTATAACGGTCCTAAGGTAGCGAAATTCCTTGTCGGGTAAGTTCCGACCCGCACGAAAGGCGTAACGATTTGGGCACTGTCTCAACGAGAGACTCGGTGAAATTTTAGTACCTGTGAAGATGCAGGTTACCCGCGACAGGACGGAAAGACCCCATGGAGCTTTACTGTAGTTTGATATTGAATGTTTGTAACACATGTACAGGATAGGTAGGAGCCGTAGAGCTCGGGACGCTAGTCTCGAGGGAGGCATTGGTGGGATACTACCCTTGTGTTATGACCATTCTAACCCGCGCCACTTATCGTGGCGGGAGACAGTGTCAGATGGACAGTTTGACTGGGGCGGTCGCCTCCTAAAAAGTAACGGAGGCGCCCAAAGGTTCCCTCAGAATGGTTGGAAATCATTCGTAGAGTGCAAAGGCATAAGGGAGCTTGACTGCGAGAGCTACAACTCGAGCAGGGACGAAAGTCGGGCTTAGTGATCCGGTGGTTCCGCATGGAAGGGCCATCGCTCAACGGATAAAAGCTACCCTGGGGATAACAGGCTTATCTCCCCCAAGAGTTCACATCGACGGGGAGGTTTGGCACCTCGATGTCGGCTCGTCGCATCCTGGGGCTGTAGTCGGTCCCAAGGGTTGGGCTGTTCGCCCATTAAAGCGGCACGCGAGCTGGGTTCAGAACGTCGTGAGACAGTTCGGTCCCTATCCGTCGCGGGCGTTGGAAATTTGAGAGGAGCTGTCCTTAGTACGAGAGGACCGGGATGGACACACCTCTGGTGTACCAGTTGTTCTGCCAAGGGCATTGCTGGGTAGCTATGTGTGGAAGGGATAAACGCTGAAAGCATCTAAGCGTGAAGCCCCCCTCAAGATGAGATTTCCCATTTCTTTAAGAAAGTAAGATCCCTGAAAGATGATCAGGTAGATAGGCTAGGAGTGGAAGTGCAGTGATGTACGGAGCGGACTAGTACTAATCGATCGAGGACTTAACCAAAGAAAAACGGTGAAGTAAAAAAAGATGTCTAACTAAAACATTCAGTTTTGAGTGAACAATCACTCAATTAAATAAAACGCACGTAAGTGTGGCGATGATGGCAAGAAGGATACACCTGTTCCCATGCCGAACACAGAAGTTAAGTTTCTTAGCGCCGAGGGTAGTGAGGGGTTTCCCCTTGTGAGAGTAGGACGTCGCCATGCTGTACGCGTTTTTTTTATTCGGAGGTTTAGCTCAGCTGGGAGAGCACCTGCCTTACAAGCAGGGGGTCAGCGGTTCGATCCCGTTAACCTCCATTTTAAAGAATGACGACTCGTTAGCTCAGTTGGTAGAGCATCTGACTTTTAATCAGAGGGTCACTGGTTCGAGCCCAGTACGGGTCATTTTTTTTGTAAAAAATAAGCCGGCTTAGCTCAGTTGGTAGAGCATCTGATTTGTAATCAGAGGGTCGAGGGTTCAACTCCTTTAGCCGGCACTTTAAATAAGCGGAAGTAGTTCAGTGGTAGAACATCACCTTGCCAAGGTGGGGGTCGCGAGTTCGAACCTCGTCTTCCGCTTTTATGAGTTCTTAGCCGGGGTGGCGGAACTGGCAGACGCACAGGACTTAAAATCCTGCGGTGAGTGATCACCGTACCGGTTCGATTCCGGTCCTCGGCATTTTAATAATATTTTTACAAGCGCCCATAGCTCAATTGGATAGAGTGTCTGACTACGGATCAGAAGGTTAGGGGTTCGACTCCTCTTGGGCGCGTTTTTAAGAATGATACGGGAAGTAGCTCAGCTTGGTAGAGCACTTGGTTTGGGACCAAGGGGTCGCAGGTTCGAATCCTGTCTTCCCGATTTTAAAGAAAAAAATTCTTTAAAAAATATTTTTAAAAAGTGTTGACAATCTTCTGACAACTTGGTATGATATAAAAGTTGTTAAAGCAACACAGATTAGACCTTTGAAAACTAAACAAAGTAAGACAAACCAAATGTGATAGGGCGTTTCTACTTAGTAGAAACAAACCATATTTAGTGAAATAACATTCGCTAGCAAGTTTTAAAATTAATGAGCTAAACATCGCAAGATGTTAATCAACTTTTATTGAGAGTTTGATCCTGGCTCAGGACGAACGCTGGCGGCGTGCCTAATACATGCAAGTCGAACGCTTTGATTTTCACCGGAGCTTGCTCCACCGAAAATCAGAGAGTGGCGGACGGGTGAGTAACACGTGGGCAACCTGCCCAACAGAGGGGGATAACACTTGGAAACAGGTGCTAATACCGCATAATTTGTTTTCCCGCATGGGAGAATAATAAAAGACGCTTTCGGGTGTCACTGTTGGATGGGCCCGCGCTGCATTAGTTAGTTGGTGGGGTAATGGCCTACCAAGACCGTGATGCATAGCCGACCTGAGAGGGTGATCGGCCACACTGGGACTGAGACACGGCCCAGACTCCTACGGGAGGCAGCAGTAGGGAATCTTCGGCAATGGACGAAAGTCTGACCGAGCAACGCCGCGTGAGTGAAGAAGGTTTTCGGATCGTAAAACTCTGTTGTTAGAGAAGAACAAGTGGGAGAGTAACTGCTCCCGCCTTGACGGTATCTAACCAGAAAGCCACGGCTAACTACGTGCCAGCAGCCGCGGTAATACGTAGGTGGCAAGCGTTGTCCGGATTTATTGGGCGTAAAGCGAGCGCAGGCGGTCTTTTAAGTCTGATGTGAAAGCCCTCGGCTCAACCGAGGAAGGTCATTGGAAACTGGAGGACTTGAGTGCAGAAGAGGAGAGTGGAATTCCATGTGTAGCGGTGAAATGCGTAGATATATGGAGGAACACCAGTGGCGAAGGCGACTCTCTGGTCTGTAACTGACGCTGAGGCTCGAAAGCGTGGGGAGCAAACAGGATTAGATACCCTGGTAGTCCACGCCGTAAACGATGAGTGCTAAGTGTTGGAGGGTTTCCGCCCTTCAGTGCTGCAGTTAACGCATTAAGCACTCCGCCTGGGGAGTACGACCGCAAGGTTGAAACTCAAAGGAATTGACGGGGGCCCGCACAAGCGGTGGAGCATGTGGTTTAATTCGAAGCAACGCGAAGAACCTTACCAGGTCTTGACATCCTTTGACCACTCTAGAGATAGAGCTTTCCCTTCGGGGACAAAGTGACAGGTGGTGCATGGTTGTCGTCAGCTCGTGTCGTGAGATGTTGGGTTAAGTCCCGCAACGAGCGCAACCCTTATTGTTAGTTGCCATCATTTAGTTGGGCACTCTAGCAAGACTGCCGGTGACAAACCGGAGGAAGGTGGGGATGACGTCAAATCATCATGCCCCTTATGACCTGGGCTACACACGTGCTACAATGGACGGTACAATGAGTTGCGAGACCGCGAGGTTTAGCTAATCTCTTAAAGCCGTTCTCAGTTCGGATTGTAGGCTGCAACTCGCCTACATGAAGCCGGAATCGCTAGTAATCGTGGATCAGCATGCCACGGTGAATACGTTCCCGGGCCTTGTACACACCGCCCGTCACACCACGAGAGTTTGTAACACCCAAAGTCGGTGAGGTAACCTTTTAGGAGCCAGCCGCCTAAGGTGGGATAGATGATTGGGGTGAAGTCGTAACAAGGTAGCCGTATCGGAAGGTGCGGCTGGATCACCTCCTTTCTAAGGAATATTACGGAAATCACATGGTTGTACTTACTTTGTTTAGTTTTGAGAGGTTTACTCTCAGAAACATTGTTCATTGAAAACTGGATAGTTGAAGTTAGACATCAACATTTTTTTTAACACACCGAGTTGATCAGTTTTATTATTAAAATTGTGATACATAAAATATTATTTAAATTAGCTATCGCTAGTTGATTTAAATAAACAAAGTCTAACCATTAGGTTAGAAAAAGGTTAAGTGAATAAGGGCGCACGGTGGATGCCTTGGCACTAGAAGCCGATGAAGGACGGGACTAACTCCGATATGCTTTGGGGAGCTGTAAGTAAGCTATGATCCAGAGATTTCCGAATGGGGGAACCCAGCATCTTTTATAGGATGTTACTTTCAAGTGAATACATAGCTTGTTAGAGGTAGACGCAGAGAACTGAAACATCTAAGTACCTGCAGGAAGAGAAAGAAAAATCGATTTCCTTAGTAGCGGCGAGCGAAACGGAAACAGCCCAAACCAACAAGCTTGCTTGTTGGGGTTGTAGGACTCAGCTGTGGTAGCTGTTGTGGATAGTCGAATCGACCTGGAAAGGTCAGCCGGAGCGGGTAAAAGCCCCGTAGACGAAATTGACAACACACCTATGAGTATCCTGAGTACGGCGGAACACGAGAAATTCCGTCGGAATCCGGGAGGACCATCTCCCAAGGCTAAATACTCTCTAGTGACCGATAGTGTACCAGTACCGTGAGGGAAAGGTGAAAAGCACCCCGGAAGGGGAGTGAAATAGAACCTGAAACCGTGTGCCTACAAAAAGTCAGAGCCCGTTAATGGGTGATGGCGTGCCTTTTGCAGAATGAACCGGCGAGTTACGATTGCATGCGAGGTTAAGCTGAAGAAGCGGAGCCGTAGCGAAAGCGAGTCTGAATAGGGCGAGTGAGTATGTAGTCGTAGACCCGAAACCAAGTGACCTACCCATGTCCAGGTTGAAGGTGCGGTAAAACGCACTGGAGGACCGAACCCACGTACGTTGAAAAGTGCGGGGATGAGGTGTGGGTAGCGGAGAAATTCCAAACGAACTTGGAGATAGCTGGTTCTCTCCGAAATAGCTTTAGGGCTAGCCTCGGAATTAGAATGATGGAGGTAGAGCACTGTTTGGACTAGGGGCCCGTCTCGGGTTACCGAATTCAGATAAACTCCGAATGCCATTCATTTATGTCCGGGAGTCAGACAGTGAGTGATAAGATCCATTGTCGAAAGGGAAACAGCCCAGACCACCAGCTAAGGTCCCCAAATATATGTTAAGTGGAAAAGGATGTGAGGGTGCACAAACAACTAGGATGTTGGCTCAGAAGCAGCCACCATTTAAAGAGTGCGTAATAGCTCACTAGTCGAGTGCCCTTGCGCCGAAAATGTACCGGGGCTAAACATATTACCGAAGCTGTGGATAGAACTTAGGTTCTATGGTAGGAGAGCGTTCTAAGGGCGTTGAAGCTAGATCGTAAGGACTGGTGGAGCGCTTAGAAGTGAGAATGCCGGTATGAGTAGCGAAAGACAGGTGAGAATCCTGTCCACCGAATGACTAAGGTTTCCTGGGGAAGGCTCGTCCTCCCAGGGTTAGTCGGGACCTAAGCTGAGGCCGATAGGCGTAGGCGATGGATAACAGGTTGAGATTCCTGTACCCGTTTGTTTTGTTTGAACAATGGAGGGACGCAGTAGGTTACAAGATCGCACTGTTGGATATGTGCGTTCAAGCAACAAGTCTTGGTAAGAGTCAAATGCTTTTACCTCTAAGGACAAGTTGTGATGAGGAGGGAAATTTAGTACCGAAGTCTTAATATCACACTGCCAAGAAAAGCTTCTAGTTAGAAACAAACGGCCCGTACCGCAAACCGACACAGGTAGTCGAGGAGAGAATCCTAAGGTGAGCGAGAGAACTCTCGTTAAGGAACTCGGCAAAATGACCCCGTAACTTAGGGAGAAGGGGTGCTGAACGCAAGTTCAGCCGCAGTGAATAGGCCCAAGCGACTGTTTATCAAAAACACAGGTCTCTGCAAAATCGAAAGATGACGTATAGGGGCTGACGCCTGCCCGGTGCTGGAAGGTTAAGAGGATGGGTTAGCTAGTAGCGAAGCTCAGAATTGAAGCCCCAGTAAACGGCGGCCGTAACTATAACGGTCCTAAGGTAGCGAAATTCCTTGTCGGGTAAGTTCCGACCCGCACGAAAGGCGTAACGATTTGGGCACTGTCTCAACGAGAGACTCGGTGAAATTTTAGTACCTGTGAAGATGCAGGTTACCCGCGACAGGACGGAAAGACCCCATGGAGCTTTACTGTAGTTTGATATTGAATGTTTGTAACACATGTACAGGATAGGTAGGAGCCGTAGAGCTCGGGACGCTAGTCTCGAGGGAGGCATTGGTGGGATACTACCCTTGTGTTATGACCATTCTAACCCGCGCCACTTATCGTGGCGGGAGACAGTGTCAGATGGACAGTTTGACTGGGGCGGTCGCCTCCTAAAAAGTAACGGAGGCGCCCAAAGGTTCCCTCAGAATGGTTGGAAATCATTCGTAGAGTGCAAAGGCATAAGGGAGCTTGACTGCGAGAGCTACAACTCGAGCAGGGACGAAAGTCGGGCTTAGTGATCCGGTGGTTCCGCATGGAAGGGCCATCGCTCAACGGATAAAAGCTACCCTGGGGATAACAGGCTTATCTCCCCCAAGAGTTCACATCGACGGGGAGGTTTGGCACCTCGATGTCGGCTCGTCGCATCCTGGGGCTGTAGTCGGTCCCAAGGGTTGGGCTGTTCGCCCATTAAAGCGGCACGCGAGCTGGGTTCAGAACGTCGTGAGACAGTTCGGTCCCTATCCGTCGCGGGCGTTGGAAATTTGAGAGGAGCTGTCCTTAGTACGAGAGGACCGGGATGGACACACCTCTGGTGTACCAGTTGTTCTGCCAAGGGCATTGCTGGGTAGCTATGTGTGGAAGGGATAAACGCTGAAAGCATCTAAGCGTGAAGCCCCCTCAAGATGAGATTTCCCATTTCTTTAAGAAAGTAAGATCCCTGAAAGATGATCAGGTAGATAGGCTAGGAGTGGAAGTGCAGTGATGTACGGAGCGGACTAGTACTAATCGATCGAGGACTTAACCAAAGAAAAACGGTGAAGTAAAAAAAGATGTCTAACTAAAACATTCAGTTTTGAGTGAACAATCACTCAATTAAATAAAACGCACGTAAGTGTGGCGATGATGGCAAGAAGGATACACCTGTTCCCATGCCGAACACAGAAGTTAAGTTTCTTAGCGCCGAGGGTAGTGAGGGGTTTCCCCTTGTGAGAGTAGGACGTCGCCATGCTGTACGCGTTTTTTTTTTGGAAAAAATGCACAATTTATGCTAAAGAAAGCAGACCAAATCTCAATTGATTCGGGCTGCTTTCTTTTTATTTTTTAATCCCTTTTAGGAATATTTGTGAAACATTAAAGTTTTCGTCAAGAGCTATTAGATCTGCATCATAACCTTCTTGAATAACCCCTATTGTAGGACATGATAGTAGATTAGAAGGTGTTTTAGCTGCCATTTCGATACTATCTCCTAAAGGAATTCCCATTTCAGTGCTAATTTTTAAGGCTTGGTTCATGGTCACTGTACTAGATGCGAGTGTTCCATCTTTAAGTGTGGCAATCCCTTCTTTAACTGTAACCTCATGTCCACCGAAATGATAATGTCCATCGCCTACGCCCATTGCTTGAAGAGCGTCTGTGATTAAGACCATATTATTGGCTTGTTTTGTTTTATGCATTAATCGGACCATTCCAGGATGTAAATGTACATTGTCTATTATTGCTTGAATGCTTACTCGGTCATCTTCTAAAGCTGCTGTAGTAATTCCTGGAGATCTATGGTGAATGGCTGGCATGGCATTACAACAGTGAGTGATATGATTAATGCCGCGATTGAAAGCATCTTGGGCTTCTTCATACGTTGCATTTGTGTGTCCGGCTGCAACCACGATATTTTGTGCGATTAAGTAATCAATGACTTCATCAGTTCCCGGTAGTTCTGGAGCAATGGTGACCATCTTGATGAGACCTTCAGCTTGTTCTACGATATTTTTGATTTCAGTTAGGTCTGGTAAGCGTAGGTAATTGGGATCTTGCATCCCTTTTTTAATTGGATTAAGGTAAGGTCCTTCTAAATGGATACCGAGAATTTTTGCTCCTTCTTCTTTTCCAATGACTTTTTTAGTTGCTGCGATCATGTTTAAAAGTTGTTCCAATGATGAAGTGACTGAGGTGACTAAAAAACCTGTGCAGCCTGTTTCTAAACATTTCTTTGATACTTCTTGAATACTTTTAGTTGTGCCGTCCATCATGTCGTAATGATTAGCTCCGTGAATGTGAACGTCAATCATTCCTGGAATAAGTAGTTGTTTTTCAAGGTTAATGATGTGATCAAAATTTTCTGGGTTAATTTCTTCTGAAGCTGTGGATATGTTTTTAATAAGTTGATTCTCAATGATAATATCCACAAGTTGTTCTTTGTTGTTGTTGATAATTGTTGCTTGTTTTAAAAGTGTTTGCATGATTGTTTCTCCTATTCTGAAATGATTTGAATATTGTGTTCTAGTAATTCATTTTGAATTTCGTTTGGCAGAGTTTGATTTGTAACGAGCAGATCAATATTTTCCCAGTTTATTTTAAAGGAAGTTGTTTGATTTATTTTGGTGCTATCTACTAGTAAGACTACTTTTTTAGCTTGTTGTTTTAGTTGTTGATGAAGCTCAAGGTCATCTAATTCATCAAAAAAGATGCCTTCTTTTGAGACACCACTTGCTCCGATAAAGGCGATATCGAAATGAAAATGGTTAAGTTGAGAAATAATCATAGGACCTGTTAATAAGTGTGAGTCTGGTTGGTAATAACCGCTCAATAGATAAACGTTGTTTTTGTTTTCTGAATAACGAACCGCGTTATCCACAGAATTAGTCACAAAAAGGGTATTATTAAATGTTTTTTCTTTTCCCAGTAGCTCAACGGTTGTGGATACATCTAACCAGATTGTTTGGTTTTCTTGAATCAAGTGGTGAGCCTTTTTTGTGAGTGTTTCTTTTTCAAAGCTGTGAGTAATTAGTCGGTTTTGGTAATCGGTCAGTTGTTGTTTGATGACGGGAAGTTTAATACCTCCTTTTGTTCGTTCAGCTAGGTCTTGTTCTAGTAACTTTAAGATATCTCGTCTGGCAGTATCTTTTGAAATGTTAAAGTAATTCATTAATTCTTCCTGCTTGATTTGTTTCTTTTCTTCTAATAATTGAATCGTTTGGATGAGTCTTTCGTCTTGATTCATCTGATCACCTCTTTAATTATATTTAAGTTTCATTCTTGTTTGTTTAAGTATTTATAAGTTTTGTTAAGTTTAATATACGATATTTTATGTTTTTTGACAAATGTTATGGTAATTTTCTTGACTTTAATAAAGAACACAGATAATATTATTATCAAATTCTAATATTTCTAATTATATTTTAATGTAAAAAAGGGGGAAACAAGGGATGAAAATGAAGCGAATGGTTCAAGGGATGATGGTAGGGTCTTTAACGTTACTGGTGGCTTGTGGTAATAATGAGGAGTCAAAGGATAAGAAGAGCACTAAAAAAGAGAGTAAGACAGAGCGTCAAACCTTAAAAGTTGTGGAGTCTGCAGAGTTGCCTTCGATGGATTTATCTAAGGCAACAGATGTGGTGAGTTTTTCTGCGATTAGTCAGGTAATGGAAGGGTTATATGAGTTTGCGGATGATAGCACGAGTCAGCCGGCTTTGGCTAAGGCTGTTGTTGAACCTACAGATGATGGAAAAAAATATACAATTGAGTTGAAAGAAGACGGTAAATGGAGTAATGGAGATCCTGTGACGGCTCATGATTTTGTTTATTCATGGCAACGCTCAGCGGATCCGAAGACGGCTTCTGAGTATGCTCATTTGTTTGAAGGATTTAAAAATTACGAGGCAATCAAAAAAGGTGAGAAGGCACCAACTGAATTAGGAGTGAAAGCTAAAGATGATTACACCTTAGAAATTGAGTTAGATCATCCGATTCCTTACTTGAGTTCTTTACTAGCTAAACCGACGTTCTATCCGCAACATCAAAAGACGGTGGAGGAAAAAGGTGATAAATACGCAACAAGTAGTGAAAATTTAATTTACAATGGGGCATTTAAATTAGAGGGCTGGGATGGTACGAATATTTCATGGAAATATGTTAAAAATGACCAGTACCGTGAAGCTAAAAACATTAAGCTAGATGAAATCGACGTTCAAGTAGTGAAGGAAAATGGCACGAGTTTAAACATGTTCCAAGCCAACGAAGTGGATATTATTCAAGTGAAGGGTGAATTTGCGCAGCAGCAAGCAGATAACAAAGATTTAGTGTTACGTGAGTATCCGTCAACTTATTACTTGCAATATAATCTCAAAAATAAATTAGTGGCAAATAAAAATGTGCGTGAAGCCATTACGTATGCTATTGATTCGGAACAACTAGTAACAAGCATCTTAGGGGATGGTTCTAAGAAAATCGATGGATTTGTTCCAACTGGAATTGTTAATCCGAAAACAGGAAAAGATTTTGCGAAAGAATCAGGTCAACTCTTTAAGAGTGATGAAAAAGAGGCGAAAGCTGCTTGGGAAAAAGCTAAGAAAGAATTAGGCAATGAAAAGCTAGAGTTTAATTTGTTGGCTTCTGATACGGATTTGGCGAAGAAGACAGCGGAATATTTACAAGGGACACTTGAAACGGAACTTAAGGGCTTGAAAGTGAATGTCACAACGGTTCCTTTTGCCAATCGTTTAGATAAGATGTCAAAAGGAGATTTCGATGTGGTGCTTGCTGGTTGGGCAGCGACGTTTGGCGATCCTTATGATTTCTTACAACTTGCTAACACTGGAACGGTTCAGAATTATGGTAAGTGGGAAAATCCAACTTACGCGAAGTTATTAGAAGAGTCATCAACAACTTATTCTAA
This sequence comes from Vagococcus hydrophili, assembly GCF_011304195.1. Classification (NCBI taxonomy): domain Bacteria; kingdom Bacillati; phylum Bacillota; class Bacilli; order Lactobacillales; family Enterococcaceae; genus Vagococcus; species Vagococcus hydrophili. The sequence continues at coordinate 922,013 of NZ_CP049887.1, read as the reverse complement.
TGACAATGAGAAACGTTGGGAAACATTGATTGAAGCTCATAAGGAAATGATGAAAGAATTACCTTACACACCGCTTTACCAAAGTAGTGAGAGCTTCTTAGTGAAGCCAGATGTGAAAGGGTTAGTGTACCGAGCTTTAGGTAGTCCGTACTATAAAAATGTTTCAAAAGAGTAAGAAAAAAACAGGTCGACTAATGAATGTTAGTCTGCCTGTTCTTTTTTTGCTTCTTTTTGTTTTGAAATAATTGAGCCGGCACAGCCAATAATAAAAAGGATGCCGAACATGAAAAAGTAGAAGCCATCCATCTTGAATAGGACAATCTCTGTTCCAGAAACTAAGCCGACGATGAGCATAATGAGCCCCGCCACAAGTCCTGCTACTTCAAATTTATATTGTTTAATAAAATCCATTTTGTCACCTCAATGTGGGGAAATTTTAATTTATTTGCTTATAATAAAGCATGAGTCTTATATTTATTTTATTACTTTATGAATTGAAAGTAAAGATAGTGTCAAAATAGAGGGAATAAATTGTTTTTTATAAGTTCTTAAATAAAGCCTTCCTAGAAAAAAAGTCTAGTTTGTGGTATTTTAAACAAAGTGATTCATTAAAAAAATGTATAAGGAGATTGGAATAAATGAAGAAAAGTACAGTGTTGTTAGGTCTTTTGGCTGCTATGTCAGTCGTGTTAGTAAGTTGTGGAACTGAAAAACCAGCAAAAGAGTCTACAAAAGATAAAAAAGAGGAAAAAAACTTATCTCTTAGTGTAGGAACTATGCCAGCAGTGGATAGTTTACCTGTTTATATTGCGGATAAAAAAGGTTTCTTTAAAGAAGAAGGATTGGATTTGGATTTACAAAGTTTCAAATCACCTAAAGATCGTGATGCGGCGCTATCAAGTGGTAATTTAGATGGTGCGAATACGGATTTAATCGCTTTAAGCACATATCTACAAGGTGGATTGGATGTCAAAGTGGTGAGTCAATCGACTGGTAATTTTTCGATTTTAACTGGAAATGACGAGATTAAAAGTTTAGCAGATTTAGAAGGTAAAAAAGTGGGTCATTTGAAAAATCAAGCACCTTACTACTTTTTAAATGAAGCCCTGAAAAAGGAAAACATCGACCCAAGCAAAGTGGGCTACGAAGAAGTGCCTCAAATTCCGGTTAGAATTGAGTTAGTTAAAAATCAAAAGCTTGATGCCACGGTTGTTCCTGAGCCTTTTAGAACGATTGGTCTTGCTAATGGGTTGAGAGAATTAGGAAATAGTAATGAGATGGGAATTCATGCCACTATTTTTGGCTTTACAGCTGAGAGTTTAAAAGATAATAAAGAGGCAGTCGAAGCTTTCTATCGTGGTTATAACAAAGGTGTGGACTACATTAATGAGCACAAATTAGATGATTACTATGATGTCTTGAAAGAAAAAATTGGTTTTACAGATGAAATTAAAGACCAAGTGAAATTACCTGAGTATACTCATGCTAAACAAATTGAGGAAGAGCAATTAACCAATGCGTTTAATTGGTCTAAAGAGCAAGGGATTTATAAAAAAGAATTTAAGTCATCAGATATTTTAAGTCCATTATTAAAGGATTAACTCATGTTAGAAATTAAAAAAATGACCACTGCTTACCATGAGCAAGTGGTCTTAAAAAACATTGATTTAGGCGTTAGAGAAACAGATATTTTGGCATTGATTGGTCCGAGTGGGACGGGAAAATCAACGTTGATTAATAGTATTACCAATTTACATCCGATTGTTTCAGGAGATATTTTACTGAATGGTCAAAAAGTGGATACGAAGAAACAAACGATTGGTTGGATTCCTCAAAACTACGGATTATTACCCTGGAAAACGGTGGCAGATAATATTAATATGGGATTGAAGATTAGAGGAAAAGTAGCAACGGAGAAAGAAACTTTTGAAAAATTAGTTTCGGAGCTTGGTCTAGGCGAGTTGCTAAAAAAATACCCACACCAACTTAGTGGAGGGCAACAACAACGGGTGTCGATTGCCAGGGCGATGGTCATGAATTCAGATTTATATTTACTGGATGAGCCATTTTCAGCTCTCGATGCTATTACACGTGAAAAGATGCAGACGTTGTTTTTAAGTGAATGGCAGAAACGCCAAGCACCAACGATTGTGATTACTCATGATGTGGAAGAGGCGGTTTTCTTAGGAAGTAAAATTGCTTTATTATCAGGAAAACCTGGGGAGATAGTTAAGATATGGGATAATCCAAGTTTTTCATTACCTCTCGAGGAGAAACGTTTGAGTGACTCCTTCTATCAAACCATTCAAGAGATAAGAGAGGTGTTGACCGAGCATGACAAAGAAAAATAGAGGACTTCACGCGCTACTTGCTTTCTTAATCTTAAATGGTTTGTGGGCTTTAGCTAGTTGGAGCTTGAAGCAAGAGATGCTTCCGAGTCCTGTGGCTGTCTATCAGCATCTTTTTCAAATGGATATGGGTAACTTAGGATTACACGTTTATAATAGCTTGGTTCGCCTATTTTGGGGCATGTTGATTGCTGTGGTTCTTGGTTTTGGTATTGGTCTTTTAATGGGACGTGTGGAAATCATGAATCGTTTGCTTGATCCGATTGTTTACCTGACTTATCCGATTCCTAAGATTGCGCTACTGCCGATTATCATGTTGTTGTTTGGTTTAGGGAATCTATCTAAAATTATTTTGATTACCTTGATTGTGGTGTTTCAGGTAATTTTATCTGTGCGAGATGGAATTAAGGCGATTCCTGAGAGTTATTATAAAAATCTGCAAGTCCTTGGAGCCAGTTCATGGCAGCAATTTGTAGAGATTACATTACCAGCTGGTGTGGCGTCGATTTTAAGTGCGATTCGAATTGCTTTAGGAACGGCGATTGCAATTCTTTTCTTTACAGAGGTTTATGGGACGCAATTTGGTTTGGGATATTTTGTAATGGATGCTTGGGGTCGATTGGATTATTTAGATATGTATAGTGGTATTTTAGTGTTAAGTGCAGTCGCTTTTCTGTTGTTTTTAGGAATTGACTTACTTGAAAGACGATTGTTGAGATGGAGAGAGAGTATATAAAAAAAGAAGGAACTCACGGAAATTGCTTTTAAAATTTTTGAGAGTTCCTTTTTATTCCTGTTGAAGTTACGTCTGTGGCACCGTTTATTCGTAGACATACGCCAAATTTTTTTCCTCCAGTTGCTTGGAGTTAAGCGCCTTTTTCATCACGCTTATATTAAATATTAATGAGTGTTTTGTTTTAGATCTTTGGGTAAAAATAACAAAATAAATAGATTTAACTTTTTTATTCGTTTGATTGTAAAAAAGATAGAGGATAAAATAACCGAAACTTTCTTTTTTGCCTAATACTCCTAATTTAACATTTAAAAGAAAATAGACTATCATATTATTTTTGTCTTTTATTCTAATTTGAACTGTGCTTTAATAGTAAAAATGGAAAAAAAGGGGAAGATGGATTGTGTCGAAATATCAACGTAAAGTTTTAGTCTCAACAGCAGCAGGAATTGGTTTGGAAAATATGGATATCATGTTTTTAGCTTTTTCTTTATCATCAATTATTACATCATTAAATGTTACTAGCGTTCAAGCTGGTTTTATATCAACTATCACCAATTTAGGTATGCTTGTGGGTGGTATTTTTTTTGGGCTTTTAGCCGATAAGTTTGGTCGTGTGAAGATTTTTTCTTACACTGTTATCACATTCTCAGTGGCATCACTCTTGATGATGTTTGCTAGCAATATTTACTGGATTTACTTATTCCGCTTTATCGCAGGGATTGGTGCTGGTGGTGAGTACGGGGCGTGTATGTCTCTTGTTTCTGAAACATTTAATAAGAAACACTTGGCTCGTGCCACGTCAGTTGTAGCCATTGGAGGACAGGTTGGTGCAATCATGGCAGCGATTTTGGCCTCATTAATCATTCCAGTGTTTGGTTGGAAAATGCTTTATGTGATTGGTGTGTTACCCGTTTTACTAGTGTTAGTAATTAGAAAAGATTTAAAAGAGCCAGAAGATTTTTCAGAATTAAAAGAAGACGGGGACAAAGCGAAGTTTGGTTTATTGTTTAAAGATGTTAAAACGACTTGGCAAACAGTTGGGCTTTCTTTAATGGTAACAGTTCAAATCGCAGGCTACTTTGGTTTGATGAACTGGTTACCGTCGATTATGCAAAAACAATTAGGATTATCAGTATCAGGTTCATCATTATGGATGATTAGTACAATTTTCGGAATGTCACTAGGGATGTTAACTTTTGGAACAATTATGGATAAATTAGGACCTCGTTTGTCATTTGGTTTATTCTTAATCGCTTCAGCCTTGTCAGTGTACTTATTAACTCTAGCTAAAGGACAATGGTCATTACTTTTAGCAGCGGTTGTGGTAGGTTACTTTATTAACGGAATGTACGGTGGATACGGTGCAATCATTAGTTTCTTATACCCAACAGAAATTAGAGCCACAGCTAATAACTTTATTATGAATGTGGGACGTGCCATTGGTGGTTTTTCGTCAGTCGTGATTGGTTTCTTAATGGATAATTATTCACTAACAGTGGTTGTGATGTTCCTTTCAGTTATCTACATTATTAGTTTATGCATCATGTTAAATATTCCTGGCTTAAAGAAATATCAAGCAAATTAAAAAACTTACAAAAAGTGAGCATATTATTTTACTAACTAAAAGTTAGCTGTTATTATTGCTTTATTAACAAAACAATAAAACTTAAAAACGAAAAGGAAAGTGAAATATATGTCTAACTTTATTACAGCATTAAAAAATCGTCGTTCAATTTACCATTTAGGAGAAAATATCTCTTTATCTGAAACAGAAGTAGAAAACTTAATTAAAGAAGTTGTTAGAGAATCACCATCATCATTCAACTCTCAAACACAACGTGTGGTTATTCTTTTTGGAGAATCTAACCAAAAATTATGGAGCATCACTGAAGATGCATTAAAAGTAGTTACTCCAGCAGAAGCATTTGAAGGAACTCAAGCTAAATTAAAAAGCTTTGCAGCAGGTAAAGGATCAATTCTTTTCTTTGAAGACATGGATGTTGTGAAATCATTACAAGAACAATTCGCTTTATATGCAGATAACTTCCCAATCTGGTCAGAACAAGCAAGTGGTTTAACTCAAGCCAACGTTTGGACTGCATTAGCTGAAGAAAATATTGGAGCAAGCTTACAACATTACAACCCATTAATCGACGATGCTGTTGCTAAAGAATGGGAAATCCCAGCTTCTTGGAAATTAAGAGCACAAATGCCATTTGGTTCAATCGAAACACCTGCTGGCGAAAAAGAATACATGAACGATGCAGATCGTTTTAAAACTTTTAAATAATTAAAATAGAAAAGAGGATGACCAAAATTTTTGGTCATCCTCTTTTTATAGTCGGGGATAAAAAGTCTGCTCCTTCAACAACTTCACTAATAACGATCAATTGAAAAAGCCAATTGTTCTTTATTACCTCCAGTTGCTCGGAGCAAAACGACTTTTTATCCACCTTTATCTTTTCTGTAACTTAGAATGTCTTAATCCATAACTTAGGTAAAAGACTAAGCCGATAATCATCCAAATGGTTACGGCTACTTTAGTAAAGCTTGGTAACATGATGATGAAGTAAATACTAAAGAGACTGGCAACGATTGGTAGAACTGGATAAAGCGGCATTTTGAAGCCATCGTTTGGAATGTCTTTTCTTTTTCTTAAAGGAATAATCCCAAATGAGATGAAGACAAAGGCAAGAAGTGTTCCTGCATTAATCAATGAAGCTAAGTCAGTTAAAGGAACCATCCCAGCAAAGAAGGCTTGAACCACTGTTGCTAAGATAATTGCTTTTTTAGGGACACTGTATTTTTTATCAACCGTTCCTAATGATTTAGGCAGTAATCCATCACGACCTAGAGCGTAAACAAGTCTTGATCCACCCATAAACATCGTAATCATAGCAGTGAAAATCCCAACCAAAGCACCGATTGAAATCAGTTTATTCCAGGCAGATAAATCAACGGCTTTTAAAGCATAGGCAGCTGGATCATCTACGTTTAACTCTGTATAGTGAACCACACCTGTTAAAACAAGTGAGAAACTAACGTAAAGAATAACAGAAACAATAACTGTGCCTAAAATTCCGCGAATCATATTTTTCTTAGGATTAATCGTCTCAGCAGAGTTAGAAGCTAAAGCATCAAAACCAATAAAAGCAAAGAAAACTGTAGCAGCAGCAGTTGAGATACCACCAAATCCAAGAGGAGCACTGTGAAACTCTTCTGGATAAAATGGGACATAGTTGTCCGTGTTGATATAGAAGAAACCAACCACAATAAACAAAATAATAATAGCAATCTTAACAATTACGGCAACATTTTCAATGTTTTTTGAAAGTGTTGCTCCTTTACTCACGATGAATGCGACCACAAAGACGATTAAGACGGCTGTGATATTGACCATTCCACCTTCTAAAGGTCCTGATTGGAGCGCTTTTGGTAAGGTGATGTTAAAGGCAGAGAGGACGTTGTTGTTGAAATAAGCAGCAAATCCTGTGGCTTCTGCGGAAACGGCTAAGAAATACTCTAAAATCAAGCCCCATCCAAGTAGCCAACCAATGACTTCCCCGAAAACCACAGAACCAAATGAATAAGCAGATCCCGCAACAGGCATGGCAGATGAAAATTCAGCATAAGCCATACCCACAAGTCCAGATAGTAGAGCGGCGACTAGAAAGGCAATCGCAACGGCAGGTCCAGCATGTTGAGCCGCTTCATGCCCTGGTAAAATGAAAATTCCGGTTCCGATAACGGCACCGATTCCCAAAGCAAGTAAGTCTCTGGCTCGTAAGCTTCTGGTTAAGTTAGCGTCAGCATTTAAAAATGTTTGTACAGATTCTTTTTTAAAGATACGAATAGTAATCTCTCCTTTTTAATGAAGGTTATTTGTTTAATTATCTAAATTGTCAGAAAATTATAAATAAAAGATTAAAGGGAAATGAGTAAAATGTCAATAAAAAAATGCTTATTTAAGTTATTAAATTAGTAAACTGTGAAATATAACTCATATAATTATTTTTGGTCCTTTAATTAAAGATAGGAAGAACAGTTAATTCTTTGCGAAAAAAAAGAAAAATATGCTAAACTATTTTTAAAGGAGTGACAAAAAATGATCAAGTCAGTTAAGTTAGCCTCTTAATATCACAAAGTTTTAATATTAGGAGGAAAAATAATGAAGTATCAAAAAATTAATCAAGAAACGTGGCATAGGAAAGAACATTTTGAAGCTTTTATGACTCAAGGAACTCGTTTTAGCTTAACGACGAAGTTAGATGTGACTAACTTTTATCAAAGAGTTAAGGAACGTGAGATGAAGTTTTATCCGGCATTCATTCATCAAGTGACGGAAGTGGTGAATGAGTTTGAGTGCTTCAAAGTGGCAATCATTGAAAATGGTGAGCTTATTTTGTGGGATCAATTAGAGCCAAACTACACAATTTCTAGTAAAGTGAGTGAGAATTTTATTAGTGTTTGGATGAAATGGGAAACAAGTGTTGAGAGCTTTCAACGAGCCTACCTAGAAACGGTGAGCGAGTATGAAATGACCACTAAAATGAGTCCACAACAAGATTACCCAGAAAATATGTTACCCATTTCTATGATTCCTTGGACGGCTTTTGATGGGTTTGATTTATCGATTAAATACAATGATAACTTTTTAGCCCCGATTATTACTGGAGGCAAAATGATGGAAGAGAATGGACGAAGATTACTTCCTTTAGCGGTACAAGTGCACCATGCAACCTGTGATGGGTTTCATGTGAGTCAGTTTTTAGCTAGACTTCAAGAAGTTTTTGATCAATTTTAGGTATGAAGGTGGACAGTGTTAGAAAAATTTTTTGATTAAAATTAATTTTTTTAAGATGAAATCAATGATATTAAGAATAAGAGACTGTTTGGTTATTCCTAAATGGAATACCAAAGGGATCTCTTATTTTTTGTCTACCTGTTTTTGGCAATAAAAAAAGCTCCTAGCTAAAACTAGGAGCAAAAAGGAGTTGTTTATTTACTTTGGAGGAGTAAATAAAATGAAAAAGTTTATTTATTAGGGTTGTTTTGTTGGTATGCTTATATATTAGCCTCAAAATGTGAAGATTATTTGAAAAGGAGTGTTTGATTTTGTGAAATTGCTTATTGGTTCAACAATGTCTCAATATCTTTCACCATATTTTTAGGGCTATCTTTAGGTGCGTATCGTTTAAAAACTTCTCCTTGTTGGTTAATCAAAAATTTAGTGAAGTTCCATTTGATACTATTACCAAGAACGCCTTTGCTATTTTTTTCTAAGTATTTAAATAGTGGTAGGGCGGAATCTCCGTTAACGAGACAAAGATCATGCATAGGAAATGTCACGCCGTATTTTAGTTGGCAAGCTTGGGCTGCGTCACTGGCAGTTGTCATTTCTTGCTTGAATTGATTGGAAGGAAATCCGAGGACAATGACATCTTTATCCTTATAAGTAGCATAGATTTCTTCTAATTCTTTAAATTGAGGAGCAAAGCCACATTTTGTTGCTGTATTAACAATAATCACGATTTTTCCCCGATATTTTTCAAGTGAGTAGGTTTCGCCGTTGTCTAAAGTTGCTGAATAATCATAGATAGTCATTGTAAAATTCCTTTCTAAAACCATTTATTTGTTAAGGTAATTATATCATAGGCGTTTTGAAACAACTGATTGAGAGGATTGCATAAAAAAAGCCCCTAGCAAGTAGCTAGAGGCAAAAAAGGAGTTGTTTATTTACTTTGGAGGAGTAAATAAAATGAAAAAGTTTGTTAGGGTTGTTTTGTTGGTATGCTTATATATTAGTCTGAAAATGTGAAGATTATTTGAATGGAATTATTCGTTTTAGTGAAAAATCGGTAAAGGAAAAATAAAGTGAAGGGGTGTTTGATTGTTATAATCTATTTTAAAGAGGTGATTTCATGGGGAAAATAAAGGAAGATAAGAAATTAATTTTAGATACTAAGAGTGCGGATAAAGAGCATGATAGTGATTTGATTGAAGATAGTTTTGTAGGTGGTAGTTGTTCTGAGGAAGAGATGCGGCTAAAATTTGAGAGATATGGTTGGGGTCAGGAAAGATAATTAAAAAAATTTAGTTAAAATAAAATTATGATACTACGAAAAAAGCCATTCTACTAAGATGGCTTTTTTATTCCGTCAATATTTCATCAAGTGATAGATTGTAAAGTTCTTTTAATGCAACCAAGTCTTCGATACTGGGCTGACTTTTATTGGTTTCCCATTTAGAGAGGGTTTGAGGCGTGATATGAAGTTCCGAGGCAATTTCTTTTTGACTTTTATTCAATTTTAAGCGGTGCTTTTTGATTGATTTTCCAAAGTTCATAGAATAACTCCTTACTTTCTGAAATTCAACGATTCGTTGAGTTTGTGAGAAAGTGCTGAATTTACTTGTGCTTATGTCGTATACTATCACAAAAGTTATATTTTTTAAATGAAAAGACCAAGTGAATCGTTATTAATGAGGTGAAGTGGGGAAGATGTTTTTAAGTGTATTATTTTTGACAGTTGTTTTGTTTTACTGTGGTAAAAAATATCAAAATCTAGCGGTTTTTAAGTATATGTACGCTAACAGATCGTGGTTGATGTTAATAAATACTTTTTTATTAGTATTTATAGTTAAACATCAAGGTGGGAGTTTACAAATAATATTGCCATTTATTTTATTATTTTTTTTCCTAAGTTTGTACTATTTATATAAAGAGTGTACGTAGTTTTATAAATGTTAGTGGATAAAATAAAAAGGAGAGATACAATGGGAGATTTAGAACGAATAAAAAAATTAACGAGTGAATGATTTGCAATACTGGGTTTTGTATTTTGGATATACACATTATTTTCATTAATTTTTAGTACGAACTTATTTGAATTTAATATGTATCAAAAAATATTTACAATATTGTTTATTGTTGTATATGTTCTAGGAAGGTACCTAGTGACAGGGAAAAAGTGATTTAATAGTAAGACGTTAAAGAAAGAGGTGCTCTTATAATAAAATATGTTTTATTATTTATGCTCGTATTTATTCCTTTTTCTTTTATTATCTTGGCTTTGTTGGGCGGTTTAAAATTTGTTGGGGTAACCTACGAAAGTAATTTATCTCTATTACTATTTGTACTCCTGTTATTTGTCATCGAGCTATGTGTAGGGAATATTGTTAAATTATTGCTCACATGGGATAGTCATCTTTTGATGAATTTTTTTGAATTACTTATTTCTCTGTATATAACTAATCTGTTGTATGATGGTGTTAATATAAAATTTATCACGATGCTTATTATATCTGTGGTTCTAACGATTTTAGAAAGCCTAATTGATTTCATAAGCGACTAAAAGCTCTCAGAAATCTACTGAGGGCTTTTAGTTATCACTATTTAATCACCAACGTTTTGATAGTCTCCCCATATTTATTAACGATATTAACTTGTTTCAAATTAGGGAATGTATAGGGGTGGACTTCTAAATTTTCATTGTTCTTCATGGTTAAATCGATTTTGCTATCAATTCTAACATCCATAATATCTGGGTCCATCACGTTAACTGAGGAAGAAGTTCCTTCCACACTGCGATAGAAAGGCAAGTTGGTTTGAATTAAAATTTCTCCTCGGTCTGTCATCTTAATTGATTCTATTTGGCTAGAGTTAGTGACCTCTTGGCTATAAATGCTTTTGTACCCTAAAATAATGACGCTGATGAATAAAAGACTGAGACCAACAATTAAATATTTAATTTTTTTTGATTGCCCTTTTCTAACTTGGGTATCTTCTGTAATTTGTCCTAACATTTTCTTATCTCCTCTCAATAATTCGTCTAGAGATATTCCAAATAAATCGCTGATGGCAACGATTGTTTCTAAGTCAGGATAATTTCGCCCAACCTCCCAACTTGAAATGGTGGATCTTGAAACGTTTAACATTTCAGCCAATTGTTCCTGCGTCCAGTTATTTTTCAATCTCTGATTTTTGACTTCCTCCGAAATATTCATAACTACGACCTCCTTGATTTCATTATCGATCTAGATAGACAAAAATGCTAGCTAGCGTACGTATCATTACTATTTTAGCACTGATACAATATGTAGCAACGTTAATTTTACGTTATTCATGATATAATTGACACAGTTAGATTGTTTTGGAAAGAGGGGTTGAGATGTTATTATTCAGTGTCGTGTTGTTTTTATTATTCCTAACATTTTTAGTTTCAGGATTGAGTATTTATAAACAGCAACGAGAAAAAGGAAAAAATCCTGTGGCTGCTTTTTTTAGCTCTTTGATTCTGTTGTTACCTTTTTAATGTGAAAAATATGCCAACAACTAAAGTTATGGTTTTTTATTTAATTTCAAATATGGTACTTTTTATTTGTAGGATAAAAAGATACTTTTAAAGAAAGTAGGAGATTAAATGAAACGAAAAATGTTAACGGTTTTATGTGTAATTTTTATTTTCAATTTACCAGGTACAGTATTAGCTTCAACCGATTTGGAGGTAGAAACAAAAGCATTAACAAATAGCAATGATTTAAATGTTAGTACTTTTAGTGATATGAAACAACGTTCTTATTATTTTTACGATATGATTCCAGATTATTTTGAAGTCCAAGATTTTATGAGAGAAATTTATGGAGATGAGGTTGTAGATAATTCTTATCAATATTACTTTTTAAAACTGGCTAAAGAAAATTTCGATAAATATTATAGAACTAATGATATCAATGATTTAGATCTAGCAATAACCTATTTATACGATCATCATGGCTCCGTAGGAATTTATACCAGTTATGATGTGAATTACAAAATAACATCTAATGATAAAAGAGCATATGTACCATCGACTTTCGGTAAAGATAAAAAAGACATCGGTGATTTTATGATGGATATTATGAGTATAAGATAACTTCTGAAAAAATTCTAAAAATTATAATGATCTATATCTGCAAGAAGGAGTGTAGAGATAAATAAGTAAGGTTCTCAGAATGTTTCTGAGAGCTTTTTCTTTATATATAAAAGAGTTGATAGACATATAAGGTGATATAATGAAATAAAAATAGATAGGTGTGATAGTTTATGATCTTTTTAGAAAGTGCCAAAGAGCAAGAAATGTCTCAGATTCATCGGATTCAAAAATTAACTTTTGAAAAACTATATGCTAAGTACCAAGATGAGGGCTCCCCTTTTAATGAATTAGAAACATCATTAATCGCAAAAAGTAAAAAGAAAAATTATTTCTATTTTTATTAAATTAAAGGAAGAAATAATAGGCTATGCGTGTATTGTTACGAATGAAGAAGGAACACAAGCCAAAATCGGTCCAATCGGGATTCTGCCTCAATATGAAGAATGTGGTTATGGAACGGAAGCTATGAAGTTGATTGAAAAAGAATTTCCGGCAGTTAAAGAGTGGTTCCTGGATACAATTTTACAAGAAACAAAATTAACTCATTTTTATTCAAAATTAGGATACAAACAGACTGGGAAAGTAGAATCAATTCAAGAAAATATGACGATTATTTTTTTGAAAAGAGAGTGGATTGATGGATGTTGTATTTGAAATGTTGTTAAAATAGGCATGTAAAAGGCCTTTATAGTCTTAAATACGTGAATAATAAAGTGTTTTGACTGAAAAAAATTATCTATTCCGTTACAGTTATTTATAAGGAGGGCGCTATGGAATTATCACAGAAATTACAAAATAGACGTAAGGATTTAAAGTTAACGCAAGAGGAAGTAGCAGAAAAAATCCATGTTTCACGACAGACAATCTCGAACTGGGAAACTGGAAGAACATTACCTGATATTAATAGTTTAGTTTTGATTAGTGATATCTATGATATTTCTTTGGATGCCTTAATAAAGGAGGATAAAAAAATGATTAAGAAGTTAAGTGTTGACACAAAAGAAGCGGAAAATTGGTTTGTTTTTTCAAGTTTGTTTTGTAATGTGTTTGCTCTATTTGTTGCTTTTCAAGGAAGTGAGTTACCGATAAAAGTAACGATGATTCTTTTAATTATGTTGACAGTTTTTGTTGGATTCTTCGGAGTGAGAGGATTACCTTTCTTAAAAAGAGTACAAGAAAGTTATCAGAAAAAGGAAGAATATCAGGGGAAAGGTTATGTGTTTACTTTATATGATGTCGCTTATGGGTCTGCTATTGTGTGTGGAATAGCTATTATTTTTCTAACAATTTATAATTTTTAGGAGTTAAAATATGAAATCATATAGAAAATTTTGGACTGACTTTAAAACAAAAGAAAGTGTATCCTATAAAAGTTTTATGATTGTTTCCTTAATTAATATAGCTATTTCTATCTTGATTTTTTGCCTTAGAGATATATATATACTAGAAAATTATGAAGGGGGACTAAGTTTACTATATTCTATTTGGTGCTTACTTTTAGTGGTTCCAACTGCATCACACCAACAAAAGGTACTTGGAAATTTTGATGTCCACAGAAAAGTGCTGTTTTTACCAGTATATCCACTTTTGTTTTCTCCAATAGCATTTATTGTCTATATACTAGTTGGGGTAAAGTCACTGATAAATGTATTTTTTATTAAGTAAGAAAAGATGATTATAGTAATGTTTTTCCTATATTAAGAAGAGTTAGTAAAATTTTATCATGTTTTAATTTTTTGAAGAAATCCAATTTATTTTAACGAGAGTTACATAGATTCACAGTAAAAAAACTTTCAATTCGATTATGAAAGCTTTTTTACTGTGAATTAAATATAATGATGTTTAGTTTTCTTCTTTAAACAAAACAAATATTAAACAGGTAATCACAATAAACGTTATGATAAAAAAGAAAACAGGAGAAATTTTTGGGAAAATGTCTACATAAGAAAAGAAAGCCACAACAACAAGATACAACCAATAGTTAACAAGAAACAACCAATAGTTAACAAGAAACTTAAAATTTTATCAGTAAAGAGCTTAGACATAATATCCAATGTATCCATCTTTTACTTTTTTCTCTTGCACTAAATTCCACCCTTTATAAACTTTAGGAGGTCTTGAACTAAATTTATAAGCTCTTACTTGTGCTCTTGTTGTTAAATCTAATAAGTGTTCATGTACTGTTGTTTCTGCAGTAACAAGTGTTCCTCTCAGTGAAAAAGCTAGTGCAAGTAAACCTAAATAAATAATGAATTTTTTCATGTAAAAACCTCCTCAATTAATGTTATATACAGAGTAACAGAAAAATCAATTATTTATTAAAAATTCCCTAAACGACATAAAATTATCCCTTAACGTTTATTTCAGTAATTTCATTTTTCTAACAGAGACGAGGCAGGATTCTCCATTGACCATAATGACTTCTCTCTTTTTTGGATCGACTGTCATGATATTATCCTCATTAATTAAATACGATTTATGAATACGAACGAATTTATTAGATAAAGTCTCTAATTCGCCTAAGTTTCCGTAAAATTCTATTCTATTATTGATTAGATGTAATTTTATTTTATGAGATAGTTCTGTTGTTTCAAAAAACAGAACCTCTTCTAAAGGAAAAACTCTGATTTGATTATTTATTTTCAATTTAATCCGGTCTTTTTCTTGAATTGTTTCTGATGTATAGTGGTCATTTATTCGCTTTAAACAGTCCTGAATTTTTCGTTGTATTTTTTCTGGATTGTCTTTTACAATATAATCCATGGCCTCTACTTTGTAAGTAAAAGTTAGGGACATTAATTCACTATGAGTAGTCACAAAAATAATCCGACCAAATACATCTTTTTTTCTGATTTTAGATCCAAGTTGAATGCCATTTATTTCTTTTCCTAGGTCAATGTCTAAAAAATAAGCTCCTCTGATATTTTCATGGTTATCCAAATAAGATAAAATCTCATATGGATTATTAGTAGATAATTCAATTTTCATATCATAATCTTCAATCATAATGAATTTTTTTATAATATCTTCAAAACGTTTCTTTTGAACGGGATCATTCTCGCAAATAAATATTGGTAACATTTAATTGACCTCCTTTGTTAGGGTTATTTTTTGAATAAAGGCTGTTGATGTAATTTCTGTTTCAAGCATTAACTGTTTTTCTCTGTTACTTAATTCATTAAGATTTGAAAGACCTAGTCCTCTGTTAGTTCCTTTGGTTGAATATCCTTGGATTTCTAATTGATGTAATGGAAGGATATCTTTTTTTATTGGATTTTTAATAATAAATAAATAATGATTTTCCATATCGAATAGACCTACTTCAATTTTTCCTTTTTTTATATCCGCAACTTCTTCAATACTATTATCTAAAATAATTCCGAGCATTCTGATTAATACAACTGAGTTAACAGGTAGAATTTTGGGAATAATGTCTGGAACTTCTATTTGTACTTCAACTTCTTTTTCCTTAGCAGATAATAATTTGATAGCAATAATACTTTTAATATCATCTGCTTCAATATTTTTTAACTCCTGAAAATTAAAAATTCCTTCAGATAAATATTTCTGGGTTGGTTTAATAGTTTTTTCATAATAAGCGGATAATTTTTCTAAATCATTTAATTGAATAAAATAATCTAAAGATGACAGGATATTAATATAGTCATGTCTAAACTTCCTTATTTCATTGTATTGCTTAGTTGTTTCTTTAGCGTATTCATTCATATAATTCAATTCAATTTTTTGTTTTTCAACTTCTAATTTTAGTTCTTGACTGGTCGAAATCGAATGAATGACATAATAAATTAAGATTGAGAAGGCTAATATAATGACAATACTTACAACGCTTAACCATTCATCTCCGAAGTAGTTAAGATAAATTTCTAGTGATTGAAGCAATATATAACATCCGATAAGAATAGTTGATGCTATTTTTTCATATTTTTTTCCTTGAATAAATGGAATAAGTTGCTTACGGACAATGGAACTAATAATAAAAATAGCTATGTACATTATTAGCTCTGATATAATAATTATTGAAGTCATATTTATATTAAAATTTAGTAGCAATAGTATAAATTTAGAATTCATAAATGATAGGACATTAATTATTAAGAAAGGCGACACTACAATTAAAGTAGATAAAAAAATATCTTGTTTTTTTTGTGCTTTTGTAGTTAATAAAAAAAGGAATAAAAATAAAAATAAATCATTCACAAAAGGATATATATCAGAGATAAGTCCAGCGGAGCTAATCATCAGGAATAGTAAAAAGATAACTTTTGTATTCTTCAAAATAGATTTATTAATAATTAAGTAAGAAAAAGCGATATTTAATAAATGGGAAAATAATGTATATAGGACGATAACTATCACCTCCAAAACGTTCCGGTAATCCTGAACGTTTTTTCTTTTTAATTTTTGAACGTTCCAGTGCAAGTTTGTAGAGTTTAGGGTGGAAATGGTTTTTCTTTATGTTTATATTTTATCATATGTATATCAAATAAAAGAAGGAAGGTATCGATAATGAAAAAGATTATTGTAAGTATGTTTTGCAGTACGGTTTTATTAAGTACATTGGGTAGCTCAATCGCACATGCTGAGGAGGTAACACTTAAACCTGATATTGCTATCGAGGCGTTACAATCAGTTAATATAGAACAAACTAGAGGAACCATTAACGGAAAATACTATCGATTTACGGCTGTTTTCAAAAATGTACCTCCATACAAATATAGAGGTGGTACTAAAGTACATCATGTTAGAAATCATCAAGGTTTATGGATTGGATACTATCGTTAAAAAAAGAAAAGAGGGATTATGATGAAAAATAAGTTATTTAAAACATGCTTAGTATTAATGAGTGGTATTACTTTAGGGACAACTGTATTGTCAACCGCTACTGTATTTGCAAACGAATTGAGTTCTTCTGAATCAGAATATTCGGATTCTCAACAATTAGATGCAATAGACGAATTTCATATATTAAAGGAAGTTGAGTTTGATCTAAAAGAAACAGGTATTCAAACTAAAAAAATTATAGCTGAAGATGGAACTGAAGCTATAATAACCATAGAACCTGAATTTAATCCAATGTCACGAGTATCTAATGGAACATATAAGATTTATTATTATGCTGGTATTTTTAATTGTTCATTTAGAATAAGAGTTTCAGGGAATAATATTACTTCCGCATATGATGGTACATATAGTCATTGGGGTGTATCAGTTAAATCATCAAGTCTAAGAAGAGAGAGTAATAAGAGGGCAACGTACTATTTTGAATTTGGATCACCTGTTTGGGATTTTGGAGGTTGGAATGGGTGGTTGAGAGCTACTATTAATGGTTCTAATAAACTAGTCACAACCGTCAAATAAATTATAAGAGGAGGAATTATAATGGGATGGACAGGGATTGTATTTACTATATGCTCTTTATTTTTAGTAGTGGGAGTGTGCCTAGTAATTTATAAATTTTTAAAAAAACAATATTCCAAATAGTCAGAATATGTATGAGAATTTTTTGAGCTATTTGGCATTGTAGTCAATCGTAATTAAGGAGAAAAGATGAATAATTGTTAAAACTATTTTTTAATTCTCCTTTATCCATATTAAAATGATTTATCTAATAAGTATGTGTTAACTATGTTCAAAAATATTGAAAATACGATTAAAAGTAGCTATTCTGAAATTTAATAATTTGTTGTGTATAAATTGTTATGTAAATAACTAAATAAAAAGGGAGTCAGAATTTTTCTGAGTCCCTTTTTTCTGATCTCCTACTAAAATATTATTCATTAAGTCACTAACTGATTCAGAAATAGCTAAACATTCATAACATCTATAGATGTATTCCCCCGTTCATTTTAGATTCAAACTTCTCCATAGCACCATACAGTCCGCAGACTGGGCATATAATTTGTTCATGATGATTTTTAAACATAAGTATCGCTTCTTTCTCATTACTATTTTATATTACTCTTTTTCGTTAAATTGATAAATCAAGTTTATACAATATTGTTTCAATTTCAAATGAAAAACTAGAGTTTACAAAAAAATAGACGATCACTTTGTTTATTACTTAGATCAAAATATGAGGTATGTTATCGTATAATTGTTCTAAAATTAACTATTGAATAGTTCGCGATAAGATGGAATTGAAAGTATTTAGAAAATCTTTGAAAGGTGGGTGTAGATTTAATGAAAAATAGAGAAGTGGTTTTAACTTTATATTCGTTCTTTGTAGTATTAATCAGTTCTTGTATTTGGTTCTTAATTAAAGGGGAGTCCATTCAAACAGTGGTGTTAAATTCTGTAGGGATATCTATTGTAGGAACCATTATTGTTGTAATGGGGTTTTACATGAAAAAAAAAAGATGTTTTGATCTGCTAATTTCCTTAACTTTCATTAAAATTAATCCCCACCCCTGAAATCCCAATATTTTTTTTGCTATACTAAAGCCTAACATTTAAACATGTGGAGGGAAAAGAGATGAAAATAGTTGTATTAGCAGGTGGATTAAGTGATGAAAGAGATGTGTCATTGTCTTCTGGCTCACAAATCGCAAACGCTTTAATGAGTAAAAATCACCAAGTATTGTTAGTGGATTTAATTGAAGGAACTCCCGACTTTACTACTTTTGATGAGGCATATAAGGAACTAAAAAAAGCAGATTATAGCTTCGTAGTTCCTGAAACAGCCCCTGATTTAGATAAAATAAAAGCTGACTACAAGTTAACGAGTGAGATTGGGGAGAATATTATTCCGTTATGCCAATCAGCAGATATGGTTTTTCTAGCGCTTCACGGAGGGATTGGAGAGAATGGAAAACTCCAAGCTTTATTTGATATTTATAATATTAATTACACAGGTTCTTCTCATAAAGGAAGTGCTCTTGCGATGGATAAATTACTAGCCAAAGAATTAATGGCGTTTCATGGAATCAACACACCTAAATGGCAAATTTATGAAGAAGGTATCACACCGAACTTGCCTTGTGTGGTAAAACCGAATAACAACGGTTCAAGTATTGGCGTTGCCATTGTGGAAACTATGCAAGAATTTAATGTTGCTATTGAAGCCGCTAAAAAGTTCAAAACAGCCATTTTATTAGAAGAAAAAGTGGCAGGACGAGAATTTGCTGTAGGTGTTTTAGGTGACACAGCGTTACCGATTATTGAGATTATTCCTAAAGTTGGTTTTTATGATTATAAAAATAAATACCAAGCGGGAAGCGCGGAAGAAGTCACACCGGCTAACGTTAGTTCAAAAATTACAGAAGAAATGCAAAAAATGACCTTGAAAACTCACGAGGTTTTAGGTTTGTCTGGTTATTCTCGCATTGACTTTATGATGAATGATCAAGACGAGATTTATTGTATTGAAGCGAATACTTTACCTGGGATGACACCAACGAGTTTATTGCCACAAGAAGCAAAAGCCTCAGGATTAGACTATGCAGATTTATGCGAAAAATTAATAGAGGTCTCAAAAAAATAATAAATTCAAAATTGTTAAATCCTTGTCATTTATAATTTGAGTTTTTTGGTATAATCAATCTAGTAAAACAGACAAGGATGTGTGAAAGCATGGGAAAAAAGAAACGACAACTACAAATCAAACAAATTATTTCTCAATGCCAAATTGAGAGTCAACAACAATTATTAGATAAATTAATCGAAGCTGGTATCGAAGCGACACAAGCAACGATATCAAGAGACATTAGAGAATTAAAAATTGTGAAAACCCATGATACAAATGGTAAAATAAAATATGGCGTGTTACCTGAGAAAAAAATTGAACCAATTGATCACCTTAAAGAGGTTTTTAAAGATTATGTGACTCAAGTAACGCATGTTCAAGTGATGAATGTCATCAACACAACGCTCGGAACAGCGAATATCGTCGCAGCAGACTTAGACGAATTAGCGATTCCAGAGATTGTTGGGACACTTGCAGGGACAGACACGATTGTTTTAATTTCTAGATCAGAAGAAGATGCCAAAAGATTGAATGAAAAGTTTTTATCCTATCTTGAATAATATTTTATGGAGGAAATAAAATGACAGAATTGTTAGCGCTACAAAATGGATCAGATATTCGAGGAATTGCGATTTCTCACGAGGAATTTACAGCTAATTTAACGAAGCAAGAAGCTCAAATCATCGCCAGTGGGATTATTGAGTGGTTAAAATCTGAAAAAAAAGTAACGAGAACACCCATGAGAATTGCGATTGGTCATGATAGCCGTTTATCAGCATCAGACATTAAGGAAGGTCTAATCGAAGGCTTTTTAAAAGAAGAGGTTGAGATTCTTGATGCCGAGTTGGCAACAACGCCAGCTATGTTTATGGCGACTCAATTTGAAGAGTTTGACGCAGATTGTGGGATTATGATTACAGCGAGCCATTTACCTTTTTACTATAACGGGATTAAAATTTTCTCTAAAGAAGGTGGCGCAGAACACGAGGATATTGATTATATCTTGGAACATGTGAAGCCATTTAACCCAGAAATAGAGAATCAAGGCAATGTGGTTAAAAAAGAAATTCTGTCTTTATATTCAGCTGATTTAGTTAATAAAATTCAACAAGGAACAGGGGAAGACAAACCTTTAGCAGGATTTAAAATTGTTTTAGATGCTGGAAACGGTGCGGGAGGTTTCTTTGCAGATAAAGTGTTAGCTGCATTAGGAGCGGACACTTCTGGTAGTCAATTTTTAGAGCCAGACGGTCATTTCCCCAATCATATGCCAAACCCGGACAATAAAGAAGCCATGGAAAGCATCCAACAAGCTGTTCTTAAAAATAAAGCAGACTTAGGCGTTATTTTTGATACAGATGTAGACCGTGCGGCAGTTGTCGATACGACAGGTGAAGTGATTAATCGTAATAGTTTGATTGCTGTTTTAGCTCAAATCGTGCTAGAAGAAGAAACAGGCCAAACCATTGTCACAAACTCACCCACATCAAGTCATTTAAAAGCCTTTATTGAAGAATTAGGCGGTAAACAAGTCCGTTATTTATGTGGTTACCGTAACGTGATTAACAAAGCCATTGAACTAAATAATCAAGGGATTGAAACGCCTCTTGCCATTGAAACAAGTGGTCATGCTGCCTTTAAAGAAAACTATTTCTTAGATGATGGGGCGTATGTGATCGCGAAGATTTTGATGTTATTACCTAAACTTAAAAAAGAGAATAAAACAATTGGTGACTTGATTGCTACACTGAAACAACCGGCAGAAGCACAAGAAGTTCGCTTCAAAATTTCAGGAGAAGCTTATCGTGATTACGGAAACGATGTGATTGAAACATTAGCCGAATTTGTTAAGCAGACAGCAGGTTTTGAGATTGACCCTGAAAATGAAGAAGGTATTCGTGTGAATGTTTCAGAGATGTACGGATCTGGTTGGTTCTTATTACGTATGAGTCTTCACGAGCCGCTATTAGTTCTTCAAGTTGAGAACGATGAAACAGCTAAAAACAAGTTAGTCTTTACAAAATTAGCAGACTACTTTAATCTGAAAGAACGATTAAACACAGAAAAATTGGCAGCCGTTTTAGCAGAATAAGAGAGGAAAGAAACAAGTATGGTGAGAGCAATCAATGAAGGACCTAAAATTTCCTTTGAGAAAAAAACAGTCTCAGCAATGATTGAGATTTATTATAAGCAATTTTCAGATGAAGCCCATCAACTTGAGGAAGAAGATGTAGCAAATTATGCTATGGCTCGTCTGAATTATTGCCGTTTTGGTGAAGATAAACCAACTTGTAAAGTCTGTCCAGTGCACTGCTATAAAAAGAGTTATAAAGATAAAATGCAACAAATTATGCGCTATTCAGGACCAAGAATGCTGATTTATCATCCAGTGATGTCCGTCGAGCATTTTATGAAAGAATGGCGATATAAAAGGGTAAATAAGTAAAGTGAATAAGTCGAAACAGCGGTGGAGAAAACTCTTTTCCGCTGTTTTTATTTATTCATAGGAGTTAATAATCTGATGAAGTTCGTTTAAATAAACCTCTTTTAAGTTATTAGGAGATAGAATCGTGACGTGTTTTCCTAGTGAGATTAAATACTGCACCAGATAGTCTAAATGCTCGTTGTTGTATTTACCCACAAGATAAAAGGCATCGTCTTTGTAATGGAGTTCCATATTAGGGTAGTGTCTTTTTAAAAATAGTTCTTTACCATAAGAGGTGAGTTGGCATTTAAACTCAATATCAGGAAATTTAGTCTCATAAATAGTCAAAAATTCAGTCATTTCCTCTTTAGAATAAGGGATATAAGAAGTGTCAGCTAGGCTAATGTTTAGCATATAGTCACAACGAAAGACGCCCCATTTTTTTTCATCCATATCAAAGGCATTACAAAACCAAAGTCCGCTTCGATAAAACAAATCAAACAGTTGAAGGGTCATATCTTTTGGTTCATATTGTGTGTAATGAAGAGAAATTACTCGATTATTTAAAATAGCTTCAAGTAAATCAGCTAAATTATCAACTTTATTTACGGGAGAGACGTGATGATAGCTGACCACATCGAGTATTTTTTGGATATTTATTTTTTGACCACTAGGTAGTGTTTCTAATAGTTTATTTCTTATCTGTGAGTATGATTTTTCAAAAGGTGTGGAAGAAACAAGGTCTAGCGCCTTAATAGCAAAGAAAATAGCTTGGATTTCTGTTTCATTAAAATAGATAGGTGTTAATAGATTTTGTTGAATTAACTGATATTTGCCACCTCTACCAGCTTCAACGTATAACGCCAAGCCTAGGTTTTCTAAGGCTTGAACATCTCTAATGGCTGTTCTTTTGGAAATGCCAAATTCATTCATGAGATCACTCAGTTGGAAGGATGTTTTATCTTTGAGAAATATTAGTTCTTGGTTGAGTCTTTCTGATTTATTCATAGGGCATTCTGCCTTTCTGTTTTAAGGTGCCACGAGTTGTCACCTTTTTCTTATACAATCAATATATCAAAAGAAAGAGGTAATTGCATATGAAAACACTAATAATAAATGCCCATCCTGATTATAAGAATGAAGATCACTACTCTATTTTGTTTCAAAAAGAATTTATAAAAAAATTTAAGGAAGATTTCTCAACTGATGATTTAACAGTCCTGAACTTGTATGAAAGTGATATTCCTAGAATTGAAGAGGGGCAGTTATTGAGTATTTGGAATAAAGAAGCTTCAAAAGAGTTGTTAAGTGATGAAGAAGCGAGATTAAAAAGAGTGTCAGAAAAATTGTTGAGCGAGTTTAAAGCACACCGACGAATTGTTTTGGTGACACCTCTGCATAATTTCAATGTGACTTCAAGAATGAAAGATTACATCGATAATATCTTAATTGCTAGAGAGACCTTTAAGTATACGGAAACAGGTTCAGTGGGATTAATGACGGAAGATTATAAGTTACTGGTGATTCAGGCGAGTGGTTCGATTTATACAAAAGAAGATAGATACAAAGATTTAGATATTAGTACGCTATATCTGAAAGGTATTTTTCAAGAAATAATGGGATTTAAAAGTGTTGAGATATTAAGGATAGAAGGTACGGCACTTTTAGAAAAAGAAGTTATCATGAAAGCTAATTTAAGAAAACTAGATGTGATGATGAAAGAGTTTTATGCTTAAATAAAACAAGATTGGTGAAAATAGGGTTTAGCTCCCAAGCGGCTGGAGGAAATAAATAAGAATGAAGCAGACTTTAAAGGTCCGCTTCTTTTTGTTCGCCCAGCATGGGCGAACTCTAACGGGTGAAAGTCCCTAACACGACCTAATAGTGGTAAGTGTATAGCCGAAAGCAAGGGTGTCCATGGTGACGTGGAATCTGAAGGAAGCTCTAGGTAAAACTCTGGTCTGACGAATAGAAATCACATAGGAGGCTACATACGAGGATAAAACTGCAAAAGAAGTTAAAGTCCGATAACTATTGAAATAATCGTATGGAGTATATGTGGCAGATAGATGGAGTGAAAGAGTTCGCACCTTAACTGGGGAGGTCTCATCATCTTATCCCAAAATCTTATGGCAACATAAGGCTGAGATATGAGAAGTCAGCAGAAGCCGTAGTAGTGAAGACGGTTAGTGAAAGTTAACTAGAGCGAAGGGCTGAACAATTTTAATGTTATCAAAAATTAATCACTGGAAGAGGAAATAGACTACTGACGAAAAGTTTTAAAGTAGATACCGACTTTACAGAATTGAAAGGAAATAACAACTATGTACACAGAAACAGTTTTAGAACAAATCGTGGATAGAAAGAATCTGAATCAAGCATTTAAGCAAGTCAGACGAAATAAAGGTGCCGAAGGTGTGGATGGTATGACTATTGAAGAAACGGCGAGTTATATAACGTCTAATAGAAAAGAAATAGTCACCCAAATCAGAAACAGAAAGTATAAACCATCCCCCGTTTTAAGAGTAGAAATACCGAAGCCAACTGGTGGTGTCCGACTTTTAGGTATACCAACAGTAAAAGATCGTGTGATACAGCAAGCTATATCTCAAGTGATTTCCCCCAAGTTTGATAAGGAGTTCAGTCCATATAGCTATGGATTTAGGCCTAACAAACAAGCTGAAATGGCCATCCAACAATCGTTGGATTACTTTAACGAAGGCTATGAATGGGTTGTAGATATTGATTTGGAGAGATTCTTTGATACTGTGAATCATGATAGATTAATGAATTTAATCTCACGAGTGATAAAAGATGGTGATGTCATTTCTCTGATTAGAAAATTTTTAGTTAGTGGTGTACAAGTCAACGGACAAGTTAAGCCAACGGATATAGGTACACCACAGGGCGGTAATTTATCTCCTCTACTAAGTAATATTATGTTAAATGAATTGGATAAAGAACTTGAAGCAAGACAGCTTCATTTTGTCAGATATGCAGATGACTGTTTAATTATGGTGAAAAGTGAAATGTCAGCGAGAAGAGTCATGCGCTCAGTAACAAAATTTATCGAAGAGAAATTAGGACTAATTGTGAACGTCACAAAATCCAAAATAATTAAAGCTGGAGACTCAGAGTTGAAGTATTTAGGTTTTTCTTTTTATAAAGGAAAGGATGGCTATCAAGCTAGACCACATCAAGCATCAGTTGAAAGCTTTAAGTTTAAATTAAAAAGGCTGACACGTAAAAATTGGAGTGTCAGTATCGAGGATAAAATTAAACGATTGAATCAAGTGATATTAGGTTGGATTAACTATTTTAAGATTGGAAAAATGAAGAAAAATCTATCGAAGATAGAATCTCATCTACGTTTCCGAGTGAGAATGTGTTTATGGAAACAATGGAAAACCGCTCAAAATAGAAGAAAGAATTTAATAAAACTAGGTATGGATAAATATACTGCTTATAAATACAGTCATACAAGTAAAGGCGTAGTGAGGATAGCTTATTCATGGGTCATGACTACCACGATGACAAATAAGAGAGTAGCCGAATTAGGACTAATCTCTTGTGTAGAACATTATAGTAAAGTACATAGTTAATTTAAAATTGAACCGCCGTATACGGATCCGTACGTACGGTGGTGTGAGAGGACGAATAATCAAACATGGTTATTCTCCTACTCGATATTTCTCCTCAGAAAGAAAAGGTTCTGCCTTCACATGGATCTCTTCTCTTGTAAAGGGATGTATTAAGCGTAATTCTCTAGCGTGGAGTTGTAGTCGTGCTCTTGTATTAGGTCTTGGATGATACAAAGGATCGCCTAAAATTGGTTTACCCAGTGAGGCGAGATGAACTCGGATTTGGTGCGTTCGTCCAGTATCAAGCCAACAAGAAACCCAGCTTGTTTTTCCCGTATTTTGTTGAGTTGAGACGTGGGTGATGGCGACTTGACCACCTCTTTCATCAATGACTCGTTTTCGCCTGTCGTGACGATCACGTCCAATTTTTTTATTAATACAAAGAGTATCTTTAGGTAAACGCCCCTCAATCTCAGCTTCGTAAACGCGGTGGATTTCTTTTTTCTCTAGCATTCGACCAAGAACTGGAAGGATAACCGGGTTTTTAGCAAAAACAATTGCTCCACTGGTTTCTTTATCTAAACGGTGAACCACGTAAGGTAGTTGATTTTTAGGTTTTAAGTAGGCTGCTAAATCGTTGAGTAGGGTATCTGTTTCCTCCGGTTGATTAGGATGTGTTTTTTGCCCGTGTTTTTTATTAAGAATAATCAAGTGCTCGTCTTCCCAAATCGGGTTAATATTTTTAGCATTTCCTAAGAGTATTGTAGGTGTTGGATAATCTGTCTCTTCAAAAGTCAGGGTAACTGAATCACCTGGCTGGATGATTTGATGAAACATGGCAGGCATTTGATTAACCTCAACGTTTTTTCTGACTCTTAAAAAATGTCTAACTTTTCTAGGTATCAGCCATTCTTTTTCTAAAACTTCGGTTAATGGCATGGGGGTAAGCTCTTTAGATAGCGTAAATGTGAACTTCATGTAAAACTCCTGTCCGACATATTTATAAAACTTTATATATTTTTTAAAATTGTAACATATTTTGTTAACAACTTCATGTTAAGATAGGCTAGCATTAAGAAGTTAAGGCTTTAGCCGCATCATCTAATAAGTAGTATATGTTAGAATGAGGATAATAAAACGAACAATGAGGAGTTAAAATGGATAATATTAAGAAAATTTGGGAGAGCATAAAGAAATATGCTGCACAGTTTTGGATGTGGTTTAAACCTCATTTACAAAAATTTAGAGCAGGTAGAAAACGAATTTGGAAGAAGTATCATATTAATAAAATTTTGATATTGGTAACAATGACCGTTGTCTTAGTAACAAGTATTTATTTGTTTTATTTAGCAAAAAGTACCAATGT
This sequence comes from Vagococcus hydrophili, assembly GCF_011304195.1. Taxonomy (NCBI): domain Bacteria; kingdom Bacillati; phylum Bacillota; class Bacilli; order Lactobacillales; family Enterococcaceae; genus Vagococcus; species Vagococcus hydrophili. The sequence continues at coordinate 895,162 of NZ_CP049887.1, read as the reverse complement.
TTCAAGTCTTAAAACAGGGTTAGAACAAGTAACGACCATTTATGATAAGGACGGAGACGAAGCTGGAACCTTAGCTAAATACGGATCTAAGGGGAGTTTTGTGGAGTTTAATAATATTTCACCCTACATTAAAGATGCGTTGATTTCTACAGAGGATCGTGATTTCTACAAGCATAAAGGCTACAGTATTAAAGGGATTTCCCGTGCCATGGTGAGAAAAGTTGTTCGCCGAAACAATAGTGGTGGGGGCGGTAGTACCATTACGCAACAATTAGCTAAAAATGCCTTTTTAACCCAAGATCAAACCATGACGAGAAAGGCGAGAGAGTTATTTTTAGCGATTGAAATTGAGAAAGAATATACTAAAGATGAGATTTTAGAGATGTACTTAAACAAAGCTTACTTTGGTAATGGGGTCTTTGGGATTCAAGATGCTTCACTCAAATACTTCGGTAAAAATGCTAGTGATGTGACCATTGATGAGGCTGCCGTGTTAGTGGGGATGCTTAAGGGACCTAATCTGTATAACCCAATTGATGATATGGAAAGTGCGATTAATCGCCGTGATACAGTTCTTTCAGTGATGGTAGATAATGGTAAATTAGACAAAGCAACCGCAGATAATTTAATGAAGCAACCTTTAGAAATTCATGACGCGTATCAACCAGAACATGACTCATATAAATATCCGTATTACTTTGATGCGGTAATTGCTGAGGCAGTGGATAAATCTGGCTTAAAAGATACAGATCTTTCGACAGGTGGGTACAAAATCTTTACAACCTTAGATCAACAGTATCAAATCGGCATGGATCAAACCTTTGCGAATGATAGTCTATTCCCACAAGCAGCTAGTGATGGCGCCATTGTTCAAGGAGCATCGGTTGCATTAAACCCTAAAACAGGTGGTGTGATGGGAATTGTGGGTGGACGTGGTGATTATACGTACCGTGGGTGGAATCGTGCCACACAATCTTATCTTTCACCTGGCTCAACTTTAAAACCAATTTCAGTTTACACACCCGCTCTTGAAGCAGGATATAAACCAGATGATATTTTAAAGGATGAAGCGCAAAGTTACTATGACGTTCAGAATTATTCGAGAACTTACTCAGGTGAAGCAACGATGACCCAATCAATCATCCAAAGTTTAAATGCGCCTGCTGTTTGGTTATTAAATGAAATCGGTATTGATCGTGGCTTTAAGAAAACGGAGCAGTTCGGTATTAAGCTAGATGAAAAAGATAAATATCCTGGACTTGCTTTAGGTGGTTTAACTAAAGGAACGACACCTCTTAATATGGCTAGTGCTTACGGCGTGTTTGCTAATCAAGGTCAAAAGATGGAGCCTCATTTTATTACTAAAATTGAGGATGCTAATGGGGTTATTATTTACGAAAATGAAAAAGCTAAATCAAAACGTGTTACAACCCCAGAAGTTGCAGATGAGATGACTGGCATGCTGCAAGGTGTTTTCAGTTCAGGAACTGGGATTGAAGCTAAACCTGCTGGCTACACGATTGCTGGGAAAACAGGAACCACAGAAAATATTAATGCTGATGGGATGTCTAAAGATCAATGGATTATCGGATATACCCCAGACGTGGTGGTTTCAACATGGATTGGTTTTGATAAGAGCGGACCAGATCACTTCTTAACGGGAAGTAGTGGTAGCAACTTATCGAGTATCTTTAAAGATGAAACCCAACGGATTTTAGCTGCTTCACCGAACACACCATTTACCGTGGGAGATGTGACGCAAGAACAACAAACCGAAAAAGAAAGTGGTAAAAATTCAAGTATTGGTGAGTCGATTAATGACATTGGCGATAAAGTTAAAGAAGGTGCGAATACCATAGGCGATGGCATTAAAAAAGGTGTCGATACAGCTGGTGAAATGTGGAACGGTTTTTGGAATAAAGTGACACAGTAATGGGTAGGTTTTTACCTTTAACAATGTTACAATAGACGGGAAGAATTTAAATTTAAAGGAGCTTATCTCATGACTGTTAATATTTATGATAGTGCCAATCAAATCGAACGCGAAATTCGTGAAATGGACGAATTTATCGCTTTAAAAGAAGCCTTTGCTACAATGAAAAAAGAAGAAGAATCTTTTAACTTGTTCCAAAGTTTCCAAGAGTTACAAATGGAATTACAACAAAAACAAATGCAAGGCTTAGAATTATCTGAAGAAGATGTTTTAAAAGCACAAGAAATGGCAGCTAAAGTTCAAGACGCTGCAGTCATTCAAGATTTAATGCAAAAAGAGCAAGCTTTCAGCATGATCGTTAACGACTTAAACCGTATCATCATGAAACCTGTTCAAGAATTATATCAAATGGGTGAATAGAACTAATAGGGGAGGTTAAGTAAAAAACTTAGCTTCCCCATTGTTTTTTTATAGAAAAAAAGGTAAGAAATAGGTATGATGTATAGAAGGAGTGATACAGATGAAATTTATTCATACGGCTGATTTACATATTGACCAACCCTTTTCAGGCATTGATTCAGATAAAACTGACATTCAAACTTTACTGAAAACGTCCAATCAAGATGTTTTATCAGAAATAGTGGACCGCTGTCTTGAAGAAAAAGTTGATTTCTTGCTAATCGTAGGAGATACATTTCATCAAGCACAGTCGTCTATCCACACACAAAAAGCTATCATGACTCAATTTGAAAGATTAGAACAAGCAGAGATTAAAGTCGTTCTTTCTTTTGGGAATCATGATTATTATACAAAAAATCGTTATTGGTTTGAGTGGCCAGATAATGTGATTCTTTTTAAAAAAGAAGAAGTCCAAACCAAAACGATTCAACTAAAAAATGGTGAGTCTGTTTCAATCAGTGGTTTTTCTTATGAAAACCAATGGATTAATCAGTCAATGGCACCTTTTTATCCAAAAAGAAACTTTGAAACAACCTATCATATTGGTTTTTATCATGGGGATAATTCGAAAAATTATGCACCATTTACACCAAGTGAGTTGCCTGCAAGCTATGATTATTGGGCATTAGGACATATTCATAAGAGCGAGATTCTTTCGACGAACCCTGTAGTTGCTTACTCAGGAACGCCACAAGGACATACGAAGAAAGAAAATCAGACCAAAGGCGTGTTGTTGGTTGAAATCAAACAAGGATCAGTTAATCATCAGTGGTTAGATGTTTCTAACATAAAATGGCATAAGAAGGAAGTTTCTATTTTAGAGACATTAGATAAAAAAGATTTGTTAGTGGCTTTAGAAAAAGAACTGTTCACCCCAGCAAATGGTTTTCTTTTAACTGTTTTAGAAGCGCGTTTGATCACAACTGCAGAAAATGCGAGCTTACTTTTAAAAGAAAAAGAAGAAGTCATGATGTACTTACAAGACCAGTTGCTCAGACAGTCGGGCAATAAATTATGGTTGAAAGATTTAGGGCTAAATCAAAGCACATCAGACAAATTAATTATGGGATTTGAAACGACATTAATTGATGATTTAGGTAGAAAATATAAAGCGGAAGACTACTTTGAAAAAACAGTGGGTGACTTGATGTTACAGGGCACGATTGCGAAGTATTTATCTTGGGAACAAGAAGATATGGCTGATTTGGTCAACGAAAGTAGTCAGTTAATTAAAGACAAAATGATTTTTAAAAATGAGGCAGATCAATGAAATTACAACAACTAAAAATTGATGGGTTTGGAAAATTTAATAATCAAGTATTCGATGTGTATTCAGAGAATCAGTTGTTCTTTGGAGAGAATGAAGCGGGTAAATCAACGGTTTATCAATTCATTCGGACCATTTTATTTGGTTTTCCTAAAAAACGAGAAATTCTTCGTGACTTTACACCTGTGAATGGTGCCATTTACGGAGGTAAGGTGATTTTTGAAGATAAGGTTTATGGAAAGGTGACCGTTGAGCGTTTTAAAGAGAAGAATAAAGGTCAAGCGTTGGTGACTTTAGAAAATGGTCAAACAGGAAATGACTTACTTCTTGAAAAAATTATCGCGCCACTGACTAAAGAAGCTTTTGATCAAGTCTTTAGTTTCCAACAAGAACAGTTATCTGAATTGAATCAATTAAACGAAGTCCGCTTGCAACATCTTTTGTTAACAGTCGGCTTAACAGGCAGTGAACGTTTAACGAAAATGAATGATACCTTCTTGAAAGAGCGTCAAAAGCTATTTAAACCAAGTGGACGTGTGCCTGAAATCAATCAAAAATTGCGTCAGCTTAAAAAAATTGAACAACAAATTGAAGTAGTGGAATCTCAAGAGGCAACTTATCAAGATAAAACCAGACGAATGAATACGTTGACTGGGTTAGTGGAAGAAGCTGAAAAAGAGAAGAACTATCAATCAGATTTAGAGAAAACCATTTTAGAGCAGCAGAAACGTTTTCCAATGTTTATTGAATGGGAATCTTTAACAAAAGAGTTCTCTGAAAATAATCAAGAGAATGCCTCAAAACTTGAAGAAATTAATCAAGAAGTTAGGAATTATCGCTTTTTACTAGGTAAGGAAAAAGAGCTGTTAGAAAGCCAAGGCGAACAATTAGAAACACAATCGCCTGCTTATCATTTCTATATTGAAAACCAGCAAATTTTTGAAGAGTTACTAGACGATCAATTAGCTGTTGAGTCGATGACAGAAAGACGTCAACTCTTAGAAGAGCAGCTTTTAGAATATCAAGAGAGTAAAGAAACGCTCTACAAAAAGTACCGCTTATCAAAAGAAATTGTTGCGATTAATTTATCAGATGATGTGGAAGAAGAGATGATGTCTCTTGCCAAAGAAGAAGAGGAATTGATACGTGAGAAAGTCGTTTTATCTAACGAGAAAAGTCGCTTAGTGATTCGTCAGAAAGACATGAACTATGCTTTAACAACAGTCGAAAATCAACTATCAACGGATGTTAAACATCCTACTAAACAAGGCAATAAAATTGATCCGTTAACCCAAAAAATGTTTTCAGGCTTAGCGATTGCAGTCGCCTTACTTTTCTTAGTCTTAGCGGTAGCTTTAGGTAAAACATGGATTTATCTTCCAGTCATTATTTTAGTTGGTTTAGGTGTATTTGGCTTTTTAACATTAGGTAAAACAAAAACAAGCACGTCAACACCAGAAGAAGTTAAGGAAGATTATCTCCTTCAATTGAGTGAATCAGATGAGGTGGAACATTCTCTTTATGAGCTTGAAAATCAATTGGTAGGAATTGAAACCAACTTAGCTAGTTTACAAAATAAAAAACAAGACTGGTCAGAAGCGTACGGTTTTTCAATGAAAGAAACCATGACGTTATGGTTGTCACGCATTCCAATTTATCTACAGCTCCAAACGATTCAAGAAAAAGAAGCTGAGATGACTAAAAATTTAGCAGAAATTGACCGAGTATTAGGCTCTTATAGTGATTTATTATCATTTGCTAAACAGTGGATTCCCCTAGAAAATCGAACACCAAAAGAAAGTTATCAAGCAATGAAACACTTTGTGGACGAACAACAAACTTATTTAAAAGAGCAAGCTTTATCTAGTAATACACACCAAAGCTTCCAATCTCAGTTAAATAGTTTGCGAAACAACTTAACGGATAGTAAAACCAAAGTTCTTTCGATGATTGATTTACCACAAGTAACAACGATTGATGAAGCGTTGATTTGGTTGAAGAAACAAGATTTATCTAAAGCAAGTCAATCTCGAAAAGCAGAAATTGAGTTATCCATTGAAAGTTACTTTGATCTAGCTAAAAGTTATAAGTTAGTTGAGATTAATCAGCATTTAATTCGAATTAAAAATAAAGAAGATGAATTGGCTGAAACAATTAGTAGTTACCAAGATGAATTCCAAGCGTTGAAATATGAATTGGGTCAAATGGAAAAAAATGGTTCTCTTGATACGTTATATCAACAACGAGAAAATCAATTATCTGTGATTCGTGACTTATCTGATGAATGGATGACTTATAAAATTGCGGAAGAATTAACGCAAGATGTCTTCCAATATTTATCAGATCAACAATTACCAGCGCTACTTGCGACAGTCACTTCATACTTCAAAATCTTAACAGACGGTACTTATCTGAAAGTTTTAGTGAATAATGGTCAGCTGTATGTGAGAGACAATGAGCAACGGAGATGGTCGATTATTCAATTATCTACAGGAACAAAAGACCAGTTATACATGGCATTTCGTCTAGCTTTCGTGCACTTACATACAGAAGATTACGGAGCTCCGGTGATTATTGATGACGGTTGGCTTCATTTTGATACCAAACGTAAGGTGACATTGTTTAAATTATTGAGTGGTTTTAGTAAACATACCCAAGTAATTTGTTTATCTTCAGATCAAGCAGTAAAAGCTTATTTTGAAGCACATGATTTATCAATTGTGACAATTGGAAAGGATGGTTTAAATTGAAAAAGTTACGAGAATTAGCTGTAGATGAAACCTTTGAGTTATTTACATTATTAAAAACGGCTGATGTGAGAGTCGCAAGAAATGGTAAAAAATTCATCGCCTTCACTTTTCAAGATACTTCTGGAACAATTGATGGGAAGTATTGGGGCGCATCAGAAGAAGAAATTGAGAATTTCAAAGCAGGTAGAGTGGTTTTATTAGGAGGTAAACGAGAAGTTTATCAAAACATGCCACAAATTAAAATTTTAAGTTTACGTTTAACTCAAGACGGTGAACCGGATGATGTGGCTCTTTATATGGAGAAACCACCTGTTCAAGTCGAAGAGTTAAAAGAGACATTTAATACCTTTTTATTTGAAATTACCCAAGCTAAATGGCACCGAATTGTCAGACACATTGTAGGAAAATATCAAAAAGAATTTTTTGAATTTCCAGCAGCAAAAAGAAATCACCATGCCTTTGTGGGTGGGTTAGCGTATCACACGGTAACAATGTTAGAACTTGCTAAAAGTGTGTGTAATCAATATGTGGAATTGAATCCTTCCCTATTATATGCAGGCGTCATTTTACATGATATTGCTAAAGTCAAAGAATTATCTGGACCGATTGGTACGGAATATACATTGGCAGGAAATTTACTTGGACACATTGTGATGGTGGATGAAGAAATCACTAAAGCCTGTGTGGAGTTGAATATTTCTGAGGATGATGAAGAAATTCTTGTCTTGAAACATGTTGTTTTAGCGCATCACGGGTTATTAGAATATGGTTCACCAGTCCGACCTAAGATTATGGAAGCAGAAATTTTACATCATTTAGATAACTTAGACGCCTCAATGCAAATGATGCTAGGTGCTCTAAAACAAGTAGACCCAGGAGAATACACAGAGAGAATCTTCGGATTAGATAACCGAAATTTTTACTTACCTAAACTATAGCGTGATGAAAACGGCGCCTAGCTCTGAGTAACTGGAGGAAATTAAAAATAATTCACGCTTTTCGAATTAATTTTAATTTTTGAAGTTACCGAAAGAGCTGCCTTTTGAATCCAGACTAAATAGCGTGGTGAAAACGGCGCTTAGCTCTGAGCAACTGGAGTGAATACTAAACAATTCACGCATTTCGAATTGATTAGTATTTGCGAAGTTGCCGAAGGAGCTGCCTTTTGAACCCGGACTACAATAGAGTGAATAAAAAATCGCTTAGCTCCAAGCAACTAAATGAAAAAGAAGTCCCCCGATTTAAGATACTTAAAATCGGGAGACTTCTTTTTCATTTAATAATAATTCGTTTGATCCATTTCAAAGGCTTCTTGCATGTCTTTAGGTGCATCTTTACCTTTGACTTTTCTAACCAATTCACCTTGAACGATGAGACGATTTTCACCACTCACATCACAGGTTACAAGTGTTACTAGTTGTTTATCTTTCACATCATCGATGACCTCGACGCGGGTAGGCTCGACGTAGTTTTTTGAGATTGTTTTATATTCGTAAATATAATCAAGGTCTGTTAAAAGAATAGAACTACCTAATTCAACGTTAACAAGAGGCGCAAATAGAAGTGCCGGGTCATACATGTAATGACTGGCTAACGCGTAGTTACCATGTCCCATGCGTTGTTCTTCTTTCATGGTTCCAGCACCAACGGCTAAAACGTAGTTAGAAACACCTTTGAAAATCGGTAGATTCATTTTAACGCTAGGGATCGCAATCCCACCGATGGTATCAAGTCCTGTGTCACGTCCTTTAGTTGCTTGGGCGACTAAGTTGAAATCAAGAGACTCTACTTGATTAAAATCAAAGTTGGCTTCCTTTTTTTCATTCTTTTTAACATCTTCTCGGGTCACGTTACTAATCGTATGTTTTTGTGTGGTATCTTTGACGAGATAATTTTTAATTTGGTTGTTAAAAATCAGCGCAAAACCGACAAGTAACAAGAGAACCATGATTAGATTAATAATCCCATTTTTAAATTTGGTCCCAAAAGATTTCTGTTGTTTTTTACTATGTTTGCTAGATCGTTTATTAGAATTGGTTGTATTTTTTTTCTTACTGATAAGTAAAACCTCCTTTAAAGGATTTAAGATAATAATACCATATATGAGCAAAAAATGGGTAAAAAGGAAAGGATCTCTTAAATATTACATAAGTATTTCGGGGAACCGTTTTCTACAATCGCTATGTAATATAAACTTAATTTAACAAATGTATAATAGGCATTCCAAAAGAGTTAATAAATGGTATAGTTATAATAACGTAAACATGATGGGAACGAGGTGAAAGGTGTTGCAAGATTATTTGTATATTCATTTGGATGCAATCAGTAATTCGATTCTAGCCAAAGGGATGACCCATGAAGATTTTAATCGGTATACAATTAATCGACCTGAAAATCTTTTGTTACTCAATCCTTACGAAAATGAAGGAGAGTATGAAAGTCATACAGGATTTCGTGTGGTTAAAGGATTTAAAGAAGTCGATCGATATTTCTCGATGATGGAGGCAAAAAATCAGCGAGAGTTAAAATGGATTGATTTTAAAGAATATGATACGTTAAAGCGGTTAACCCCAAATGAAATTTCCGAATTGCTTTATTTTGGTCATATGAAAAATCAGCTCCGTTCGCCTTTCTTTTATCAACTTCAAAATAGCTTTGCTTTTTTTGAGTTGAATCAAAAAACAATCAAAGTTTACTACCGAAAGATTGATGAGTTTTATCAAACGTTAGCAAGAAAAATCAGTTTTTTAACGTACCAACAAATCGATAGTAATCGGTCTTTTTTTAAGAAGAAATCAGAAGCTATTTCTGAGTTGCCCGATGATTTAGTGGTTGAATTAAAAAGCGTGATGCAAGAAGGCATTGTCTTTAATTTTTCTCAGGTGGGTTTAATTGATGGGAAATATAGCATCCCTATTCATGTGGTCGAGGATAATTTGAGAAAAGTCGATAATTATTATTTTAAACAAGAATTTCAAATCGGCACACTGATTTATTCTAAAGAAAGCCAAAGTTGGAAAATAATTAATGAAAAATACGACTCACTTTTTATGAATCAATAAGCAAAACCACTAATTTTTTCTTTCATGAAAAGGTTGGTGGTTTTTATTCTTTTATGAAAGAAAAAGGAGAATGGTTTTTTATAAAAAAATAAAGTATAATGAATTCTATGAAAATTAGGAGGACTAACATGAAAATCACGTTAATCTATGGAGGAAAAAGCGCAGAACATGATGTATCAATATTGTCAGCTTTTTCAGTCTTAAAAGCAATTTACTATAACTATTATGAAGTTCAAATTGTCTATATAACAAAAGAAGGCGACTGGTTAAAAGGCCCTCTATTTAAGAAAGCACCAGAAACAGAGTCAGAGTTACACTTAACATTGAAAAATGCGCAACCTATTTTACCTAGTGACATCAAAGAAACAAACACGGTCATTTTCCCAGTTTTACATGGACCAAATGGAGAAGACGGCACCGTTCAAGGGTTATTTGAAGTGTTAAACATGCCTTATGTTGGTGCGGGTGTTTTAGCAAGTTCATGTGCTATGGATAAAATTATCGCTAAACAATTATTCCAACAAGCAGGCATTCCACAATTACCTTATGTAGCAGTGATTAAGCGTCAGTATTTAAATGACTCAGAATCAGTCTTAGCGGAATGTGAAGGCTCATTGATTTATCCAGTCTTTGTTAAACCGGCTAATTTAGGTTCAAGTGTTGGGATTAGTAAAGCTGAAACTAGAGAAGAATTAATTAAAGCCATTGAGTTTGCTTTTAGATACGATCGCCGTGTGTTAGTAGAACAAGGCATCGAAGCCCGTGAGTTAGAGGTTGCTATCTTAGGGAATGATGAAGTTAGAACAACTATGGCTGGTGAAATCGTGAAAGATGTTGCTTTCTATGATTATGAATCAAAATATATTGATAATAAAGTAACCCTTCAAGTACCAGCTAATGTTTCAGAAGAATTACATCAAAAAATGCGTAGTTATGCAAAAGATGCGTATATTGCTTTAGATGGTAGTGGACTTAGCCGTTGTGATTTCTTTGTCACAGCCAATCAAGAGATTTTCTTGAATGAAGTGAATACCTTGCCTGGTTTTACTCCGTTTAGCATGTATCCATTATTATGGGAGCACATGGGAATTAATTACAGTGATCTATTAGAAGAATTAATTCAATTAGCTAAATTACGTTTTGATAAAAAACAAGAAATCGAATTGGGTAATTAAAAATTAAATAATCAAGAAGAAGGTGAGATCTTAGATCCGCCTCTTTTTGGTTCAATTTGAAAAGAGGACAACAAATGAGATTAACCGTGAATGAGATAATGAAAGCAGTGAATGGTAAAAATCCAAACAAAGTCTCAGAAGAGCTAGCAATAACCAGTGTAGAATTCGATACGAGAAAAATTTCTTTAAATAGTTTATATGTCCCTTTAAAAGGTAACCGAGATGGACACGATTTTATCCCTCAAGCACTTGAAAATGGTGCGTCATTAGTGCTTTCTGATCATGAATTGGGCGAAAAAACACCTTATGTTTTAGTAGAAGATACGTTAAAAGCCTTGCAAGATTTAGCTCGTTTTTATCTAAAAAAAGAAAATCCTAAAGTGTGTGGGATTACTGGAAGTAACGGTAAAACAACGACTAAAGATATGACTTCAGCCGTTCTTAGTACCGCTTATAAAACTTACAAAACTCAAGGGAACTACAACAATGAAATAGGGTTGCCGTACACCATTTTAAGTATGCCAGAAAATACAGAAATGTTAGTTCTTGAAATGGGAATGGATCGCAAAGGTGATATTGAATTATTATCAACCATTGCAGAACCTGAGATTGCGGCGATTACAATGATTGGTGAATCTCACATTGAGTATTTAGGATCACGAGCAGGGATTGCGGCAGGTAAAATGGAAATTGTTTCTGGTCTTAATAAGAAAGGTATCTTAGTTGTACCAGAAGCTGAGCCTTTATTGAAACCTTTATTAGAAGAAGTCACACAAGAAGTACAGATGTTTGGACTAAACACAAAGGGTGACCTAACAGCAAGTATCGTGGAAGAAACCAGAGAAAAGACGACGTTCCAAGTAAAATTAGAAGAGACGTTAGAAACTTTTACGATTCCTGTTCTAGGTGAATACAATGTAACGAATGCCTTGATTGCTTTATTAATTGGGAAACATTTTGAAGTGCCGGTAGAAAAAATGAAACAAGGCCTGGCTCATTTTGATTTAACTAAAAATAGAACAGAATGGTTGAAGACAAAGGATGGTATTGATATTTTAAGTGATGTGTATAATGCCAATCCGACTGCTATGAAGTTAGTTTTAGATTCTTTTTCTAAAATTGAAACAAAAGGAAAAAAAGTGGTGGTTTTAGGTGATATGTTAGAGCTTGGTAAAGAATCAAAGGCAATGCATAGTAGTGTGAGTGAGCATCTTGATCCAGAAAAAATTGCTGAAGTTTTCTTATATGGAAGTGAAATTTCTACTTTATCTGATGTGTTAAAAGAAAAATTTGATACTGCGAACATCCATCTATTTGGAAAAGAAGAAAAAGAAGATTTGAAAAAAGCCGTTAATCAAAGCTTACACCCACAAGATACTGTTTTTCTGAAAGCGAGTAACGGTATGGGATTAAAAGAAGTTGTTGATTATTTATTAAATAATCATTAACGGGAAGGTGTTTTGTTGTTAAATTTTATAGAATGTGATAGTATTACACGAATGCCTATTTTCATTTATTTTCATAAAGGAAAATAGACGCTTGGACGAGTGAAAGAATTTAGGAGGATATCATTTGAAATTTAGTGAATTAAATTTAGACAAAAGATTATTACAAGCAGTAGAGAGTATCGGATTTGAGGAAGCAACACCAATCCAAAGTGAAACGATCCCATTAGCATTAGAAGGAAAAGACGTTATTGGACAAGCCCAAACAGGAACTGGTAAAACAGCGGCCTTTGGTTTACCAATGTTAGACAAGATCGACACAGAAAAATCAGCAATTCAAGGTTTAGTTATTGCACCAACCAGAGAATTAGCTATCCAAACACAGGAAGAAATTTATCGTTTAGGTAAAGATAAACGTATTAAAGTTCAAGCTGTATATGGTGGAGCTGATATTGGTCGTCAAATCAAATCATTGAAAAACAACCCACACATTGTTGTCGGAACGCCAGGTAGAATGTTAGATCACATCAATCGTCGTACCTTAAAATTAGATAAAGTAGAAACTTTAGTATTAGATGAAGCCGATGAAATGTTAAACATGGGATTCTTAGAAGATATTGAATCAATTATCTCTAAAGTTCCTGATACAAGACAAACTTTATTATTCTCAGCAACAATGCCAGATAGCATCAAACGCATTGGCGTTAAGTTTATGAAAGAGCCAGAACACGTTAAAATCAAAGCTAAAGAAATGACAGCTAACTTGATTGATCAATATTTTGTACAATGTAAAGAATTTGAAAAATTTGATATTATGACTCGTTTATTCGATGTTCAAAACCCAGATTTAACAATTGTCTTTGGTCGTACAAAACGTCGTGTTGACGAATTAGCTCGTGGATTAGAAATGCGTGGCTATAAAGCTGAAGGTATCCATGGTGATTTACCTCAACATAAACGTATGAGTATTTTAAAAGCTTTCAAAAATGACGAAATTGATATCTTAGTTGCGACAGACGTTGCAGCACGTGGATTAGATATTTCAGGAGTTTCACATGTATATAACTATGATATTCCTCAAGATCCAGAAAGCTATGTTCACCGTATTGGTCGTACAGGACGCGCTGGTAAAGAAGGTATGTCAGTAACATTTGTAACGCCTAATGAAATGAGCTACTTACACGTTATTGAAAACTTAACTAAGAAAAAAATGACAACTCTACGTCCACCTTCTAAAAAAGAAGCGATTGAAGGTCAAATTGGTTCAGCTGTTGAAACTATTCAAGAGTTAATGGTTGATAATGGTTTAGAAAGCTATCAAGGAGCAGCAAGTGAATTGCTTGAAAAATATTCTGCTGAAGATTTAGCAGCATTATTAATCAAACAAATTGCTAAAGATGATGCATCTGAAGTGCCTGTAAACATCACACCTGAAAGACCTTTACCAAATCGTCGTGGTGGCGGTGGTAAAAACAATAACCGTGGTGGAAACCGTGGCGGCAATCGTGGAGGTAACTACCGTGGCAATCGTGGTGGTGGAAACCGTGATCGCGATCGTGATGGAAACCGTGGTGGCAATCGTGACCGCGATAACAACCGCAAAAAAGAGCAATACAACAAAAAACGTCACGATGATTCAAAACCAGGTGAAAACCGTAAACGCAGTAACGAAGGCAACAAAGGTAATAACAATGGTGGCAAAGACAAATCACGTGGCTTTGTTATCCGCAACAACTCAAAATAATTTTTTAAGCTAATACTTTTGGTATTAGCTTTTTTTATTGAAGCATCTTATAATAAGTTAAGAGAAAAGGTGATAAAATGATCGTTGGAATAGGTATTGATATTGTCGAATTAGACCGTATGAAAGAAGTTATTGAAAAAAATCCTAAATTTATTGACCGAGTGTTGACTGAAAAAGAACGTCAGCTTTTTGATCAATTAGGAGAGAAGCGGAAAGTGGAATTTTTAGGTGGGCGTTTTGCGTGTAAAGAAGCCTTTTCAAAAGCTTTTGGCACAGGAATTGGCAAAGTTAAGTTAACAGATGTGGAAATTTTAAAAGAGGGAAATGGTCGACCAGTTGTGGTAGATTCCCCTTTTGAGGGACATGTTCATGTGTCAATTTCTCACACAGATCAGACGGCAGTGGCGCAAATTATTTTAGAAAAATAAAAAAATAAGCAGCTAATCACAAAAGTTATTTTCATGATTAGCGACTTATTTTTAATGTTTTTATTTAATTTTTATTGTTTAATAATAGATATTTTTTTTATGTTTTTAGCAGAAATCATTCGAACTTGATTGTTTTTTTGAAGCTTCACGACGATGGCTTCTGGGTTTGTTTCGTGTTGGTAAATACGACCAACTAACGTTTCGAATCGTTTAGAAGATTTTGCTTGAAGATCATCTCTATATTGTATAACAACAACATTTTTCTGCGTAATGGCTTGCGAAATTTGTTGGAACAGTTGTTTTGATCGTTTCTCTTTTTCCATTTCTTCATCAATAAATGAAGAAAAAAAGCGTTGAGATGAACGAGAAATAAAGCGTGTAAATTTTTTAACGCCATTGTCCGAATCAGATTTCACAGATCGATTGCTACTAACCATCTTTTCGCCCCCTTGTCTTCCCTATCACTCATTATACGAAGGGAAAATCCCTTAGTCAAATAAATAATGGTAATATTTATTTTAAATTTTAATTAAGAAACCGTTTTATTGTCAATGTTAGCAGGTATGACTAAAAAGTGAGGTGCAAAGGTTATGAAAGAGTTATATCCATTAGATTTAAAATTATTAAATTTTGAAAAATGTAAAGAATTACTACCGTTTTATCAATCAAATAAACAAGCTGTCTTGAGTTTGAGTAAAAAAATTGTGAAATTAGATGAAAACGACAGCTTTTATGGTTGGTATCAGAAAAATAAACTTCTTTTTATTATATCTGTAACATTTAAAAAAGCAGCCATGGAGATTGATAATATCATCATGATGTCTGAGGGAGCTAGTGTCTCTGACTTTGAATTAGGAATGGTGAATCTTGCTAAAAGAAGATTCAAAGACAAGATTATTTTAAAATTACCTCTTCAAGGTGAAGGGTTAAATTCACAGTTACAAGAAAAAGAGTTTGTTCATCAGTCAGGTGAAAGTTATGTTCGAGAACTTTCTTATCGAACAGGTTTGGTTTTAGGTGGAGGTGGCGCTAAGGGCGCATATCAAATAGGTGTTTGGCGTGCTTTGAGAGAATGTAATGTTCAGTTTAGCTTGATTAGCGGAACGTCTGTAGGGGCGTTAAATGGCGGTTTAATTTTACAAGATAATTTCAGATTAGCTGAAGAAATGTGGCAAGATGTAACGACACAGCAAATACTGCTGATGCCAGATTCCATTGAAGATGATTCAGAAGGTTACTCTATGAATCAATTGCTCTCAGGATTGCAAAAATTAACTAAAACAGCGATCCAATCAAAAGGAGTTAGCACAGACCCTCTTTATCGTTTGATCAAAGAATTAATGTCTCCAGAAGATATCTTTAATAGCGAAAAAGAATTTTTTATCGTGACAACGGCGACACCGAATATGGAAGAAACTGTGGTCTCTTTGAAAGACATGACGGAGGAGAGCTTTTCTAAATGGTTGTTAGCTTCTTCTTCCTTCTTTCCGGCGATGGCAGCTTGTCTAATAGGTGAAACTTACTATGTGGACGGTGGCTACCGAAATAATGTTCCTAAAGATGTGTTACTTGAGGCGGGTGCTACTGAACTGATAGTGGTGGATGTTAAGGGACCTGGAGTGACCAAATCAACAAAGGTTCCTAGTGAAATTGTTGAACTAGAAATCTCTAGTCAATGGGGTTTAGGGAATGTTTTGTTGTTTGACGGTAAACGCTCATCTTGGAATATGAAATTAGGCTACCTTGAAACCATGAAAATATTAGGGGAATATCAAGGCTTTGACTATACTTTTACTAAGGGTGGATTTAAGCAGGTAAGTTTAGTACTAAGTCAGAAATTTTTCAAATTTTTAAAGAGAAGTGATTTTTTTGAAAATTGGTTCCATAAAAAGACTAATTTAAGTGAGTGGGAATGGCTCCAAGCGCAAAAATTCCAACCAGAATTTCTGAGTGTTTTATTACTCGAATCTTTAGCGAAAAAACTAGAAATAGATCCAGCAAAACTGTATAGTTTAGAAGAGCTATCTTTACTTGTTGTGTCAGAATTAAGAAAACAAGAACAAGGCAGTAGTCAAGTTGAAGCGGAAGAAATGATGTACTCAGTAACGGAATGGTTAAGTAAATTTGTGAAGCAAAAAGTACCTATTTCAGACTTACAGCGAGTCTTTTATTATTATCATTTCTTTAAAAAAGAAGAGGAAGAAAGGTACCGGGATGCTTATTATTTATTAATGGATGTCTCGTGGCAAAGTGGTTTAGAAGGATTATTTTTACTATTTTTAGAAAGTGAGTTGAATTAAATGGCACAAGAATTTTCATATGAAATCGTTGAAGAAATTGCTGTATTATCAGAAAATCCCAAGGGTTGGAGAAAAGAATTAAACTTAGTGAGTTGGAATGGTCGTCCACCTAAATTCGATTTAAGAGACTGGGCACCTGAGCATGAAAAAATGGGTAAAGGTGTTACTTTGTCCAATGAAGAATTTGAAGCTTTAAGAAAAACAATAAAAGAGATGTAGGTGAAACCATGAAAAGTATGACAGGATTTGGGAAAAGTCACATCAATAAAGAAAATTATCAAGTAGTTATTGAGATAAAATCAGTTAATCATCGCTATTTAGATACTCAAATTAGAATGCCTAGAGAGTTTAATTCTTTAGAAATGAAAATGAAAAAGCTTGTTAAAGACCATTTAGAAAGAGGTCGTGTTGAGTGTTTTGTGACGGTGAGAAAAGAAGCGGATGCTTATCAAACCATGGCGATTAAATGGGGACTACTTGATCAAGTCATGGCCGATTTAAATACTGCTAAAAAAGAGCGTTATAAAGACCAAAAATTTTCAACAACTAAGATTATGACAGGTGCGATTATGCACCCAGCATTGTTTGAAGTCGTGGATAAAGAAGAAACTGATGAGGTTTTGGAAGCAGATGTTTTAGCTGTTTTTGAAGAAGCGGTTAAGCAGTTAGCAATTAGTCGAACAGAAGAAGGCACTAGTATTCATGCTTATTTTGAAACCTATCAAAAAGATATCGTAGCAGCAATTAATAAAATAAAAGAGCAGTCGGAAATCATCGAAAAAGAACATCAAGAAAAATTAACGAAAAAAATGAAAGATTTAATTGGCGAGACAGTTGATGAAAACCGTATCCTAACGGAAGTGGCTTTACTGATTGAGCGAGGCGATATTAATGAAGAATTAGATCGTTTAGCGATTCATGTTGAGAAATTAGTAAATTTAATTGAAAAAGAAGGAAGTATCGGGAAAGAAATGGACTTCTTGATTCAAGAAATGAACCGTGAAGTCAATACAATTGGGTCTAAATCAACAACGATTGCCATTAAAGAGCAGGTTGTTTTCCTTAAAACGGTGATTGAAAAAATTAGAGAACAAGTCCAAAATATCGAATAAAGTCATCTTTCTGACATTTTTAATTAATTCAACCTTGCAAAATGTCTTTTCACAGTGCATTATAGTAAATAAAACTAAAAAAAGTATGTGAAAGGAAGACATCATGTCAGAACGAGGGTTATTAATAGTGTTATCTGGTCCATCCGGTGTAGGTAAAGGGACAGTAAGAAAAGCGATATTTGACAGTGAAGGTAATGAATTTGAATACTCAATCTCAATGACAACCCGTCAAATGAGAACTGGAGAAAAAGAAGGCGTTGATTACTTCTTTAGCTCAAGAGAAGAATTTGAAAAATTAATTGAAACTGGTAAAATGTTAGAGCATGCGGAGTACGTAGGAAATTACTACGGTACACCTCTTGATTACGTGAACCAAACATTAGATGAAGGTAAAGATGTCTTTTTAGAAATTGAAGTCCAAGGTGCTATGAAAGTAAAAGAGAAAGTGCCAGATGGCGTGTTTATCTTTTTAACGCCACCTGACTTTGACGAGTTGAAAGCAAGAATCGTTGGTCGCGGGACAGATGAGATGTCTGTGATTGATGAGAGAATGAAAATTGCTCGTGAAGAAGTTGAAATGATGAGTCATTACGATTATGCTGTAGTTAACGATAAAGTTGATTTGGCTGTCGATCGTATTAAAAAAATAATCGAGAGCGAACATTTTCGTGTGAAACATGTGATTGGTCGCTACGAAAAAATGCTAAAGGAGTTTTAAATTATGTTAAATCCATCAATTGATAAATTATTAGAACAAGTAGATTCAAAATATTCATTAGTAATCCTTTCAAGTAAACGTGCTCACGAGCTTGACGAAGGGGCACAACCAATGATCGAAGAAAGTAAATTTGTTTCTTACAAAAATGTTGGACGTGGTTTAGAAGAAATCGCAAGTGGTGATGTTGTTATCGATCCTAATCCGGAATTAAAAAGAGAATTAATCAAGCGTCAAGAAGAAGAGAAAAAAGCCATGAAACGTCGCGAGCACCAAGAATTAGAAGCGCGTATTCAAATGGATCGTAAATAATAACAATTAATGAGGATGGCGATTGTGTCAGCCTTATTTTTTTATCAAAGATATTAGGAGGTATGAAGATGTTTGAAAAGTTAACAAGCGAGGCATCTAAAGTGATTAATCCTAAAGAATATTCAAGATTTGCAGAAGGCGGGCAAGTGGCAGCTGCCCTTGAAACGGTGTCTGGCGCTATTTATACCGGCATTTGTATTGATACAGCGTGCTCCATGGGCTTTTGTGCAGAACATGCTGCAGCGGCTGATATGTTGAAACATGGGGAAACTCAAGTCGTAAGAATGGTGGCTCTGGATAAAGATGGCAATTATCTATCTCCTTGTGGTAGATGTCGTGAATTTTTATCTCAATTAGATGAAAAAAATAGTGAGATGGAAATATTATTAGCTAATGGGAATGTTTATACTTTAAGAGAATTACTTCCTTTTGATTGGAAGAATTAGATGAATTAAGAATAGAGGACTGTGATGGAAGACATGATCATAGTCCTTTATTTATGGATTCTTCCAGTTACTTGGAGCTAAACGATTTTTTATTCACTCTATGTAGTCTGGGTTCAAAAGGCAGCTCTTTCGGCAACTTCAAAATTAATAAAAAGTCCTAAAAGCGTGGACTGTTTATCAATTCCTCCAGTTGCTCAGAGCTAAACGCCTTTTTCACCACGCTATAATAAACAGACAAATGTGGTTTTTTTTAGTACAATGAAGCAGATAGGAAAGGGTGGGTTATTATGACGTGGATAGCAGATATTATTGTGGATGTGCCCGCTATGCAGACGGATCAGCCTTTCAGTTATGAAGTTCCCGATCACTTGGTCGATGTGGTGGAAGTTGGGCTGCGTGTTGAGGTGCCTTTTGGCAATGGGAATCGGCATATTCAAGGTTTTATTGTGGGGTTGAGAGAGACCTTGGAAACAGAAGTTGAGTTAAAAGCAATTATCGGTGTTTTAGACTTACATCCTGTTTTAACCCATGAATTACTAGCCTTAGCAGATGAGATGAAGGAAACAACGTATTCATACAAAATAACGTGTCTTCAAACCATGCTACCAAGTGTTATGAAGTCTTCTTATACGAAATACGTGACACAAACAGATAAGGCACTACCTAAAATTATTGAAGAAGAACTCTTTTTAGGTTTGGCAGAGATTGAGTGGGAACAAGCTCAGGAATCCCCTCATTTTGCCGAATTGTTACGCTTAAAAAAGACGGGACATGTGGATATTCGTTATGAAGTAACGACTAAAAATAAGGTGAAAACAAAACGCGTTTTAAAGAAAGTAATGACTAACGAACAATTACAAGCTGAACGTGAAAATCTAAGGAAAAATGCAGTTCAAAAATGGCGACTATTATCATTTTTACTTGAGATAGATGAAGCCGAGCATGGAATTAAAGAAGTTATGGAGACTCATGATATTTCCAACAGTGCGATTAATGATGGAAAAAAACTTGGTTGGTTAACTATTGAAGAACGAGAAGTGTACCGTGATCCTTATGCCCTTCATCAATTTAAAAAAGATGAACCTTTAGTTTTAAATAGTGAACAACAAGAAGCCCTTGATACTATGAAAGAATCCATGGACGCTTCAAAATCAGATGTCTTTCTTTTGGAAGGTGTGACTGGTAGTGGGAAAACAGAGGTTTACTTACAAGCGATAGCCCACTGTCTAGCTAAAGGACAAACAGCGATTATGTTGGTTCCAGAAATTTCATTAACACCACAAACGGTGACGCGTTTTAAAAAACGTTTTGGTGATGATGTGGCGGTTCTTCATAGTGGCTTATCCCAAGGTGAAAAATATGATGAATGGCGAAAAATCGAAAGAAAAGAAGCCAGTGTTGTTGTTGGCGCTCGTTCTGCTGTATTTGCTCCACTTGAAAATATCGGCTTAATTGTGATTGATGAGGAACATGAAGGTAGTTATAAACAAGATGAAACGCCAAGATATCATGCCAAATATTTAGCGATTTGGCGCGGTAATTATCATCATTGTCCAGTTCTTCTAGGAAGTGCCACACCGTCTTTAGAAGCTCGCGCGCGAGCTCAAAAAGGCGTGTATCGTTTACTTATTTTAAATGAACGGGCAGTTTCCAAAGCAACGTTACCAATTATTAACATTGTGGATATGAAATTAGAAATGAAAAATGCGTTATCTACCAGTTTTTCTAATCAGTTGTTGGAAAAATTAAAAGAACGTATGGAGAAAAAAGAGCAATCCGTTTTAATGCTAAATAGACGAGGCTACTCATCCTTTGTAATGTGTCGGGATTGCGGGTATGTGTTACCTTGCCCGAATTGTGACATTTCCTTGACGCTGCATATGGACACGAAGCAAATGAAGTGCCATTATTGTGGTCATGAAGAGCGAATTCCTTATCGTTGTCCCATCTGTGATGGAGATAAAATTCGTTATTACGGCACAGGAACGCAAAAGATAGAAGAAGAGCTGAAAGAATTGTTACCAGATGCTCGTGTGATTCGGATGGATGTGGACACCACTCGTAAAAAAGGGGCCCATGAAAAATTATTAAAACAATTTGGCGCAGGAGATGCGGATATTTTACTTGGAACGCAAATGATAGCCAAAGGATTGGATTTTCCTAATGTTACCTTAGTAGGAGTGTTAAATGCAGATACCGCTCTTAACTTGCCTGATTTTAGAGCTAGTGAAAAAACCTTCCAATTGTTAACTCAAGTGAGTGGTCGTGCTGGCCGTGGGGATAAATCAGGAGAAGTTGTGATTCAAACCTTTAATCCAGATCATTACGCGATTCAACTAGCTAAAAATCAAGAGTATGAACCATTTTACCAACATGAATTAAAATTGCGTCATCGCGGAAATTATCCACCTTTTTATTTTACAACTCAATTAGTGGTGAGTCATGAAGAGGAACATTTAGCAGCGAAAAAAATGTTTGAAATCGTTCACTTTTTAAAAGGATTTTTATCCCCAAATGCGATTATGTTAGGTCCAACGCCTAAATCAGTTGCCAGAATGAATAAACGCTATTATTATCAAACAGTGATTAAATATAAAAATGAACCAGAATTAAGTAAGGGACTGAAAGTGATTTTAGAAGAATCACAAAAAGAAATGCGCAATGGCTTGCGAATTACCATTGACATGGAACCCCAACACTTCATATAAGAGAGGATTCACACATGCAAAAAATAGTAATGTATCCAAATAAAGTGTTAACAACACCAACTAAAAAAGTACCATTCATTGATGACGAAATCATTGAGTTATTAGATGACATGTATCAAGTGATTAAAGCTAAAGACGCGATTGGTTTAGCAGCGAATCAAATTGGTGTGTCAAAAAGTGTGATTGTCATTGAACTAGATGAAGAATCAGGTCTATTCGAAATGATTAATCCAGAAATTGTCGCTAAAAAAGGCAAGTCGATTGATGTGGAAGGGTGTTTAAGTTTCCCAGATATCTACGGAACCGTTGAAAGATACGAAGAAGTGACAATGCGCTATGTTGACCGTGAAGGCTATGAAATGGAAGTGGACGCAACAGGTTATTTAGCACGAGCTTTCCAACACGAGATGGAACATTTAAGAGGCGAGTTATTCACGGATAACATTATTGATTACATCAAACCAGAAGATTTAGATAAGTATATGGAGGAACATGGTTATGACTAAAATAGTATTTATGGGAACACCTGGCTTTTCAGTGCCGATTTTAGAAGGTTTGGTAGAAAAAGGGTACGATGTGATTCGTGTAGTAACCCAACCAGACCGTCCAGTGGGAAGAAAAAAAGTCCTAACCCCGCCACCCGTTAAGGAATCAGCGGTTAAATTAAATATTCCTGTTCTTCAACCAGAAAAAATCAGTGGTTCAGAAGAGATGGCAGAAATTATTGATTTAGCACCAGATTTAATCGTTACCGCAGCTTTTGGTCAGTTTTTACCAGAAAAATTATTAGAAGCACCGAAGCATGGGGCGATTAATGTTCATGCGTCACTTTTACCGAAATACCGTGGGGGAGCTCCAGTTCACTATTCAATTGTTAATGGAGATAGTGAAACAGGAGTAACGATCATGAACATGGTTAAAAAAATGGACGCAGGAGATAAATTATTCCAACAAGCGATACCGATTGAAAAAACAGATGACGTTGGAAGTATGTTTGATAAGCTAAGTCTTTTAGGAAAATCAATGTTACTTGAGATGTTACCAGAGTTTTTAGCTGGAAATATCACGCCAGTTCCTCAAGACGAAGAACAAGTGACGTACTCACCTAACATTACCCGTGAGGAAGAACAAATTGATTGGAATAAGACGAGTCAATTAATTGATTGCCAAGTTCGCGGTATGCGTCCATGGCCAGTGGCTTATGGTATGTATCAAGATGCGCGAATGAAATTATGGGATGTGACGGCTCTTGAAGAAGTGACAGATGAAAAACCAGGGACAATCATTCAATTGAACAAAAAGAACTTTTGGGTGGCTTGTGGTGAAAACACAGTGCTCCAAATTAATGAATTACAACCAGCTGGTAAAGGGAAATTAAAGGCCGTTGAATATTTAAACGGCATAGGAAGATCAATGGAAGTGGGAACGAGATTTGAATAAAAATAGAAAATTACCAAGAAAAGTATATGAATCACCAAGGTTAGCCGCTCTTGAATTATTGGTTCAAGTATCAGAAGAAGACGCGTACTCAAATCTTTTAGTGAAGGAGTATATCACCAAACACCGTCTTTCTGAAAAAGATGGTCGTTTGATGACAGAGATTGTCTACGGTACGATTAGTCGAAAATTAACTTTAGAATATGGCTTAACTAATTTTGTAGAAGATACCTCTAAAATTGATAACTGGGTAAAACAACTCTTATTGATGTCGTTATACCAAATGGAATATTTGGATAAAGTTCCAGAATACAGTGTGATTAGTGAAGCAGTTGAAATTGCGAAAGCTAAAAGTAATCCAGGAATTGGTCGTTACGTGAATGGTGTTTTAAGAAGTGTTCAGCGTGAAGGGTTAAGACCAACTGAGGAAATTAAAAATAAAGTGAAACGTCTATCGACAGAAATTAGTATTCCTAAGTGGTTAACGAAACGATTAGTTGATACGATTGGTTTTGAAGAGACGGAAAAACTAGGTCAGTCACTTTTAATGCCGAGTAAAGCGAGCGCTCGAGTGAATACTCATTTGATTAGCCGTGAAGAAGCTATCACGCGCCTTGAAGAAGAGGGGATTTTTGCAGAAGAAAGTACGGTTTCTCCGGTGGGGATTGTTGCTAAAAAAGGTTTCTTAGCAGGAAGCACTCTTTTTAAAGAAGGATTGTTAACGGTTCAAGATGAAAGCTCAATGTTAGTGGCACCAAGTATGCAAATTAAGCCAGACGCTAAAATATTAGATGCTTGTGCGGCACCAGGCGGTAAAACCGTTCATATGGCAATTTATTTAGATGAGGCTAAAGGTGGTAAAATTACGGCTTTAGATATTCATGAACACAAACTGAAATTAATCGAAGAAAACACAGAACGTTTAGGTGTTTCAAATGTTGTTGAAACGCATCTTTTAGATGCTAGAGAAGTGGCAACGGCTTTCCCAGATGAAAGTTTTGATCATATTTTAGTAGATGCACCTTGTTCTGGCTTAGGTTTATTACGCCGCAAACCAGATATTAAATACAGTAAAAAACTAGAAGATATCTTGGAACTTCAAGAAATCCAACTAGCAATTTTAGAAAGTGTTGTTACAAAAGTAGCGCAATGCGGTATAATAACGTATAGTACTTGTACAATTGCCCCAGAGGAAAACCAAGAGGTAATTAACAAGTTTTTAGAAAAACATCCTAACTTTGAAAAAATTGATATTGATGGGGCAGAAAATATACCAATGAGTTATCATGATCAAATGGTACAAGTTTACCCTCATCACTATCAAACTGATGGATTTTTTATTTGTTGCTTAAAGAAAAAGCAATAGTTGACCGATTGAAGGAGTGAAATCATGCATATTGAATTCCAGACGAATGTAGGACGCAAAAGGAAAAGTAATCAGGATACAGTGGGAGTTTATGAGAATAAATCAGGAATTGTTTTAGGTATTGTGGCTGATGGTATGGGCGGACATCAAGCAGGAGACACGGCGAGTTACTTAGCAGTAACGGGAATTGGCGAGTTATGGCAAGAAACCAATTTGTATAAACAAAATGACGTGGCAAGATGGGTTGTCTCAGCGATTCAAAAAGAAAATGAGGTTATTTACACAGAAGGTAGCAGTAACCCAGATAAATACGGTATGGGAACAACGATTGTTGTGGTGGCTCTTTTAGGTGAAAATATTTTATTAGGACATGTAGGCGATAGCCGTGCTTACATTATCAGAAATAACGGAATTAAGCAGTTGACAGATGACCATTCCTTAGTGAATGAACTGGTAAAAACTGGAGAAATTACATTAGATATGGCAGCTAAACATCCTAAAAAGAATGTGTTAGTCAGGTCTGTGGGTGTTCCAGGTGAGGTTGAAGTGGATTTATCAGTGGTGGCAATTTCTGAAAATGATCATATTTTGTTATGTTCTGACGGATTAAGTAATATGCTTTCTGATACTTATATGAAGAGCATTGTTTCACAACCAGATTCGTTGAAAAAACGTGTGGAACAATTGATTAGTGAGGCCAATGAAGCAGGTGGAACAGACAATATCACCGCTTTATTAATTGATTTTAAAACTCCAAGTAAGGAGGCCTTTGATAAATGATAACAATTGGCACAAAGATAGGGGAACGCTATGAAACGATTGGTAACATTGGTAGCGGCGGTATGGCCAATGTTTATTTAGCGAAAGATTTAATCTTAAATCGTGAAGTGGCTGTTAAAGTCCTTCGTTTTGACTTTCAAAACGATCAGGATTCTTTGAGACGTTTTCAAAGAGAAGCACTTGCTGCAACTGAGATGGTACATCCAAACATTGTGAGTGTGTACGATGTGGGCGAAGAAAGCGGCATGCAGTATATAGTGATGGAATATGTTAAGGGAACAGATTTAAAGCAGTACATTAAAAATCATCCTAATATTCCGCTAACAACAGTGGTCGATATTATGGGTCAAGTGTTGTCAGCTATCTCTTTAGCTCATCAACACCGAATTATTCACCGTGACTTGAAACCACAAAATATTTTAGTAGATGAAGACGGTACTGTTAAAATTACCGATTTCGGGATTGCGATTGCATTATCTGAAACATCTATTACTCAAACGAATACGCTCTTAGGATCGGTTCATTACTTATCACCAGAGCAAGCTCGTGGTGGTATGGCGACGCGTCAATCAGATATCTATGCCTTAGGGATAATTTTGTATGAACTCTTAACAGGTGGGGTTCCTTTTGAAGGAGAATCCGCCGTATCGATTGCATTGAAACATTTCCAAAAAGATATGCCTTCAGTGAGAGAAAGTAATCTACAAATTCCACAACCTTTAGAAAACGTGGTCTTAAAAGCAACAGCTAAAGAGATGACGGATCGTTATAAGACAGTGGATGAAATGTATGCTGATATTAGAACGTCATTGAGTCCGGACCGTGCTAGAGAGGCTGTTTTTGAGCCTTCAGCGATGACGGATGAAACAATCATGTTAGAACCCATCGATGATGTCTACGTGCCAAGTCATGTGACTAAGCCAATTCCTAAGTTAAATCCAAATTTAGATGAGGATGACGATGAAGAATTAGATGAAGTTAAGAAGAAATCTAAACGTGGTTTAAAAATCTTTTTAGCGATTGCGGCAGTCTTGATTTTGCTTGGTGGTGGATTGTTTGTTTTAGGCAAAAAAGGTGGCGATGTTACTATTCCAGATGTGAGTGGTAAGACAGAAGCAGAAGCCACTGCTATGCTTGAAAAAGAGCACATTAGCGTTAAGAAAACTGAAAAAATAAGTGACGATAAAATTGAAAAAGGACTCGTTGTTAAAACTGATCCGCCAATTGGATCTTCCGTGAAGAAAAAATCTGGCTCGATCACACTTTACGTGAGTTCTGGTCAATCAGATGTGACGATGAAAGATTATGCTCATGAAGATGTGACGGATGCTAAAGATGATCTGTTAAATAAAGGGTTTAAAGAAGAAAATATTACGATTAAAAAAGAAAAATCTTCTTCTGTTAAAACGGATGCAGTCATTAAGCAAACGCCAAAATCAGGTCGTAAGGTTAACCCGGATGACACTAAAGTGACGCTAATTATTAGTGAAGGTGCCGCAACATTTGCTCTAGAGGATATGTATAACTATTCAAGAAGTCGTGCCTTAAGTTATTTAGAGAGTTCAGGGTTAGTTTTTTCTGATGGCGGAACTCAATACGATGACAATGTTCCACAAGGGAGTGTCATCTATGCGTATCCAAGAGTGGGTGATAAGAGTCAAGTGAAAAAAGGTGATGAGATTGTTGTGATGTTCTCGGCAGGAAAAGAGCCGACAGCTCCACCACAATCAACAACACCTCCTAGTTCTTCTTCCTCACACTCAAGTTCGAAAGAAGAACCAACGACTGGAACAACGGATACAGGAGAGCCATCAAGCAAAGAAGAAAATCCTAACAATGATCAAAAAGACAAAGAAAATAAAAGTTAAAAACATTGAAGAGATTGACTCAAATGGTCAGTCTCTTCTTTTTTTACCGTGATTTATGTTACAATAACAAATAGAAATAAACCGTTATCTTGATAAGGAGGAAAGCATGCCTAAAGGACAAATTAGAAAAGCGTTAAGTGGGTTTTATTATATATATCATGAGGGAGAAACCTATCAAACAAGGGGTCGTGGGAATTTTCGTAATCGCAACATTACCCCTCTTGTTGGTGATTGGGTGGAATTTGAAAGTAGTAATTTAACAGATGGTTATGTGTTAGATGTTTTTGAGCGGGAGAACGAATTGATTAGACCGGCTGTTGCGAACATTGATTTAGGAGTTGTGGTGACTAGTTGTGTCAAACCTAATTTCTCTTTTAATCTATTAGACCGCTTTTTAGTGACCTTAGAGTCGAAAAAAATCCAACCGATTATTTATATTACTAAGTTAGATTTAGCGACAGAAGAAATCAAAGCTGAGATGGCTAATGTAAAAAAATATTACGAATCAGTAGGTTATCCAGTTTTATATTCAGAATCAGGAAACACTGATAACTTGACCGCTTATTTCAAAGACAAACTAACTGTTTTTATGGGACAATCCGGAGCAGGAAAATCGACACTCCTCAATAAAATTGCCCCAAGTCTTGATTTGGAAGTAGGAGACATTTCTGAGGCATTAGGTCGAGGACGTCACACAACCAGACATGTAGAATTAATTGAATTAAACGGAGGTCTTGTTGCTGATACTCCAGGATTTAGTTCAATTGAATTTTTAGAAATGAGTTTGGAAGAATTACCTAAGTATTTCCCTGAATTTTTAGAGGCTTCTGAATTTTGTAAGTTTAGAGAGTGTATGCATCATAAAGAGCCAAAATGTGAAGTGAAACATCGTTTAGAAGAAGGCAACATTTTACAGTCACGGTATGATAATTATTTACAGTTTTACGAAGAGATTAAAACAAGAAAACCAAAATACAATAAAAAAGAAAAGTGAGGCAATAACAATGGTTAAAATAGCACCTTCAATTTTAAGCGCAGATTTTGCAAATTTAGAAAGAGATATTCGTTTGGTAGATGAAAAGGGCGCGGACTATATTCACGTTGATGTGATGGATGGTCAATTTGTACCGAATATTACTTTAGGAGCTAATATTATTTCTGCGATTCGTCCGGTAACAGATTTAGTATTAGACGTGCATTTAATGGTTGTGGAACCAGAACGCTTTATCGAAGATTTTGCGAAAGCGGGTGCCGATATTATTACCGTTCATGCTGAAAGTACGGTTCATGTTCACCGTGCCATGCAAATGATTAAAGCAACGGGAAAAAAAGCGGGCGTGGTCATTAATCCAGGAACACCTGTTTCAGTGATTGAACCTGTTTTAGCTTTAGCAGACTTAGTTTTAATTATGACAGTCAACCCAGGTTTTGGCGGCCAAGCTTTCTTACCTGAGTGCTTAGTTAAAGTTGAGCAATTAGATAAACTTAGAAAAGAACATGGCTATACGTATGAAATTGAAATTGATGGTGGCGTTGATGATAAAACAGCTAAATCATGTGTTGATGCGGGAGCAGATGTTTTAGTGGCTGGATCTTACGTTTATAACTCACCTGATGTAGGAGAGAGAATTCAAACATTACGTGAAGTAACGAAGTAATGATTAACGAAGTGGTGATTATCGGTGGGGCAGATCCGAGTAGTTGGCCGGATATGACGCAGTACAATCTGGAAACGACCGCGTTTATTGGCGTTGATCGTGGATCGCTCTACGGTATTAAAGCTGGTTTCGAACTTGAAGCGGCAGTGGGAGACTTTGATTCCCTTTCTGAAGTGGAGTGGCAATGGTTAACAACCCAACTAGATGATATTGCACGATGTCCTGCTGAAAAAGATGACACGGATATGCAATTAGGTATTCTAAAAGCAATTGAGAAGCATCCTAAGGCTGATTACACATTAATTGGAGCAACAGGTGGTAGATTGGATCATTATTTATCCAATCTATGGCTACCGCTCCAAGAACGCTTTATGCCTTATTTTGAAAAAATTCGAATCCTTGATGATCAAAACAGTGTGACTTACTTTAATCCAGGAAAACACAAAATCTTTAAGGAAGCAGATAAAAAGTATCTGGCTTATGTTTGTTTGGTACCAA
Source organism: Vagococcus hydrophili (assembly GCF_011304195.1). Lineage (NCBI taxonomy): Bacteria > Bacillati > Bacillota > Bacilli > Lactobacillales > Enterococcaceae > Vagococcus > Vagococcus hydrophili. The sequence continues at coordinate 865,699 of NZ_CP049887.1, read as the reverse complement.
TCACTAAACTATCCTTGTATGATGCTAAATATAAATTGGATCAAGTTGATTTTATATATCCTACGTCATTATCAAGTAATGAATTTGTAGGTGATGTTAGCCATTTTTCTTTTGAGAGTGGTTTGATGTGCGTGATTCAATCAAAGGATAAAAAATAAAAAGAGTTTAAGATATCACCTATTTAAAGGTTTTATCTTAAACTCTTTTTTAATAGAAAACAAAAAGACGCCCAATCATCTGAATGATATAAGTGTCTTTAATCAGTTTTTTTATTAAACGCGTTCAACTTTACCAGATTTCAAAGCACGAGCAGAAACCCAAACTTTCTTTGGCTTACCGTCTACTAAGATACGAACTTTTTGTAAGTTAGCACCCCAAGTACGTTTAGATGCGTTCATTGCGTGAGAGCGGTTGTTTCCTGATCTTGCTTTACGCCCAGTTATATAACATTCTTTTGCCATGATATCCCTCCTTTGCTTTGTATATATCAATTGTACATTAATCACACTAGAATAATTTATCATATATTAAGAGTTTATGCAATATAAATTTTACTTGAAGTGGATAAAAATTCTAAAAAAGTAGGTAATCTGTGATTTATTCTTTAACATTACTGTGGATTGTGATAAACTTAAGCGTGAAAATGGGAAAATACTGACTATAGGGAGGTAGCAAAATGGCTGTAAAAATTAAAACACAGGCTGGAACCATTGAAATTTCAAATGATGTCATCGCTACTGTTGTCGGCGGCGCTGCAACAGATATCTATGGGATTGTTGGCATGGCAAGTAAAAATCAAATTAAAGATAATGTAAATGATATTTTAGGTAAAGAAAATTATTCAAGAGGCGTGGTTGTTCGTCAGGAAGAAAATGGCGTTGCAGTTGATGTCTATATCATGGTAAGCTATGGTACAAAAATTTCTGAAGTAAGTCGTAATGTGCAAGAAAGTGTGAAATACAACCTAGAGACAATGTTAGGTGTTGTCGCAAATTCAGTTAATATTTTTATCCAAGGTGTCCGAGTACAACCTGAGTAAAATAAGCACATAATAGATGATTATGTTTTTGAAAGAAATGAGGAGGAACATTTTAGTGGAAGTGAAAGCAATCAACGGAGGGCAATTTCAAGCAATGGTTCAAGCAGGTGCGAATCGTTTGAATCAAAATGCAGAATTTGTAAACTCTTTAAATGTTTTCCCTGTACCAGACGGTGATACAGGAACGAATATGGATTTATCAATGACAAGTGGCGCTAAAGCAGTCAGAGACTCGACTAGTGAACATGTTGGCGAATTAGCAGCAATTCTATCAAAAGGATTGTTAATGGGAGCTCGTGGAAACTCTGGAGTAATTTTATCACAAATTTTCCGTGGCTTTTCAAAACAAATTATTGAAGAAGAAACACTAAGCGCTCAAAATTTAGCAGACGCTTTTAAAAATGGTGTGGAAACAGCTTATAAAGCAGTCATGAAACCTGTTGAAGGAACGATTTTAACTGTTTCTCGTGGGGCGGCGATTGGCGCTGAGAAAAAAGCAAAAACATCTGATGATTGTATCGAAGTTATGGAAGCAGCTCTTAAAGGCGCTAAAAAAGCTTTGGCAAAAACACCAGATATGTTACCAGTCTTAAAAGAAGTTGGCGTGGTTGATAGTGGTGGTCAAGGGTTAGTTTTTGTTTATGAAGGCTTCTTAGAATCATTATCAGGAAAAATTGTTGAGAGTGACTTACATCAACCAACACCTGGACAAATGGACGCGATGGTTAATGCGGAACATCACAGAAGTGTTTCTGGTTCTGTTGCAACTGAGGACATTAAATTTGGTTACTGTACTGAAATTATGGTACGTATCGGCGAAGGACCAACTGTTGATAGTGAATTTGATTATGATACATTTAGAAACTACTTAAATGAACTAGGTGATAGTTTATTAGTGGTTGCTGATGATGAAATTATCAAAGTTCATGTTCATACAGAGCAACCAGGTGAAGTCATGAATTACGGTCAAAAATTCGGTTCATTAATTAAAATTAAAGTGGATAACATGCGTGTTCAACATGAAACGATTTTAGAAACTGAAAGTACAGCAAAAGCTGAGAAACCTAAAGAACGTGTGCCTTACGGAATTATTTCTGTGGCAGCTGGAAAAGGGGTTCAAGAGCTATTTACTAGCATGGGAGCAAACTACATTATTAGTGGTGGGCAAACAATGAACCCAAGTACAGAAGATATCTTAAAGGCAATTGATGCCGTTCATGCAGAACAAGTCATTATTTTACCTAACAATAAAAATATCTTCATGGCAGCTGATCAAGCAGCTGAAGTAAGTGAAATTCCAGCAGTTGTGATTCCGTCAAAAACGGTTTCTCAAGGAATGACAGCTTTATTAGGCTTCAATGAGCAAATGTCATTAGAAGATAACACATCTGCTATGAGAGATATGCTTGAAGAAGTGATTAGTGGTCAAGTAACAACTGCCGTTCGTGATACAACAATCGACGGTGTTGAGATTACTAAAGACGACTATATCGGTATGATTGAAGGAAAGATTGTTGTGTCTAATCCAGATCGTTTAGATGCGTCAGTTGAAACTTTAAAAGGAATGCTTCAAGAAGATACTGAAATTGTGACAATCATCATTGGTGAAGATGGCGACGCTGAAGAAGCTGAGCGCATTGAAGCAACACTTATTTCAATGAACGAAGATTTAGAAGTTGAAATCCACCAAGGGGATCAACCGGTTTACCCATATCTTTTTGCTGCAGAGTAAAATAAATTAAAACAAAAATAAAAGAGGTTGAGTTTAATTGAACTCGCCTCTTTTTTGTCATAAAGGGGGAGTTTGATGAGTCATCTAAAACAATCAATCGACACGTTAAAAGGTGTGGGACCAAAAAGAGCAGAAGTGATTCAAAGTTTAGGAATCAAAACGATTGAGGACTTGTTAATGTACTATCCGTTTAGATACGATGATATTCAAGAGAAAACCTTAGATGAGATTCAAGATCAAGAGAAAGTAGTCTTAAAAGGCACAGTGCTAGCAGAACCTGTCGTTAGTTATTTCGGGTTTAAAAAGAGTCGTTTAGTCTTTCGGATGATGCACGAACAAGCTGTTATCGGAGTGACTTTCTTTAATCAACCTTTCTTAAAATCGAAAATTAACGCATCAGAAGAAATAGCCATTTACGGAAAATGGGACGGTAAGAGAAAAGCCTTAACAGGGATGAAAATTTTGGCTACTCAAGATGATGAAGAGGATTTCTCACCGATTTATCACGTGAATAAAAAAATTAAACAGAAAACCTTAGTTGATTTAATTCGTAGTACTTGGGAAATGTACGGAGATGAGCTGGAAGAGAACCTTCCTCAATGGTTAGTTGATAAATATCGCTTAATGCCTAAAAAACAAGCAGCCTATGCGATGCATTTTCCTAGAGATACTGCAGAAAATCGCTTAGCTAAAAGAAGGTTAGCTTTTGAAGAGTTTTTCTTATTCCAACTGCAAATGATTCAATTGAAAAATCAAGAAACCTCTAAAGAACAAGGAAATGCGATTCTTTATGATGTGAAGAAGTTAAAAGCTTTTATTGAAACTTTACCTTTTGAGTTAACGAAAGCCCAAAAAAGAGTGGTGAATGAAATTTGTTCTGATTTAAGAAATGAAAAACATATGCATCGCTTGCTTCAGGGGGACGTTGGGAGCGGTAAAACCATTGTTGCGGCAATTTGTTTGTATGCAGTGGTTAGTGTTGGTTATCAAGGAGCTTTAATGGTGCCTACAGAAATCTTAGCAGAACAACACATGGAAAGTTTACTTGGCTTGTTTGATCCATTAGAAGTGAGTGTGGCGTTACTTACCAGTTCCACTAAAACCGCCGAAAGACGCCGAATTTTAGCTGAACTAGACTCAGGTGAGATTGATATTATTGTGGGGACGCACTCTTTAATTCAAGAAGAAGTCAGGTTTAATCATCTGGGACTTGTTATTACAGATGAACAGCATCGTTTTGGAGTAAATCAAAGGAAGATGCTCCGTGAAAAAGGAGATCGACCAGATGTATTATTCATGACAGCAACTCCGATTCCAAGAACTCTAGCGATTACCGCATATGGAGAAATGGATGTTTCTGTTATTGATGAGTTACCAGCTGGAAGAATTCCCATCGAAACGAGATGGATTTTACCTAAACAAGTGGATTCGGTTTTAACATGGATGAATAGACAACTCCAAGCAGGGCAACAAGCGTATGTTATTTGTCCCTTAATAGAAGAATCTGAAATGTTGGACGTAAAAAATGCGACAGAAATCTATGAACATCTGAGTGAGTTTTTTAGCCCAACCTACAAAGTTGGTTTGCTTCACGGGAAAATGAAATCTCAAGAAAAAGACGCTATTATGGAAGAATTTAAAGATAATCAGCTCCAAGTTCTTGTTTCAACAACAGTTATTGAAGTTGGGGTGAATGTACCTAATTCGACGATGATGATGATTATGGATGCGGATCGCTTTGGTTTGGCACAACTTCATCAATTACGAGGGCGTGTTGGCCGTGGTAGTTTGGCTTCTTATTGTATTTTAGTCGCTAATCCTAAGAGTGATCAAGGAAAAGAGCGAATGAAAATCATGACGGAAACCACAGATGGTTTCGTCTTAAGTGAAAAAGATTTAGAAATGCGTGGTCCGGGAGATTTCTTTGGGGCGAAACAATCAGGTTTACCCGTATTTAAAGTCGGGGATATTGTCGCAGATGTGATGATTTTAGAAACAGCTAGAGTAGAAGCGACAGAGTTGTTGGCAGATTCAAGTTGGCAGGAAAAAACGGAGAATCAGATACTCGTTAAAAGTCTAAAAGAACGAGATGAAGAAACAGAGTTCTTAGATTAATCAGAATATGGTAGAATGTAAAAGATTGAGTAAGAGAAAAGAGGGAATCATGTGAGAATAGCGATAGATGCTATGGGTGGGGATAATGCCCCACAAGCGATTGTTGAAGGGATTAATTTAGCTAAAAAAAATTACCCGGAACTTGAATTTTTATTATTTGGTAAAGAAAATGAAATTAAAAAATATTTGACTGACGAGAAAAATGTCACGATTATCCATACAGATGAAAAGATTAATAGTGATGATGAACCTGTCAAATCGATTCGCCAAAAGAAACAAGCTTCGATGGTTTTAGCTGCGCATGCGGTTAAGAATAAAGAAGCGGATGCCTTGTTTTCAGCAGGGAATACAGGTGCTTTATTGGCAGCTGGATTATTTGTTGTTGGACGTATCAAAAAAGTAGAGCGTCCAGGTCTGATGACAACTATGCCAGTTTTTACTGGTGAAGCAGGAGCTGGTTTTGATTTTATCGATATGGGAGCAAATGCAGACAATAAACCAGAGCATTTGTTAACTTACGGAATTTTGGGTTCTTTTTATGCAAAAAAAGTTCGTAGTATTGAAAATCCTCGTGTTGGGTTATTAAATAATGGGACGGAAGCCACAAAAGGTAGCGAATTAACTAAAGCGGCTTATGAACTCCTTGAAAAAGAAGAAAGTATTAATTTTATCGGTAACGTTGAAGCTCGTGATTTGTTTAATGGTGTGGCTGATGTTGTGGTGACAGATGGTTTTACTGGAAATGCAGTCTTGAAATCAGTTGAAGGAACAGCAATGTCTTTAATGACGATTTTGAAATCTTCGATTATGGATAGTGGTCTTAAAGGTAAAATGGGTGCATTGATGTTAAAAGATAGTTTAAAAGGCATGAAGAGTACTTTAGATTATTCAAGCCACGGTGGTGCCGTGTTGTTTGGTGTGAAGGCGCCAGTCGTTAAAACTCATGGATCAACTGGTCCAGAAGCTGTGAGTCATACAATGGGACAAATCAAAACCATGCTAGAAACTAATTTAGTTGAAGAATTACAGACCTTTTTTGATAATAAAGAGGCGTAAAATAGGCTTTTATTAGTAAAGAGATAGACAAATCAACCCTTTACAAGTAAAATTAGGGTTAAGATCATAGTGAACGCAAGAAAGAGCGAACGGGGGTGTTAGTCAATTGGAACGTCAAGAAGTCTTTGGAAAAATAAAAGAAATCGTGATTGAGCATTTTGAAATCGATGAAGATAAAGTAACAGAAGCAGTAAGTATCAAGGATGACCTAGAAGCTGATTCAATTAGCATTATGGAATTCGTCTTAGAACTTGAAGATGTCTTTGAAGCAGAAATTTCAGATGAAGATGCTGAGAAAATTGAAACAATCGGTGCAGCTGTAGATTATATTATGAGTAATCAATAAAAAACAAGTGATAGGTATAGACCTGTCACTTGTTTTTTTATTTTACTTTAACTCATTTAGAAGTCTTTTGTTCTTTTAAAGGTCGTAAAAAAAATAAAAAAAGATAAAATGAGATATTAAAGTAAAATTTATTAGAAAACTCTCATTTAAGTTGTCTTTATAAAAAGAAATGTTGGTTATTATTCTGCGGTTATTTTTAACGCTTATTTGATAAATAAAGACTGTAAAGAGCTTTTAATTTTATATTAAGTTACATTTTTATCTATAAAAACTAAAAAATTAAATTAGAGAGGACTGTTTGTTTTAAGCTTATTATGAGTATAAACACTATATTTTTTAATCATAATCTCATTTTATCTAATCCCTAGGTATTGATTAATATGAGTTATTCTAATATAATTATAAGATATCTTAGGGTTTTTTTATGAAAAATCTGTGGACAAAATAAATGAAGTGTTAAATTTTAAATAAGAAATGAAATCAGTACGGGAATAGAACAGAAAGGAGAATTCTATTGTTTGTTGACAACAAGTTATTAGAAATTAGAAATTTGCACACTGGTTTTCGCTTTAAGGATGATTACTATGATGCAGTGGATGACGTATCACTTACGTTAGACAAAAATGAAATTTTAGCGATTGTTGGGGAGTCAGGTTGTGGTAAAAGTACCTTAGCTATGACAATCATGGGATTACAAGATCCAAACAAAACTAGAATTACAGGAGATATCATCTATAATGATTTGAATCTCGTTGGGTTAAATGAAACGCTATATAATAAAGTAAGAGGAAATGATATTGGGATGATCTTCCAAGACCCTTTATCAGCACTTAACCCTTTAATGAGAATCGGTGACCAAATTGCTGAATCGCTGTTTTATCACACTGATTTAAAAGAAGACGAAAGAAATGAGCGCGCGGTTGATTTACTTGATCAAGTAGGAATTGTTAATCCTAAACGCGTTGCAAAACAATACCCACATGAGTTATCTGGAGGAATGAGACAACGTGTAATTATCGCAATTGCCATTGCTTGTAAACCACCAATTATTATTGCAGATGAGCCTACAACGGCGTTAGACGTAACGATCCAAGCTCAAATTTTAGACTTACTAAATGATCTGCAAAAAGAAACAGAGTCGGGCATTATTTTAATTACCCATGACTTAGGTGTTGTAGCCGAAACAGCTGACCGTGTCGCTGTTATGTACGGTGGACAAATAGTAGAAGAAGCTCCAGTTGATTTATTATTTAAAAACCCACAACATCCATATACAAGATCATTACTAAACTCAATTCCACAAGAAGATGCGCATGATAGTGATCTTCACGTAATCGAAGGGGTTGTGCCAACTCTTAAAAACATGGAACGCGAAGGCTGTCGTTTTGCTGAACGTATCCCATGGATTAAAGAAGAAGAGCATGAAAAAACACCAACATTACATGAAGTTGAACCAGGACATTTTGTTCGTTGTACATGTTACAAGCATTTTCATTTTAACGAGGAGGGTAAAGCGTAATGGGATTAATTCAAATTAAAGATTTAAAAGTTCACTATCCTATTCGTGGAGGTTTCTTCAATAAAGTCGTTGATTACGTGTACGCAGTTGACGGTGTTAATTTTGAAATTGAAGCTGGAACTACTTACGGTTTAGTAGGAGAATCTGGTTCAGGTAAATCAACGATTGGTAAAACAATTGTTGGTCTTGAAAAAGCAACATCAGGTGAAATTATTTTTGAGGATAGTGATGTTACTAATCGTAGCATTCGTAAAAAAATTGGCTATAACAAAGACGTTCAAATGATTTTCCAAGATTCAATGTCTAGTTTAAATCCTAAAAAACGTGTTATTGATATTATTGCTGAACCAATTCGTAACTTTGAAAAATTATCTGATCAAGAAGAAAAGAAAAAAGTTCAAGGTTTATTAGATATCGTTGGGATGCCAACAGATGCGCTTTACAAATACCCACATGAATTCTCAGGTGGTCAAAGACAACGTTTAGGTGTTGCCCGTGCCGTTGCGACGAATCCAAAATTGATTATCGCAGATGAGCCAGTATCAGCCCTAGATTTATCGGTACAAGCGCAAGTACTAAACTTCATGAAACGTATTCAAGAAGAATACAATTTAAGTTATCTATTCATCTCTCATGATTTAGGGGTTGTTAAACACATGTGTGATAACATCGCCATCATGAACAAAGGCCGTTTCGTTGAAATTGGCTCAAGAGAAGATATTTATAACGACCCACAACATATTTATACAAAACGCTTATTATCAGCGATTCCAAAAATTGATGTGGACAACCGTGCAGAGCACAAAGAAAACCGTCGTAAAGTCGAAAGAGAATACGACGAGTTATACAATCATTATTATGATGAAAATGGTCGCGTGTATGACCTACAAACTATCAGCCCAACTCATCGAGCTGCTGTTAACTTAGGCGAAGGAGGAGGAAAATAGTATGTGGAAAACAATATTACGCCGTGTCTTAGCCATGATTCCTCAAATAATTATTTTGAGCTTATTCATTTTTATTTTAGCTAAAGCAATGCCGGGGGATCCGTTTACGGGATTAATTAATCCAAACATGGACCCAGCGACCATTGATAAAATGCGTGAAGCAGCTGGTTTGAACAATCCATGGTACGTCCAGTACTGGGATTGGGTAACAAATGCTGTTCAAGGTGATTTTGGACAAAGTTTCCTTTATAAATTGCCAGTAACAGATATTATTGGGCAACGTGCAACAAATACAATTATTTTATCACTATTAACTGCTGTTTTAACTTACTTGATTGCTTTACCTTTAGGTTTGTTCTCAGGTAGATACCAAAACTCATTATTTGATAAAACAGTTGTAGTGTACAACTTTGTAAGTTTTGCTGTTCCAATTTTCATCTTTGCGTTATTAATGTTATTTATTTTTGGTTATCGTTTAGACTGGTTTCCAACAACAGGTTCTGTGGGTAGTGGTTTAGAGCCAGGTTCAATGGCATACTTTGGTAGCAAATTCTACCATATGATTTTACCAGCCATCACACAAGCCATACTTGCTACAGCTGTGACGATTCAGTACTTACGTAATGAAGTAATTGACGCACAACAAATGGATTTTGTTCGTACAGCTCGTGCGAAAGGAGTTCCAACAAACAAAGTCTTTACAAGACACATTTTTAGAAACGCTTCTTTACCAATTGCTGCCCAACTAAGTTATGAAGTATCAGCGCTTATTAGTGGTTCAGTTGTTATTGAGCAAACCTTTGCTTATCCAGGTATTGGTAAATTATTTATTGATGCAATTAATGGTCGTGACTACTCAGTTATTACTGCCTTAGTTTTAATTTTAGGTATTGTAACAATTGTCGGAAACTTAATTTCTGATATTGTAATGAGTATTGTGGATCCTCGAATTCGTATTCAGTAACCAAACAAGGAATAAGAAAGGAGAATAAGTGTGAGTAAAGAAAAGAAAGAACAAGAAGTAGTAAGTGTACCTCCTACAGGTATGAAAATGATTATTAGAGAATTTAAAAAAGATAAATTAGCCTTATTTTCATTAGGTCTATTGGTTATTATCATGTTAACTATTTTTATAGGTGCTATGGTATTAGATCAATCAGCAGTTATGAAAGTTAGTATTTTTGATAAATATGCACCACCAGGTAACGGTTTCTTGTTAGGAGCCGATGAAGGTGGACGTGATGTTTTTGGTCAATTAATTATTGGAGCTAGAAACTCTGTGGTCATCGGTTTCACAATCACTATTATCACTTCAATTATTGGGGTAGGTTTAGGGATTATTGCTGGGTACTATGGTGGAGTGATAGATACAGTTATTATGAGAATTGTTGATTTTATCATGATTCTTCCAATTACTATGGTAATTATTGTATTTGTAACAATTACACCAAAATACAATGTATCAAGTTTTGTTATGATTATGAGTTTATTCTTCTGGGTAGCGAAAGCTCGTTTATTTAGAGGGAAAACTTTATCAGAAGGTCGTCGTGATTATATTAGCGCCTCTAAAACGTTAGGAACTAGCGATTTTAAAATTATGTTTGGTGAATTAATGCCTAACTTAAGTTCATTGATTATCACTAACTTAACAATCAATTTCGCTGCTAACATCGGGATTGAAACAACCCTATCTTACTTAGGTTTTGGGTTGCCACCAGCAACACCAAGTTTGGGTACGTTAATCGGATATGCATCTAATGGTGATGTATTATCTACTATGACATGGATTTGGGCTCCCGCATCAATACTTATCTTAGTAATGATGCTGAGTATAAATTATGTTGGTCAAGCATTTAAGCGTTCAGCTGATGCGCGTCAACGTTTAGGTTAAAAAAATCAAAGGGGAAATGAAGGATGAAGTACAAAAAATTAGTTAGTGCTATGGCACTTGGTGCTGCAGTGACAGTTGGTTTAGCTGCCTGTGGTGGAGGAAAAGATACTGGTAAAAAGTCGGGAGATACTAAAAAGGAAGACGTTTCTAAGTTCCCATCTAAAACAAGTAACGACAAAAAAGTAATCGAAGGTGGCACATTAGAAGCTGGTGTCGCAACAGATTCCCAATTTGCTGGATTATTTGCAGCTGAGTTTTATGAAAATAATGTGGATCAATTATTCATGGATCCTTCTCACGAAGCTATTTTCTTTTCAGACGAAAACTTCGAAACAACTGAGAATGGTTTAGTTAAAAAAGATATTGATGTAAAAGGCAAAAAAATCAAATTAACAATTACTAAAGATGCTAAGTGGTCAGATGGTAAACCTTTAATTGCAGAAGATTTAATCCAACCATATTTAGTTATTGCTCATCCTGATTATGCAGGTATTCGTTATGGTGAAGATTTCACTAACGTAGTGGGTGTTGAAGAATACCATGATGGTAAATCAAAAGATATTTCAGGAATCAAGAAAATTGATGACAAATCAATTGAAATCACTTATAAAGAAATGAATCCTGGAATGAAACAAACAAGTGAAACAGTATGGTCAAGTGCTATGCCATCTCACATCTTTAAAGATATGCCAGTTAAAGGTATGGAATCAAGTGACCCAGTTCGTAAGACGCCAGTAACCTTAGGACCTTACAAAATGGTTAAAATCACTCAAGGTGAATCTGTAGAGTATGCACCAAATGAATTCTATTATGGTGAAAAACCAAAATTAGATAAATTAATCTTGCGTGTTGCACCAACTAATTCATTAACAGAAGCAATGAAAGCTAAAAAATATGACATGATTTTCAGTATGCCAACAGACAACTATCCATCATACAAAGACATTGAAGGATATGAAATCTTAGGTCGTGCGGATTTAGCATATAGTTACATTGGTTTCAAATTAGGTAAATGGGATACAGATAAAAAAGCTGTAGCTTATAACCCAGAAGCTAAAATGGCGAACAAAGAATTACGTCAAGCAATGGGATATGCGATTGATAACACAGCAGTGGCTGATAAATTCTACCACGGTTTACGTCAATCTGCTAACGCTTTAGTACCACCAATCTTTAATGAATTTAGTGATAAAGAATTAGAAGGCTATGCGAAACAAGATGTTGAAAAAGCAAACAAAATTTTAGATGACGCTGGCTACAAGAAAAAAGATGGCGAAGAATTCCGTCGCGATCCTAAAGGTGAAAAATTAGAAATTAAATATGCTGCTATGTCAGGTGGAGAAACAGCACAACCATTAGCAGAATACTATATCAACTGTTGGAAAGAAATTGGTTTAGACGTTAAATTGGCAACAGGCCGTTTAATCGAAATGAACTCATTCTATGACAAGTTGAAAAATGATGATCCAGAAATCGATGTATACCAAGCAGCTTGGGGTGTAAGTAGTGACCCATCTCAATCAGGTTTATACGGTAAAGCAGCACCATTTAACTACACTCGTTTCGAATCAGAGAAAAACACTGAATTATTAGGTAACATTGATTCTGAAAAAGCCTTTGATAAAGACTACCGAGTGAAAGCATTTAAAGAGTGGCAAGAATATGCAAGTGAAGAAGCATATGTATTACCGATTTTATTTAGAGATGCAGTGTTACCAGTTACTGATCGTGTAGCAGGATACGACTGGGCATACTCTACTCAAGTTAATCCATGGTCTACAATCGGAGTAACTGAGAAAAAATAATACCTTTTTAACTATCAACGCAAGAAAACTTTCTTGTGTTGATAGTTTTTGTTTTAAAAGCAATGAAAAAAACGTATAATGTTTATATGACATTTGGATTGAGAGGAAGAAAAGCAAACATGATTCAAGAACTAATTTATTTAATCAAAGACGAGTACGGGATTACATTTAAGGACATCGGTCTTTTAGAACAAGCTTTTACCCATTCATCCTATGTGAATGAGCATCGACATTTGGAAATGACGGATAATGAGCGTTTAGAATTTTTAGGAGACGCGGTATTAGAATTAATTATCTCTGATTACTTATACCATCATTATCAAGACCTACCTGAAGGGAAACTAACAAAGTTACGTGCCACAATCGTTCGTGAAGATAGTTTAGCTATGTTTGCTAAAGATTGCCAGTTTGATAAATTCGTTCGTCTTGGAAAAGGTGAAGAAAATTCTAATGGACGCACACGTTCATCACTTTTATGTGATTTGTTTGAAGCCTTTTTAGGTTCATTATTTATTGATCAAGGACAAGAAGCAGCGAAAGACTTTATTGATCAAGTGATTATTCCAAGAATCGAAGCGGGTGCTTTTTCACATGAGATGGATCACAAAACAGCCTTACAAGAAGTATTACAAAAAAATGGAGACATCTTAATTGATTATCAATTAGTAAGAGAAGAAGGGCCAGCTCATAGCCGTATTTTCCATGTAGAAATCAACGCAGGTGGAAAATCATTAGGAATTGGTTCAGGTAAGAGCAAAAAAGCAGCAGAACAAAAGGCCGCGGAAGTTGCCTTAGCAGATATTGCGAATAATAAGCAATCTTAGGAAGGAGACTAAACTTTAGTGTATTTAAAACGAATTGAAATAGCTGGGTTTAAGTCATTTGCTGACCGAACGATTATTGAATTTAACCAAGGCTTAACCGCAGTAGTTGGACCAAACGGAAGTGGAAAAAGTAATATAACGGAAGCCATTAGATGGGTATTAGGGGAGCAGTCAGCCAAAAATTTACGTGGGGGAACCATGCCAGACGTGATTTTTGCTGGCTCTTCTTCACGTGCGGCTCTAAATCGTGCGGAAGTAACCCTTGTCTTGGATAATGAAGAACGGTTCTTACCACTTGATTTTAGCGAAGTTAGTGTCACAAGGCGTTTAACTCGTAGTGGGGACAGTGATTTCTTTATTAATAAACAAAGCTGTCGGATGAAAGATATTGTGAATCTCTTTATGGATTCAGGTCTTGGAAAAGAATCATTCTCGATTATTTCGCAAGGTAAGGTGGAAGCTATTTTTAATAGTAAACCAGAAGATCGTCGCGGGATTTTTGAAGAGGCAGCAGGTGTTTTAAAATATAAAACCCGAAAAAAAGAAGCAGAACGTAGATTAAGTGAAACCGATGATAATTTAAGTCGTGTGCAAGATATTATTTATGAATTAGAAGTTCAGTTAAATCCTTTGAGAGAACAAAGTGATACAGCTAAAAAATATCTTCATTTAAAAGAGCAATTAACAGAAGTTGATGTGAATGTCTCTGTTCAAGAAATTGAAAAAAATAAACAAAACTGGGACGAAAAAGAGACGGCTCTTAATATTTTATTGAAGGATATTGAAGAAAAACGTCATGCTTTAGAGCAGGCAGAAACTCAGTTAGAAACATTAAAAGAAAAACGGGAGCAACTTGAAAAGACTGTTGATGAAAAACAAAGTCATCTATTAGAAGTGACAACAGGCTACGAGCAATTAGAAGGTCAAAAAAATGTGCTTGAAGAACGTCAGCGCTTTTCAACACAAAATAAATCGTCTTATCAAGAAAGTTTACAAGCCATTGAGACAAAAGAATCACTGTTAAGAACAGAAGTAGCAAGCCTACTAGAAGAGCAAGAGCAATTAACTCAGAGTGAAAAAGAGTTACTAGCTTCTGTAGCTAGTTTAAGTGAGCAAGTGATGCGTTTCAGTAAATCAGCTAAGGAACAATTAGAAGATTTAAGAAGTGACTATGTAGATGTGATGCAACAACAAACCAATATTAACAATGATTTGAAACATTTAGAAAAACAATACCAGCAAGAAATGGTACGTAGTGAAAAAGATGTATCTACCTATGACCGCTTATTGTTAGAAGAAAAAGAAACCAAAGCTCAAAAGGAAAAACAAGCTAAGAAATTAGTGGACCAAACAGAGCAAGTGACTCAGCTACTTGAGAATTTCCAAGAAAAGCAAAAAGAAGTCCTACTTTTAAGACAACAAGTCACAGCTAATGAACGTCAAATGTATGAAGCACTGAAAATCTTACAACAAGGTCAAGCCAAAGAAAAAAGTTTGAAAGATTTACAAGCGAATTATTCAGGGTTTTATCAAGGGGTTCGTTCTGTCTTAAAAGACCGTGAACAACTTGGCGGAATTGTTGGTGCGGTGGCAGAATTAATCGAAGTACCAAAAGAAATTAGTTTAGCCATTGAAACAGCGTTAGGAGCCTCAGCCCAACATGTCATTACTGAAAATGAGCAGAGTGCCAGACAAGCGATTGCCTATTTAAAACAAAAACGTGTGGGTCGAGCAACGTTCTTACCTTTGACAACGATTAAGGCACGCCAGCTCAATGACACGATGAAAAGTAGAGTCTCTCAACATTCAGGTTATGTGGGTGTTGCCAGTGAGTTGATCAGCTATGATGAATCAATTAAAAGCGTGGTTCAAAATATTTTAGGTCTAACGATTATTGCCAAAGATTTAAAATCAGCCAATGAACTAGCTAAACAGATTAACTTCCAATTTAGAGTTGTTTCTTTAGAGGGCGACGTGATGAATCCTGGGGGTTCAATGACTGGTGGGGCGAGTAAAAATGGTCAAAATAACCAACTCTTCTCACAAGGGCATGAACTGAAAGAATTAGAAACGCAAATTGCTCAAATGACCAAGCTTTACGAAACAAAAGAAGCAGAAGTTAGAGACTTAAAAGCAACAAGTCAAAAGGCAGAAACGGATTTAGATGCGTTAAGAAAATCTGGCGAGGAAGCCCGTCTTTCAGAACAAAACTTAACCAACGAAGTCAATCAACTTGAAACAAGAAGCACGCAACAAGAAAAAGAACGTCGTGCCTTTGAATATGAAAAACGAGAATTGCAACGCTTCTTAGAAGATTATCAGGAAGAAAAAGAGCAACTCACAGAAGCGAAAGAAAAACTAGATGAGAAACAAGCAGAGCTAGATCAGCTAATGGCTCAAACAAGCCAATTAGAAGAAGAGAATACGCTAAAAAAAGAAGAAACCCAACAAGAGTTAAACAAACAGCAATCAGAACTTGCTGTCTTAACAGAAAAAATCAGTCAATTGGTTTCAAGACAAGCTGAAAAAAATGCAGAACAAACAGAGTTAACGAATCAAAAAGCAGCAATTGTCTCTCAATTAGATGATCAGTCTCATGAGCATCTCACTCAAGGAGAAACGAGTCAAAAGATTTATGTAGAGATGACCCGTTTAAGAGAAAACCGAGAAGTTATCACGACTGAATTGGAAACATTAAAAAATCAACGTGAAGAACTGTATAAAGCAATTGAGGTATTAGAAAAAGAAGTCGTTCTTAAAAATCAAAGTATCCAAAAAGTGATGGATGAAAAAACGGCTATCGAAGTCGCTAAAAATAGCTCAGGTATTGCTTTAGATAGATGTTTAACGTACCTTCAAGAAGAGTACGGCATGACGTATGAAGGTGGAAAAGCCCTTTATCCAGAGATGGTTGACTTTGAAGAAGGTAAGGAACGCATTCAACTGTTAAAGGCAAGCATTCAACAGTTAGGTGTGGTGAATGTCTCGTCAATCGAGCAGTATGAAGAAGTCAATGAGCGTTATCAATTCCTTGTGAGCCAGCAAGAAGATTTGATCCTTGCAAAAAATGAATTGTTTGAGACAATGAATGAGATGGATGAACTAGTAATTAAGAAATTCCATGACGTTTTCTGTGATATTCGTGAAGAATTTAGAGTGGTATTCCCGAACATGTTTGGTGGCGGTCACGCAGATTTAGTGTTAACAGATCCTACTGATTTACTTCATACAGGGATAGATATTATTGCCCAACCACCTGGTAAAAAATTACAAAATTTAAGTCTTTTATCAGGCGGGGAGAGAGCCTTAACGGCAATTGCTTTATTATTTGCGATTATTCAAGCGCGTCCAGTGCCTTTCTGTATTTTAGATGAAGTCGAAGCAGCTCTTGATGATGCCAACGTGGCAAGATATGGTAATTATTTACGCCAATTTGGGGAGTCGACACAGTTTATCGTGATTACTCACCGTAAAGGGACGATGGAATCGGCTAGTGTTTTGTACGGAGTAACCATGCAAGAATCAGGTGTTTCTAAGATTGTTTCCGTTCATTTAGAAGAGTTAGAGAATCAAGAATTATTAGATATGCCTTAACTTAGGAGGATATAAATGATTAAATTAGTAGCAATAGATTTAGATGGCACGTTGTTAACAGATGAAAAGAAAATTACTGATCGTAATAAAGAAGTTTTAACTAAAGCAAAAGAACAAGGAACAAAAATTGTTTTATGTACGGGACGACCTTTGATTGCGATTGAAACTTATTTGAACCGTTTAGAATTAAGAGATGCAGAGGATTATAGCATTACCTTTAATGGTGGAGCGATTCAAAAAAATGATACAGGTGAAGAGTTACTTTCTTATTCATTAAGCCTTGAAGAAGTGAAACAAATGGCTGAGGTGATGACTGAATTAGATTTACCTTTAGATATTATTTCAGTAGATACTTGTATTAATTTAACAACGTCTAAAAGTAAGAAATCAATCTATCAAACGTTGAACCCAATCTTAACGTATAAAACTATGACACCAGATGAATTAACAGAAGACATTATCTTCAATAAAATGGTAGTTGGCGTTGAACCTGAGTACTTAGATGAAAAACTAAAAAGCTTAGACGACATCTGGAAAGAAAAATTCAATATTATGAAATCTCGTCCATGTTTACTTGAAATTATCCACCGTGATGTAAGTAAATCAAATGGAATTGATTTACTTGCGAAAGAATTAGGCATTAAGCAATCAGAAGTTATGGCAATTGGTGATGAGGAAAATGATATTTCGATGATTGAGTATGCTGGTATGGGCGTTGTAATGGAGAACGGGAACGAAACCGTCAAAAAACTAGCCCAATTTATTACAAAATCAAATGAGGAAGACGGCGTGGCATATGCTGTTGAAAAATTTGTGTTAAGGGATTAAAAAGGAGGTTCATCATGGGATTTTTTGATAAGATAAAAAAAGCTGTTCTAGGAGAAAAGTCAGAACAAGTTGAAATAAAAGAAGAAATTGTTGAGATAGAAGAAACGCCTCAAATAGAGGAACCTGCTGAGCAAGTAGTGGAAGCAGTAGTTGAAGTGACAGAAGAAATGATTTCTGAACCGATTAAAGTGGAAGAAGAAATGGCTTTTGAGACAACTGAAATTAAAGCTGAAGAACCTGAGCAAGTTGAATCAGAGGTCAGTGTTGAGGAGCCTATAGTTGAAGAGGTACAACCAGTAGTCGAAGAAGCCCCTATTCAAGAAGAAGTTGTTGTGGAACAACCAAAAGTAGAGGAAGAAACAACGGTTGAAAAATACGACAAAGGCTTAGAAAAATCACGTAAGACATTCGGACAATTTATGAATAATTTATTCTCGAATTTCCGTATGGTGGATGATGAGTTTTTCGAAGAATTAGAAGAAGCGTTGATCAGAGCCGATGTTGGTTTTGAAACAGCTATGCGAATTTCAGATGAACTTCAAGAAGAAGTAAAACTGAAAAATGTTAAAAAACAATCTGACGTTCAGAATACAATTATCGAAAAATTAGTTGAAATTTATGACGCTGAGGGTGCTGATGAGAATAACGAGCTGAATATCCAAACAGATGGTCCAACAATTATTTTATTTGTTGGAGTCAATGGCGTTGGGAAAACAACGAGCATTGGGAAACTGGCTCATCGATACAAGCAAGACGGGAAAAAAGTCTTACTTGCAGCCGCAGATACCTTTAGAGCCGGAGCAATTGATCAGTTAGCTGTTTGGGGTGAACGAGCTGGAGTGGATGTTGTAAAACATGCTGCCGGTAGTGATCCTGCAGCGGTTGTATTTGATGCTGTTGAAAAAACGAAAAAAGAGAACTACGATATCCTATTAGTGGATACAGCAGGACGTTTACAAAATAAAGTTCATCTGATGAAAGAACTTGAAAAAATGAAACGTATTATTGAACGTGAATACCCATCTGCTCCTCACGAAGTATTACTTGTAGTGGATGCAACAACAGGTCAAAATGCTATGGTTCAAGCCAAAGAATTTAAAGATACGACAGATGTAACAGGGATTGTTCTTTCTAAATTAGATGGAACAGCCAAAGGTGGAATGGTTCTAGCCATCCGTAACGAACTACACCTACCAGTTAAGTTAGTTGGATTAGGAGAGAGAATCACAGACCTAGAAGACTTCGATCCAAACCAATTCGTCTACGGATTATTCAAAGACCTAATGGAAATGTATGAAGACTAAAGTGCATTTATAAGCGTTATGCTCTGAGTAACTGGAGGTATCAATAATCAATCGGTTTTTGATTGACTATTGATAGTGAAGTTACCGAAGGAGCAGCTTATCAATGCCGGACTACTAGCGTGCATTTTTGAGGGCTTTGCTCCAATCAACTGGAAGTCATTTAAACTAAACAAATAGATAACTGTCAGAAATTGACAGTTATTTTTTTATTTTTGAATGTTTTTGATTGAAAAAGAAAGTATTTGATAGTATTATAAAAATATGGAGTGATCATTATGTTAACAGAAGAAAGACAACAAGCGATTTTATCTTTACTCAATGAAAAGAATATCATTAAAACAAGAGAACTTATGTCATCTTTAGATGTTTCTGAATCAACGATTCGTCGTGATTTACAAGAAATGGAAGCTGCCGGAATTTTAAAGCGTGTTCATGGTGGTGCTAAGAGAACCATTAAATTAGAATCTGAACTAGATATGGAAGCTAAATCATCCAAAAACGTTCATGAAAAGAATTCAATTGGTGCTTATGCAGCCTCTCTTGTGACAGAAGGTGAATTTATTTACCTAGATGCAGGAACAACCACATATGAAATGTTACCCTTTTTAAAGGATAAAACGATTCATGTTGTGACGAACTCTGTTCAACATGCCAGTGCAGGTATTGATTTAGGGCTTCAAATAACCATGATTGGTGGCGCGATTAGAAACACGACAAAAGCGGCGGTTAGTCATCAAGCCATTGAGCAAATCAAAATGTGTTATTTTGATAAAGCTTTTATGGGAGCTAATGGCGTTCATGATGAATATGGTTATACAACAGTTGATGCAGAAGAAGCAGCGATTAAAAAAGTAGCCATGCATCAGTCGCAACAAGTGTTTGTTTTAGCAGACAAGACGAAATTTGACAAGGTGAATTTTTCTAAAATTGGTAATATCGAAGAGGCATTACTCATTACAGATTTACTACAAGAAGAACAATTAGCCCGTCTTAAAAATAAAACAACAATCAAGGAGGTTTTAAAATGATTTACACTGTCACATTAAATCCAGCGATTGATTATGTGATTCGAGTTCCTGAGTTTCAAGTGGATCAACTGAACAAAACAACTGAGGAATACAAGTTTCCAGGAGGCAAAGGAATTAATGTTTCTAGAATTTTGAAAAACTTGGATGTGGAATCAATAAATTTAGGTTTTGTTGGCGGGTTTACGGGCTCATTCATCAGAAATAAATTAAGTGAAGAACGCTTAATCACAGATTTTATCGAAGTACCAGGAGACACACGAATTAACATTAAGTTAAAGAGTGATGTTGAAACAGAGATCAATGGTCAAGGTCCTACAATTGAATCTGTTCACTTACACGCTTTAAAATCACAGCTATCAGATTGTACGTCATCTGATTTAATCGTCTTTTCAGGAAGTATTCCAAAAGGCGTATCTGAGGATATTTACACAGAATTAGTTCAGCTAGTGAGTGAATTAAATATTCCCTTTGTGGTGGATATTAGTAGTGAGAAATTATTGGATATTTTAAAATTCTCACCAACACTTATCAAGCCGAATCATCATGAGTTGGCAGATATATTTAATACATCATTCAATAGTTTTGAAGAGATGATTCCTTACGGTCAAAAGTTGGTCGCTATGGGAGCGGAAAATGTTTTACTATCAATGGGGAAAGATGGTGCAGCATTATTCAATGAAACAGGTGTTTACAGAGCACCTGGATTAGTCGGTCAATTGAAAAATTCAGTTGGATCAGGGGATTCAATGGTAGCTGGCTTTGTCAGTCAACTCTCTCAAGAAAAAGAGATATTAGAAGCCTTTAAGTACGGCGTGGCATCAGGAAGCGCCACAGCTTTTAATGATGATTTAGCACCAGGTAAAGATATTTTAGCATTAGTCGAAAAAGTTAAAATAAATAAATTAACGTGATAAAAAAATAGGGGATTAACAATGAAAGTAACGGATTTATTGGCAATGGACTGTATGATCATGGATTTAAAAGCGACTGATAAAAAGTCTGCGATTAAAGAGATGGTGAGTAAGTTACACGAAGCAGGTCGTATTAATGATCAAGAAATGTTTGAAGTAGGGATTATTAAACGTGAGGAACAAACATCAACTGGTTTAGGTGATGGAATTGCGATGCCTCATTCAAAAAATAGTGCGGTAGTTAGACCAACTGTATTATTCGCTAAAAGTTCAACAGGTGTTGACTATGAAGCGCTAGACGGTCAACCGACCTTTTTATTCTTTATGATTGCCGCTCCAGAAGGCGCTAATGACACACATTTACAAGCTTTAGCTGGATTGTCTCGTTTGCTTTTAAACCCAGAGTTAATTACCTCTTTAAAACAGGCAACAAACCCAGAAGCAGTGATTTCAATTTTTGACACAGCGCAAAAAGAGTATGATCAAGCGCAAGCAGCAGAAGAGGAAGTCCAAACAGCAACAGAACGTCCTTTTGTGATTGCGGTGACAGCCTGCCCGACAGGTATTGCTCACACGTACATGGCAGAAGATGCTCTGAAAAACAAAGCTAAAGAGATGAATGTTGAGATTAAAGTCGAAACAAATGGTTCTGAAGGTGTGAAACATCATTTAACGGCGGAGGACATTGAGCGCGCTGCGGGAGTGATTGTTGCCGCAGATAAAAATGTCGAGATGGCTAGATTCGAAGGGAAGCATTTAATCAATCGTCCCGTTAGTGATGGTATCAAAAAAACAGAAGAATTAATTAATTTAGCACTTAAACAAGAAGCACCAATTTATCATCATAGCGGTAATTCTGAAGCAGAAGAAAGTTCAGAAAAAGCTAGTGGAAGCATTGGTTCTCAAATTTATAAACATTTAATGAATGGGATTAGTCATATGTTGCCATTTGTGATTGGTGGGGGAATTATTATTGCCTTGTCATTCATGGTGGATCAATTTATGGGTGTTCCTCAAGAAGAATTGTCAAAACTAGGTAGTTACCATGAGTTAGCCGCTCAATTAAATACCATTGGTGGGGCAGCATTTGGTTTCATGTTACCAGTTTTAGCCGGATTTATTGCTTCAAGTATTGCGGATCGTCCCGGTTTAGTGGTTGGTTTTGCTGCAGGTGCTTTAGCTAATACAGGTGGTGCAGGTTTCTTAGGTGCTTTACTAGGTGGTTTCATTGCGGGTTACGTGGTGGAATTCTTAAGAAAAATTCTTAAAGGATTACCAAAATCATTAGATGGAATCAAAACGATTTTATTCTATCCACTGTTTGGTGTATTAATTACAGGCGCAATCATGTTAGTGGTTAATGTTCCAATGGCAGCGATCAATGATGGCTTGAATAATTTCTTAAACGGTTTATCAGGCGGAAATGCTGCCTTACTTGGTGCGTTATTAGGTGGAATGATGGCGATTGACTTAGGTGGTCCAGTAAATAAAGCTGCTTACGTCTTTGGGACAGGAACCCTAGCAGCAACAGTAGCTACAGGTGGTAGTCCAATGATGGCAGCAGTGATGGCTGGTGGGATGGTTCCACCACTTGCTATTGCCATTGCAACGATTTTATTCAAAGATAAATTTACTAAAAAAGACAAAGATGCAGGACTAACAAACTTAGTCATGGGATTCTCATTTATTACAGAAGGAGCTATTCCATTTGCAGCTTCTGATCCATTAAAAATGATTCCAAGTTTTGTGGTTGGTTCAGCGTTAACTGGCGCTTTAGTTGGTGGTGCAGGCATTAAATTAATGGCACCACATGGCGGGATTTTTGTTATCATGTTAGTTAATAAACCAATTCTTTACTTAGGTTTTATCTTAATCGGTTCATTTGTTAGTGCGATTGTTTTAGGGTTATTGAAGAAGAAAGTATAGATTTAAAAAAATAAGTTGTATGAAAATCAATTTTGATTTTCTTGCAACTTATTTTTTGTTAGTTTTTGAAACATAATTTTAGAGAAAGATTTTATGAAGTGGTATAATAATTTACAAATGTAAAAGAAAACTAAAAGGTGAAGATATATGAACTCAATTAAAAATAAATTAGCATCAGAAATGATAAAACCCTTATTTAAAGAGTTTCGACTTGGTTTAGAAAAAGAAAGTCAGCGTGTGACCCCATTAGGTGATTTAGCCAAAACAGAGCATCCCAAAAAAGTTGGCTCACGAGATTTCCATCCTTATATTCAAACAGATTTTAGTGAAACACAAATTGAACTAATTACCCCAGTTTTTGAATCAAATGAAGAAACATTACGTTTTTTAGGAGCACTTCATGATGTGACCTTGCGCTCTTTAGATGATAAGGAAAGATTATGGCCTCTAAGTATGCCACCAGTTTTACCTAAGTGTCATCGTGAGATTGTGATTGCTAAACTTAGTGATCAGGGAGATGTGAACTATCGTCGCTACTTAGCTAAAGTTTACGGTAAGAGAAAACAAATGGTGAGTGGGATTCATTACAATTTTGAATTTTCAGATGAGATGATTCAACAATTATACGAAGAATCACAAACAAAACAAACATTTGAAGGCTTTAGAACAGAGCTTTATTTGAAGACGTCACGTCATTATTTAAGGTATCGTTGGTTGATTACTTATTTATTTGGGGCAAGTCCTTTTGCAGAAGAGGGTTATTTCTTAAATGAACGCCCAGATGAACCAGTAAGAAGTATCCGTAATAGTCATTTTGGTTATACCAACCGTCCAGAAATCAAAGCATCATACGAATCAATTGAGAAATACGTGGCAGACATTGAGCATTTAATTGATAATGGCGATTTAATTGAGGCGAAGGAATTTTATTCTTCTGTGCGACTAAGAGGGACGGATGATTTGGAAGAGTTGCTTGAAAAAGGTGTCTCATACATAGAGCTTCGAAACATCGATTTAGATCCATTTTCTGAGTATGGAATTTCGGAAGAAACCCTAACCTTCCTACACCTATTTGTGATGACGATGTTGTGGCTAGACGAAAAAGACATCAGTTCAGATGATTTATTAGCACAAGGAACAGCAATCAATGAAGATGTTTCTTTGGAACATCCACTAGATCAAACGGCTTATTTAGACGAAGGTATATGGTTGTTAAAAGAAATGAAAGACATGGCCCAAAGTATTGGTTTAACAAAAGAACAACAAGCTGTGATTGAAATGGCTACGTTACGATTAGAGAAACCAGAAGAAACTTTAGCTGGAAGAATTGTTTTAGAGGAACAAAAATCTGGTGTCAGCAATCAAGAATTAGGAACAAAAATCGCAGAAGATTATTACGAAAAAGCGTGGGAGAAACCTTACCAGTTATCAGGTTACCGACAAATGGAACTATCCACACAAATTTTAATGTTTGATGCCATTCAAAATGGGGTGAAAGTAGAAGTCTTAGATGAAAATGATCAATTTTTAAAACTAACTTTCAACAACCGAGTAGAGTATGTCAAAAATGGTAACATGACAAGTAAAGACTCTTATGTGGTTCCACTTCTAATGGAAAATAAAACGGTGACGAAAAAAGTGCTAGCTAAAGCAGGTTTCAGAGTTCCTTTAGGGAAAGAATTCTCTAGTGTTGAGAAAGCTGAACTTAGTTATGAATTGTTTGCCAAAAAAGGCTTTGTGGTGAAACCTAAATCAACCAACTATGGATTAGGTATCTCTATTTTTAAAGATGGCGCTTCTCTTGAAGATTACCAAAAAGCTCTAGAAATTGCCTTTAAAGAAGATTCTGATATTTTAGTGGAAGAATTTTTACCAGGAACAGAATACCGTTTCTTTGTCTTAGATGGTAAAACTCGAGCAGTGATGTTACGTGTGCCAGCCAATGTGGTGGGAGATGGCGTACGCACAATTGAAGCCTTAGTTTCAGAAAAAAATAAAGACAGCTTAAGAGGAACTCATCATCGTTCACCTCTTGAGTTAATTCAATTAGGTGACTTGGAACAGTTAATGTTAAAAGAACAGGGATTAACGATTGATAGTATCCCTGAAAAAGAGCAAATTGTTTATCTCCGAGAGAATTCCAATGTGAGTACAGGTGGTGATTCGATTGATATTACAGATGAAATGGATGAAAGTTATAAAAAAATCGCAGAAGCAGCCACAGAAAGTTTAGGAGCAGTGATTTGTGGGATTGATTTGATTATCCCAGATCGAAATATAGAAGGTACTAAAGAAAGTAATACGTACGGCATTATCGAAGGGAACTTTAACCCTGCGATGCACATGCACATTTACCCGTTTGCAGGAAAGAATCGTCGATTAACAATGGATGTGTTGCGATTACTTTATCCAGAATTAGAAAAATAATCTTTTTAAGAATCCTAGATAATAGGGTTCTTTTTTTGTGGAAATACGATAAATATAGTTCTATATAACGTATTAGTGTATAATAAAAATAAAGGGATGGAGCTAAGTTTATGAAAATTTGGGATGAGTACTTAGAAACAAAAAGTGTAGAAGATGATTTTTTACAGTGGTTACTAATAAGAAAGTCAAAGATTGTTTTTAAAGTATTTTTTATTGTTAGTTTATTTTGTTTATGGATCTATTTAATGCCTAGTCTGACGAGATGGGTTATCTTTTTTAAAGTAATGATAGTCGTTGCAGTGCTATTCTTTGCGGCAGATAAAATAATAGATATAAGAAAAAAGGGCCGTGGTAATTAAATCACAGTCCTTTTTTACGGTGTTTCTAAAGCTGCTTCTTCGGAAATAAACCGCTTTCTTAACAACTTTTTTCACTCTACGAAGTCCGGAAAAAAAGCCTGCTCCGAGGTAACTTCAGGAACAATACTCAATCGAAAAAACCGATTAAGTATTATTCCTTCCAGTTACTAGGAGCAAACCGTCTTTTTTTTCACTCTATAGTGTCATTGTTTGTTTTGTTGGTTCGTCTACTTTTAGTCCAGTTTTTTCTTCCCACCATTTGTTTAGAATATCTACGTGGCTATCTGGGAAGTGAGAAAGGTCAATTGTGGTTAGATGAGGATAAGAAAGAGTTAGGTTATTTTTTAATTCAGCTAATAAATTATAGTATTGAAACGCTGCAAAATAAATGTCTTCTTCATTATCAGAAACAAGAGCTTCAGGAATTCTCTCGAGCATAAAACCAAAACTCTTGAAGATAAAACGCAAGCCTTCATCAGACCTAGCGTCAATCGTATCAATATCCTTTAGTAACATAATGTGAGCATGTAAAGCTTGAGCTAATTCTTGTTTGATCATTGTTTCGTTATTCATCTAAAACCACTCCTTTTACTTTTTTAAAATTCTAATAGTTGTTGATACAAGTTTTCCATTACTGGTATCGAATCAGTTGGTGAAGATTGATTAACAAGGAAGACCACTACATTTTGATTAGTAATATCACCGTAAACGTAGCTACTGTATCCACCACCTGCACCTTGGGATGAGATATTTCCCATTCTAGCCATCAAATCATTATGCTGAATACCAAATAATTCAAGGTATTCCTCATCTTTAAGTAAAACCCCATTGTTTAAAGAAGTTTCAAAAATCGCCACATCCTCAGCTGTCGCATAAACATTACCAGCACCAAGAAGGGTACTCATTAATTCTTCAGAATAAACCAATGTATCTGTTTGATAATTCTTATCTTCATGATAGAAATATTCTTTAGGTAATTGGACATCCTTAGGTAAATTACTCCAAAGATAAGTATTCTTCATATGAAGTGGATTAAGAATTCTCGTTTGTAAACTTTCTTCATATGAACGCTCATCTAATTTCATGATAATTCCAGCTAAGAATGAATAGTTTCCATTTGAATATTGAAATTCTCTATTACCATTGTATTCACTCGTTTTTAGGGCGTTTTCTAGTTGTTCTTGTTCAGTTTTTAGAACAGAATCGCTTGCGACTTCTGGCATCACAAAACCGCTAGTATGGTCAATCAAATCACGAACCGTAACTTCCTCTGCGTGATCTAAATCTTCATAGAATTTATCAATAGTTGTATCATAAGTTAATTTATCTTCGCTAATTAATTGGGCAATCATGACAGCCGTCATACTTTTTTGTAGTGAGGCAATCGGATAAATAATATCCTGATCGTTTTTAATTTTACCTTCAGCATCTGCCATCCCATAACTTTGTGTATAGATAGCTTCGCCATTTTTCATCATAACAAGTGAACCAAACATATTTGAATCATCAACAAGTCTGTCGATTTCGTTCATAGTTGTTTCTTGTTCCGTTGGTTTTGTTTTAGATTCAGCGTGAAATGAATTAGATTTAGAAACAGCACCAAATAATATAAGGGCAACCAAGGAAACAGAAGCGACAAGGATCATAACTTTTTTTTCTTTTAATTTTTTGAACGTCATATCTTACCTCACTTAATTTGTTATTATATTATTAAATTTAACAGGAGAATTTGAAGATTATTTGAATAAATTACTGAAAAAACCTGTTTTTTTTGTTTCTGTTTTAGGTTCATTTGTTGTTTTTTTATTATAATCATTGTTATTTTTAACAGAAATATCTTCACGATTGATAGGAGTACTTAAGGCGTAAACCATTGCAATATCATCCTCACTAAGGGCATCTTCATCTCGGTCCACAAATTTAAATTCAATGTTTTTTCGTTGAGCTAAACTCATCAAACGATTTTGACTGGTCACATCACAGTTGGCATCAATTAAGAGTGTGCCGTTTGGAAAATCTGTAAACTGTTTTAAAGAGAAGCTGTCAAAAATAGCTTTTTTTGCTTCTTCAGTGGTAAGCACAAACACAACTCTTTCTCTAAACGTTCCCAGGTATTTCTTTTGCTCATCAGGTTTAATTTGCGGTGTTCCGTAAAGGGCATTGTCTAAATAATCTTGTACATCTTTACCGGCCATTA
Organism: Vagococcus hydrophili; assembly: GCF_011304195.1. Lineage (NCBI taxonomy): Bacteria > Bacillati > Bacillota > Bacilli > Lactobacillales > Enterococcaceae > Vagococcus > Vagococcus hydrophili. The sequence continues at coordinate 837,851 of NZ_CP049887.1, read as the reverse complement.
CATAACTCCTCTCTTTAAGTTTTATACACTAAGTATAACATATGTAAGGGTAGGAAAGATTTTAGAAAATTGTTGCATTTTTGTTTCAATTTGGTTAAAATTAATTGGAAATGAAAATCATTATCAATTAGAAAGTAGAATGTTTTCTATGAAAAAAAAACTTCCGATTAGTTTACTAATCTTTTTTTCTTGTTTGTCATTGTTTATTGGTGTACAAAGTATTTCAATAACCCACCTTTTTAATTTTAACGAACTAGAACAATTAGTTTTATGGAACACGAGAATTCCACGTACAGCAAGTTTAATTATCGCAGGAGCAACAAGTAGTGTCTGTGGATTAATCATGCAACATTTAACACAAAATAAATTTGTTTCCCCAACAACGGCTGGAACAATGGACAGCGCCAGATTAGGCATGCTTGTAGCAATGCTATTTTTCCCTTCAGGCTCCATTTTAACGCGTTCATTTGTGGCGTTTTTGTTTGCTTTTGGCGGAACGTTTTTATTTCTAAAGTTAATCAAACTAATGCCAGCTAAAAATCAAATCATGATTCCTTTAATAGGTGTCATGTTTGGAAATATTATCGGTTCTGTGGTTACTTTTTTTGCCTATCAATTTCAGTTAATCCAAAACATGACTTCCTGGCTTCAAGGTAACTTTGCCACTGTCACAAAAGGTGATTATGAGTTGATTTATGTTTCGGTCCCAATTTTAATTATCTGCTATGTGTTTGCTTACCGTTTTACGATTGTTGGGATGGGAGAAGATATGGCAACCAATGTTGGTTTGAATTATGAAAAAACGCAAATGTTAGGGCTACTTTTGATTGCCATTGCTAGTAGTGTGACTTTAGTTACGATTGGAGGCCTACCATTTATTGGTGTCATTATTCCAAATATCGTTTCACAGTTTTACGGGGATCAAATGAAGCAGACGTTGTTTATCACAGCTGTTTCAGGGAGCTTATTCTTAGTGATGTGTGATATTTTATCAAGAGTGATTCGACAACCTTATGAAGTACCTGTGAGTCTAATTGTTGGTGTTATTGGTAGTGTAGTCTTTATCTTCCTTTTATTAAAGGGGGCAAGAAAAGCATGAGAAAAGTTATGAATCGTCAAGCAACTAAAATCGCCTGTCTAAGTCTTCTAACTTTAGGAATGATTTTTTTATTTTTAACCTATCATACGTATGGTAACTGGGAATTTGCTTTAGAACTTCGAGGGAAAAAGATACTCGCGTTTGTCATTGTCGGCTTATTAACGAGTTTTTCAACGATTACTTTTCAAACAATCTCTCAGAATCATTTCTTAACACCAAGTATTTTAGGCTTTGATTCACTCTATGTCTTAATCCAAACAATTTTATTTTTCTTTTTAGGAAGTTCTCATCAACGAGAACCTAGATTGTTTATTTTAAATGTTTTACTCATGGTACTAATCAGCGTTCTCTTATTTTCAACATTATTAAAAAAAGAGAAACAAGATTTATTTCTACTATTAATGATTGGAATGATCTTAGGAACACTTTTTAAAAGTATGAGTACCTTCTTACAAGTGATGATGGATCCTAACGAATACGACAAACTACAAGGAAAATTGTTTGCCAGTTTCAGTAATATAGAAGTTTACTTACTTATTTTGGTGATCCCGGTTGTAATTATCTTAGTTGTGTTATTTATGTTAGCCGCTAAAAAACTAGATGTCCTTCATTTAGGAATGGAGCAAGCGACAAATTTAGGAATTAATGTGAACCGTTTTAGAAAATATTTATTGTTTTTAATTAGCTTATCAGTAGCACTAGCAACAGCTTTAATCGGGCCGATTACCTTTTTAGGGTTTATTGTAGCCAACGTCACGTATCAGTGGATAGGAACTTACAAACATACCTATCTGTTTATCTCTGGTGCGATTCTCAGTATTTTATTTCTTGTTTCGGGACAATTTTTAGTGGAACAAGTGTTTCAAATGAACACAACGTTAAGTGTGGTCATTGAATTTAGCGGCGGTCTTTACTTTATTTGGAAACTACTAAAAATGAGAGGAGGAAACGTATGATGGAAGTCAGTCAAGTGACTAAAAAATATGGCGCAAAAGAAGTGGTTAGTAACATTGATTACGAGGTTAGGACTGGTAAGTTAACAGCATTCATTGGTCCCAACGGTGCGGGAAAAAGTACCCTACTGTCAATGATGAGTCGGCTACTAGATAAAGACCAGGGCGGTATTTATTTAGAAAAGAATGAAATCAAAGCTTGGAATCAACAAGAGTTAGCGAAAAAGTTAGCAATATTAAAACAAGCCAATGGGGTTCAACTTACTTTAACAGTGAGAGAGCTCGTTGCGTTTGGTCGGTTTCCACACAGTAAAGGTAAGCTATCAAAAGTTGATCAAGAAAAAATTACCGAAAGCTTGAATTATTTGAATCTACTTGATTTGGCAGAGGAAAACATCAATACGTTATCAGGGGGACAATTACAACGAGCTTATATTGCGATGGTTCTGGCTCAAGACACGGAGTATGTGTTTTTGGATGAACCACTCAATAATTTAGATATGAATCATGCGGTTCAATTGATGAAAACGATTCGTCGTTTAGTCGATGAAAAGAAAAAGACAGTCATTATTGTGCTGCATGATATTAATTTTGCCGCAAGTTATGCAGATGACATTGTGGCAATGAAATACGGAAAAATTTTTAAAACAGGAACAACAGATGAGGTAATCACTAAAGAAGTCTTGGATGAGCTGTATGATATGAGCATCCGAGTGTGTGAGCTTGAAGGAAAACGTTTCTGTTTATATTTTAATTAGAAAAGGACGAAAAAATAGATGAAGAAGAAATTAATTGGTTTTATGAGTGTATTAGCCTTAACAACACTTGTTTTAGGAGCATGTGGTGGCAATGATGCTAAGAAAGAGACAAAAGAAACAAAAACAAGCGAAGTTGCGAAAGAGACAACAGTCAAAGTAACAGACGGGGAAGGCAAAGAAGTAGAAGTCCCTAAAAATCCTAAAAAAGTAGTCGTTTTTGATATGGGATCATTAGATACAATTAACCAATTAGGAGCAGGTGATGCTGTGATTGGTGCTCCATTAAAAACATTGCCTAAATACTTAGATACGTTTAAATCAGTTGAATCAGCTGGTGGCATTAAAGAACCTGACATGGAAAAAATCAATGCCATGCAACCTGAGTTGATTATTATTTCAGGTCGTCAACAAGATGCTCAAAAAGACTTAGAAAAAATTGCTCCAACATTATATTTAGGTGTAGATAGTACTAAAACGTGGGAATCAACGAAACAAAACATTGAAACTCTAGGAACAATTTTTGATAAAGAAGACATTGCCAAAGAAAAAATTGCTAAATTAGAAACAGATATCAAAGAATTAAAAGAAAAAGCAGAAGCAAGCAAAACGAAAGGTTTAGTGACGTTAGTTAATGAAGGTTCTTTATCAGCATACGGTAAGGGTTCTCGTTTTGGGATTGTTCATGATACATTTGGTGTTGCTATGGCAGATGACAAAATCGAAGCTTCAACACATGGTCAAGAAGTGTCATACGAGTATGTATTAGAGAAAAATCCAGATATTTTATTTGTTATTGACCGTACCAAAGCAATTGGTGGAGATGACAGTAAAAATAATGTGGTAGAGAACGCATTAGTGAAACAAACCAATGCTGGTAAAAATGGCAAAGTTATTATGCTAACACCAGATGTTTGGTATTTATCAGGTGGCGGGATTGAGTCAACTGAGTTGATGATTAAGGATGTAGCAAAAGGGTTTGAATAGAAAATAAAAGAACTAGTGATTAACTTGTGTAGAGTTAATTACTAGTTCTTTTTTGCTCCAGTTGCGTAGACTTAAACACCTTTTTTACCACGCTATTTAGTCTGGGTTCAAAAGGCAGATCCTGCGGCAACTTCGCAAATACTAATCAATTCGAAAAGCGTGAATTATTTAGTATTCACTCCAGTTGCTTGGAGCAAAACGCCTTTTTTACCACGCTATTTCAAAGTCTCAATTATCTGTTTTGAGACATTTAATTTATTCATTGTTTCCTCATAGTTTTTAGAGGCGTAGGTAGAGAATAAAATGTCTGCTGCAAATAGTTGGACCATCATGGAGTTCGTCGCAGAACTTCTAATAGGAGCTTCACTACCGCTTGAAGTAATCAACAAGCAATCTGCAATCACTGCCAAGCTAGAGTCAGGAGAGCTTGTAATGACAATGACTGGAATGTTTTGATTTTTAGCAATCCGAGCCAAATGAATCACTTCTTGTTTTTCTCCAGAATTAGAGATGGCAATAAATGTGCCAGGTAAAGAATTACTTACAAGAGAGGTGGACATTAAGTGATGGTCTTTACTGAAAATCACATTGCGTCCGATTCTCGTGAACTTTTGATAAATGTCCTCAGAAACAATCCCAGAAGCACCTAATCCAAAAGTGAAAATGGTTGTGTTTTCTTCAATGTAGTCGATTGCTTGAGAAATAACGTCATCATTTAGTAAGTTAAAGGTTTCTTCAAAACTATTATTTAAATTGAACTTCAATTTTTTCTTAATGTTATCAATGGTTTCGTTCTTAACAATGTCTGTATGCAGGTTTTCCTCGATTTGAGGTAGATTTTTTGATAACTGAAGTTTTAAGTCAGTAAAACCACTCAGACCAAGAGAGTAGCACAAGCGGACAATCGTTGCAGGGCTTGAATTAGCTTGTTTGGCAAGGTTCGTTACACTCATGTTAATAACTTCTTGAGGATTTTCCATAATCCAGAGAGCCAATTGCTTTTCTGCTTTTGACAAACTATTCAATTTTTCTTTCATGATATAGATAATATTATATTTCATTGGATACAGCCCTCTCATAAAAAAATAAAAGACATACAACTTCATTATAAAGGTTGTATGTCTTAAAATCTATCTCGTTAACCAGTTTGGAATTTCTTGAAGAGATAGCATGATCTCTGTCGCCTGACTTTGATTAATGACAAAGTCTTTTGGTTTTAAAGCTAAACAATCTATTCCAGCTGATGTGGCTGCTTGAATACCGTAAGTAGAATCTTCAATGGCAACACACTCGCTTGGGTCTACACCTAATTTTTTTGCAGCAGCCAGATAAACATCAGGTGCTGGTTTTGACTTAGGCATATCAGCACCACTGACGACGACATCAAAAAATTCGGTGAGTTTGGTATCTTTTAGCACATGGATTAATGAGTGATACTCACCAGCAGAAGCTAGACCTACTTTATAACCATTAGATTTTAACCAAGTTAAGACTTCCTGAATATGATCAGTTAACATCTCGGAGTAATTGACTTTGAAATCTTTTCTAAAGTTAGCAAAAGCAACTAGCATTTCTTGTTGTTTTACTAAATCATTAGGAAAAAGGGCTTCAAACATCGCTTTTGGATTTGAGCCTATGGTATTTTGTTGGAAGTCATCTGAGACGATGATTCCTTGTTCTTCAAAAAATAGTTCTCGGCGTTTAAGATAGAATATTTCTGATTGAATAATGACGCCATCCATATCAAAAATAACGGCTTTTTTCATGTTATTGTTCAACTCGCATTTCTGGATTAGTTCCAAAGAAGTATGTTGCTAAGAAGCCACCAGCGTAAGCAGCTAGTAGACCGATAACATATTGTAACATGTGACCATTGTTAATTAAAGGAATTAAAGCAACTCCACTAGGTCCAATCGATGTTGCACCAACGTTACCAAATAAACCAATCACCGCACCACCAATACCACCACCGATACAAGCAGTAATAAATGGACGGCCAAGAGGTAATGTTACACCGTAAATTAAAGGTTCACCAATTCCTAAAATTCCAACAGGTAAAGCACCTTTGATCATTTCAGTTAATTGTTTGTTTTTGCGACAACGAACCCAAAGAGCAATTGAAGCCCCAACTTGACCAGCACCAGCCATAGCAAGGATAGGTAATAATAATGTGTAACCATTGTTTGTGATCATTTCTAAATGGATTGGCGTTAAAATTTGGTGAAGACCAAACATAACCATTGGTAAGAATAAAGCACCCAACATAAATCCAGCAAAAGCACCACCAACACCTAAAATCCAGTTAATGAAACCAACTAAACCAGCTGAAATCGCACCAGCGACTGGCATGATTAGGAAAATAGTGATCATTACCATCGTTAAGAGTGTTACAGTCGGAGTGACAATAATATCAATTGATTCGGGAACTACTTTATGTAATTTTTTCTCAATCATAGACATTAAGAAGACGGCTAAAATAACACCAATAATTCCACCTTGGTTAGGACTTAAATCACCACCTGTAAAGATATTTGGTAATGGATTTTCAGGCGTCACACCTGTTAGCATGATAATTCCACCAATAACTCCACCTAAACTAGGCGAAGCACCGAATTCTGTGGCAGCGTTAATACCAACATAAATATTAAGATAAGCAAAGACACCACTTTGAACGATTTTTAGGACAGTAATAATATGTGCCCAGTTATCGCCACTAATTTGTCCAGCCGTCATTAAGTTTCCTAAAACTGAAGCAATCCCGCCGATAATTCCGGCACCAACAAAGGCAGGGATTAAAGGAACAAAAATATTAGCGATTGATTTTAATGCTTTCGACCAAGGTTTTTGGTTTTTCTTTTTAACATCCGCTTTAACTTGAGCCGCTTTAGCTTCAACAGCATCTTTTCCAGAAGTAGCATGAGTAATTGGCTCGCCCAATTTAACTCCAGCCATATCAACCATTGCTTGAGCTACTTTATTAACTGTTCCGGGTCCAATGACAACTTGTAACGTGTCATCTTCAACAACACCCATAACACCTTCAACTTGTTTTAATTTATCTAAATCGACTTGATTGTAATCAGCGATTTCCATTCTTACGCGCGTCATACAGTGAACGATCTTATTCACGTTTTTCATGCCACCAACATTATCGTAAATGCCTTGAGCAATATTTTGTATACGATCTGTCATTTTAATTTCCCCCAATTAAATACTATTTTTAATAAAACCTTTTCCCTTAGTTAATTTTTCTGAAGCTTCTTCTTTTGTCACATCAGTTAAGATCATAATAATTGCAAGTTTGACATTTTCATTTGATGTTTCAAAAGTGTGTTCTGCTGTAGGGTAATCACACCCTGTTGCTTCCATAATAATACGTTTTGAGCGTTCCACTAATTTTTCATTGGTTGCTTTAACGTCTACCATTAAATTGTTATAAACTTTTCCAATACCAATCATTGAAACAGTTGATAACATGTTTAAAATTAATTTTTGCGTTGTGCCTGCTTTTAATCTTGTGGAACCGGTTAAAACTTCTGCACCTGCATCTACTTCGATTGGAAAACTAGCATAGTTACTAATTTCAGCATTTTTGTTACAAGCTATCGTAGCTGTTGTTGCATTAACACTCTTAGCATATTCTAGACCGCCAATCACGTAAGGTGTGCGGCCGCTTGCTGCAATTCCAATCACTGTATCATTTTCGTTTAACTTGATATTTTTCAAATCTTCTATAGCCAGTTCTTTAGAATCCTCAGCGCCTTCAACCGCAACGGTCATGGCAGAGTTTCCACCAGCAATAATTCCTTGAACCATTTCAGGATCAGTTCCAAAAGTTGGCACGCATTCAGCGGCATCTAAAATACCTAAACGCCCACTTGTTCCAGCACCAATATAAATTAAGCGACCTCCTTTATTAAATGACTTAATAATTTCCTCAACAACAACATTAATTGTTGGAAGCTCTTCTTTAATTGCTAAAGGTACTTTAGCATCTTCTTCGTTCATGATCGTTAAAATTTCAAGAGATGATAACTCATCTAAATGCATGGTACGATCATTTCTTCTCTCAGTTGTTAATTTAGTTAAATCCATCGGCTAATCCTTTCTAATAAACTGGTATTTTTGACCAGCAGTTATCCATTTAATCAAATCTAAATCCTTATCAACGACTCTTCCCATAACATTGACGCGAGGATCAGCAGCAAGTTCATTTTTTATGATTTGTAGTTCTCCAGCGTAACGTTCGTAAAGTTGATTATCTAAAGTGATAGCTCCTTTAAAACGTGTAATTGGATTAAGTTGCTTGATAAGTGGTAAATCTTTAAATCTTGCTTCTTGACTTCTAACAACATCTCGAGCAGGGTCCATTCGGTTAGTATGAACACCTGTTAAAAGCTCTTGGTATTCCTCAGCAACAAATTGGCTATTGAGTTGTATGACACCATGCTCTTTATAATGCTTAAATTGAGAGATGGTTTCAGGGAGAATTTGTCCATCTCCAATGTAAACCTCATCTACTAAACACTCTGTTAGCATATCAATTCCTGCAGCAAGTGGATGAGTGAAACGATGTTCTTCTAATGTAGGTAAACCACAGAAAAGAGGACCTCTTAAGACGTTATCTCCAGGAGTAAATGAAATAATCTTTCCACCTAATTCTTTTAGCCAGATATTTTTTTTGATAAAGTCATCTCGATCTAAACCAGTTTCAACGCGTGGATAATAATTATGCCAAAATTCCATATTAGAAAACTGAGCATCATATTTTTTCAACTCAGCCACATCTTCTAGTGACAGGGTGCTAGCGTTTAGACCGACCGTTAATTGGTGAGAAACATGAGCGATCGTTTCCATTGGAATGCCGTAATCCATTCTAAGACCAGTAATACCAAATTTTTTGATCTTGTTTAGGTCACCGTTGATATCCATGCCTAAAGTCGCTAAACCTTTAGTTGAAATATCAACCATTAGATTAAGTTGTTGCTCTTTAGCTAATTTTCCGAGATGAGTGATTCGATTAACGTATTGAGATTGATCATCTTCTGGAATGTGCATAGAAGTAAAAATACCAACGAAGCCGTTTTGACTCATCTCAATAAGGTAGTCTTCTGTTTCTTGAGACATGTCAGAACCTAGAAACACTGAAAAACCAAACATGTAAAGCGCCTCCTTTATTTATTTGACTTCAGTATAACTTGTTCGGAATAATATTTCAATAAAACGATATCATTTTCTTTTTAAAAGGAATAATATTTCTGTTTTAAAACAAGTGATTTATATTTGAGGAGTTAGAGTAAACCCTATCAAATCAACTCGCAAAGATTCTAAGCATCACAAAAACATGAAAATAAAAGAATTCCCATTATCTTATCTAGTATAATTTAAGTAAGTATTTTACAGTGAAATCAGGAAAGGTTGTGGTAGAAATGAAATTCGGTGAAAGATTAAAGAAATTGAGAAATGAATCAGGGCAGACGCAGGAAACAGTGGCTCAAAGTTTACATGTTTCAAGACAAACGATTTCAAATTGGGAAAACGAGCGAAGTTATCCAGACATTGAAAGTCTAATCACATTAAGTGAAGTTTACGAGATCAGTTTAGATGAATTATTAAAAGAAGATACCTTTATGGAGAAGAAGATTATAAAAGATGCTAAGTTGAAAAAAAGATATCAACGGATTATTTTAGGAGCTAGTCTGTTAGTTACAATATTTATTGTATTGAATATTATCTGGGTTTCAGGAATAATGATTCAACAAAAATATTTTAGTGACAATTGGGAAGAAGTAGTGATTAAAGAGGATTATCCAGATTTGAAAGACCCGAATGCGCCCAAAGAAACTTATTTGTATGAGAAAAATGAAGGTAAAGTTCATTTGATGGTGGCAAAAGAAAGTTTAGGTTCAAAATTTAGAAATAATTATATGAAATTCAATCATAAAACCAAAATTTCTGGTTCCTATGAAAAAAGTGGCGAAGAAATATTGAACGTGGTTTATGTAGATGAGCAAGCATTTCTTGTGTATGTTCCTATTAAAAATTCTGAAAGCCTGCTTGTTAGGGTGGATGAAAAAATGAACTACTTAGATGATGTGCCTAAGGAGCCAATCGATGAACGTGTTTCTTATGTCTATGATGCTGAAATAAAAAAAGAAATTAATGAGTATTTAGATGTGAATAGAGCAGAGTTGTTGGAAGTTAAAAAAGTCTCAGAGAGGGAGTATCAGTCGATTAATAGTTAGGAGGTAAGGAAGATGTTAGAAGTAAACAATCTATCCATCGTTTCAAGAAAACCGATTATTAATGAGTTTAGTTACCAATTTGATTTAGGATATTTATACGGACTAGTAGCGATTAACGGGGCAGGAAAAACTACTTTTTTTAGAACAATCACAGGCTTACTTCCTTTTAAAAAGGGTGAAATTAAAATTAAGGGTAAAGCAGTTTCTCAAAGTAAAAAAGAGATGTTTTATTTTGAATTATCTGAGTGGCTAGATAAAAATTTGTCAGGGAAAGATTATTTGAATTTTGTTAAAAAAGCTTGGAAGTCGCCTAAAGAATTAGCAGAGGTGATTGACTACTGGGACATGAGGGAATACATTCATTTACCAATAAAAAAGTATTCACTCGGGATGAAGCAAAGATTGATCATTGCGATGTATGTTGTGAGTGATGCTAAGTATTTGTTTATGGATGAGATTACAAGTGGCTTGGATGAAGTGAGTCGAAGAAAATTGTTTGAGCAACTTTCAAAAATGGTAAAAGAAGAGCATAAAATGATTATCATCTCTTCCCATTATAAAGAAGACATCATAAGTGAGTGTGACTATTGCATGAGCTTAGAATCTACTGTTATGGAGGTGCATTCCAATGGCATACTTTAAATTTCAGTTGAAGGGAATTTTGAAGAATAAATTTAATTATGTACCTGTGATTTTAGGTTTAGTATTAATTTTGGTTTGTTTGTTTTCTAATGCATCAAATTATGATAAGACAGGCTTAAGAGCTAATTTAATGACCTCTATAAAAGAAAATAAAGAAATGAGTATAAAACAGACAGAAGAGTTAAAAAAGGACTCAAATACAGAAGGAGAAATAAACAATCTAAGAAATGACCTTGAGTCTACTAAAAAAAGATTAAAACAAGAAGAAGATGTGATTAGTTACATGAATTCAGAAAATTGGCAGTCTACCTATGAGCGTTTATTAAAAATAAATGCTGAAGATAAGGAAATGTTTGAAAGTAGTAAAGAGGACTATCACGATGTTGAACAAGCAATAAAAAAAGAAAAAATGTATTATCAATATTTAAAAATACAGGATATGCCTTATCAAGATCCTGATTTTCCTACAAAGGGATTTACTTTTATGATGTGGTGTTTAAGTCATGTGTTGCCACTGATTGTTGTTATTTCAGTGATTTATATATTGACGCATGTCTACTCAAAAAAATTTTACGAACAAATTAATAAGTCTTCTCTTTTCCCGTACTCAAAAATGAAGAATATTAGTCAAAATTTATTATTAGGAATTGTTGTAGGAAGTAGTCTTTTCTTTATTTTTCTATTCTTCTCATTGGTTGTTTCAGGCTTGATATTTGGTTTTGGTTCAAGTGATTTTCCGATTCTGATGTATAACTTTTCTAAGGAAGAGTTTTATTATCAAGGACTTCAAACATTATATTTACCAAGTGTCACTTTATTTCTACTAGCGTTGGTGTTTTGTATCTTGTTAGTTTATTGGTTAAATTATGTTCTAAGAAACCAGTTAACAGCTCTCTTTATTTCTCTTATATTAATTGTTTCACCGATGTTGTTGATTTATGTAATACAGCCAATGAGTAAAATAGCTCACCTTTTACCAACGACTTATTTAAGTAGTTTGAGAAGTACAAGTGGTATGTTGAGTAGTTCGCTTAATAACGCCCAAGTTAACTTAGGCATGGGACTGCAGATAATGGTAATAAGCTGTATTTTAATGCTAGGATTGATAGTGGGAACTCAGTTTAAAATAAAGAAATACTAGATAAAAAAATGAGAATGACAGTCTCTTACGTCATCCTCATTTTTTATCTAATATTCTTTAAACCACTCCAACACACGGTTTCTCGCCATCTTATGATCCACAATAGGCAAAGGGTAATTAATACCAACCTCAAAATTCAACTCTTTCTGAAGTTCTATAGGTAATAGTGAAGGCTCGTGGCAATATTTACTAGGGAGTTGAGCTAATTCAGGAACAAATTTTTTAATAAATTCAGCCTGTTGATCAAATTTCTGCCCTTGTGTTGTAGGGTTAAAAATTCGGAAATATGGAACGGCATCTGTTCCGGTGGAGGCGGCCCATTGCCAACCACCAATATTACTCGCGGCATCATAATCAATGAGTTGCTCCGAAAAATAGCGTTCCCCTAGTCGCCAATCGATGAGTAAATCTTTTGTCAGAAATGAAGCTACTAGCATTCTTAAACGGTTATGCATCCAACCGGTTTCATTTAATTGTCTCATCGCTGCATCAATAATAGGAAATCCTGTTTGTCCATTTGTCCATTTTTCAAAGTTGATATTTTCTTGTTGCCAAGGTAGCTGTCGATACTTTTCTTTCAATTCTTCTTTATATTGATTTGGATGATAAAAATAAATCATATGATAAAAATCTCGCCAAGCAAGTTCCTTAATAAAGGTTTCTTTCCCATTACTATCAGGTAAATGTTGACAAGCTTGATAGATTTTACGAATAGAAATAGTACCAGTTGAAAGATAAGGAGATAAACGACTCGTACTGTCTAAAAAGGGAAAATCTCTTGTTGTGTCGTAACTATCTAAATATGCCATGATAAAGGTGTTTAATTGTTTGTTAGCAAGTTGTTCGCCTACGATATTTGAAAAATCAGTGTTTCTATTGGCTAATAACTCTTTTAGAGCTTGAGTTCCTAATAAAAAGTTATCCTCATGACAGATTAATTGATGAGAGTACTGTTTTAAATTAATTTTCTGAAAAGAACGTTTTGGTAATTGTCGCCACTGTTTATAATAAGGTGTAAACATTTTATATGGTGTTCCATCAGGTTTTTTGATTGTTTCGGCTTGATGAAGGTGGTTTTCCTCGAAATAATTAACTTGAATATTTTTTGATTCAAGAAAAGAAGTGATACTTAAGTCTCGTTTTTGTCCAAAGCCACGATTATCTAAATTGAAGAAAACTTTGGTAATGTCTGGATAAAGTTGTAGTAGTCTATCAAAGGCATCGGTGATTTCTCCTGTTAAGACATGAATAGTTAAGTTACTTTCTTTAGCGTTCGAGATAAAATGATCTAACGTTGAAAAGAAGTAATCATGACTGTGCGTTTTAGGATGTAGCTGTTGTTCGTTGATATGAAAAATACATAGCAGTTTATCGTTAGGAGATAAAGAGTTTAGAGCTTCTTGAAGAGCAGTGTTGTCTTCAAGTCGTAAGTCTTTTCTGAACCATAAAACATGAGTCGACATAAAAATCCTCCTTTTCTTTTATTGTAACAAAAATTAATTAATCTATAAAATCGCCAAGTTTATTTTTTATTGGTAAACTAGTAAAAAAGAGTGGGGGGAACTAATTTTGAACCAAATAGAAGCTAAACAACTAGAACAAATCAAAGCATACACTGAAAAAGTATTACTAAATGATAAAACGGGACATAATATGGATCATATTTATCGCGTAGTAAGATCTGCCGAGAAAATTCAAAAAATAGAAGGTGGTAACGTATTTATCGTTTTTTCGGGGGCATATCTCCATGATGTGATGGATGATAAATTAGTATCTGATGTCAGTCTTGCTAGGGAGTCGTTAACTGCTTTTCTGAATGAAATTGGTATTGATAGAAAAGATAGTCAGCATATTTTCGAAGTGATTGATCATGTTTCTTTTAGCCACCAATTAGAAAATCCAAATGAGGTTCTATCTTTAGAGGCAAAAATTGTTCAAGATGCGGACCGTCTTGATGCAATTGGAGCCATTGGAATCGGGCGAACTTTTTATTATGGAGGGCGAAAAGGACACGCGATGTATGATCCGGCTATTCCTGCTCGTAAAAATATGACAAAAGAAGATTACCGAATTAATCAAACTGTGATCAACCATTTTTATGAAAAATTATTCTTGTTAAAAGATATGATGCACACAGAGGCTGCCAAGAATTTAGCGGAGAAACGCCAACAATTGATGGAATTGTTTGTGGAAGATTTTATCTCTGATTGGGGAGAGTAACAAAAAAAGAGGATGCAGCATCCTCTTTTTTGTTTTCTATTTCCTCCAGTTGCTTGGAGCTAAACGCCTTTTTCATCACGCTTGTTAGTATGGATTCAAAAGGCAGCTTCTGCGGCAATTTCAAAAATGAAAATTAATTCGAAACCCGTGAATTATTTTTCATTTTTTCCAATTGCTTGAAGCTAAACGCCTTTTTCATCACGCTTGTTAGTATGGATTCAAAAGGCAGCTTCTGCGGCAATTTCAAAAATGAAAATTAATTCGAAACCCGTGAATTATTTTTCATTTTTTCCAATTGCTTGAAGCTAAACACCTTTTTCATCACGCTTGTTAGTATGGATTCAAAAGGCAGCTTCTGCGGCAATTTCAAAAATGAAAATTAATTCGAAACCCGTGAATTATTTTTCATTTTTTCCAATTGCTTGAAGCTAAACGCCTTTTTCATCACGCTTGTTTAGTCAGGAATAAAAAATCTGCTCCTGCGACAACTTCAGGAACAGCAATCAATCCCAAAAGCACGGATTGTTTGCTGTTCCTTCCAGTTGCTTAGAGCAAAACGATTTTTTATTCACTCTTATTTAACAGGGATCCAAATTTCTGTTACGTGGTTTTCTGACATTGGGTCTAAATCAAGTGGGTAGGATTCAAAATCGGGTAAGTTTCTTTGCTGATAAGACGTGCTAGGGAAGAAAGATTCATAAATTTCTTGATACGTCTCTCTAATAGCTTCTGGGACTTTTCCGACAGCTTTAAAAACAGCCCAATCTGTTTCAGGAAGGGTGATTGTTTCTAGTTCAGAATTAGTTGTTTCTTCACTACTTCTAACGCCGATGAAATAATCATAAGCCTCACCTTCACCAGGTAAACAAATACCAAGAACTGTGTTAGGTGTTGTGGCATCTTTCTCATTAATAACTTGATCAAAAAGAGTTGTATCGTTAAACCTATCCCAAAATTGTGGAATTTTTGCTTGTCCTTCATTAACAGTTGTGTAACTTTCTCTAATTCCTGTGACTAAAAAAGTAGCTTCTTTTGTCATGTAATAATTCATTTCATTTCCTCCTTTAATTTGAACTCGAATCGATAATTTGGGGAAAATTTTAAGGTTATCCCAATTTTTTCGAGCGTTAGAAGGAGAAGTTTGGAAACATTGTTGAAAGGCTCTGCTGTAGCTTTCAGATGATTGATAGCCGTACTTAAAAGCAATATCGATGATTTTCATATCTGTTTCTTTTAAATCGTATAAAGAGTGAGAGAGTTTTCTTTTTCTAATGTATTCACCTAAAGAAATACCAGCTAAAATAGAAAATATTTTTTGAAAATTATATTCTGACATTTGGGCCAAGCGTTCGATATCTTTCATATTGATTTCTGAGGATAAATGTTCCTCAATGTATTCTAAAACTGCAGCAAATTCATTCACTAATGGTTTCCGCCTTTCTCTCTTCTGAAGTAATCATAACTAAATTTATGATAAGGAAATGGATAATACTTGGCAAAAAAAGTCAGTCATAAAAAAGAGCTATCTTTCACTAAAACGGATGTGAAGGATAGCTCTTTTTTGAATTATTTACCTTCGAAAACTTTCTTTTCAGGTAATTCATAATCAGCAAGGTTTAACTCATCAGAAGCTAAGGCTTCTTTGAAATCATCGATGCTTAAATCAAGTTTTCTAGAAAGATCAAACACACTGTGTAAAACATCATGGAAGTACATAGAATTACCTTGTTCAAAGTAAGCTTTGTATTCTTTTGATGTATTACTATTGCCAGTTTCAGCTTGATATTTTTTAGCTTCTTCTAAATAGTAGTTGAAATGATTTTGAGTAAATTCAGCAAAGTGATTAAAGATGTTGATAGCTAACGTTAAATCGGCATGCCAAGTCGTGAAATTCTTCTTAGCTAAACCGCCTTGAACTTCGATTAAACTGAATTTTGCGTCACGTAAATATTGAGTAATCAACATTTCCATGTTTAAGCTAATACCAGTGTAAGAAATATTTTCAAATTTAAATTGTTTAAGATCTTCTAATTCTGCTAACAAACTTTCAGGGGTAAAATTGCGGTTCTCCATGCTTTTGTAAACTTTTTGTTGTTGAAACATGTTGTAGGCCTCCAATAATAGTATTTTTATACCTTTATTATAAACGATGTCAGAGAAAGTACCAATACAATTTATGATATTTTACACAAAAGTCGAGATAATAAGGTAGCCATTAAGAATAGTTAAGACAACCGTGATAATCCAAGCCGAAGCGGTTACCCACAAACGGTTGGTAAAGTCGCCCATTAATTTCTTTTGACTAGTAAAAATAGTCAAAGGAATAATCGAAATAGGTAGGGCTGCACTTAGAAAGACTTGTGAATAGATTAGTAATTTCTCTACAACTTCTTCAGAGTCTCCAAATAAAATAATCGCAATTACGACAGGAATGATGGCGAGAAGACGTGTGACTAAACGTCTAGCCCAAGTTGGAAGTCGTAATTTAATAAAACCTTCCATGATAATTTGCCCAGACAAGGTTCCTGTAATCGTTGAATTTTGACCAGAAGCCAGTAGAGCAACAGCAAACAGAACGCTAAGCACTGGTGAAGCAATCGCTCCTACGACAGTTGAGTCAGATAAGGCATGGTATAGAGAGCCCAGTGTTGTTAATGAGTCACCATGACCAAAAAATAATGTCGCTCCAAGTGTTAATAGTAAACAGTTAACAATAAAAGCGAAAAATAATTGAATATTAGAATCCCATTTAGCAAAGCGAATTGCTTCTTTTAGTTCAGCTTTATCTTCACGATCATACTGTCTTGATTGGACAATCGAAGAATGAAGGTACAAGTTATGAGGCATAACTGTCGCCCCTACAATTCCTAGAGCAAGAAGTAAGGCACCGTTATCAGTTAATACTTCTTTTCTAGGGATAAACCCTTGAAATAAGTCACTCATGTTGGGCTGTCCTAATATAACCTCGTACATGAAAATAACAAAAATAGTGGCAATTAAAGTCATGACAATTGCTTCGATTTTTCTAAAGCCAAGTTTTGCTAACATGAGGAGTAAAAAGACATCCAGAACAGTAATAAAGACTCCGAGTAGCAGAGGAAACCCGAATAAAAGATTTAAAGCAACTGCACTCCCGATTACCTCAGCAATATCTGTTGCCATAATAGCAAGTTCGTTCATGATCCAAAGGAAAATCCCCATTTTTTTATTTGTGTGAACGCGTGTTGCTTGGGCTAAATCCATTCCTGTGACAATACCTAATTTCGCTGACATGTACTGTAGCATCATGGCAATGATATTAGAAATTAAGATAACAGATAAGAGTAAATACCCGTATTGCGCCCCACCAGCAATGGAGGTTACCCAATTACCTGGGTCCATGTAACCAACAGCAACCAGAGCTCCTGGACCAGAATAGGCGAGTAATTTCCTTAAAAAACTTGCATTTTTTGGGACGGAAACGGTATTGTTTATTTCGGGTAAGCTTAAACCATTAAGCTTATCAGTAAGTAAATTTTGGTGTTTATTCATATAAAGACACTTCCTTTTTAGGTGTACCTAAATTATGCTTTTAAATAAACAAAAAAGCAAGAGAATTGTTTTAAGAAGCTGAATTGTATATAGTTAAAGAGAGATAAATGAAAAGGAGTGGGACGCATGTTTCAAGAAGAAAATGGGCGATTTTATTTAAATGAAGATGGAAAAATGGTGGCTGAAATTACTTGGGAGACAGTAATGGATGATGTTATTGAGGTAAATCATACTTTTGTTGATCCGAGTCAAAGAGGTAAAGGATTGGCAGAAAAATTAGTTTTAGAAATTATAAAAAAAGCCCGAAATGAAAACATCAAAATTATTCCAACTTGTTCTTATGTTGTGAAGTATTTTGAAACACACTTAGAGTATCAAGATTTACTTAAAAAATAACAAAAAAAGACTGCCCGAAGACAGCCTTAGCCTAAAATATGATGAATGAACACCACAGTTTATGATTATAAGGGATTCATTTAAATAAAACAACCGTATTTTATGTGGAACAAAAACAAAAAAGTGATTTTTGAATGAAATAGTGTTGTTAATGGGCAGAAAAACAGATAGTAAAAGTCAGTAGAAGCAAGCTTTTTGCTTCTTTTTTTGTTTTTCTTAAATAAGACTTTGAATTGTGTTATAATATTGAGGACTATATGTAAAAATGGGTGTCATTTTGCCCATAATAATCGAGGAGGTTTACAAATGGAGGATAAAAAAACGTTTTATATCACAACCCCCATTTATTATCCAAGTGGAAAATTGCACATTGGTAGTTCATACACAACAATTGCCTGTGACGCAATGGCTCGCTACAAACGCTTGAAAGGCTTTGATGTGTTTTATCTAACTGGTTTAGATGAGCATGGTCAAAAAATTGAACAAAAAGCAGAACAATTAGGGATTGAACCCAAAGAATATGTTGACGATATGGCAACAGATGTTAAAAAATTATGGAACTTACTAGACATTGATTACAACAAATTTATTCGTACAACAGACGAAAGTCATATGCAAACAGTGAAGAAAATCTTCCAACAATTGTTAGACCAAGGTGATATTTACTTAGGCGAATATGAAGGTTGGTATTCAGTATCTGATGAAGAGTACTTTACTGAAAACCAATTAGCTGAAGTTTACCGTAATGCAGATGGTAAAGTAATCGGCGGAAAAGCACCAAGTGGACACGAAGTAGAGCTTGTTAAAGAGCAAAGTTACTTCTTCCGTATGAGCAAATATGCGGACCGTTTATTAGAATACTACGATGCTCATCCTGATTTTATTGAGCCTGTTTCTCGTAAAAACGAAATGGTTAATAACTTTATTAAACCTGGTTTAGGTGATTTAGCAGTTAGTCGTACGTCATTCTCATGGGGAATTCCAGTTGATGCTGATCCAAAACATGTAGTTTACGTGTGGATTGATGCGTTATCAAACTATATTTCAGCCTTAGGTTATGGTACTGAAGATGATAGTAACTTTAAAAAATATTGGCCAGCTGACGTCCATATGGTTGGAAAAGAAATTGTCCGTTTCCATACAATCTATTGGCCAATTATGTTAATGGCCCTAGATTTACCATTACCAAAACAGATTTTTGCTCACGGTTGGTTAGTAATGAACGACGGTAAGATGTCTAAATCAAAAGGTAACGTTGTTTACCCAGAAATGTTAGTTAAACGCTATGGTTTAGATGCTTTACGTTATTATTTAATGCGCGCTATTCCATTTGGTTCAGATGGCGTCTTTACACCTGAAGACTTTGTGGCTCGTGTAAACTACGATTTAGCCAATGACTTAGGAAACCTATTAAATCGTACGATTGCGATGATTAATAAATATTGTGAGGGAAATATCCCGTCATATGCATCACAAGTGACTGAATTTGATAGTGAATTATCAACAACAGCTGCTGATATTATCGGTAAATATAATAAAGCAATGGAAAAAATGGAATTTAACGTGGCGTTAGGCGAAATTTGGAAATTAATTTCTCGCGCTAATAAATATATAGATGAGACTGAGCCTTGGGTGTTAGCAAGAGATCCTGAGAGAAAAGCTGAATTAAACAGTGTCATGGTCCATTTAGCTGAAAGTTTACGTATTGCAGCGATTCTATTACAACCTGTCTTAACAGAAGCGCCAAAAGAAATTTTACGCCAGTTAGGCTTAGGTGAAGAAACTTTATCTATGTTAGATATTCGTTTCGGTGATTTTCCTAAAAATACAAAAGTTATTAGTAAAGGAACACCAATCTTCCCACGTCTAGACATGGAAGTGGAAGTGGCTTACATTAAAGAGCAAATGGCTCAAACAACGAATGTGAAAGAAGAAGAAGTCTTCAATCCAGAAGAAACAGAACTTGTTTCATCTAAAGAAGAACAAATTAAATATGAAGACTTTGATAAAGTTGAATTAAAAGTAGCAGAAGTCATTGATTGCCGTAAAGTGAAGGGTGCCGATAAACTACTTCAATTCCGTTTAGATGCAGGGGACAAAGGTCACCGTCAAATTCTTTCAGGAATTGCAGAATTTTATCCAGAACCAACTGAACTTGTTGGTAAAAAAGTCGTGATTGTTGCTAACCTAAAACCTCGTAAAATGCGCGGTGAAATTAGTCAAGGGATGATTTTATCAGCTGAAAATGCGGATGGTAAATTATATGTTGTGGAAGCACCAAAATGTGCTGAAAATGGCGCGATTATTGCCTAATTAAAAAAACGATTGAAAGGAAGCGTTAGTTCTTTCAGTCGTTTTCTTTTGTGTTAAAATGAAGAAGATTGGAGTGAGAAAAAATGATTTTTGATACTCATACTCATTTAAATGTAGAAGCTTTTGAATCAGAAATTCCAGAAGTGATTGAGCGAGCACGTGAACTTGGTGTGACTGAAATGGCTGTTGTGGGCTTTGATACCCCAACAATTGAAAAGTCTTTAGAATTAAGTCATACCTATGAAGATATTTATAGCATTATTGGGTGGCATCCAACAGAAGCGGGTAGTTATTCAAAAGAAATAGAAACTAAATTACAACATCAATTAGAAACGCCAAAAGTTGTGGCACTAGGTGAAATTGGTTTAGATTACTACTGGATGGAAGATCCCAAAGAAGTTCAGGATAAAATTTTTAGAAGACAAATTGCGATTGCTAAAGAAATGAACTTACCGATTAGTATTCACACGAGAGATGCTATTGAGGATACTTATAAAATACTAAAAGAAGAAAAAATCCATAATATTGGCGGGATTATGCATAGTTTTAGTGGTGACGGTGAATGGGCAAAACGCTTTTTAGATTTAGGAATGCACATTTCTTTTAGTGGTGTGGTGACCTTTAAGAAAGCTTTTGAAGTTCATGAAGCAGCAACCGTTGTACCAATGGATAAGTTATTGGTTGAAACCGATGCTCCTTACTTAGCGCCGATGCCTTATCGTGGTAAACGAAATGAACCAGGGTATACGCGTTATGTGGCAGAAAAAATCGCTGAGTTGAGAAATATTCCTTTTGAAGAGGTAGCACAGGTGACAAGAGAAAATGCCCATCGTTTATTTAGGATTGGTGAATAATGACAAAAAAAATAAGAATAGAAGAAATTATTGTTGTGGAAGGAAAATCTGATACCAAGCGAATCCAACAGGTAGTCGATGCTGACACAATTGAAACGAATGGTTCAGCTTTAAGTCAAGAAACCTTACAAAAGATAGAACATGCAGAAAAAGTGCGAGGCGTCATTGTTTTTACTGATCCAGACTTTTCCGGTGAGAAAATTAGAAAACAAATTGCAGAAATTGTACCGACAGCTAAACATGCCTTTATTTCTCGGAAAAAAGGAGAACCTCAAAAAAAGGGGAACAGTTTAGGTGTGGAGCATGCGAGTAATGAAACGATCATTGATGCACTGAAAAATGTCTCAACGCCAACTGTTGAATTATTTGAATCAGAGATAGAAACAGAAGATTTAATTCGTTTTGGCTTAATTGCAGGACCTCACGCTAAAGTTAGAAGAGAATTATTAGGAGAAAAACTAAATATTGGCTACACTAATGGGAAGCAATTGAAAAAACGGTTGAAGATGTTCCATATTGAAAAAGAGATTTTTACAAAAGCGATGAAAGAAATTTTAGAGGGTGAAAAAAATGAGTGAATATAAGGATATTGCAACACCAAGTAGAACCAAAGAAATACTAAAAAAATACGGTTTTTCATTTAAAAAAAGTTTAGGTCAAAACTTTTTAACAGAACCAAATATTTTAAGAAATATCGCAGCTGCAGCTGAATTAACAGATCAAGACCATATTATTGAAGTTGGTCCTGGGATTGGTGCACTAACGGAACACTTAGCACGTTCTAATGGGGAAGTTTTAGCCTTTGAAATTGACCAACGCTTAATTGAAGTGCTAGATGATACCATGAGTATTTATGATAATGTGACCGTTATTAACGAAGACGTGTTGAAAGCTGACATTGAAACGGTAGCAAGAGAGACGTTTTCAACAGATGGTGGAATTAAAGTGGTGGCAAACTTACCTTACTACATCACGACACCGATTATGATGCACTTATTAATGTCTAATTTAGATATTGAAACAATGGTTGTGATGATGCAAAAAGAAGTGGCAGACCGAATTGCGGCTGTACCTAGTACAAAAGCATATGGTTCATTATCAATTGCTGTTCAATATTACATGGAAGCAGAATTAGCGTTTATTGTTCCTAAGACAGCGTTTATTCCACAACCTAATATTGATTCAGCGATCATTAAATTAACGAAGAGAACAACGCCAATTGTGGAAGTGACAGATGAAAAATTCTTCTTCAAATTAACGAAATCAGCTTTTATGCAACGTAGAAAAACTTTGTGGAACAACTTAATAAGTTTCTTTGGT
Organism: Vagococcus hydrophili; assembly: GCF_011304195.1. Taxonomy (NCBI): domain Bacteria; kingdom Bacillati; phylum Bacillota; class Bacilli; order Lactobacillales; family Enterococcaceae; genus Vagococcus; species Vagococcus hydrophili. The sequence goes on along the minus strand of NZ_CP049887.1, from coordinate 815,395 downwards.
AAAGATGAAGCGACTAAAGCGTGGTTAGAAAAATCCTTAGCAGAATGCGAGATTGATCCAAAGCGTCGCGGGGAAACTTTAAGTATACAAGAATTTGGAAACCTATCAAACAGCTTAATTGCGAATAAAGAAGCCTAGTTCATAAACAATGTTCGTTGACAAAAGTCTGTTCAATCGTTATCATAGTTGAAAAAGATGTTGGAGATGAATGTAAATGAAAAAAAATTCAGTTCAATCATTAACTTACGCAGCACTGTTAATTGCGTTAGGGATTATGATACCGATGGTTATGCCAGTCAGGATTGTGTTAGGTCCTGCGTCATATACTTTAGCAAGTCACGTACCAGTATTTTTAGCAATGTTCGTGTCTCCTACAGTAGCTGTGTTAGTTGCTTTAGGGACAGCCTTTGGTTTTTTCTTAACGACGCCTTTTATTATTGCAATGAGAGCTTTATCTCATGTGATTTTTGCGTTTTTAGGGGCGCTTTTCTTATCGAAGAGACCAAATATTATCAGCTCGCCTAAAAAAATGATCGCGTTTAATGTGGTGATTGGGTTAATTCATGCGATTTGTGAAACCTTAGTTGTGACGATCTTCTTTATGAATGGTAGGTTATCAGCAGAAACTTATACATCAGGATTCTTCATTAGTGTGTTTGTCTTTGTTGGAATTGGTGGCTTTATCCATAGCTTAGTTGACTTCACCATAGCGTTTACGATTGCAGAAAAAATTGGGACGAAGTTTAAGCTACCTGTTTACTTAGCGGCTAAACAGAGAGATAAAAGAGGCGTTTAGTTGTGAAGTTGTTGAGGGACTGCCGCTTGAATCTGGACTAAACAATCTAACATAGAATAAAAAAGCTTGATCCTTTTACTTCTAGGATCAAGCTTTTAATTTTCACTTAATTGGTTAATAAAAAGTGAAAAGAGGGAATAAGTTTAATTAACGAATAACTTCTTCTGTTTCAGCGTCAAAGAAGTGGCTCTTATTTAAGTTGAAAGCAAGTTCAATTTGTTCACCTGGAACGTAAGCAGAACGAGCATCTACTTTAGAGATAAATTCAGTTTGACCTGTACGAGTGTAAAGCATTGTTTCAGCGCCTAATAATTCAGATACGACTACTTCAGAAGTCACAACGCTATGTGGTGACGCATCTTTTACGATTGGCTCACTGTGGATATCTTCAGGACGAATACCAAAGACAACTTTTTTACCAGCGTAACCTTTTTCTTTAAGAACTTTAAATTTACCTTCAGGAACTTGAAGGCGTAAATCAGCATCGTCTGTCATGTAACCATCTTCGCCTAAAGTAACGTTGAATAAGTTCATTGCAGGTGATCCAATGAAGCCCGCAACGAAAACGTTGTTAGGTGTATCATATACTTCTTTTGGTGTTCCGATTTGTTGGATGAAACCATCTTTCATAATAACGATACGGTCAGCCATTGTCATCGCTTCTGTTTGGTCATGGGTAACGTAGATCGTTGTTGTTTCTAAACGACGGTGTAATTTAGCGATTTCAGCACGCATTGCCACACGTAATTTAGCATCTAAGTTTGATAAAGGCTCATCCATTAAGAACACTTTAGCATCACGAACGATGGCACGACCTAAAGCCACACGTTGTCTTTGTCCACCTGATAAAGCGGCAGGTTTACGTTGTAAGTATTCAGTTAATCCTAAAATATCAGCAGCATTATCCACACGTTTTTGGATTTCAGCTTTGTCATATTTACGAAGTTTTAAACCAAATGCCATGTTATCAAAAACAGTCATATGTGGATATAGTGCGTAGTTTTGGAAAACCATGGCGATATCACGGTCTTTAGGAGCAACATCATTAACCATGCGGTCTCCAATCCATAATTCACCTTCTGAAATATCTTCAAGACCAGCAACCATACGTAATGTTGTTGATTTACCACAGCCTGATGGCCCAACAAAAACGATGAATTCTTGATCTTGAATATCTAAGTTAAAGTCTGTTACTGAATAATTTGGGTTACCATCATATTTTTTATGTATATGTTTTAATGCGATTTCTACCATGTCGAGTTTCCTTCTTTCGATTCATTTGTTACATAGAGTATAATAGAAAATGTAATACGCTTACAATGTTAAAAGTGACCAATCATTTATGTCAAAATGACTAAAAAATAAATAAGGAGTGTTATTATGAAAATAGCGTTAATTGCTCATGATAAAAAGAAAGAAGATTTGATTCAAATTACCCAGAAGTATGAAGCTATTCTAAATCAGCATGAATTATTTGCGACAGGGACAACAGGAACAAAAATAATGGAGAGAACTAAGTTGAGTATTCATTGTTTCAAATCAGGGCCTTTAGGCGGAGATCAACAAATTGGTGCGAAAGTTTCAGAAGGTGAGATGGACATGATTATCTTTTTAAGAGATCCATTAACAGCGCAACCTCATGAACCAGATGTGAACGCGTTGATTCGTCTGAGTGACGTCTACGAAGTTCCTTTAGCAACAAATAAAAGTACAGCAATTTTATTATTTAAAGAACTCCAAAATTTGGCGGAAAATTGACCGTCATCCCCTTTATTGTAATCCCTCAAAAATGTGATATAGTTCTTAGTGTAAAATGAAACAGAGTAGGAAATAAAGCGTCAAGTGCCAGTGGGATGGGATGTAGCTCACTGGACGAAAAGTGCTAGAGGAGCACTTGCGACATTATTTTCGCATTCGCTGCATAATGGATGTAGCAACTCTATCTAAAAAAGGAGATGCTAGAATGGAAAAACAAGTTTTTACAACGAAGACAATTGCTTTGATGGGGGTGTTAATGGCTCTGCGCATTGTGTTGTCGCAATTTTTATCAATTACAACGGGATTTGTTAAGATTAGCTTTTTCTTTATTCCAGTGGTGATTATGGCCATTTTATTTGGTCCAATCGTAGCTGGTAGTGCGAATGCTTTATGTGATTTTATCGGAGCGATGCTTTTCCCGGCAGGTGGTGCATACTTCCCAGGATTTACATTGACTGCCTTTTTAGCAGGGATCATCTATAGTAGCTTTTACCACAAAAAAGATCTGACATTAACTCGTATTATTTTAGTAAATGTTATTGTAACATTTCTTTTAAGTCTGCCACTTAATACATTATGGTTATATATGATGCAAGGGAACGCTGTGTTTGGCTTTTTACCTGCTCGTATTATCAGTTCAAGTATTATGTGTGTGATTCAAGTGTTTATCACCTATTCAATGGTGAATATTAGAGTGTTTCAAAAACAAATTGTTAAATTTAGCGTTTAATTAAAAAAGGGATTCTGACATATAAAATGTTAGAATCTCTTTTTTTTAGCTGCTTGGAGTAAAACAGCCTTTTTCATCACGCTTGTTTAGTATGGATTCAAAAGGCAACTCCTGCGGCAACTTCAAAAAATAAAATTAATTCAAAAAGCACGAATTATTTTTATTTTCCTCCAGTTGCTTGGAGCTGAACGCCTTTTTCATCACGCTTGTTAGTATGGATTCAAAAGGCAACTCCTGCGGCAACTTCAAAAAATAAAATTAATTCAAAAAGCACGAATTATTTTTATTTTCCTCCAGTTGCTTGGAGCTGAACGCCTTTTTCATCACGCTTGTTGTTTAGTGGCGGCGATGGTTATTTCTCTTATGGTGACTTCTTGTGGCATTTCGTAAATGAAGGCAATCGCTTCGGCTACTTTTTCTGGATCCAAAGTTAAACCGCCCATACTTTCTTTCCAAGCAATATAATCAGCGTGAGACTGTTGATTAGTCACGTGACTTAAAAGCTCTGTCTCAGCAGCTCCTGGTGAGATAAGCGAGATTCGGACATTGCTATCGGCTACTTCTTGGCGAATGGTTTCTGTTAGTCCGTGAACCCCGAATTTACTTGCAACATAAGCCGTATGATCAGTGAATGCTTTAAAACCAGCGATTGAAGAAACGTTAATGATTGTTCCGTGATTTCTTTTAGTCATCTGACTTAAAACAGCTTTCATCCCGTTTAAAACGCCTAAAACATTCGTCTGAAGCATTGTTTCCCACTCTGTTTCTTCTTGGCTCATAATATTTCCTAAGAGCATGACACCAGCGTTATTAACTAGTAAGTCTGTCGATCCGTATATAGCTTCAGCTTTACTAATCGCTTGTCGAAACGCTTCTTTATTAACGACGTCTACTTGTTCAATCATGACATTTTCAAAATTCAGAGGAAGTTCCTCGATCTTTTCAATCCGGCGAGCGAGTAACAACATAGGATATCCTTTTGAATTAAATAGTTGAGCCGCCTTAGCACCGAATCCTGAGCTGGCTCCTGTAATGACGATTAATGGTTTAGTTGACATTTTTAACACACATCCTTATTATTTATAGAAACTAATAGAAGCATAAACCTTGGAGCTAACTTCAAGGCAAGAGAAAAGAGGAAAAAAATGTATACCATAGGAGAAGTGGCAAAAATCACAAATATCTCAACAGATACATTACGCTATTATGACAAAAATGGTTTGCTTCCTTTTGTTAAAAGAAATGAATCTGGTTACCGTGAATTTAGTGAGACGGATTTAAAATATTTAGAAGTGATTCAGTGTTTGAAATTATCAGATGTTCCCGTTAAAGAAATTGGGCAATTTGTAGAATGGACTATGTTGGGTGACACTACTTTAAAACAAAGGAAGGTTTTTTTCTCTGAAAAAGAGCATGCTTTACAGGGAAAAATTAAATCTTTAGAAATGATGCTTGCTTTTTTAAAGTGGAAGAAATGGTACTATGAGACAGCTTGCGAAGCTCAAACTGAATCGATCCATTTTAAAGAGGGGACAAGATCCTTGAACCCAGAGGTCTTAAAACAGTATAATAGCAACCAAAGTGAAGAAAAGTGGCGAGTGAGTGATACGCCACATCATTATAAAAAGTAACTATTAGGAGGAATTTTTTTATGAAGAAATATGAACATATCATTTTTGATTTAGATAATACATTATTAAATTTCAGTTTATCGGAGCATCACGCTTTAAAAGCAATGTTTACAAAGTATGGTGTGATTTTTAATGAGGAAACATTTGCTGAATATAAAGAGATTAACCATGAATTATGGACAAAATTAGAAGAGGGACGAATAAAAAAAGAAACCGTCTTAGAAACAAGATTTGCTAAATTTTTTGCTTTAAAAGGTCTTCAAGTTGATGGGAAAGTGGCAGACGATGAGTATCGAACTTTTCTGGAAAATCGCAATGACGTTATGGATGGGACCGTTGAGTTATTAAAACAGCTTAAAGCGGATGGTTATAGTATTTATGCTGGAACAAACGGTGTCGGACGAACACAGAGGAAACGTCTAAAAAATGCAGATATAAGTGAATTTTTCACAGAGTTGTACATTTCAGAAGAGGTAGGGTTTGAAAAGCCTGACATGCGTTTTTTTGAAGCGATTTTTATTCAAGAACAGATAAAAGATTTAAGTAAAGTTTTGATGGTAGGAGACAGCTTAACCTCTGATATAAAAGGTTCTAATCGAGTAGGGATTGATTCTATCTGGATAAATAACTTTAATGAATCGGTTGGAGATGATAAACCTACTTTTATATGTACTAATTTAAAACAAATAGAAAATATATTAAATAATTAGTGAATTGTAACCAAAATCACATACTTTTGTGTTATAATACAGGTGTAGAAATTAAACAAGAAGGAGTGGTTTAATGAAGCAACTGATTATGAAACAAGGTGAGACTAGTATTCGAGAAACAACAACTGTTGTGAATCGAAAAGGTAAGGAAGAATATACTGTTATAATATCCTCAGAAAAAGACACTCCTAAAATAACTGTGAAAACGATTGGAAAAGAAATTGTCGCCGTTGTTAAGGAAGTAGAGATGGGGGCAGAAGAAAAATACATAATTGAAGTTGATAATGAGGTGGTATTTAATGTAGAAAAAGAAATGCTAACTCATGGATCAAATTATATAGTTGAAAGCAAAGAAATGCATACTGAAGGCTATTTATCAAAAATGTCATTTGAGATAATGTTAGGCTATCGTAAAGTAGCTAAAGTAAGAAAAAGATGGATAGCAACAGAAGATTCATACGAGCTAACTATTTTTGAACCTGAGAATGAACTTTCTCTAGTTGCATTGCTTTCTTTATTAGATTTTGTGAATTTCAGCACTGTTTCTTGAAAATAATAACAGTTAATCTTTTAAAATGGCTAATATTTGTATAATAAAACAGGAATATTTTTCACAATCACTACTAGTGTAAAAGGCATTAACCAAGAGGACGCTTGGTTAATGCCTTTTATTATTTTTTAAGAATGTTTAAACTGAGCGTGGTAAAGGGTGTAATAAAAACCATTCTTTATTTGGAGTAATTCTTCATGGGTACCAATCTCTACAACACTTCCCTGATCCATGACCATGATTTTATCTGCTTCTCTAATAGTAGATAAACGATGAGCGATAATAAAGCTTGTTTTATTTTTCATCATTTTCAAAAAAGCTGCTTGGATATTTTGCTCCGTCAAGGTATCAATAGAGCTAGTTGCTTCATCTAAAATTAACATGTGTGGTTGGCTAATCATTGTTCTAGCAATGGTTAGTAATTGTTTTTGACCATCAGAAATACTTAGTCCACGTTGACCTAGATGAGTATTAAACTTATCAGGTAAGGTATCAATAAAATGATAAATAGCAGCTTCTTTACACGCAGAGATAACTAGCTCTTCAGTGGCATGCTGATTACCAAAGGTGAGATTATCCCATATCGTTCCATCAAAGAGCCACGTTTCTTGAAGAACCATCCCGAAAGATTGCCTCAATTTGTCCCGCGGAATATCTTGAATGAGCCTACCGTCAATCGAAATACTTCCTTGATTCACGTCATAAAAACGCATTAACAAATTAACTAAAGTCGATTTTCCTGCTCCCGTTTTCCCGACGATCGCTACAGTTTCACCAGGCTCAACAATTAAATTAAAATCCTCAATTAATGGTTGATTCTCTAAGTAAGAGAAATAAACATGATCAAAAACAATTTTCCCAGAATGTATGGAAAAGGAGGAATCAGTGGTAGTATCTGATGGTTCCTCTTGTTGATCGATTAAACTAAAAATTCGGTCTAAGCCTGCAATGGCTGTTTGGATTTGAGTTGTAATGCCAGAAAGTTCGATAAAAGGTTTGGAGAACTGACTCGAATAAATAATAAAACTGGTGATAATTCCAATAGTCATTGTTTCAGGAGACTTAATCACGAAGATTCCACCAATAACGCCAATCATCAAATACCCTAAATGATCAATAAAACGAGATAATGGATTTGTTAGAGAAGAGATAAATTGAGCTCTTTCTCCAACGTGTTGTAATTGTTGATTCAATCCTTCAAAGTTCTCTTGAGACGTATCTTCAAATTGAAATGCTTTAATGACTTTTTGTTGTTGAATCGTTTCTGATAAGAAGCCAGAAATTTCTCCAACTTTTTTTTGTTGCTCAGCGAAATTTTTTTGGCTTTTTTTAGCGACCACCCAGTTAACTAAGAAAATAAAACTTGTAGAAAGAAGAACAACACAAGTTAAGATAGGACTTAGTTTCAACATGCTGATTAAAGAAATGATAACAATTGTCATGCCTGAAAAAACATTGTTAAAAATGGCAGCACAGGCTTCTGAAATGTAATCTAAATCATTCGTAAATCGGCTCATAATGTCACCGTGTGCTGTCTGATCGTAGTATCGGAGTGGTAACTTATTAAGGTGACTAAAGGTATCTTTTCTTAATTTAGCAACAGAAAAATAAGCAACATGATTACCTAATGTTTGGATAAACCACTGAGAAAAAGCTGTAATTGCTGTAATCGCTAATAAAAGAATCACGATATGCGACAATTCTTTTAACCTAACTTGGTGAATTCCAACCATTGTATCCACCGACTTACCAATAAAATACGTGGTTGTGACAACAGAAAGACCGTTAAGAATTCCAAAAATAGTAGCTAAAATAATTTCTTTTTTAAAAGTAGTTAAATAATCAAAAAAACGTCGAGGGCTGTGAATAGAAAAACTTTTTCTACGCATGTTTAGAAGACCTCCTTTTCTGCTTGAGAATGGACAATTTGTTGATAGATAGGAGATTCTTTCAATAGAGACTCATGTGAACCGAACCCAACTTGCTGTCCCTCATCTAAGACCAAAAGAGCTGTGGCATCTTTAACAGATGAGACGCGTTGAGAAATGATGATCACTGTTGTTTCCTTAAAGTTCTCTTTCAAGGCTTTTCTAATCAAAAGGTCGGTTTGGTAATCTAAGGCACTTAAACAATCATCCATAATGAGTAAATCTGGTTTTTTAATTAAGGCACGGGCGATACTTAATCGTTGCTTTTGCCCACCAGAAAAATTTTGACCTTGAGCTAATACTTCAGCATCTAATTTTTTAGGTAACGAATCGACAAAATCTGAGCATTGAGCCATCTCTAAGGCTTCTAAACAGTCTGCATCTGTAGCATTAGGATTTCCAATGAGCAAGTTGCTACGAATCGTTCCGCTAAACAAGGAACTCTTTTGAGGGACAATGGCAATATGATCTCGTAACGAACCTGTTTCATAAGTTGTAATATCTTGCCCATTAACTAAGAGTGTCCCTTTAGTAGGAGCATAAAAATAAGGGATTAGCTGAATAAGAGTGCTTTTACCGCTACCAGTTGGACCAATAATACCAAGAGTCTCATTTTTAGCTAGGGTAAAATTAAGATGTTTAAGAACATCCCCACTTTTTTCAGTGTATCTAAAGGACACATTATTAAAACTTACTAATTGGTTGTTTTTCCATGGTGTATAGATTGTTGCTTTTTGACTCGTCTCAATAGTAGGTGTTGTTTCCAAAATTTCATTCACTCGATCTGCAGAAGCAAAAGCACGTGTGAAAATAACAACTAGATTTGAGACCACTACAAGTGCGAGTAACATCTGGGTCATATAATTAATCAAGGCCAAAATTTGACCGGATTGTAAATGACCTAAATTAACATTAATTCCACCAAAATATAAAATAGAAACAATGGCTAAGTTCATGATAAGAATGGTACTTGGCGAAAGTAATGCAGAAAGATTGGTTACATTTTTATAAGCTGTGGCTAAATCATCACTGACCTCTCCAAATTCATCGATTTCTTTTTCTTTTTTAGCAAAGGCGCGAATCACTCGAACCCCACTTAAATTTTCACTAATTGTCGCATTCAAATAGTCAATTTTTTGTTGAACTTTTTTATATAAGGGCACGGTTTTTTTCATGATAAAAAATAAAATAATGGAAAAAATAGGAATCGTTAGTAAAAAGATAAGCCCCATTTTGGCATCAATATAAAAAGCCATCATGATGGAACCGATACTAAGAAACGGCGCTCGGATAACCAAACGAATCAACATAGCAAGAGCCAGTTGTAGTTGATTAATATCGCTTGTTGATCGGGTAATCAGAGTAGAAGAACCAAATATATCAAGCTCGTGATGGGAGAACTGATTGATTTTTTTCATGACAGCGTTTCGAAGTTCTGTTCCAAATCCTTGTGAGGCAATGGAAGCGTAATATTGACAAATCATGACACAAACTAAACCAATAACTGACATAAGAAGCATATAAATCCCCATTTTTATGGTGTATTGTGTGTCTTGTTGGCTAATGCCTTGGTCAATTAATTTTGCCATGTAAAAGGGAAGAAATAATTCGAGAATGGCTTCAAGTAATTTGAAGAAGGGGCCTAAAATAAGCTGTTTTTTATACTTACTAGCATAATGTAAAAGTGAAATCATAGAAGCATCCTTTCTGAAATTTTTTATAACTAGTCATATTGTACGCCAGAGTACCTTTTTTTAAAAGGAAGTGCCTTAGCTTAATTTATAAAAAAACAGATTGGTCGCATAACCAAAAGTTATACAATCAATCTGTGAAAAAATATTAAAGATACGTTTCAATTACCTCAAGCCACTCTTGTTCGTTATTAATAATTTGCCCGTTTAGTTTAATTAAGCCGGCAGTATATAAATTAACGTAAGGAAATTGAGATTCAGCGACGTCATTAAGTGCTGTAATTTTTTGCTTGTTTGTTGCTCCCTGTTGTCTAGAATCAGTGAATAAACCAAGGACAGGGATACCTGCTTGATAAGCCACACCAATTTCTGAAGCCACACCAACGTCAATACTCGCACCATCTAAAACAGCAACGACTAATTTGCTATTTAACAAAGCATCAGTATCATATTTAGCAATCATCATTGAATCAGCATAACTTTCCTTATCATTAATATCACCTTGTTCTTGAGGAACATAAATTTGTTCATTTGGGTATTTTTTACGAATGTTACTTACAAGGTAGTCGTTATATCTGCGTTCCATATCTGAAAAAAGTGGGCTAGCAAAGTAAATTTGTTTTGTCATAGTAAAACTCCTAACTGTTACATGATTATGTATAGCTTAGCTCAAACTGTAATAATTTGTAAAGAGATTGTTACAAAGAGTGGGTGCTCTTCTTGTATAATTAGTGAAGAATTAAATTGGACGGTATAAATGAAAGGTGTTGTCGTTGTTGAAAGTAAAAGGGTTATCCGTAATGCTTTTATCTGTTGTGGCTTTGTCAGTGTCACCAGTTCTATCTTTAGCTGCATCTAGCGAAGAAGCAGTCAAAAAAGAAAGCACTGTGATCAGTAATAAAATAGATAAAGCACTAGAATCAGTTAACGTAAAATATCAAGAAGTAGAAACTTTAAAATCAGAAGTCTCTGAAACTGAAGCGACTATTAAAGATACAGAAAAAAATATAGAAAAAACAGAAGCAAGTATTACTAAAAGAACAGAAGCGATGGCTGGACGTATGCAAAACATCCAATCAAATGGTTCATCTTTCAATTTAGTAGATGCCTTGTTATCTTCTGAAAATATCTCAGATTTCTTCAACCGTGCGTATGCTATGACAGTTTTACAAGGTGCTGAAAAATCTAAAGTTGATTCACTAGCTGAAGATAAAGAAAAGTTAGATGAATTAAAAACAAGTTTGGAAGAAAATCAAACAACGTTGACTGAAAAACAAACGTCAATGGAACAAGAAGCAAGCACTTTAGAAAAAGATGTGTCATCTTTAAAAACAGAACTAAGTAATAATCAAGCCGCATTAGAGAAATTATCTAATGAACGAGTGGTTAAAGAAGCGCAAGCCAAGAAAGCGGCAGCAGAAGTAGCTAACCGTAAAGAAATCGAAGCAAGTGCTGCTAAGAAACAACAAACACAAACTAATACATCTTCTAGTGAAGTAAAAGAAAATAATACTTCAGAAACAACAGAAGAGTCAGTCAATATAACACCACCAACGACACCAGAACAACCAACTAAACCAAGTACTGGTGGCGGTAACTCAATGCAAATGGAAGCAACAGGTTATTCATATACACAACCTGGTTTAAGCTACTTTACAGCAACTGGTATTGATTTACGTAAAAATTCTCGTGTGATTGCGGTTGATCCAAATACAATCCCATTAGGATCTGTGGTTGAAGTATCAGGTTACGGAATTGCCGTAGCAGGAGATACTGGTGGCGATATTAAAGGTAATCGTATTGATTTACACTTTAATACCATTGAAGAATGTCGTCAATTTGGACGTCAAACAGTTAGTGTTACAGTTAAATAATATTATTAGAACAAGACTGATAGCGATTAGTCTTGTTTTTTTATTTTTAAAATAGTTATTTGAAATAACGCACGTATTAACTCATTGACGATAATTAGTATCAATGAGATACTCGTTATGTAATAAAACTAAATACTGTTACCATCGCAAAGGGGAGCATTAGCTGAGATTGAGTATGTATTTACTCTAAACCCTCGAACCTGAATTTGTTAGGACAAACGTAGGAATTGTGATGGAGTGAAAATATCTTTTTACTCCTCTTTTGTTGTATGGTCAGTGACACTACAATAGAAAGGGAGTTTTTATTATGCAATCATCAACATCAAGAGGTTGGTTAGAAGGAGCAATCGCCGCAGCATTTGCTATGGCATTATCATTTATACCGCTCAAGTTTGGACCGGGTTTCTCGATTTCTATCGGCATGCTACCCATCATCGTTTACTCTTTAAGAAGGGGATTTAAACCGGGCTTATATAGCGGTTTGATTTGGGGATTACTACATTTTCTGCTCGGGAAAGCCTATATATTAACTGTGTCTCAAGCGTTGATTGAGTATTTATTAGCCTATACATTTATTGGGTTTGCTGGCTTATTTCATGTCCAATTACAAAAAGAACTGCGCTCTAAAAGTGGAAAAGTTTGGCTGACACTTTTAATGGGAACCGTAGTAGGAACCTTGGCGCGTTATGTTTGTCATTTTTTAGCAGGGGTTATTTTCTGGGGGAAATACGCGCTATGGGGGTTAAGTCCAGTGACTTATTCATTAGTAATCAATGGAACAAGTGCAGTTTTAACGTCATTAGCAACCTATGCAATTGTGTTGTTACTAGCTAAAAAGAGTCCTAAAATTTTTATACCATAGATTAAGACGTGCAGTTATTTTGGCTGCACGTTTATTATTTTAACTAGTTTGCTTTACATACTAGTTAAAATTTGCTATATTACAACTACTATGTAAAACAAACTAGTTAGGAGGGGTGACGTGAAGCAGACGCAATTATTAAAAGGAGTTCTCGAAGGTTGTGTTTTAGCCATCATTCAAAAAGAAAAAATTTATGGTTATGAATTAGTACAAGAACTCAGAAAGTCAGGATTTGATGATATTGTTGGTGGCACGGTTTATCCTTTACTACAAAAGTTAGAAAAACAAGAAGCAATCAAAGGTGAAATGGAACCGTCTCCTGATGGACCAGATCGAAAATACTATACATTAACCCAAATGGGTGAGGAAAGATTAATTTCATTCAAAGAGCAGTGGCAAGAGTTAACCAAAAATGTGAATCATATGTTAAAAGAAGAGGGAGAAAAATAAGATGACTAAAGAAGAAAAATTAATTGAAAAAAATAATCAGTTGCGAGAACAATTAACGGTTGAAAATAAAGAGTATTATGAAAAAGTCTTAATTTATATTAGAACAAAATCTTTATTTCATGAGGAATTAGATACAGAGCTGATTTTAATGGAGCTGTTGCAAGATATCTTAGAAGCACAAGAAAACAGTGAAAGTGCAGAAAGTTTTTTCGGGAAAAATCCGCAACCAATGTTAGATAAATTGCTGGAACAATTACCGACTGTAGATAGTAAAAAAAGAATAAAATTAGTCTTAATGGTCTTTGGAATTAGCTCACTGTTCTCGTTGTTTTCCAGCTTAACGAGAATCAATCCAAGTATTAATTTTTTGGCATTATTATTTAACGGACTAATTAGTTTGGTCTTTGTAAAGATTATCTTTTCAATGATGAATCAGTTTACCTTTAAACCAAATGCGAGTAAAAAAAAGGAGTATGTTATTGTTTTCTTAATTAGTTTTCTATTTTTTGGTCTAACTTTTGTATCAAATTATTTAGGTGGTTTTTGGCTAAGTATACATGTGCCTTCTATGACAGGCTTATTTCTGACTTGGGGAGGTCTAGTAATTTATGCGTTGTGGATTCTCTTAAAGAAGAAAAAGGAGTACTACTATTCGATTTTAAGTTTAGCTTTACTAAATTTCATTCCAACCGTTCAACATATACCAAGTGTTAATGGGTTACTTGCTTCTAACACGAATAAAACAATTTTTATTGTGGTCATCGTGGTTTTAATTTACGGATCGATGTATATAAATTTACGGAAAATGAGAAAAGAATAAAAATATCTCACGAAATGAATTATCAATTTCGTGAGATGTTTTTTTATGCTTTTTCCTGTTTTCCAACTTGCCCCATTAAAGCAGCAAAGAAAAATCCTAAACCGATTGTTAAGAAGATATGTCCAAGTCCAGCAATTCCGGCAATCATGGGTGAATCAGCTTTACCTAAAACGGTCATAATTCCATGAGTCAGCATCATAAGTAGCGTGATTCCTAAACCGCTATTGTAAAGCGCGTAGAATTTTTTATAGTGTTTGTGCTCGCTTAATTTAAAGGCTTTTTCAAGTAGTAAAACAATTAAGAAGAAAAACATCCCTAAAATTAAAATGTGAGTGTGCAGTGTACCTAATTGACTTTTTCCTTGGAAATCATTTATTTTCGTAAATTCTCGGTAAAATAATCCTGAAGCAAGCCCTGCAATCATATATGTCATGCTTGTTCGTACTAATTTTTTCATGTAAAAAATCCCCTTTATTTTTCTGATAATTAGTAGTTTACATATAAAGTGACAAAATGTCACTTTATATGCTTGAGAAAAAATAAAACACCCAATGAGGGGGATCATTGGGTGTTTCTCATCGTTAAATTATTTATAGGAGTTATATCGTCGTGATGATTTAGAAAAATATTGCGTTAAGCAATAAACAATAACTAAGACCATCGCGAGTTTGATAAGAACTGCTACTATTCCGACAATAAAAGGTAATACTTTTAGGCCTACAAGTATGATTAGTGCAATGACTATCACGCGAAGCCAGCTACTTTTTTCATTCATCTGATTTCTCTCCTGTCTTGTTGATGTCTTAATAATAGCATCAGTTTTCAGAAGAGACGTCATGCTTAAGTCCGATTTTTATGGTAGACCTTTAGCAGAATAAAAGCTACGGCGCTTGTCGCAATTCCTGCTACAAGTGCTTCTGGTACGCCGTTTATCAAGATGACAGAAAGCACTGCTTTATAAAGTCCAGCACCAACCTCCATTTGTTTAGCGGTGGCATAAGCATCTTGAAAAACAAAGTAAATGAGGTTCATAACTAAAATCGTATTTACTAATGACCCAGAAACCCCTGCTAGAAAAAGTGACGTCTTAGTTTTAAGCTCTCTTTTTTGTAACCATTTAAAGACGTAAAAGGGGACGACACCCGTTAGTATTCGCGGAACTAAGGCAATCACTAAAGACCAAAGACTGGTTTCGTTCGTACCAAGTACCGGAATAAAGGGAGAAAAAGCAAAAGACAAAGCGGAAGGTGCAGTGGTATTGATAGCAATACTTAACACACCAAATGTTAAACCTAAAAGAGCCCCAATGCGAGGTCCTAAAACAATGCCTCCAATGATTACAGGGATATGGACAAGTGTGGCTTTAATAAAACCTAAATTGATAAATCCAAGTGGTGTAAAGGAAAATAGAAAAATAATCGACATAAAAATTGCCGTTAAAGTGAGTTGTTTCGTTTTCAAAGCTAGTTACTCCTTAGGTTGATTTAAAATCTGACATACAGTGTTAACAATGACATCCACATCTTCCAAGGCACCTTTACCATAATCGCCGCAAGCTAGAAGACTCGTTTTAGGTTCAATCAGTTGATAACCGTAGCGAGTTAATGTTTCCAAATTATCTTGCATGGCAAGATTTTCATACATATAAGTATTCATGGCTGGAGCAATTAATTTTGGAATATCATGAACAGCTAAAGCGGTTGTTGAGAGCATATCGTCAGCGATACCGTTAGCGATTTTTCCGATAATATTGGCTGAAGCTGGGGCGATTAAAAATAAATCTGCTCGTTTAACAAGATCAATGTGATTAATTTCCATGGGATTTTCTTCTAACATCACATCCGTGTGAACGTGAGTTTTAGATAAAACTTGGAGTGTTAAAGCTGGAATTATTTTTGTGCTATTTTGTGTCATAATCACTTCCACATCGATGTTTCTTTTCTTTAATTGACTGGTGATATCAGCCGCTTTATAGGCCGATATACTAGCAGAAATACCAAGTAAAACAGTAGGCATATGTCAGACTCCTTTTTAGTTTGATAAAATAATTTTTTTGATACCTTGAGCGATGTCTTGTTTAGTTGAAAAACGTTGTTCAATCCCATTTTTAGAAACCAGTAACGCATGATGCTGATTATCGCTAATTTGAGTTAAATCATTGGCAAGAATCAAGTCTGCTTGATTTTTTGTGATGCTTTCTTGAGCAATCGAAACGAGATGTTCTTCTGAAACATCCACCAGTAATTTAAAGCCAATCAAATGAGTCTCAGGTTGCCACTGTTTGATATGACCAATTACTTTTGGTGCTTTCTTCATCATTAAAATGAGTTTCTCGTTTTTTGAACTTATTTTCTTTTGAGCTTTTTGTTGAAGGGCTTCCGAATCAAATAAGCTATTTTTAATAATTTCTGTCAGTTCAGCTTCTGTTGTAAATGACTGCTTCATCACATATTGAGCGATGGTCTGAGCTAGTAATACTTCGTCTGTTGCTGCATCTAGCTCATAATCACTGACAGCCATACTATGAATTACGTAATCAAAAGAAATCGTTGTTAAAAGCTTTTCCATGATCGTATATAGTTCTGAAACAGAGGCAATTGGGTAAAATTGACAGTTGCTAGCTTTAGGTAAGACGGCTTTTGGACCGTGAACATAGTGAATGGTAATGCCATCTTCTTCTAAGGCTTGTGCAATTTCTTTTCCTAAACGACCTGTTGCATGATTTGTTAAATGGCGGACATCATCTATTTTTTCAGATGTCCCGCCAGAAGTAATTAAAATATTCATTGTATAAAACTCCTATAGTTAACGAATGTCTTCGATTATTTTGTGACTAGGTGCTAAAGATTCATTGATAATAGTTGTAACTAAATGTTTCAAAGGGACTGGGTATACTTTGTTGGCAGTCCTTTTGATAATAGGTAAATGAGTAGAGATTTTTATGGCAACACCTTGTGTGTAAACAAAAGGTCTTTTCTTAGTTGTCACTAAACCACTTCTAATAATAATAGTTTGGTTTTTCTTCATAAATAAATCAGCTTCGGCTTTTTTCTTTGCCTCAATATAACCACAGGGACCAGCTTTTGCGGATAAGAAAAGATAAGGTGCTTGTTTTTCTTCTGCTTCATCACTGATTAATTGATTGGCAAGAAGAATCATTTTATCGTAGGTTAATCCTTTTTTTCTATTTTCAAAAAAGATGCCAATAAGATTAATGCAACATGTTTTATCCGAGATATACTGTTTCCAAGAGTTATCCTTAAAAATGTCGATACTTAGCCAAGTAATCAGAGGAGAGGACATCCAAAGTTCTTCTTCTCTAGGTTTACCATGTTTTGAAATACTAACAACTGGAAGGTTTCGATTAATCACTTCTTGACAGACGGCTTGTCCAATAAAACCACTGCCGCCAAAAACGACAAAAGTGGGCTTCATAACAGGTCACTCCTTTTATCCTATTTTATATGGTACTCATTTTAACATACTCTTTAAAAGTAAGGGAGAAAACAAAGCTTGAAAAGGATGATGTTTACTTTTATTTAAGCTAAAAAATTGATAGAATGTACAAAGTAGCTAATTAGAAAAGAGGACAAAATTCATGCGAATTTTATTTTGCGGAGACGTAGTAGGATCATTAGGAAGAGACACAATTACCACTTATTTACCAAAATTAAAAAAGAAGTACCGCCCACAAGTTACCATTATAAATGGTGAAAATGCAGCAGCAGGTCGCGGTATTACTGAAAAAATATATAAAAAATTCCTTCAAGATGGGGCCGATGTGGTGACTCTAGGAAATCATACGTGGGACAATCATCAAATTTTTGAATTTATTGACGAAGCTAAAAAAATGGTGCGTCCAGCTAACTTCCCTAAAGCCACAACACCAGGCGTTGGAATGGTGTTTGTTAAGGTTAATCAAGTAGAACTTGCGGTGATTAATTTACAAGCCAGAGCCTTTATGACAGCGATTGACGACCCTTTTACTGTAATTGATGAATTAATCGAAGAAGCGAGCGCGCGAACACCGAATATTTTTGTGGATTTCCACGGAGAAACAACTAGTGAAAAACAAGCCATGGCTTGGTATATTGATGGTCGTGTCTCAGCAATTGTGGGAACTCATACCCACGTTCAAACCAATGATGCCAGAATTTTACCACAGGGAACAGGTTATATTACTGACGTTGGGATGACTGGTCCTTATGATGGGATTTTAGGGATGGACCGTACAGCTGTAATTGAGAAGTTTAGAACAGCGTTACCACATCGTTTTGAAGTCGTAACAGAAGGTCGCGAGTTACTATCTTATTGTGTGATTGATATTGATGATGCCACAGGTAAGACGAAAAAAATTGAAGCAAATATGATTAACCCAGATCGTCGATTTAAAGAATAGAGGATACTGACTATGGAAAATCGTGAATTTCAATATGAAGAAAAAATAGCTAAATCTTTAGATATGTTATTAACCCAACTTGGGGAAAATGAAGTGATTAAGTCATACAAAGAGATTGCTCAAAAAGTCGATCAACACGAAGGTTTAAAAGAATTAGTTGAAAGTATTAAACGTCATCAAAAAGATGCGGTTCAATACGCTCATTACGATAAGCCGGAAGCTGAAAAAGAGGCGATTCGTTTAGCTAATACCAAACAAAAAGAATTCGATGAACATCCTTTAGTGATTGTTTACCGAGAAAAACTAGTGGAAGCCAATGATTTACTTCAATATGTGACTCATTTATTAGAAAAAAACGTGAATGATGGTTTAGAAGAAAAAATAGAGCACAAGAAATAGAAAGGGTGTTGCCCGGTGCCGCAAAAAACAAAACACACACCAATGATGGAACAATATTTTAATATTAAAAAAGGCTATCCAGATGCTTTTTTGTTCTACCGATTAGGTGATTTTTACGAAATGTTCTATGACGATGCAGAACAAGTCTCACAATTATTAGAATTAACCTTAACAAGTCGCAATAAAAATGCAGATGATCCAATCCCAATGTGTGGCATTCCTCATCATGCAGCCCCTGGTTATATCGATCGATTGATTGAAAAAGGGTATAAAGTAGCTGTCTGTGAGCAAGTTGAAGACCCTAAGACAACTAAGGGAATGGTTAAACGTGAAGTGGTTCAACTAGTGACACCAGGAACGCGGTTAACTAATAATGACATGGGATCAAAAGAAAATAACTATCTAACAGCGATTACGTTGATTGAAAACACAGATAACTATAGTTTTTCTTATGCTGATTTAAGTACTGGGGAGATTAAAGTAACCTTGCTTAGTTCGGTGGATAGTATCATCAATGAATGTGAAAGTTTACAGACCAAAGAAATTGTCGTGGGTTCAACGATTGGTGAAGATTTAGAAGAAAAACTAGAACAACACGGTATTTTGATTTCAAAACACCAAGCAACAGACACCATCACTTCAGAGATGAGTGCCTTAATTGCTAAACTAGAAAGTGAAGACTTAATTTTAGGTGCCAAAACCCTGATTTCATATTTACAAATTACCCAAAAAAGAAGTTTAGACCATTTGCAACAAGCAGTGAGTTATCAAACAGATCACTATTTAAAAATGGATTATTATTCTAAATATAATTTAGAACTCGCTCAGTCGATTAGAACGGGGAGAAAAAAGGTACCTTGCTTTGGTTGCTTGATGAAACCAACACAGCAATGGGCGCAAGACTTCTGAAACAATGGTTAGATCGTCCTTTAGTGGAAGAGTCAGGAATTGTGACACGTCAAAATATGGTGGAGAGTTTACTAAATGCTTATTTTGAACGAATGGATTTAAAAGAGAAATTACGTAAAGTCTATGATTTAGAACGTTTAGCAGGTCGCGTGGCGTTTGGAACGGTTAATGGTCGTGATTTAATCCAATTAATGACCTCACTTAACCAAGTGCCAAGCATCAGAGAAGTTCTTGAAGGAATCAATCAGGGAGAATGGGATGAATTATTGGTTGATTTAGTCCCTGCTTTTGAATTGGTTGCTCTGATTGAAGGAGCAATTAACGAAGAAGCCCCCCTTGCGATTACAGAAGGAAATGTGATTCGTGATGGTTACAATGAGCAGTTAGATACTTACCGAGATGCCATGAAGAATGGCAAACAGTGGATAGCTGAACTTGAAACCAAAGAGCGCCAAGCAACAGGAATTAAAACCTTAAAAATTAAATTTAACCGTGTCTTTGGTTATTTTATCGAAGTGACGAAAAGTAACATTGATCAGTTGCCAGAAGGTCGTTACGAAAGAAAACAAACCTTAGCCAATGCTGAACGCTATATCACTCCTGAATTAAAAGAGATTGAAACCTTGATTTTAGAATCAGAAGAAAAATCTCAAGAATTGGAATATCAATTATTCCTTGGTGTAAGGGAAGAAGTCAAAAAAGAAATTGATTTCTTGCAAAAATTAGCTAAATCATTAGCAAGTTTAGACGTGATTAAGAGTTTTGCAGATGTGAGTGAACACTATCATTACGTGAGACCGACGTTAGTTAGTCATAAGCACCATTTGGAACTTGTGGAAGGGCGACATCCGGTAGTTGAGAAGGTCTTGGGACATCAGGAATACGTGCCAAACTCTGTCATGATGGCTGAAGACACGTCTATGTTACTGATTACTGGACCGAATATGTCAGGTAAGAGTACCTACATGAGACAATTAGCTTTAACTGTGATTATGGCGCAAATTGGCTGTTTTGTTCCGTGTGAGAAAGCGACCTTACCAATTTTTGATCAAATCTTTACTCGAATCGGGGCGTCAGATGACTTAATTTCAGGTCAAAGTACGTTCATGGTGGAAATGATGGAAGCCAATCAAGCCTTAACGTATGCCACACCGAGAAGTTTGATTTTATTTGATGAAATTGGACGAGGAACGGCTACTTATGACGGAATGGCCTTAGCGCAAGCGATTATTGAGTACATTCATAAAAATGTCAAAGCCAAAACACTATTTTCAACTCACTATCATGAGATAACGGTTCTTGAAGAAGAGCTATCTGGTTTGAGAAATATTCATGTTGGCGCTGTTGAAAAGGATGGAGAAGTGGTCTTTTTACATAAAATGATGGAAGGACCGGCTGATAAGAGTTACGGGGTTCATGTCGCCAAATTAGCAGGATTACCAGATAATTTGTTAACCAGAGCGTCAGAAATCTTAGAGCACTTAGAAAGTAAAACGCCAGAGATGGTGACAGAAATAAAACCAGAAGTTAAAGAAGTCGCACCAATTGTTGTAGAAGAAACAGAGCAACTTTCTTTATTTAGCGGAAATTCTGAAAAAGAAACAGCTGTGCTAAATGAATTGAAAGAGTTAAGTTTACTTGAAATGACCCCAATGGATGCGCTAAATTATTTGTTTAATCTAAAAAAACAACTTTAGTAAATAGGAGGGAAGTGTCATGACGAAAATTGAAGAATTATCTCAAACGCTTGCCAATCAGATTGCCGCAGGTGAGGTAGTTGAACGCCCTGCATCAGTTGTCAAAGAATTAGTAGAAAATGCCATTGATGCTGGGAGTACTCAAATTGATATCTTTTTAGAAGAATCAGGCTTAAAGAAAATTCAAATCGTGGATAACGGGGAAGGCATTGAAGCGGATGACGTGTTGAATGCTTTCAAGCGCCACGCCACAAGTAAAATTCATAGTCGAGATGATTTGTTTAGAATTAGATCACTAGGATTCCGTGGGGAGGCTTTACCCAGTATTGCCTCAGTCTCAGAAGTAACGTTGGAAACATCCACAGGAGTAGGCGACGGGAGTTATCTTTTCTTATCTGGTGGTGAGGTGAAGGAGCATAAACCTCATTCTCTTAGAAAAGGAACGAATATTACTGTTGAAAATTTATTTTTCAACACGCCAGCTCGTTTGAAATATGTTAAAACCCTTCAAACTGAGTTAGCTAATGTGGGAGATATTGTTAATCGACTAGCCATGAGTCATCCTAATGTGGCTTTTCGTCTTGTTCATGATGGTAATAAAATGCTAACAACAACAGGTAGTGGGGATTTAAAACAGACCATTGCGGGAATTTACGGGGTAGCGACAGCTAAGAAAATGTTAGAAATTAACCGAGAAGATTTGGACTTTCATTTATCAGGTTATATTTCGCTACCCGAAGTCACTAGAGCGAGTCGTAATTACTTGTCTTTGATTATTAATGGTCGCTATATCAAAAATTATGTCCTCAATAAAGCAATTGTTGAAGGTTACGGCTCTAAATTAATGGTGGGGCGTTTTCCTTTAGTTGTTCTGCAAATTGAAATGGACCCTTTACTGGTGGATGTGAACGTTCATCCCACCAAACAAGAAGTTCGTTTGAGCAAGGAAAAAGAATTGGTTGTCTTAATTCGTGAGGCGATTCGCGAGGTGTTAAGTGATCAGCTGCTAATTCCAAACGCAAGTGACAGTGCGCCTTACAGAAAACGTCTCGCGCAAGAAGATAAAGTCGAACAATTAGGCTTTAATTTTTCGGAAAGAAAACCAAGAATAGAACCAGCTAAAGACGTTGTACCAAGTGATTTGATTTTTGATCAAACAACGGGTGATTTCTACGTGAAAAAGGACCAGACGAACTCATTATCAAAAGAACCTGTGATTACTTATGAAAAAGAAAGTCGCCCGCATTTTACGGAAGAAAAAACATCTTTTCATGTGGAAGAAGATCATGTATCAGAAGAATTAAATCAAACAATGAGTGAAACAAATCCTTCTGAAAAGAAAGATGTTTTTCCAGATTTAGATTATTTTGGACAAATGCACGGAACTTATTTGTTTGCTCAAAATGAAGAAGGGCTATTTATCATTGATCAACATGCCGCACAAGAACGAGTGAAATATGAATATTTCAGAAAAAAAATCGGTGAAGTAACCAATGATTTACAAGAATTACTTGTGCCAATTGTTCTGGATTATTCGGCGGATGATTTAATTCGAATCAAAGAAAGTCTACCTGTTCTTGAAGAAGTGGGCATTATTTTAGAAGATTTTGGTAATAATAGTTTAATCGTCAGAGCCCATCCCACTTGGTACATCAAAGGGCAAGAAGAGAGTATCATTCGAGAGATGATTGATATCTTTTTAGAAACAGGAAAAGTTAGTGTGGCGAAATTTAGAGAAGATACAGCGATTATGATGAGCTGTAAACGATCAATTAAAGCCAATCACTACTTAGATGAAAAACAGGCAAGAGCCTTATTGGAGGATTTAAAATATTGTGAAAATCCCTTTAATTGTCCTCATGGTCGTCCAGTTTTGATTCGTTTTACTAACAATGACATGGAAAAAATGTTTAAGAGAATTCAAGACCCACATTAAGGAGAGGTTCAGATGACAGTTATACTTGCTTCAAGTTCACCAAGAAGAAAAGAGTTACTCCAAAAATCAGTGACCGACTTTTTAATTAAACCAGCGGATATTGATGAAACAGTAGCGCCACACGAATCACCTTTAGATTATGTGGAACGCATGGCAAAAGAAAAAGCAGCACCTATTGTGAGTGAACATCCTGATGATATCGTCATCGGTTGCGATACAACGGTTGTTTTAGGTGACTTGATTATGGGAAAACCTAAAACAGATGACGATGCAAGAAGCATGTTAGCTCAGTTAAGTGGTACAATTCATCATGTTTTAACGAGTGTTTATATCTATACGAAAGAAAAAGTTTATCAGAAAACAGAAACAGTAGAAGTCGATTTTTACGAGCTAACTTCAACAGATATTGAAAACTATCTTTCGACTGGAGAACACCGTGATAAAGCGGGCTCCTACGGTATTCAAGGACAAGGTGCTTTATTTGTGAAAGAGACTAGAGGGGATTATTATTCTATTGTGGGATTCCCAATTGGTTACGTTCACCAAGTGTTAAAAGAAATTCTTTAAGGAGGCAGGTTGTTATGAAAAAGTCACAAGAAGAATTACGTAAAGAATTAACACCCTTACAATATCAAGTCACTCAAGAAAACGGAACAGAACATCCTTTTTCTAGTGAGTTCGATCAATTTACTGAAGAAGGTATTTATGTGGATATTGTTAGTGGTGAAGCTTTGTTTTCATCAAAAGATAAATACGATGCTGGTTGTGGCTGGCCTTCGTTTACAAAGCCAATCGCAACACTTCAAGAGTTAGAAGATAATAGCTTACGCCGCATGAGAACCGAAGTGAGAAGTCAGGAAGCAGATTCCCATTTGGGGCATGTTTTTCCAGATGGACCAAGTGAAAGTGGTGGCTTGAGATATTGTATTAATGGCGCTGCGTTGAAATTTGTACCGGTGTCTGAAATGGCAGAGGCTGGGTATGAGGAATATTTGGTGTTGTTTGAATAGATAGACTGAGTTAGAACAGAAAGTAATCTGTTTTAACTCAGTTTTTTTGTTAACATCTGTTAAGGTTTGTGAAAAAGACTTTTTGTAAAATAAATTATAAGCAAAATTGCTTATGGATAGAAAGGAGAGATTAAGGTGAAACGTTCTATAAACTGGATGAAACAAGTGAAGTTATGGGTTATCTTTTTAATTTTAGGTAGCTGCCTATTGTCGTTTTCACAAATAACGAAAGCAAGAGAACAGACAGTTAAAGAAGCAGACACAGAAATAGCGAGTTCTTTTTGGTCAATAGGCTATTCATGGTATTACAATACAGGTGAAAAATTGCCTAAACAACCAGTGTATGGAGAAAACTGGTTATTAGAGATTATTCAAAAGGGCGATATTATTTATGAAGCAACAGGGTTTGGTGGTCTAACAGGTCATATGGCAATCGTGGGTGCGAGACGTTCATAACTGAAAAGGTTATGCCAATGAGTCATTGAGAACTTTTAGCTTGAGAGATGGAATGAAAAAGTAACGATTGGAAACATCTCCCTTAAACTTCGACATGCATTTATTTGTATGAAGCTCGATAAAGTCGATTGAACAACACCGTCATGTAAACGAAAGAGATGATTGTTTAAATCTTGTGTTGGATAAATCGGAGGTCGTAGAAAACTAAATAAGGTGAGTATGACATTGTCTGACGAACCAGTGAATGAAAACTTTTATTGCCAAGCATAGAAATGTGTTGATTGATTAGAGGATGAGTAGCGGACACGACCCAAAAATCCTTGGTATGTTATAGGCATATCTAGAATCAATGGAGTATAACTGGCACCTAAGTTTAGGATGGATAGAGCTAAAGGAACGTCGAAAGCTAAAGTGAAATAGTTTTAGTGAGAGCGGTGGTAGGATCGATGAGTGCTTTGTAATGAAGCAGGAGAAATAGCCACTAGCCAACAAGTTAAAAAAAGTTCAATGAATAAACAAAAAATTCACCCAAGAGTTTTTTTGTGATATGATTAAGTTGAATTAAAATCCGTTATTTGAACTTTTTTAGTTGGTGGAACGCCGTGTGCGGTGAAAGTCGCATGCACGGTGTGGAGCAGGGGAAAAGTTAGCGATCACTTCAAAGACTTACCTATTGCTATAAGGAATATATTATGACGAGGCTTATCAAACAAAGTATGTCAGGTTGATTGAAGCCAGTGGCTATTTTAAAGGGAAAATAGTCGCAAAAGTATTTCGCTCAGTTTTAGATGAACAACGAATAAAGGAGCGAAAAGTGGAAGTTTACCGATATAAAGAAAGAACAGAAGATTTGGTAGATGAGGTAATCGCTTTTTGTGTCTCTCAATTAGGGAAAAGTTATTCTTTAGACTTTTCTCATAGTTCGGATGATCAAAAGGCAAGTTGGTATTGTTCTTTATTAGTTTGGGCAGCCTATAAAAATTCTGGTATTGACTTGGAGTCTCAGCATATCTGGGCTCATCCCGGTATTACTCCAAAAGAAATCAGAAATTCACCAAAAGTGTATCGAGTGATTTAGAAAACGTTACATATTTTCAAAAAATCTACTGTTAATAAAGGAGAGGTTGATATGGGAACAGCTTTAGTGACTAACAAAAAAGAATTTATTACAGAACTTCATGAAAGTCATGTTATGCCTAGAAGCTTTACTCAAGGTGAAGTTATTATGAGTCATTGGAAAGATAACTATGCCAGTATTTTTGTAGAGGAAGGTATCTTAAAAATGACAAGTGATGATTCTTCGGGTACTGTATTTAACTTACAACATATCAGTTCAGAGCAGCTAATCCTCTCCAATTCGATTGTAGATGACGAAGTGATGTGTAAGTACGATTTGGAAGTCGTATCTGAGACTGTTAAAATCTATTTTATTACAGCAGAAGATTTAAAATATTTTGTGTGTCATTCAAAAGGAGCTTTACTTTACACGGTGAATAGTCTTCAAAAGCAAGTTACTTTCTTATGGTCAAAATTAAGCGATTTTTCGATTAATGGGAAAATCGGATCTTTATGTGGTCAGTTGTTGATTTGGTCTTATCTGTTTGGGGAAAAACGGGAAACAGAAATTACGATTCAACTAAAAGTGACGTTACAAGACTTGGGATATGCATGCGGTATTGCCCATATTTCAGCAGTATCTAGATTGTTAGCACACTTAAAAAAAGAGAATGCAATTCGGGTTCAAAAGGGTCAAATAAGTATATTGGATTTAGAAAAATTAAAAGAATACTCACCTAAAATTGAAGAATGGTTTAAATTAAACGAATTAGAGAAATGGTCGAAATTAAATGAATGAATCAGTAAAAGATAAATAAATTAGGAGGAAAGATACATGGAAATAGTGAACAAAGTGATGTTAATCGTAAATGAATTATATGAGCTATATTATATGTTTCAGTAGAAGCCATAAGAAAAGAATATAGAAAGAGCTAGTTAGTATTGTAAATGGTACTGACTAGTTTTTTTGTAAAAAAAATCAAACTAGTTAACTTTTGTTAAAGAGAAAAAGTTAGGTTAAACCTATACTTAGGTTATTCAAAGGAGAAAGGACTGAAGAGATATGTTATCAAAAAAAATATTTCTAAAACGAGTACTAATAAGCGGAATGATCATGTTGCCGGTGACTAGTTGTGGTTTAACAAAAGTTTACGCTAAGGATCGTATCGTTGAGCCAGAGATAAAACAAAGTGAAAGCGTCGTTGACTCAAAAGGGAAAAATAATGAATTAGATGACTATATCTATGGCTTGAATTATGACCCTTTAAAAATTCTGAGTTTTCAAGGTGAGACAATAAAAACAACCCCTCCTACTGAAACGGATTGGCGTGAAGGTAAATTTTATGTGATTGAAAAAAAGAAAAGCAGTATGACGGATGGGAGTGCAGATATTTCAGTTCTATCTAACAATGAAGGATGTTTATACCCAGGTTCTATTTTACTGGCTAACAGAGATTTAGCTGAAGGTCGACCTACAGCGGTTTCAGCTAATAGAAGAGGAGTCACACTGTCCATTGATTTACCAGGAATGACTGAAAAAGATAATCAGGAAACTGTTAAAAAACCAAATTATGGAAATGTGAATGGCGCGGTTCAAACACTTATAGAAAGATGGATAAAAAATTATCCAGAGTATAAAGAGGTACCATCAAAAGTTGAGTTTCAACAGTCAGAAGCTTACAGTATGTCTCAATTAAAAACGCAATTTGGTTTAGGATTTGAACAGGCCGCACAAAAACTAAATGTTAATTTTGAAGCAATTAGTAATGGGGAATCACGCTGTATTGTTCTTAAATTTAAACAAATTTATTTTACAGTCAATGCTGATTTAAAAACGTCTCCGGGTCAATATTTTGGAAACAATGTAACTGCTAGTGATTTAGAGCGTCGAGGAGTCAATCAAAGTTCTCCGCCTGCTTATGTTTCAAATGTGTCCTATGGTAGAACTGTTTACGCTGCTGTAGAAACAAATAGTAACAGCGACAAATTTAAGTTAGCTGTTCAAGCAGTTATTAAAGGACAAGATATTTCCTCAGATGTGGAATTGAAACAAATAGTTGAAAACTCAACTTTCAAGGCAGTCGCTTATGGTGGTGGAGCAGGATCTGCTAGTAAAGTAGTTCAAGGTAACTTAGATAGTATTAAAGAGATTATTGACGAGGGGAAATATTTTACAAGAGATACACCTGCAGTACCGATTTCTTTTGGAACTGTGTTTCTTAAAGACAATGCTCAAGCTGTGACTAAAAATACGACTGATTACATTGAAACAACCGTGAAAGAGTTTAGCGGTGGAGCTATAAATTTAGTTCATAGTGGATGGTATGTGGCTAGATATTATATTAATTGGGATGAAATTTCTTATGATGGGAATGGTCAAGAAGTACTAACTCCTAAGAGTTGGATAGAAAACGATCAAGATAAAACAATGGGCTTTTCAACAACTATTCCTTTACCTGCAAACGCTAGAAATATTCAAGTGAAAATCAAAGAATGTACAGGATTAGCTTGGGATTGGTGGAAAGTAGTCTATGACAAGAACAATCTACCACTAACTAATAATCGAACCATTACTATTTGGGGAACAACACTTGTCCCGGATTGTGATGATAGTTCAACCTAAATAAAGTGAGGTAAATGAATAATGACAATGAATAAATATTTCTGGGAATTGGTATGTAATCCACTTTTATTAGGATTGTTGCCTATCATAAACATAGAAAAAGGGTGTGATTAAAAATGACATATGCATTAATTGTGTTTTATATTTTATTATTTATCTGAGTTTAAGAGATGGAGGGAAGAATGATGATGTTGAAGTTAGTAATACTCTACCTTCTTTGGTTAATTTAAAGTAGAAAAGATTAAATTTTAAGGACAAGCTAGTTTATCATAACTGACTTTTAAGAAATGAAAAGTCGTGAGTGATAGATTGGCTTGTTTTAATGAGAAAGGTTAAGTGAAAAATGAGAAAGAAATATCGTTTATTATGTGTACTAGTTTTGAGTAGTTTGTTGTTAACAGAGGTTAGTTATGCTGAGGATACTACCAAAAAAGAAGAGTTTTTTCATTTAATGGAAGAGGGGAAACAGTTGCTTAAAGAAAATAGGGAATACCCAAAGAAAAATCCCTTTGGTTTGATGTCGGTTTTACTTGTTTTGCTATCTTGCTCAAGTGCTGTAGCGTTATTTATAAGTAGAGGTGGTAAATGAGTCTATTAAAATTGAAAAATCCGTGGAAATCCCTAGCTGTTCCATTTTTAGTTGGGAGTAGTTTTATGCCTGATTGTGTTAGTGCCATGTCACTTTTGGAGGGGGTGGACACTACCAAAATTACGGTAGAAAAAAACCAGTTGAACCAGAAGGGGATCTTAACCGAGGGAAAAGAGGAAGAAACATTGGATGTCTCTAAAATAAAAATTATTTTTAATAATGAGGAGCAAGAAGAAAATCAAGATTTAGTCGAATCTGAAGAGACAGAAAATTTTACAGAGAGTATCAGCCAGCATGATTATATCAACGATGACATCAACAGTATTTCTAGTGATGAATTTGATGAAGAAGAGCCGATGGATAATTCTTCTGAGTGGGTAAAAGAAATATTTAGCCCCAACACAGAGGGGAATAAATTGTTTAACGAGATGAATGAACAATTAAAAAAAGGCTGTAACAGAGTAATTCAAGGGAGCGATTCTGCCAATCAAGATATCGTCGAATTAATTGATGTGATAGAAAATAAACTTGATGTAGATGTATATGAAGAGAATGAAAGAATCGATTATGTCTATGCACCCATTGCGTTATCTGGAAAATATGATTTCAAACAAATAGAAGAAAAGTTAACGTTTCTTAAATTAGACCATTTTTTAAAAGGGACAACCTCTTTCGATTTTTTACCAAATCATCTTCATTTGAAAATTAAAAGAAATGAATTACCAATTATTGTTGAAGATGATAAGGTTATCTTAGATAAAGGGAAGTATTTGAAAGTCTTGGGTCTAAAACAAATTAAAGGCACTAGTAATATTATATTAATGAACGCAGAAGTCATACCGGAAGAAACTGGATTTAACTATCTTATGGTATTAGAAAATAAACTTAATGACGTGGTTAATAAAAAAATAGAGTTATCAGCGGAGAGTTCTTTGATGATGTTCACAGGTAAATCACTTTTTACTAATTTACATCTAGATAATATCACTAAGGCGTTGGATACGTTAGGAGATACTACGGATTTGAGTTTTGATGAAGTAAAACGACTGTGTCAAACGTTTGAAAAAAAAGGTGGAAAGATACTTATAGGTGATCGTTCTATAGATTCTTATACGAGGAAGCTAAGTCCCAATGTTAGCTATGATTCAGTTAATAACGTGGGTCAAATTATTTATGATGTAGACACTGAAAATTACTACGGAGTAAACCCAGCAACCATTCAAAGTTATTTTATTGAGTTATTAAAAATGATGGATGTAAAAAAAGAGCAAGCTCTTCAAATAGTGAGTGAAAAACATCAAGAAAAAACAGAAAGTGTGGATTTATTTGATTTACTAATGGAAGAGCAGTTGAATGTACCAACTAATGAGCCATGTGTAGAGACTAAATTAGCTGAAAAGAAAGTTAGTTCAACCGATGTGACTAAACAATTAGCCGAAAATGTTCTAGATATGATGACGCTCATTAAAGAAATGCCGACAGTAACTTCTAATCAATTAGAGGAAGTAAGATATCATGAAGAGTGTTTGATAGATGCGTTAATGAGTTCAGAAGAAAAGAACGTCCATCATGAAAAGAAAACAACTGATGTTGAACAGGTTAGGGAAGAAAAAGTGAATAATGATTTTGAAGAGAACGAAGCCTCTTGGAAATTGAACTATGTGACAGAAATATCCCTAGTATTTATTCTATCAACATTTTCCACATGGTTTATAACGCGTCGTTACTCAAAATAAGAGAGTGTGGTATAAGTTTTTATGCTTATATCATACGCTCTTTTTCTTGCTACATTGTTTAATGCGTAAATCATGGCTAAATCTTCCTAAACTATGTTACAATCTTAGGGAACATGCGTACGTGGAAGGTGGAGAAAAAGTGTACGAATACATTAAAGGCGTGGTCACTTATGTGAGTCCGTATTATATAGTTATCGAAACAAACAACATTGGGTATCAAATAGCTGTGGCAAATCCGTTTCGCTATTCAGCTCATTTAGAAAAAGAAGTGGTCGTTTATTTACATCAAGTTATCAGAGATGACGCTCATGTCTTATATGGTTTTTCAGACTTAGAAGAAAAACAATTATTCTTAAAATTAATTAGTGTCTCAGGTATTGGACCTAAGAGTGGTTTAGCCATTATGGCTTTAGATGACCATGCTGGATTAGTAAGTGCGATTGAAAATGAAGACGCGAAGTACTTAACTAAATTTCCAGGTGTTGGGAAAAAGACAGCGCAACAAATGGTCTTAGACTTAAAAGGGAAATTAGATGAATTAGAAATCACAGGGGAAGCGAAGCAAGTTTACGCCAAGCAAGATGATTTATTTAGTACGATCGATGATAGTTCCTTAACAGAAGCGATTGAAGCACTGAAAGCATTAGGTTATTCTGAGCGAGAAATCAAACGCATTAAGGTAGAGCTTGAAACAATGACAGGTAAAGCAACGGATGAAATTTTACGCTTTGGTTTGAAATTGTTAATGAAAAAATAGGGAGGATTTGTAATGAACGAAGAAGAAAATCGCTTGGTATCAGCTGATTTAGATGAAGCAGAAGACGGTTTAGAAAAATCATTACGGCCTCAATATTTAGCCCAGTATATCGGTCAAGATAAGGTGAAACGAGAGTTAGATATCTACATTAAAGCCGCTAAACAACGAGAAGAATCTTTGGATCATGTCTTGTTGTATGGTCCACCGGGATTAGGTAAAACAACCATGGCTATGGTAATTGCCAATGAAATGGAAGTTAATATTAAAACAACCAGTGGTCCAGCCATTGAAAAACCGGGTGATTTAGTGGCTATTTTAAATGAGCTAGAACCAGGGGATGTTCTATTTATTGATGAAATTCATCGTTTGCCAAGAGTAGCAGAAGAATTACTTTATTCGGCAATGGAAGATTTTTTTGTGGATATTATAGTGGGGCAAGGTCCAAGTGCCCACCCTGTTCATTTCCCGTTACCCCCCTTTACCTTAGTAGGAGCAACAACTCGGGCAGGAATGTTATCAGCACCTTTAAGGGATCGCTTTGGGATCATTTGTCACATGGAATATTATGAAGACCATGATTTAAAAGAGATTGTCCTGCGTTCTGCGGATATTTTTGCCACAGAAATCAAAGAAACAGGAGCTTTTGAAATTGCTAGACGTTCAAGAGGGACCCCTCGAATCGCCAACCGTTTATTGAAGCGAGTCCGTGATTTTGCTCAAGTTGAAAGTAACGGAAAAATTGATGAATACGTAGCAGATGAAGCTTTGAAAATGTTGCAAGTCGATCACAAGGGCTTAGATTATGTGGATCAAAAAATCTTAACAACGATGATTGAACTTTATAACGGTGGTCCCGTTGGTCTAACAACGATTGCGGTTAATATTAGTGAAGAAACTGAAACTGTTGAGGACATGTATGAGCCTTATTTAATTCAAAAGGGATTTATCAAACGAACACAAAGAGGTCGAGTGGTTACTGAATTTGGTTATGAGCATTTAGGGTATACTTACGAAGAAAAATAAGGAAAAAGAGATTTCAGATGAAAATAACTGAATCTCTTTTTTTAGCGCGTTTTAGAAAACATGAACGCTTTTTCTTTTGGGCTAAAGATGTTAAAATACAACAGGAAGATATAGAAAGGAATAGGTGACTATGACATTACAAACGTCAGATTTTGATTTTCATCTACCAGAAGAACTGATAGCACAAACGCCTTTAAAGGACAGAACGGCGTCTAAATTATTAATTTTAGATAAAAAAACAGGTGAAATACAAGATAAACATTTCGATGATATTTTAGATGAGCTACATCCAGGAGATGCTCTTGTGATGAACAATACTCGTGTTTTACCAGCAAGATTACATGGTGAAAAACCAGAAACAGGCGGTCATTTAGAAGTGTTACTATTAAATAATACTGAAAATGACACGTGGGAAACATTAATCAAACCAGCTAAACGCGCTAAAGTCGGCACAAAAATTTCATTTGGTGATGGTCGACTGAAAGCTGTGGTGAAGGAAGAACTAGAACATGGCGGTCGAATCATCGATTTTACTTATGAGGGTGTCTTTTTAGAAAATCTAGAAGCTTTAGGTGAGATGCCATTACCACCATATATTAAAGAAACGCTGGAAGATCAAGAACGTTATCAAACAGTCTATGCTAAAGAAAACGGCTCAGCGGCAGCCCCTACAGCAGGTCTTCATTTTACAAAAGAGTTAATGGCTAAAATCGAAGCTAAGGGTGTGAAAATTATTTACTTAACGCTACATGTTGGCTTAGGAACGTTTAGACCTGTGAATGTCGAAGATTTAGAAAATCATAACATGCACAGTGAGTTTTATGCCTTATCAGAAGAATCGGCTGAAAGCTTGCGTCAAATTAAAGCAAATGGCGGTCGAATTGTGGCTGTAGGAACAACATCAATTAGAACTTTAGAAACGATTGGAACTAAATTTAATGGTGAGATTAAAGCGGATAGTGGTTGGACTGAAATCTTTATTAAACCGGGTTATAAGTTCAAACTAGTGGATGCTTTTTCAACCAATTTCCACTTGCCAATGTCAACGTTGATCATGTTAGTGAGTGCTTTTTCAACGAGAGACCATGTTTTAAATGCCTATAACCATGCTGTAGCAGAAGAATATCGTTTCTTTAGTTTTGGGGACGCGATGTTTGTAAAATAATAGAAAAGAGGATCACAATGAGCGAACCAGCAATTAAATACAGATTAATCAAAAAAGAAAAACACACTGGCGCAAGATTAGGTGAAATTATTACGCCACATGGAACATTTCCAACGCCAATGTTTATGCCAGTAGGAACATTAGCAACTGTTAAAACAATGGCTCCAGAAGAGTTAAAAGATATGGGTGCAGGAATTATTTTAAGTAATACGTATCATTTATGGTTACGTCCTGGCGAAGATTTAGTGGAAGAAGCAGGCGGCTTACATAAATTTATGAACTGGGATCAAGGGATCTTAACAGATTCAGGCGGTTTCCAAGTTTGGTCATTAAGTGATATGCGCCGTATTGAAGAAGAAGGGGTTCATTTTAGAAACCATTTAAATGGTTCAAAAATGTTTTTATCTCCTGAAAAAGCAATCCAAATTCAAAATAAATTAGGTCCAGATATTATGATGAGTTTTGACGAGTGCCCGCCTTTTGAGCAAAGTCATGACTACGTGAAGAAATCAATCGAGAGAACTTCTCGTTGGGCAGAACGCGGGTTAAATGCGCATGCCAATGCAGATCGTCAAGGGTTATTCGGAATTATACAAGGAGCTGGCTTCCAAGATTTACGTGAGCAAAGTGCTCGTGATTTAGTCAGTTTAGACTTCCCAGGTTATTCTATTGGTGGGTTGTCAGTGGGTGAATCTAAACAAGAAATGAACAAAGTGTTAGAATACACAACACCACTTATTCCAGAGAACAAACCAAGATATTTAATGGGTGTGGGAACTGCCGATTCATTAATTGATGGAGTTATTCGTGGGGTGGATATGTTTGATTGTGTCTTGCCAACACGTATTGCGAGAAATGGAACGTGTATGACGAGTAAAGGCCGTTTAGTTGTGAAAAACGCTAAATTCGCTCGTGACTTCAGACCATTGGATGAAAAATGTGATTGTTACACATGTCGTAATTATTCCCGTGCTTATATTCGTCATTTGATTAAATGTGATGAAACATTCGGTATTCGTTTAACGTCTTATCATAATTTATACTTCTTATTAAATGTGATGAAACAAGTCCGTCAAGCGATTATGGATGACAATTTACTAGAATTCAGACAAGCCTTTTTCGAAGAATATGGATTTAATGAAGAAAATCCGAAGAATTTCTAAAAAATCATAAATTAAACTAGTGTAATCTAATAAAATTTGATAAAGTGGATAGTGACTTATAAAAAGAAAATGAGGTAGATCAAATGCAAGGTGGATTAGGATTTTTATTTCCGTTAATTATTATCGGTGGGATGATGTTTTTCATGACACGTTCTCAAAAGAAACAACAAAATCAACGCCAAGAGCTATTAAATAGCATGAAACTTGGAGACGAAGTTGTGACTATTGGTGGGTTATACGGTGTGGTTCATGAATTAAACACAGACAAAGGAACTGTAACAATTGACTGTGAAGGTATTTATTTAGTGTTTGAACGTGCTGCAATCAAAACTGTAACACCTGCAGCAGCAAGTGCTCCAGCAGCAACAGTTGAAACAGAAGAAGTAACTGAAGTTGTTGAAACTAAAGAAGAAGAAAAAGAAAATCAATAAGATTTTCTTTCAAATTAAAAACAAACGGATTGCTTAGAAAAAGTAGTCCGTTTGTTTTTGTTTTATTGAGATGTTTTTATGGAATCTTTAGTTCAAATTCATATGAGAATTCTGGTTCGTTGTCATATGAAAAGAAAAAAACTAGTTTGTAATTTTCTTTACTATTATTAGCTATGTAGTCTTTTAAAGAAAAGATAGAGGTAGCACCGCTATCAATATATTCTTTAATGGCTACTTTAGGTAAAACTGTTTCTACAGGTAGCCACATGTTTTTCGATTGTGTCATTACTTCTGTTTTAGAAGTTTCCCAAATTAAACGACGACTTGAAGAATTAGTAATGACTATATCAGTAGAATTTTCTTTGGATTGAGTAATTAAAAGTTCTTTGTTTTGATTGTTGAAACTATCAACAGGTGTTTCTACTAAAATCTTGTACATCAATAAGCAAAAGATAAATATAAATAGTGGGAACAAAAGAATTTTTTTCTTCATTTGTTAGTTCCTTTCTTTTTGTTTTTAAAATACGACTTTTATTTATAAAAGAAGTATAAATTTGAAGAGAGGATGAGTCAATCATATTTAATAGTGGGACAATCAGAATCGATCTTTTTTATGAAAATGTGTTTATCAATAAATGTGAAAATAGTATCAATCTTTTAGTTTGATATAAAAAATTAATGGTATGGTTCATGATATAAAGTGTATTTTAACAATAGTTAGAGTTAATTTAAAAATAAAGTGAAAAATGTCACAAAAAAGTATTTACAATTATGAAAAAATGATGTATATTACATTTGTGAAGTAAATAACAAATTATTTCAGGAGGCTATTATGGTAAAGACAAAAGATAAAAAAGTTGAGAAACAAGAAAGTAACGTGGCGCAAGTCATTGATGAATTAGTAGTAAAAGGTAACCAAGCATTAAAAGAAATGAAAGCTTTCGATCAAGAAAAAGTAGATCATATCGTTCATCAAATGGCGATGGCAGCTTTAAATCAACACATGCCTTTAGCAAAAATGGCAGTCGAAGAAACTGGCCGTGGAATTTATGAAGATAAAGCAATTAAAAATATGTTCGCATCTGAAAGTATCTGGAACAGCATTAAATATGATAAAACAGTTGGCGTAATCAACGAAGATAAACAAAAACAAATTATTGAAATTGCTGACCCAGTCGGTGTGGTTTGTGGGGTAACACCAACAACTAACCCAACATCTACAACCATTTTTAAAGCAATGATTTCAATCAAAACACGTAATCCAATCATTTTTGCTTTCCATCCAAGCGCACAAAAATGTTCAGCAGAAGCAGCTCGTATCGTTCGTGATGCAGCCGTTGCAGCTGGCGCACCTGAAAACTGTGTTCAATGGGTTGAGCAACCTTCAATCGAAGGAACAAACACATTAATGAATCATGAAGGCGTGGCAATTGTATTAGCTACAGGTGGTTCTGCAATGGTTAAAGCTGCATATTCTACTGGTAAACCAGCACTTGGCGTAGGACCTGGTAACACACCTGCTTACGTTGAAAAAACAGCAAGAATCAAACGTGCGGTTAACGATTTAATTATTTCAAAATCATTTGATAATGGAATGATTTGTGCCTCAGAACAAGGTGTGATTGTTGATGCTGAAGTTTATGATGCAGTGAAAGCTGAATTTGAAGCACATCAAGTATACATCGTTAAAGCTAATGAATTAGCTAAATTAGAAAAAGCAGTCATGAACGAAGCTAAAACAGCTGTTAACCCAGCAATCGTTGGTCATTCTGCTGTATCTATCGCTAAAGACGCAGGAATTAACGTCCCAGCAGGAACTAAAATTTTAATCGCTGAATTAGAAGATGCGGGTGCTGATTACCCATTATCTCGTGAAAAACTATCTCCAGTTTTAGCAATGTTTAAAGCTAACAGCCGTGAACATGGTTTAGAATTATGTGAAAAAATGTTAAAACTTGGTGGAGAAGGACATACTGCTGTTTTACATTCAGAAGATGAAGATTTACACATTCAATTTGGTTTAAGAATGAATGCTTGTCGTATCTTAATCAACTCACCAGCAGCACAAGGTGGGATTGGTGATATCTACAACGAAATGATTCCTTCATTAACATTAGGTTGTGGATCTTACGGTAAAAACTCAGTATCTAAAAACGTAACAGCAATTAACTTAATCAACACAAAAACTGTAACAAAACGGAGAAATAATATGCAATGGTTTAAACTTCCAGAAAAAATTTATTTTGAATTAAATTCAATCCAATATTTAGAAAAAATGGAAAACATTGAACGTGCATTCATCGTCTGTGACCCTGGAATGGTTCAATTTGGTTATACTCAAAAAGTAATTGATGAGTTAAACAAACGTAACAACAAAGTGACTTATGAAATCTTCTCAGATGTTGAACCTAACCCTTCAACAAACACTGTTTATGCAGGAACTGAAATGATTAATAAATTCAAACCAGATACAATCATTGCTATCGGTGGTGGATCTGCAATTGATGCCGCTAAAGGTATGTGGTTATTCTACGAACACCCAGATACAGAATTCTTTGGCGCTAAACAAAAATTCTTAGATATTAGAAAACGTACGTACAAAATTCAATCAGCTAAAAAATCTCAAATGGTTTGTATTCCAACAACATCTGGTACAGGTGCTGAAGTAACACCATTTGCCGTAATTACTGATAGTGAAACACACGTGAAATACCCATTAGCAGATTACGCTTTAACACCAAACGTGGCAATTATTGACCCACAATTTGTAATGAGTGTACCAGCTGGAGTAACTGCAGATACAGGGATGGACGTATTAACTCACGCTTTAGAATCATATGTTTCAGTAATGGCATCTGACTATACTCGTGGATTAAGTTTACAAGCAATCAGATTAGTCTTTGATAACTTAGAAGATTCAGTGAAAAACCCTAACTTAGAAAACAGAGAAAAAATGCACAATGCTTCAACAATGGCTGGTATGGCATTTGCGAATGCTTTCCTAGGTATATGTCACTCAATCGCTCATAAAATTGGTGGAGAATACGGTATTCCTCACGGACGTACAAATGCGATTCTTTTACCTCATATTATCCGTTACAATGCGAAAGATCCTTCAAAACATGCATTGTTCCCTAAATATGATTACTTTAGAGCGGACACAGACTACGCTGACGTAGCTCGTTTCTTAGGTCTTAAAGGAAACACAACTGCTGAATTAGTAGAAGCTTTAGCAACAGAAGTAGATGAATTAGGAAAACGTGTTGGAATTGACATGAACCTTAAAGCACAAGGATTGTCTCAAGAAACATTAGACAACACAGTAGATCGTATGGCTGAGCTTGCTTATGAAGATCAATGTACAACTGCTAACCCTAAAGAACCATTAATTAGCGAATTAAAACAAATTATTATTGATTCATATAATGCATAATCATTTGTGATATTTAAACACCTCTTAATTGTTTCCTGTGGGTCAGGGAATGATTATAGGTGTTTTTTTATTTATTTATAATAACCGATTAATAGGATGGTATTGTTTGGAAAGTTGGACAATTAAGGGATAATCATATATAATTTAAAGATTGTTAATAAGAAAAATTAAAAATAAAAACTAATATAAATGAATTAATAAATTCTATAATGAGAGAAGGAATTGGTGTGTGCGGAATAGTTGGATTTATTGATACCAAGTCAGTAGAATCAAAAAATGAAATAATAGAAAATATGATGGCAACTATTGCCCATAGAGGTCCAAATAGTTCTGGTAGTCATGTTGATACACAAGCAGCTTTAGGTTTTAGACGGTTGAGTATTGTCGATTTAGAGGGTGGTTCTCAACCTATCTATAATGAAGATAAGACGATGGTTATCACGTTTAATGGAGAAATATATAACCATTCAGAATTAAGAGCGGATTTAAAAAGAAAAGGTCATATATTTACAACCCATGCTGATACAGAAGTATTACTTCATGGTTACGAAGAATACGGAGTTGAATTATTACAAAAAATTAGAGGCATGTTTGCTTTTGTCATTTGGAATACAGAAACTAATGAATTGTTTGGAGCTAGAGACCATTTTGGAATAAAACCACTTTACTACACAGAGATGAATGGTAGTTTTATCTATGGGTCAGAAATTAAAAGCTTTTTGCAACATCCAGGTTTTAAAAAAGAATTAAATACAGAAGCTTTACGTCCTTTTATGACATTTCAATATTCAGCATTAGATGAAACTTTCTTTAAAAACGTTTATCGTATTAAAGAAGGTCATTTCTTTACGTATAAAAATGGTTTATTAGAAATCAAGCAATATTGGGATGTTAAAGATAATGAAAAGAAAATGTCTTTATCAGAGACAGTGGATTTAATTGATAAAAGTGTCCAAGAATCAATCGATATTCATAAAAACGCTGATGTTGAAGTTGGTTCATTTTTATCTTCAGGAGTAGATTCAAGCTATGTAGCAAGTGTTTTACGCCCCGATAAAACGTATTCTATTGGTTTTGGTGATAAGACGTTTAATGAGTCAGTGGAGGCTAAGGCGTTGACTGATATGATTGGATTGAACAATGAGTCGCGTATCATAGAAGGGGAAGAGTCATTCAAAAATTTTCCTCTTATTCAGTATCATCTAGACGAACCGGATTCAAATCCATCTTGTGTTCCTTTATTTTTCCTATCAGAGTTAGCAAGTCGTGATGTTAGAGTTGTTATGAGCGGTGAAGGTGCGGATGAATTGTTTGGTGGCTATCAAACATATGGATTCTATACTAAATCAAAATTCATTAGAAAAACAACCAGTTTACTTAAAAAATTACCTGAAAAAGCAAGATACTCTTTAGCAGGTTTTATTAAAGAAAAACAATTCCCTGGTAGCTTACATATGTATTCTAACTTAGCACCAGCTGAAGAATGCTTTATTGGTAACGCGAAAGTCTTTGAAGAAAAAGAAGCATTAGAGTATTTGACAAGTGAGTATTCTAAGTCACCAAGTGTCTCAGACATTGTGAACAAACAATACAAAAAAGTAAGTCGATTATCTGAACTTAAGAAGAAAAAATATTTAGATTTTCATCAATGGATGCCAAAAGATATTTTATTAAAAGCTGATAAATTATCAATGGCTCATTCTTTAGAATTACGTGTGCCATTACTTGATATTGAGTTGATGAGAGTCTCAGAGCAAGTACCTGAAAAATAT
This sequence comes from Vagococcus hydrophili, assembly GCF_011304195.1. Taxonomy (NCBI): domain Bacteria; kingdom Bacillati; phylum Bacillota; class Bacilli; order Lactobacillales; family Enterococcaceae; genus Vagococcus; species Vagococcus hydrophili. Next base: position 775,041 of record NZ_CP049887.1, on the reverse strand, counting down.
ATGATTAATTCTGAAAATACTAAATATGCTTTTCGTCAAGCCGCAGGAAGACATCTTCCTGAAGAGTGGTCGAATAGAGAAAAATTAGGCTTCCCAGTACCAATTAAAGATTGGTTACGTGAAGAACGTTATTACCAACATGTAAGAGAATTATTTTCTAATGAATGGGTAAAAGAATTTTTTGATCAAGACAAAATTATTCAATTGCTAGATGATAACTATGAAGAAAAAGTGGATGAACGTCGTAAAATTTGGACTATTTTCACTTTCTTAACTTGGTATAATGTTTACTTTATCAATGATGGTCACAAACCAGAAGTATCAGAGTTAACAGATTAATAATTATTTGGAAAGGAAAAAAACGATGAAATTTTTACCTATTATTTTAGGAACAGATGTTAATGCATATGGAATTGCTCGTTCAATCCACATGGCATATGGAATTAAAAGTTTATGTGTTGGTCAAGGCAAATTACCAATGACTAACCATTCTAAGATTGTTGACATAGAAGTGGTTAATGATTTAGCTAATCCATCTGTTTTTTCAACAGCTATGATACCACTATTAAAGAATAAATTAGAAGCTTATGACAAACTAATTTTATTTGCGGCAAGCGACGGTTATGCTGAATTAGTGATTGATAACCAAGAGGAGTTATCTAAATATTGTCGGTTACCTTTTGTAAAAAAAGAATTGAAAGAACAATTAATTTTAAAAGAAGATTTTTATGATTTATGTGAGAAATTAGAGTTACCTTATCCAAAAACAATGAAAGTAACTAAAGACAACTATCGAGAAATCGAAGTACCTTTTACTTATCCTGTGGTTGTTAAACCAAGTAATAGTGTGACATATGCTTTAGCAGAATTTAAAGATAAGAAAAAAGCCTATATTTTAAATAGTGAAGAAGAAGTTACGGAAACTTTATTTAATATCTTTACTTCTGGATATGGCGACACGATGTTAATGCAAGATTTTATTCCTGGTCCTGATAGTAACATGCGTGTCTTAAATGCTTATGTTGGATCAAACAGTAAAGTCCACTCGATGTGTTTAGGACATCCTTTTTTAGAAGATGTTACACCAACACTAGTAGGAAATTATGTGGCGATTAAAAGTATTTTTGATGCTGATATTTATGAAACATATACTCGTTTTTTAGAAGGAATCAGTTATACAGGGTTTGCTAATTTTGATATGAAGTACGACGAGCGTGATCAGACATTTAAAATTTTTGAGATTAACTTGCGACCGGGACGAAGCAGTTTTTATTCGACGTTAGCTGGGTGTAATTTAATTGAAGAAGCGATTAAAGATTTAGTTGAAGAAATAAAAGTTGAAGAAGCATTTTTAAGTAGAGAAGAAAAACTATGGTTAGGTGTTCCAAAAGAAGTAGTGCTAACTTATACAGAGGATGATACATGTAAACAAGTAGCCAAAGAGATGATTGATAGAGATGACTATGGTTATACTTTATTTTATGATCAAGATAAATCTATTGTTAGAAATTTAAGTATGAAAAAATACTATCAATCCTATGTGGAACGTTATGAAAAATGGTTTAAAAAGAAGGGACGATAGAAAATGGCATTAGTCAATTTAGCTAATCCTGAAGAAATAAAAAGATATGAGGATTTTATTTTAAATAGTCCATATACCGCAACAACACAGGATATGGCATGGGCGCAAGTAAAAAACAATTGGGAACCTTTTTATATTTATCTAGAAAAAGAAGATGAGATAATAGCAGCAATGTCAATTTTAACGGTGGCTTCTGTAGGTGAAAAAAAAATAGCTTATGCAACAAGAGGTCCTGTCTGTGATGTTAACAATATCCAATTAGTCACAGAGTTATATGATGAGGCAGAAAAACAATTATCAAATGAGAATATTTTCTTGCTTAGAACAGATCCAGAAGTTTTTTATAATCAAGAATTATCTGATGCATATAAAGCTGCAGGGTTTAAAGTACGTAACAAAGATATTAACCCTCATTCAACAATTCAGCCACGTTTAAATATGAGGTTAGATACGGAAAATAAGACAGAAGAAGAATTACTCTCAGAATTTCATTCTAAAACACGTTACAATATACGTTTAGCGAAAAGAAAAGGAATTGAGGTTCATTCTTCTAGAAGTTTAGAAGATTTGAAGGCTTTTTATGATACTCATGTAATCATGAGTGAACGTCAAGGTATTAGTTACCGTCCGTACGAGTATTTTGAACGAGTGCTAAAAGCTTATGGTGATAACGCCAAAGTGTTTATTGCTACATTTGAAGGAGAAGTATTGGCAGGTGCATTATGCTTAAGTTATGGTAATGTTACTTGGTATATGTATGGTGGTTCTAATAATCTACACCGTAATAAGATGCCTAATTATTTAATGCAGTGGGAAATGATTAAATGGGGACTAGAAAGAGGAACTAAGTATTACGATTTTGGTGGTATTTTTGAAATGAATGAAGAAGATGGTTTATATAAGTTTAAACGTGGTTTTGTTGGTAGTGATAAGGCAACAGAATTTATTGGTGAAATTGATCGAGTATATGATGAAGAATCGTATTATATTTTTTTAAATGAATAATTAAAAAGTGGGGGAAATAAATTCTCCACTTTTTTGATATAAAAATTAATAAAGAGTTAATGAATTTTACCAGCTATCTTCTAGTGATTTCAAGTAAATAATGTTAGAATAAACGTTATGTGTATCTAAAATTCAAGACTTTTGTCGAGGTGGAAATGTGAAAAAATTTAATTCAAGTAGAAATATTATTATTGCGCTAACAATTGTCATTATTGTTGTCTTTTTAATTGGTTTTAGTGCCATGCAGCGAGATAATAAAAAGCAAAGTTTACCAGGTCAATCTCAAACTAATGGTGTCATTGCAAGCATTGATCGAGTAGTTAAAGCACCATTTATAGGTGTCGAAAATGGGGTTAAATCGATTAATAATTTATTTAATACCTATACAGAAAATGATAATCTAAAGAAAAAAATAGATCATACAGCGTCCCTTGAAGCGGAAGTTGCTAATTTAAAAAAAGAGAATGAAAAATTAAGAGGTCAATTAGAATTAAATGCGACGTTATCAAATTATGAAGTAGTGAACGCTGGAGTGATTAATCGTTCCCCAGATAGTTGGCAAGATGTATTAATCATTGATAAAGGTAAAAAAGATGGTATTGAAGTCAACATGGCGGTCATGGGCGATAAAGGATTGATTGGTCGTGTCATTATTGCAGAAAATAATAGTTCAAAAGTAGAACTCTTAACAACGATTAATCAAAATACGAACCACTTTCCTGTGATGTTGCAAGGTGAGGGAGATAAGATGATTTACGGTTTAATGGAAGGCTACAATAATAAAACTCACACATTAGTCGTGTCTCAGTTAACTTCAACAGAAGGCTTAAAAGAAGGAACCCCTGTTACGACTTCTGGTTTAGGTAACAATTCTCCTAAAGGATTATTAGTAGGGAATATTAAAGAAATTAAGAAGAATAAAACAGGGCTAGATGCAGAAGTGTTAGTAACGCCTGTATCAGATATGTACGATGTGAATTCTGTGACGGTTGTTAAACGATTAGCGGGTACAGAGTAATGATGCAAAAAAGAAAGTATCTATCCTATACCTTACCGCTTATTTTCTTTTTTATGATGCTTATAGATGGGCATGTAAGTAGTTCACTTCTATCAGCTTTTTCAGTGCCAATGGATTTTACAAGTAATCTATTGTTGATGTTTTTGATGTTTGCAACGTTCCAAATGGAAAAAACCTATCTAGTGATTTGGTCAAGTGTCATCGGACTACTTTATGATTCTTATTTTTATAATGTGATTGGGATCAATTTGATTTTGTTTCCAATACTAGTCATCTTAATTTATAGTTTATTCGAGCATGTTTATCCAAATACATTTACGATTATTTTGAGTTTCATTGTTTTTGTTACAGCCATTTCAGTGGGCAGAGTGTTCTTATTAGTGCTATTTAAGTTAACAAGTACCACTATTTTAGATTTTTTTGCAAGAACATTAGCACCAACTCTGTGCTTGAATATCATACTGATAGCAGTGTTAGTAGTGCCTTTAAAGAGTATGTTTAATGTTAAAAAATAAATGTTATGTGGATTGAAATATGTTTGTAACATTTCTATTATATGACTGACATGTCTCTATGCTACAATTCATTTATCGTTAAATTTAAATATTAAATAAAACTTAAAAAATATAAGAAATTACAAATTACACGGGGGACTATTAAATTGAAAAAGAAGATTTTATCTACATTATTAACAAGTACAATGATCTTATCAGCAACAGCTCTTCCATTAATGGCTAGCGCTGACTCAGTTGATCAAAAGATTGCATCACAAGACAAAAAAATTAGTGACTTACAAGGAAAAGAAGCTTCAGCATCATCACAATTAGCTTCAATCCAAAGTAACATTACTTCAATCAAAGACCAAGCAGATGCTTTACAAGCTAAACAAGCAGAGTTAAACACTGAAATTGGTTCATTAAATGGTGAAGTTAAAGATTTAGAAAAACGCATCGAAAAACGTGATGCTTCTATTAAAGAACAAGCTCGTTCAGTTCAAGTTGACTCAGGAAGCTCAAACGTTGTTGATTTAGTTTTAAACGCTGATTCAGTATCAGACGCTGTAACTAAAGTAATGGCAGCTTCTAAATTAGTTGGAGCTAACAATGACATGATGCAACAACAAAAAGAAGACAAACAAGCTGTAGAAGATAAAAAAGTTGAAACAGAAGAAAAAGCATCTGAAGTACAAGCTAATGCAGTTGTATTAGAACAGAAAAAAGGTGAACTAGTTGCTCAAGAGTTAACTCAACAAGTAGCAGTTAGTGAAATCGCAGCTGAAAAAGAAACTGAACAAGGAAAAAAAGATCAGTTCTTAAACGAAAAAGCAGAAGCAGAAGCTAAACTTGCAGCTGAAAAAGCGGCAGCAGAAGCAGCAGCTAAGGCAGCGGCAGAAGCAGAAAAACAAGCAGCTAAAGAAACTGTAGCTCCAGTAGCACCAACAACTGAAGTTAAAACAGAAACTAGTACTGAAGCACCAGCTTCAAACAATGGTGGAGCAACAACTCCAGCTGAAACAAATACTAATACAAACAACAACAATAATAATAACAATGGTGGACAACAAACAACACCACCTAAACAACCAGCTGAAACTCCAGCACCTCCTGCTTCATCAAATGGTAGTGCAGTAGTAGCAGAAGCTTACAAACATATTGGTAAACCTTATGTTTGGGGAGCTAAAGGACCAGATTCATTTGACTGTTCAGGATTTACATCTTATGTTTATCGTGTCGCAGCAGGAAGAGAAATTGGTGGATGGACAGTACCACAAGAAAGTGCTGGCGCTCAAATTTCACTTAGCCAATTACAACCTGGAGATTTAGTATTCTGGGGAGCTAGAGGCGCAACTCATCACGTTGGTATTTATGTAGGTGGCGGACAATACATCCACGCACCACAACCAGGTGAAAACGTAACTGTACAAAGCATGGCTTATTGGTCACCAGACTTTGGAGTACGCATGTAATTAAAATTTTAAAGGCTGACTTGAAAAAGTTAGTCTTTTTTTTTATGGAGAATAAAAAAATGAGGAAAAGATTGAGATTAATAAAACAAGTTTCAGTGAAAGTAGCTTCTAAGTAAGGAACTAGTAATAATCAAACTTAGGAGCGAAAACAATGGAAAATAATCATTATAAAAATTGGTCGGAAGTAAAATATTTAGAGGATATTATCACGAATCCTTTGATTAGAGTTGGAAAAAAATCTTATTATTCAGGTTTTTATGAGAATTCAAATTTTGAAAATGGGTGTGTTAGGTATCTATGGGGAGATGAAACGACGAGAGATTTGTTTCATCCAGAAAAGGATTTTGGTTGGGAACTTGATAAATTAATTATTGGAAACTATGTTTGTATCGCAAGTGGGGTAACTATTTTATTAGGTGGGAATCATAACCATCATCCAGATTGGCTAACAGTTTATCCTTTTGAAGAAGGGATAAAGGATTCCTTTGAAAAAAGAGGAGACACGGTAATTAACAGTGATGCATGGATTGGTATGGGAGCGACAATTATGCCGGGTGTAACCATTGGTGAGGGAGCCATAGTTGCGACTGGTTCAATGGTTGTCAAAGATGTTCAGCCTTATACAATTGTAGGTGGAAATCCAGCGAAAGTCATCAAGAAGAGATTTGACGAAGCGACAATTGGAAAATTACTTGAAATACGCTGGTTTGATTGGAAAGAATCAGAAGTAAAACCAGTAATCCCTCTTTTATTAAGCAATCAAATAGATCAGTTATATACTTACTATCAAGATAATATAAAATAAAAAAATGAAAAACCTGAAATCACGAAGAGTTACTTCGAATGTGATTTCAGGTTTTTTCTACATATATTGTTCTGTAATTGTCATAAACTCTTCGATATCTTTTTTAATAATATCAATTCCGTCTTGCCAAAAATCTGGTTTAGTCAAATCAACACCAAGATGTTTTTGAGCTAGCTCTTCTGTCGTCATTGATGCTGTATCACGTAATAGTGAAATATACTCATCTTCAAATGAAGAACCTTGTTTTTGAGCGTGAGCGTAAATTCCTAAACTGAATAAGTAGCCAAATGTATAAGGGAAGTTATAGAAAGGCACATCATCAATAAAGAAGTGTAGTTTACTTGCCCAGAAATGAGGATGGTATGAACTTAGAGAGTCACAATAAGATTCTTTTTGTGCATCCAACATCAATTCAGTCATTTCTTCATCAGTTAACACATTTTTCTTGCGAGCTTTATGTAAATTATTTTCAAAGATAAAACGGGTATGAATATTCATAAACATTGCAATCGCGTTTTGCATTTTAACATCAATTAAATTAATTTTTTCTTCGTTTGTTTTAGCTTGTTTTAGAGTCGCGTCCGCTACGATTAATTCAGCGAAAGTACTAGCCGTTTCAGCAACGTTCATCGCATAATCTTGACTCATTACAGGCAAATCCCACATCACATGAGAGTGATAAGCGTGACCTAATTCGTGAGCTAAAGTAGAGACTTCATTGATTGATTCACCGTATGTCATGAAAATACGAGATTCTTTGTTTTCTGGAAGACTTGTACAATAGCCGCCAGGACGTTTTCCGGGGCGGTCTTCTGCTTCAATCCAGCTCTTATCAAAAGCAACTTGAGCAAAATCAGCCATTTTAGGACTAAATTTATTAAAGTTTTCTACGATGAATTCAGCCGCTTCATCAAATGTGTAACGTTTTTCTTCAAATTCACCTAAAATGATCGGTGCATCTTGATCTTGCCATTCCATTTTCTCTTTGCCTAGTAATTGTGCTTTACGAGTTAAGAAATCAACAAATGGTTGTTTGTTATTTGAAATAGCTCCCCACATCGCGTTTAATGTTTCTTCTTTCATACGGTTGTATTCTAAAGGAACTTGCAAGTGGTTAGTGATTCCGTGTAACTCGTTAGCTTTTAATCTAAAGCCGTCTAAGTGATTTAATGTGTCAGCAAAAAGTGGTGCTTTTTCAGACCAAGCTTTTTCCCATTTTTCAAATAACTCAGCACGAACAGCACTATCAGCGTCTCCCATCATTTTATTGAAGGCTTGACCAGCTGAGAGCATGACTTCTGTGCCATCTTTCTCAGTAAATGGAATCGTAATTTGAGTAACTAATGTGTCGTAATGAGTGCTCCACGCATTGAAACCATCTGTTGAAAGTTGGTTAATAATATTTTCTTCATTTTCGCTAAGTAATCTTTTCCCGTGTTCACGAGTTTCATTTAAAATAAACGCTACACCTTGTTTTTTTAAAACGGCAACTTTTTCTAATTTAGCCCATAATTCATCAGACATAGCTGTTAATTTTTTAGTCAAGATAACATTGGCATTTTCAAAGTCAGTTGATTTATTGTAAAGGCTAGCTAACATAGTACCGGCTTTTTTATTAGTTACATCAGCTGATTGAATGGCATTAACAAAACTAATTGTTTGCCCAAAACCATTTGTTACAGCTTCTTGAATCGTAATGATGTTAGTAAAATCAGCAAATTCAGGTGCGTCATCTTCAACTGACCAGTTGTTAATTGACGCAGTGTAATCTAAAATTTGTTGATCTAAAAGTGTTAATCTTGCTGCTAACTCAGGTGAATCCACGCCACCTTTAAATAATGAATCTAAATCCCATGTAATTGAATATTTCATACAATAAAACTCTCCCTTCGTGTATTATTACCATTATACACGAAACTAAATTTATTCATAAATAATTTGATAATTTGTATCAGACAAGGTACGATAAATAAGATTATGAGGAGTGACTTTATGCAGAAAAATTTAAAAAATGGAAATATCTATTTAATAGTAGCGTTTGTGATGATGGGAATTCTTTTTTATAGTTCCTCTCAAACCTATGAACAACAAAGTAGCATCCCAGTATTAGAAAAAATATTGAAAAATGAGCCGTTTAAAGAAGCATTATCCGGTGTTTCTTTTATGTATGGTGATTCACCGGTCAGTATTAAAGACAGCGGCTATTTTAAGTTTGTGGAATTCTTTATTAGAAAAGCAGCCCACTTTGGAACGTACTTTATTTTAGGTAGCAGCCTGTTTATGGCGCTTATTCCACGAATAAAACATCTTGGACTAGCCCTTTTATATGCTTGGTTAGCCGCAACAGGTTATGCAGCATTAGATGAGTTTCATCAAATGTTAACAGGTGGTCGTAGCCCGATGTTTGAAGATGTGGTGTTGGATAGCTCAGGTGCTTTATTTGCTTGTTTAATTTGTATCTTTTTCTTTTGGTTCTCAAACAGAAAGAAACCTAAGAAAAGGAAGTAAACGCTTTTTTTATCTAGGCAATATGTTAGAATGCAAGTAGACATATTATTTAGAGAGAAGGTTTTTTTACATGGCAGGACATTCAAAATGGAATAATATCAAGGGGAGAAAAGGGGCACAAGATGCTAAGCGTGGTAAGTTGTTTCAAAAACTATCACGAGAAATCTATGTAGCTGCTAAAAATGGTGGCTCTGATCCTACGTCTAACCCTGGTCTTCGTTTAGCACTAGATAAAGCTAAAATTGCAAACATGCCAAATGATAATGTGGATCGAGCGATTAAAAAAGCAACCTCAGCTGGCGAGGGTGAAAATTATGATGAGATTGTTTACGAAGGATACGGTCCAGCAGGTGTAGCCATTTTAGTTCATACACTGACTGATAATAAAAACAGAACATCAACTAATGTGCGTGTTGCTTTTAATAAAAATGGCGGTTCCCTTGGCGAGACGGGCTCTGTTGCGTATATGTTTGACCGCAAAGGCTACCTAGTTATTCTGCGTGAAGACTTAGATGTTGATGAAGATACGATGCTAATGAGTGTGCTAGAAGCTGGTGGAGAGGAACTAGAAACAAGTGAAGAAGTATTCGAAATTTATACAGAACCGAGTGACTTTCCAAGTGTGCGTGATGCTTTAGCAGAAGAAGGGTACACATTTGCTCAAGCAGAATTGACAATGGTCCCACAGGTTGTCACAGAGTTATCAGAAGAACACCAAGATATTCTTCAAACAATTGTAGAGGTTTTGGAAGATGATGATGATGTATCTGATGTTTACACATCGGCTAATATTTAATTATAGGAAAAAGAGGCTAATTACAAATTTTGTATTTAGTCTCTTTTTTTCGTTCAAGTCTGAGAATTTACCGAATATTTAATATGAAAAGGGGTGAGAGATGTCAGTTAAGAAAAAGGCACATCGTTTACTGAAAAAAGGCTTCAAATTAAGTGCTAGTGATCTCTATATTTCCCCAAATTATCAAGGATATGAGTTGTCCTTTCGTTGTCACCATGAAGTAATGTTTCATCAACAAGTTACATTAGAAGAAGGGGAGAAATTAATTCTTTATTTGAAGTATCTTGCAGGAATGGATGTCTCAGAAAAAAGAAAAACGCAAGTGGGCAGTGCGAGTATAAAAATTGAAGAAAACTCTCATAGAATCAGATTATCTAGCGTGGCTGATTTTAAAAATAGAGAGACATTGGTGATTCGTTTTTTACAAAATAAGCAAGAAATTACACAACTAGATTTTATTTTTACGGAACAACTAAAATTACTTGAGCAACTGGTATGTATTCCTGGTTTGTACTTGTTTTCTGGTCCTACAGGTGCGGGGAAATCTACAAGTATGTACTATTTAGCCAATTATTTAAATAAGCACAGTGACAAACAGATTATTACGATTGAAGATCCTGTTGAAATTGAAAATCACGATTTTTTACAATTTCAAGTGAACGAGAAGATAGATTTGACGTATCAAGAACTGATTAAAGTGTGTTTAAGACACCGACCAGATATTTTAATTATTGGAGAAATTAGAGATCATGAGACGGCGAAAATGGTGATTCGAGCCGCACTAACAGGACACATGGTCTTTTCTACGATCCATTCTCAGGATAAGGAAGGTGTCTTGATTCGATTAAAAGATTTAGGGATTCCAGAAGTGGAAATGAATCAGAGTTTAAGAGGGATTGTGTACCAAGAACTGTTACCTGTTTTAAGGGAAAGTAAGTATGAGGTGTTATATGATATGTCGATTAATGGGGTGGTAACTAATTGGGAAGAAAATCTTGAAAAAGCCTATCAAAAAAAAATTATCTCAAAAGAAGTTCTTCAATTCTCCAAAAAAGAGTTTTAGTCGAAAAGAAAAACATGTCTTTTTAAATCTATTAGCCGAATTATTAGATAATGGTTTCACGTTGGAGAGAAGTTTAAATTTTATGGCAACCGTGCTCCCTAAAAAGAAACAAGAAATAAAAAACATGGAGCGGGCTTTGTTGAAAGGAAAGAGATTGAATAAATGTTTGAAAGAGTTGAAATTGACTCCTTCTCAACAAGCCCAATTAAGTTTTTCCGAAGTTCATGGTGATTTAGTGGGAACCTTAAACCGCCTTTCAAAACACTTAGAAGATCAGGAGAAACAGCGTCAACATTTGCAGAAAGTAGTCAGTTATCCCGTATTGTTATTACTTTTTCTATTCGGAATGGTACTGGGAATGAAGTGGTATATTTTACCTCAATTAGGTGATTTATATGAAAGTGACAATGGTGTAAATATCGGTTTAATTTTAATTAATCAAAGCCCAAAAATTATTTTAGTTTCACTAGTGTTAATGGGCATGGGTTACTTAATTTTGAAATCCTATTTAGGTAAGAAAACAGAGATAGGTAAAGCGAATTGGCTGTGTCAATTGCCTGTCGTAAAAACCTTTTTAATTCATTACTACACTTCTTTATTTGCGACTGAGTGGGGAAAGTTATTAACACAGGGAATGGAGTTTCGAGAAGTTGTTTTAGTTATGAATAAAAAAGGCTATACACCACTCATGAGGGAGATGGCAGTAGCGATTGAAAAGCAAATCGAAAAAGGTCAACCGATTAATCAGACGATTATGAAATGGCAATTTTTAAGGCCGGAACTGAATTTAATTATTTTACAAGGGGAAGTAAAAGGGGATTTAGGGAAAGAGCTACTTATTTATGGTAATCGTGAATGGGAGGCATTGATTGAATTATCAGAAAAACGAATGGCTTTCTTACAACCCATTATGTTTTTACTAATCGCTGTTTTGATTGTCTCGATTTACGGAGCGTTACTTCTACCAATTTATAGTGGAATGGGGGATTTTAGTTGAGGAAGCTGAAAAAGACTAACGATGAAGGATTTACGTTGTTGGAGATGTTGATAGTGATGTTTGTTATTGCCGTTTTAATCGTTTTGTTTGTGCCTAATTTGATGAAGCAAACGGGGAAAATTAGTAGTGATGGTGATATTGCTTTAGAGAAAGTAATTGAAGCTCAGAGTGAGATGTATTTTTTAGAAAATAATAAACGACCTGAAACAACTCAACAATTAGTAGATGGAAAATATATCTCAAAAGAGCAAAAGAAAAAAGCAGATGAATTAAGTATTGAGGTTAAATAATGAAAACATCATCTTATGAAGGTTTTACTTTAATCGAATGTCTCTTAGTATTACTAATTATGGGGATATTTATTACTATACCTGTTATTGGTATTCAGAAATGGCGAGAAAAAAATAAAGTTGAAATGTTTTTAAGCCAGGTAGAAAGGAAGATTCAAGAAACGCATCAAAGCGCGATTGTTGCAGGGTTAAATACTAAAGTGAGTCCGGAATCTAGTAAGCAATCTATAAAATTTGAAAATTATTTTAGAGGAACGAAAAAATATGATTATTTATATGTTGAAAAACCACTTGTATTAAAAAGTACAGAAACAATTGAATTTAAAGGTGAAAGTGGAAATATTAAAGAAATTCAAGGAATTCGTTTTGTGGATGAATCCAGAAACCATGAAATTAAATATAGTTTTCAATTAGGAAGTGGTAAGGTCATTCGATATGAAAAAGATCTCTAATAATGATGGGTATTTACTTCTTGAGTGTATGGTTGCAATGTTTATTATTGTGACTTCTATATTATTTTTAATGTCAACTATGATTTTTTTGTTGGAAGAAGTTAGAGATAAGCAAAAAGAACTTGAAGTGGCGACACAAGCTTATGAAATGGCAGCTTTTAAACAAAATGGCTTAGTTGATGAAACACTAATTAGAAAAAAAGCGATTGATAATAATATTTTAATAAAAGAATGGAATAAAAAAAGTATAAGAATCGAGAGTGAAGAAGTATTGTTAGAAATCAAGAGAAAATAGAAAATCAGGGATTTACTTTAATAGAATGTTTAATATCTTTAGTTATTCTAATGGGGTTACTACTATTTTTGAATCCTTTTTTAGTAACCATTACACGAATGGAAAATCACATAAAGAATGATGATTACTTAGAACTTCAAATAGGTAAGATTCAAATGGAAAAAGAGATGATGTCGACAAGCTTTATTAAAGTAGAAGAGAATAAAGTATATTATGATGGTAAAGATAATGAAACAATTATTTTTGAACAATATAAACAAATGATAAGAAAAACAAGTAGTGTTCACGGGCATCAACCGATTATTACGGGTGTTAAAGATGTTCAGTTTATTGATGAAATAGGCTGGATTAAAATGGAGGTCATAACCCTTGGAGAGGAGAGTTATTGCTATTTTTTCTTTTATTAGAAATAAGGATGGTGGGATATTACTTCCTGTCTTAGCTATATTAGTGATGTTTACAACGATGACTCTATATGTACTTCAAGATTATTCAGTAAGAAGAAAAATGTTAGTTAGTACGCAAGACTTCTACCTAGCAAAATCCATCGAAGAAATGGCGATTTTAGAGTTTAAAGAGGATATGAAACAGGGTGAAAAACTGTTTCAGTATAATATCGGAACAGTTGATATTTCATATGACAAAGAAAAGAAGAATCATAAAATTACGACAAGTTTAAATAATCAGTACAAACGAACAACAAATAGAACAATAAAAGAGTAAAGGTAAGAAATCACAGTATTCTTGCCTTTTTTATATGGACTTTTCCTTGTATTATTCGCATTTTTTAGTTAGAATAAAGCAGTGAAACATAAATAGTTAACACTAACGAAAGAGGTGGATGTGTTGTCTCAAACTGATGTTGAAAAAGGCTTTCAGTATTTGCTTGAATCAGTAGAACTGTTACAGGATGCGCTAGATACTTCTTTTTTTGATGCATACATCGAAAATAGCGAGAACCGAATGGATGGTCAAAAAGTTCGCGTGATTGATGGTGTGCCAAATAAAGATGCGGTGGAAAAAATTGAAACCCTCTACAATGCTATTGAGCAGCTAGAATTAACTCAAGAAGATCGTCGTAAAATTACGCAATTGGTCTTACTGAAAGGTTCTATGAAAGATGGTATTCAAGCGAATCACCAATTAACGCCTGATGGTATCGGCTTTTTATTTGTCTATATCTTAGAACAACTAGCTGGTAAGACAAAAGAGACATCTCTTTTGGATATTTCAGTTGGAATGGGAAATTTACTTTATACCATCATTTCTAATCTTAATGTGGCAGGAATCAAGGCAACAGGATACGGTGTAGATGTGGATGATACCTTATTAAATGTGGCTGCAGTCAACCAAGCATGGTTAGATATCAATGCCCAGTTATTCCATCAAGATAGTATTGATCCCTTATTAGTTGATCCAGTGGATTTTGCAATTGCTGATTTACCGATTGGGTTTTATCCAGTCGATGAAAAAGCAAAAATTTTTACAGTAGCAGCAAGTGAAGGGCATACTTATGCTCATCATTTACTAATGGAAAAAGCAATGGATCATGTAAAAAGTAATGGCTTTGGTATCTTTTTAGTACCAAGCAATTTATTAGAAACAGAGCAAGCCCCTCTTTTAACTAAATGGTTACAAGAAAAAGTGTATTTGCAGTCTGTTCTTAAATTGCCAGATTCACTATTTAGTCAAAAAGGAATCAGTAAATCGATTTTTATTGTTCAAAATAGAGGAGAAGCAGCTGTACAGGCTAAAGAAGTTTTATTAGCAGAGTTGCCATCACTTAAGGATAATAAAGCAGTGTTAACATTTATCAATTCCTTCAGTACTTGGCGTCAAACAAATATAAAATAAAAAGGAGAAACAAACATGTCAAAAACAATTGCAATCAATGCAGGTAGTTCAAGTTTAAAATGGCAATTATATACAATGCCAGAAGAAATCGTCGTAGCTCAAGGGATCGTAGAAAGAATCGGCTTAAATGATTCAATCTTTACAATCAAACATGGCGAAGGTCAAAAATATGAAGTAATCAAAGATATCGAAAACCACGAAATCGCTGTTAACATGTTATTAGAACAATTAACAGAATTAAACATCATCGATTCATTTGAAGAAATTACAGGAGCTGGACATCGTATTGTGGCCGGTGGTGAGCACTTCAAAGAATCAGCAATCATTGATGACGAAGCATTAAAATTAATCGATGATTTAGCTGAATTTGCACCACTTCATAACCCAGCTGAAGCACAAGTTATCCGTGTCTTCCAAAAAGTTTTACCACATACATTAAACGTTGGTGTCTTTGATACATCATTCCATACAACTATGCCAGCTGTTAACTATTTATACAGTATTCCAAAAGAATATTATGATAAATTCTCAGCTCGTAAATATGGCGCTCACGGAACAAGTCACCGTTATGTTTCTGAAAGAGCTGCTGATATGTTAGGTAAACCACTAGCAGAAACAAAAATCATCACTTGTCACTTAGGTAATGGTGCTTCTATTACTGCCGTTGATGGTGGTAAATCAGTAGATACATCAATGGGATTCACTCCATTAGCAGGTTTAACAATGGGAACTCGTTCAGGGGACATTGATGCTTCAATCTTGCCATACTTAATGGAAAAATTAAACATTACTGACATTAAAGAAATGATCAATATTTTAAATAAAGAATCAGGACTTTTAGGTTTATCAGGTATTTCAAGTGATATGCGTGATTTATTATCTTCAGATAAAGAAGATGCTAAATTAGCAATCGAAATCTTTGCTGACCGCGTTCGTAAATATATCGGAAGTTACGTAAGTGTTATGAACGGTGTGGATGCGATTGTCTTTACAGCTGGTATCGGTGAAAACTCAATTGAAATCCGCGAAAAAATCATGGAAGGTTTAACTTGGTTTGGTTGTGAAATCGATAAAGAGAAAAACAACATCCGTGGTGAAGAACGTGTCATCTCAACAGACGACTCAAGCGTTAAAATTCTATTAATCCCAACAGATGAAGAATTAATGATCTGTCGCGACGTAGAAGCTTTAAAAAAATAATTTATATAAACAAATGATATCTATTTTAGGTATCGTTTGTTTTTTTTTATGTGATATAATTATTTTATTAGAAAGAGGTGAGTAAAATGTCTGAAAAGAAACTGAAGTCCGAGAAAATTAGAGAAAAAAATGACGAACTACGTAAAAAAGGAAAAGACCCATTAAAAGGAAGTACACCATTAGTAGATAGCGGTTTTGGTACTGGTGGTAGTCATAACGCTGGTCGTGGAGTAGACAGCATGGGAGCTGGAATTGAAGATCAAAAAAATAGTCGAAGGAAATAAAGAAATGCTTAAAATAATAAAAAGAAAGAACTGATACTCACTTGATGAAAGAAGAGAGTATCAGTTCTTTTGGTTTATTTTTCTTTTTTTAGTAGTTTGTTTTGGATATCAGTTCTAACAATTAAAACATCACAGTGCGCATGACGAGAAACATAACTTGAAACAGAACCAATCAAGATTCGTTCCATGGCGTTCAAACCAGTTGCTCCAAGCATAATTAAATCGATGTGATATTCTTTTTGAAGTCGTTGGGTAATGATTGTTTTAGGTGCCCCGTACTCAATTAGACAGTGAACATCAGTTACACCGTGTTCATTTGCGTAATCAGCGTATTTATCTAAAGTTTCTCTAGCGACTTTAGCAGCATCTTCAGCAAGAGATTCATCGAAACTTGAAACAGATTCAAAAGCTCTAATATCAATGATATGAGCAATATACAAAACAGAATTATTTCGTTTTGCAACATGGACTGCTTTTTTAAATGCTTGCTCAGATCCGTCAGAACCATCGACCGCAACTAAGATATTTTTGTATTCTTTTAACATAGGAAACACCCTTTCTGTTTAATGCTTATTTCATTTTTTTTGCTAACTGAACTGAGAAAAAACCAGAAATAATTAAAACAATCGCGACAAAAAATAGTGCGGCGGTTTGTGTTGCTAAAAAAATACCTAGAAGTAGACCAAGTACTCCAAGAATTAAATAGCTTGATGAAAAACCAATTAAATTTTGGTGATTCTCTGTTGAAAACAGCACTTCTAATTTGGTGATATTTTGTTTAACATACCAACCAATAAAGAGCAGTAGTACAGCAAAAATAATAAGTATTACTTTAATCAATTATATCACAATCCAATCTGAAAATAGTATTTAGTTTTTTTACATCAACCAATTAAAAAAGCTGATCCACCAAATGGACCAGCCTAAAATTTAAAATAAAAAATATCCGTCGATGCCGTTTTATGCTCGTTATGGTTGAACCCGCGGTATATGCAGGTGGGAATTATTTGTATAATCGCAAACTACCAAATGATAAGGCTTGTTTTTGACAATATCGTTGTTTAACTCCCAAGGTATTATTAATTGTTAGCTCAACACTAAAGTGAACACGACGCACATTACAGATATCTATAAACATATCTTAACACAAGATTTTTAATTCATCAATTAATTGTCTTAGGATTTAAATTATTTTTTTAGCTGTTTGATTTGTTGGTTTCGTTGGGCTAGACCTTTTTCATATTTTCCTGTCTCTTTAGCTTCGTAATAGATTTTATTTTTGATCTTGTTGGGTAAGTACTGTTGATTAACCCAGCCACCAGGAAAATTATGAGGGTACTGATAATCTACACCTCGGTTTAATTCTTTGGCCCCGCTATAGTGAGCATCTTTTAAATGATCCGGGATTTCGCCAATGTTTCCATAACGAATATCAGTGAGTGCGGCATCAATGGCCATCACACTAGAATTAGATTTAGGGGATAAGCATAAATCAATCACGGTTTGTGCTAAAGGGATACGAGCTTCTGGTAGACCTAATTTTTCAGCAGCTTGAACGGCTGAAACGGTCCTAGAGCAAGCACCTGGATTAGCTAGACCAATATCCTCGTAGGCGATGACAAGAAGTCTTCGACACGCAATCAACAACTCACCAGCTTCCATTAAGCGTCCTAAGTAATGAAGAGCCCCATCCACATCACTTCCTCGGATAGATTTTTGAAAAGCAGAAATTACGTCATAATGAGCATCTCCATCTTTATCATGAGAGAAGGCTTTTTTCTGAATGCATTCTTCTAAAATGGGTAGTGATAAGTGAATCAAACCATCTTCAGAAGGTGCGGTGGATTTACTAGCTAACTCTAAACCATTCAAAGCACTTCGTAAGTCCCCATTAGTCGCTCTTGTTAAATGAGTGAGAGCTTCCTTATCTAGTTGGATATTTAATTCTCCCAGTCCATGAGTTTTATCGGTTAAGGCACGTTCAACGGCTTTTTCGATATCCTCTTCAGTCAGTGATTTGACTTCAAAAATTTGACTTCGACTTCTAATCGCTGGATTAATGGCAATATAAGGATTTTCTGTTGTGGCACCAATCATGATAATTCGACCATTCTCTAAATGAGGAAGCAGAAAATCTTGTTTTGGTTTATCTAAGCGGTGTACCTCATCTAAAAGTAAAATCACCGTTCCACTCATTTTAGCTTCTTCAACAACGACTTGAAGATCTTTTTTAGTATCTGTTGCCGCATTTAGCATGCGAAAGGCGTAATGAGTTGAGCCAGCAATAGCACTTGCGATACTTGTTTTTCCTGTACCAGGAGGGCCGTATAAAATCATGGAAGAAAGCATCTTTGCTTCAACCATTCGGCGAATAATTTTTCCTTCGCCTACTAAATGTTGTTGTCCCACAATATCGTCGATCGTATTTGGTCGCATGCGGTAAGCCAGTGGTTTTTGCATTCTATCCCTCCTAATTTTTTCTTCCCTCATTATAGCATATCTTTCCATTGGCAAATCGCTCATTCTTATGTATGATAAGGAAAGAAAATCAAAGAAGAAGAGGGAAAATAATGAAAAAAGAACATTTATTAGAAGTTTTAGAAAAAGAGCTAGAAAAACAATTAAAAGAGTTTGATTTTGCCATTGATTGGCATCCTAAGAAACATCAATTTGAAGTGATTGTTGTGTTATTTGCTGAAAATAAAGACCAAGAGTCGATTGAAGATGAAGAAGGTATTGTTAGTGAAGAAGAAGTCATTGAATTTGAAGATACGGTTCTTTTCTACACAAACCCACAAGATGAAATCGATAAAGAAGAGTATTTAACAACAATTCTTTTTGACCGTAAAAAAGGTTTATCAAAAGAATGGATTCGTGTTTTTGCTAAACATTTAAATGATTGCTTAACAGAAGGTCAAAGTGATTTATTAGATTTTCTTTCTGACGAATCTCAAGAAGTGTTCGAATTAAATTGGAATGAAGAAGAATTTAGCAAACAAACAGTAGCTATCAACAATAATACATGGGTATCATATCCGAAATACTAAGAAAGAGGTCAAATCATGAAGTGGAATCAAGTCTCAGTTTTAACAACAAGTGAAGCAGTGGAAGCTGTTTCTAATATTTTAATGGAATCAGGAGCAAACGGTGTTGCCATTGAAGACGCGATGGATGTGATTAATTTTGAAAGTGATGCCTTTGGCGAAATTTTAGATGCAGCAACCTTTGATCATATTAAAGAAGGCGCAAAAGTGATTGCCTACTACCCTGAAACGATCTTTTTACCAGAAATCTTACCAACTGTTAAGTCACGAGTTGAAGAGTTAATAACATTCGGCTTAGATATTGGTGAAAATAAAATTGAAACCTCAGAAGTGGTGGAAAATGATTGGGCAACAGCATGGAAAAAATATTATCATCCAGTAAATATTAGTCGTTATTTAACGATTGTTCCTGAATGGCAAGAATACACACCTCATTCAGCAGATGAACATGTGATGAAATTAGATCCAGGCATGGCGTTTGGTACAGGAACACATCCAACGACTCGTTTAACATTACAAGCTTTAGAAGTTGTATTACGTGGTGGTGAAACAGTCCTTGATGTGGGAACGGGGTCTGGCGTTTTAAGTATTGCCAGTAAATGTTTAGGTGCAGGTGAGGTTTTTGCCTATGATTTAGATGAGGTAGCTGTTAATTCAGCCAAAGAAAATATGAACTTAAACCCAGTGGCAAAAGATGTGCATGTTTCAGCAAATAACCTATTAGTGGGTGTTGATCAAAAAGCAGATGTGATTGTGGCAAATATTTTGGCAGACATTATTATTGCCTTAATTCCTGATGCGTACCGTTGTTTAAATGAGGGTGGCACGTTTATTATTTCAGGTATCATTGAAGACAAAGAGTCAGACGTGTTAGAAGTTCTTTACGCTAATGGCTTTGAAGTGGACCAACGATTCCAACAAAAAGATTGGTTAGCCTTTATTATTAAGAAAAGTACTGAGGACTAAGATAATGCAACGATACTTTATTGATGAGGATTATCTAGAGCAAGTTGAGTTTGAATTAGTTGGTGACGACTTTCATCACGCCGCTCATGTGATGCGAGTTAAACCTGAGGATAAGTGTTTCCTGATTTTTACTAATGAAATTGCGATTGTGGCAGAGATAACTGATATTGAAGCTGAGCGCATTGTCTTAAAAGAAATTCGTAAAGAACAAATGGAAAAAGAGATGCCAGTGACTGTGTCGATTGCTTGTGGGTTTACTAAAGGTGACAAACTAGAGTGGGTGGCTCAAAAAGCAACAGAGCTTGGTATGTCGGAATTGATTGCTTTTCCAAGTAAAACTTCTGTGGTTAAATGGGATGAAAAAAAATTAGCTAAAAAAGAGCAACGCTTTGATAAAATTGTTAAAGAAGCAGCGGAACAATCTCATCGTCAAAGAGTTCCCAAAGTAACTTTATTAGCTAGCTTTAAACCTTTTTTAGAAAGTTTATCTGATTACGATCACGTCTTAGTTGCCTATGAAGAATCAGCTAAAGAAGGGGAAGTGAAGAGTTTTGTCAAAGTCTTGCAAGAGGTCAAAAAAGGCGAGAAACTCTTAATTATCTTTGGACCAGAAGGTGGTATTACACCAGAAGAAATTGCTCTTTTTGAAGAGCATCAAGGCGTTTTATGTGGCTTAGGACCACGAATACTCCGAGCAGAAACAGCCCCACTTTACGCTTTATCAGCTATGAGTTATCAGTGGGAGTTATTACAATAAATTTGAAGAACATCAGTAATGAAGTTACCTAAAGAGGTAGTTTTGTTGTTGATGTTTTTTTGTTAAAAATAGCTAAATCTAAAGTGAACCACGTATATTTTTATTGAGGATAACTAATATAAAAAAATTGGAGGTAAAAATAATGGGACAGACACAGAAAAAAATCACGGAAATACTGATTGACTATTTTAGCATTCAAACAAATTGTGGTTTGATTTATACTCCAGGTTGTAAAAACAAGCAAATTCCGTCCTTATACTTTAGTTTAAATGAAGATAAAAATACAGAAAGGCACAATCAAATCATAAAAGAGGGGGTAGAATCTTTTAAAGGGAACTTGCAATGGTATTTTGGTAAGAGTTATCCTTCACGTATAAATTATGAAATTATTCCAAAAGATGTAAGAGATAGAATGGATCAACATTATGAAAAAACTAATAAATATGTAGGCTATACAAAACTCGTATCAGAAGAAGAATTTAGAATAATTACTGAACTCGCAATTGAAGATATTTCTAATTTAGCTCATCATTTAGATCGATTTTTTAAGAGAGAATGTAGTAGATAAATTAGTTATTATAATAATCTAAATGTTAATGGATCAGTATTTCCTCCAGTTGCTTGAAGCTAAACGCTATTTTCACCACTCTGATTTAGTCCGGGTTCAAAAAGCAGCTCTACAGCAACTTCAAAAATCAAAATTAATTCCAAAAGCGTGAATTATTTTTGATTTCCTCCAGTTGCTTGAAGCTAAACGCTTTTCTCACCACTCTAATTTTTATACAATTTTAATTAATTTAATCGAGAAAAAGTCATAAAAACAGGTTATGATAAATATATAAGATTAGAAGAGGTGTAAATCATGGAGTATTTAACAGAAGATTTAATTAAGTTAGTCAATGATGTGGATCCAAAATCTCATTTTTATGTAGGAGCTTTAGAAACTTATCGAAAATTAATTATTTATTATCAATCAGCTATTGATGAGGTCGAAACCAAATTAAGAATTATTGACCGTGAATTAAGCAGTTCATCCAATATGGGGCGAAATAATACAATCCATCAAATTCAAAGTAGAGTAAAAACATTGAAAAGTATTGTCTTAAAATTAGACCGTAAAGGACTGCCTTTTTCTAAAGGAGTTGTCGCTGAAGAACTGGCTGATGTAGCGGGTATTCGTGTGATTTGTGCTTATGCAGATGATATTTACATGGTGTTGGAGTCGCTCTCGGAACAGACGGATATTAATGTCTTGGAAATCAAAGACTATATCAAAAATCCCAAACCAAGTGGTTACCGAAGTCTACATGTGATTTTAGAAATTCCAGTCTTTTTCTTTAAAGAAACGAAGCATATTAAAGTGGAAATTCAATTTAGAACAATTGCCATGGATTACTGGGCAAGTTTAGAGCATGGATTAAGATATAAGGAAGGTGTGACAGATGAAAATTTGTCACATCGTTTAGAAAGAACGGCTCAATCTTTATCTATTTTAGAAGAAGAGATGCTGGCAATTCGTAATGAGCTTGAAAAGTAAGAATCCAAAAAAGAACCAACGACAAAATTATTTGTCATCGGTTCTTTTTTCTTTGTCCTCGCATGTTTCATTTTGTCTAAGTTGAATCACTTCACGAGCGATAATCCCAGCAGATAAACTAACCAATCCAAGTCCTAGAATACTGTAAACAACGGTGAAAAGTTTTCCAAGAACTGTAACTGGATATAAATCTCCATAACCAATCGTAGCTAAGGTTACAAAACTAAAATAAAAGGAATCAATGTAAGCCATTTTTTCTACATTATGATAAAAAATAGTACCAAGTAAAAGGACAGAGCCAGTTGTAATCAGTAAAGCTTTGACCTCATCTTTTTTGAAACAACGAGCTAAACATTGACCAAGACGTTTAAATCCAAGTAATAAACCAAACATTAGTTAAGTCCTTTCGCTGTTTTCATTTTAGTGACAGCTTGTTTAGCGAATTTCAAGATAAAGGCTGTTACTAAAATAATCGGAGTAATGTGAAGTGGGAAAAATAGTGCGGTAAAAATCGCCACAGCAACAGGTGCTTCTAAGATGGTCACGGCCATAGCCGTCGCAATTGTAGCCACAATGAAAATAGCATCAAAGCTTGGTAGTAATTGTGAGATGGCAAAGCCTAATAAAATAGAAGAAAAGACAATTGGGAAAATATCTCCGCCAATCCAGCCAGTGTTTAAGCAAATTTGTAAGAAGACTAATTTAACGACAACAGCTAAAATTAAAACAATAACGGATAATTTAGCGTGTTGCGTGGGTACATCACCCAAGGTAACTTGACCTGAAAACAATAAATTAGGCGTAAATGTTCCAATTAAGAAAATAGCGATAGATCCAATTAATGCTTTATAAACTGGTTTATCTGGCCAAAAAGAAAACCAAACTTTCATTTGTTTTTGGAAGATACGGTATAATTTTCCAGAAAATAGACCTAAAATAATTAAAGGAATCAGTAAAAGGATTTCCTTAATTTGCCAGTTGGAATCTCCCATTTTACTGATGAAAGAAGGTTGTTTGGTTAATTTCATTAGAATCACGAAACTAACTAAGCCATTTACAATAAAGAAACGATTGATATTTTTTTTAGTTGTTAACAGGTGTTCATCTTTAATAGATGTTTCTGAATTGAAAGTAACGAGATATTTTGTTGGGTGGAGCATTCGTTTCATTCTTTCAGTTGGTGTAAGTTGTAAAAAAGTTTCCTGATTAAAGAAGAGATAACGCATTTTATCTGCTTCCCAAATTGAAAGCATGACAATCGCACTTAAAAGAGCCGCCTCAGGACCAACCCCTGCACCAAAAATTAAAATAAGAAGGGCAACGGATAAACTTTTAAAGACAGGTCGATAATCCACTGTGCGATTCTTTTTTAAGTCATCAATCGTGTGATGAGCTGTTTCTGGGTAATCGCCCCATTTTTCTCTTAACTTCCCGATTAAAACGCCACCGATTAAGCAAAAGACTAAGGTGAAGCCTGTTTTAAAAGGTGAGCTTGGTAGTAAGTTTCCCCAAACATAATGAGAGATATTACTTTCTAAGAAAATAAAGATAAAAGAGATGATACCGATCAAGCAACTTAAGAGTAGACCGTAAAAAATGATTCTAATGAGTAAACTATTTTTTTTCATAGGAAACTTCCTTTCTAGTATTTGGGAATATTACTAAAGTCTAAACCGACTTTGATAAAGTGAAGCACGCGTTTATTTTGAATAAAATAAAAAATTTGCTTTCCTTCACGCCTGCTTTCAATGACTTCATTTTTTTTTAGAATTTGTAAGTGATGAGACGTTGTAGAAATAGAAGTCTCCGTATGTTTAGCTAAATCACTGACACACATCTCTCCTTCATAGGCTAAAATTAAGGTCAGTTTAAACCGAATTTCTTCGGACATTAATTTAAAAAAAGTACTAATTCTTTTAGGGTCAAAACTCTCTAACATTTTTGTAGCAGAGTCTTTTTGGGTGTTTATCATGCATTAACTTCCTTTCTAGAACTAATTATTATTTGAGTGTATATTAACATAAAAAAAGAAACATTCAAAGATATCTCTGAATGTTTTTTTAGAAAGTATCATGAAAGTCTCGTTTTAAATGATTGAAATAACAAAATAAAGTGAGTATAATTAATGTAATCTAAAAACAGTAAAAGTACTACAATAGTACTTTTTTTTAATATTAAAAAAGGAGGGGTCATATGCCAAAAGAAAAAGTATTAACAGACCAGGATGTCATGAAAATTGTCGCTAGTTATATGAGTCAAGAACATGTAGATTTTGTTCAAAAAGCATGTGATTATGCAACAGAAGCTCACTCAACTCAATTTAGACAGTCGGGAGAACCGTATATTAATCATCCCATCCAAGTAGCTGGGATTTTGGCGGAGTTAAAAATGGACCCACATACGGTTGCGACTGGATTTTTACATGATGTAGTAGAAGATACAGACATAACGTTAAAAGATTTAGAAAAAGAGTTTGGTCCAGATGTTGCTATGTTAGTAGATGGTGTAACTAAACTAGGTAAAATAAAATATAAATCTCATGAAGAACAACTAGCAGAAAATCACCGTAAAATGCTACTTGCCATGTCTCAAGACTTACGAGTAATCATGGTAAAACTAGCAGATAGAGTGCACAATATGCGAACACTTAACCATTTAAGAGAAGACAAACAACGTCGCATTGCCAAAGAAACCTTAGAAATTTATGCACCACTTGCCCATCGTTTAGGGATTAGTTTGATTAAATGGGAATTAGAAGATCGTTCGTTACGTTACTTAAATCCAAGACAGTATTACCGAATTGTTCACCTAATGAATTCAAAACGTGGTGAGCGTGAAATGTACGTGAATCAAACTGTTGAAGAAATTGGTGAAGCAACCAAAGAGATGAATATGGACGCTGAGATTTATGGTCGTCCTAAACACATTTATTCAATTTACCGTAAAATGAAAGATAAGAAAAAAGAATTTGCTGAAATCTATGATTTACTAGCGATTCGTGTGTTGGTTGATTCAATTAAAGACTGTTACGCAGTTTTAGGGGCAATTCATAGTAAGTGGAAACCTCTGCCAGGTCGATTTAAAGATTACATTGCCGTTCCTAAGAGTAACATGTATCAATCTCTCCATACAACTGTTATTGGTCCGAAAGGAAACCCAATTGAGATTCAAATTAGAACTCATGAAATGCACCAAATTGCTGAATTTGGGGTGGCTGCTCACTGGGCTTATAAAGAAGGAAAAACAGAAAAGCAAGAAGATAATAACGCGAACCAAATCAGTTTGTTACGTGAAATTATTGAACTTCAGGATGAAGGATACAATGCCTCAGACTTTATGGAAAATGTAAAAGGTGAGATCTTTAGTGATAAAGTGTATGTGTTTACGCCTAAAGGTGATGTAACAGAGCTACCTAAAGGATCAGGCCCTCTTGATTTTTCTTACAATATCCATACAGAAGTTGGGAATAAAACAACAGGTGTTAAAGTAAACGGTAAAATGGTTCCTCTTGATTATAAACTTAAAAATGGAGATATCATTGAAGTGTTAACGTCTGCCAATTCATTTGGTCCAAGTCGCGATTGGGTTAATTTAGTGGCAACAAGTCGAGCTAAAAATAAAATTAAACGTTTCTTTAAAGATAAGGATCGAGATGAAAATATTCATAAAGGTCGTACAGCTTTAGAAAGAATGCTATTAGATAATGATTTTGCACCAAAAGATTTCTTATCAAAAGATAAGTTAGCTGATGCCATTGAGCGTTTTAATTATCAAACGGTGGATGATTTATTTGCATCAGTTGGTTTTGGTGAGGTGACGACTCAAGTTGTTTATAACCGTTTGACTGAAAAGGAACGTAAAGAGCGTGGGGTTAAGAAACAACAAGAAGAAGCCGAAGAATTAATGAATCAACCTGTTCAAAAGAAAGATGCAACGAAAATGAAGATTCGTCATGAAGGTGGCGTGGTAATTCAAGGAGCGGATAATTTACTTGTTCGAATCAGTCGTTGTTGTAATCCTGTTCCAGGTGATGAAATTGTGGGTTATATTACTAAGGGTCGTGGAATTTCCATCCATAGAAAAGACTGTGCCAATATGAATAGCTCGCCAGATGTTCAAAACCGTCAGATTGATGTTGACTGGGAAGATGCTGACGCAAATAGTAAACAAGAATACAATGCTGATTTAGAAATTTATGGTTATAATCGCAGTGGTTTACTAAATGATGTGCTGCTTGTTGTTAACGCTCATACAAAACGTTTAGTTGGCGTGGAAGCAAAACCAGCTAAGAATAAAATGGCTGTCATTCATTTAACGATATCGATTCAAAATTTGAGTCATTTAGAACAGATTGTTGAAAAAATAAAAGCCGTTCCAGAAGTCTATAGTGTTCGTCGAACAAACGGCTAAAAGGAGCTAATTTAAGTGAGAGTTGTTTTACAAAAGGTTAATCATGGAAATGTTGTCGTTGAAAATGAAGAACTAGGTAAAATTGAAAAAGGGTATGTTTTATTAGTAGGTATCAAAGAAGGCGATACTAAAAAAGAAGCAGATTATCTGGCTAAAAAGATTAGTCAATTGCGCATTTTCGAAGATGAGAATGAGAAAATGAATTTGGATATCCATCAAGTCGGTGGAAAAATATTGTCGATTTCTCAGTTTACATTACTAGCTGATACGAAGAAAGGCAATCGCCCGAGTTTTACTAAATCAGCCCATCCAGATATAGCTTCAGAACTATACCAATACTTTAATCAAGAACTTAGAAAAAACAAGTTAGACGTTATTGAAGGTAAATTTGGAGCCCATATGTCAATCACTTTAGAGAATGACGGCCCCGTGACTATCTTCTTTGATACAGATTATAAATAACATAAGTAGAAAAGACTAATTTGATTAGTTTTTTCTATTTTTTTTCATTTTTTTTGAGCAAATGACTATTTAAATTGTGAAAAAATGGTATGATATAGGTATCAAAAGAAAGCGTTATCTTTTAGAGGAGGAAAAAATATGACAGAACAACAATACATTATGGCGATTGACCAAGGTACAACAAGTTCACGAGCAATTATTTTTGACAAATCAGGAAATAAAGTTGGAAGTTCACAAAAAGAATTCACACAGTTTTTCCCAGAACCAGGCTGGGTAGAGCATAACGCAAATGAAATTTGGAACTCTGTGCAATCTGTTATCGCAGGAGCTCTCATTGAGTCAGGTGTTCGTCCAGATCATATTAAAGGAATCGGGATTACTAACCAACGTGAAACAACAATTATTTGGGACCGAAAAACAGGTAAACCAATTTATAATGCAATTGTTTGGCAATCACGCCAATCAGCACCAATTGCTAATCAGTTAAAAGAAGACGGTCACGCTGACATGATTCATAGTAAAACTGGTTTAGTAGTCGATGCGTACTTCTCAGCAACGAAAGTTCGTTGGATTTTAGATCATGTTGAAGGCGCACAAGAGCGAGCTGAAAAAGGTGAATTAGCCTTTGGTACAATCGATACATGGTTACTATGGAAATTAACAGATGGGAATGTCCATGTAACGGATTATTCAAATGCAGCAAGAACAATGATGTATAACATTATGGATCTCAAATGGGATCAAGAGATTTTGGACTTATTAAATATTCCTAGTGCCTTACTTCCAGAAGTAAAAAGTAATTCAGAAATTTATGGTTATACTCAAAGCTATCATTTTTATGGTCATGAAGTACCAATCGCTGGTATGGCAGGAGATCAACAGGCAGCATTATTTGGTCAATTGGCATTCGAACCAGGTATGATTAAAAATACATATGGTACTGGTGCATTTATCGTTATGAATACAGGTGAAAAACCTCAAATTTCTAAAAATAATTTATTAACTACAATTGGTTACGGAATTAATGGCAAAGTTTACTATGCTTTAGAAGGTAGTGTGTTTGTGGCAGGTTCTGCGATTCAATGGTTACGTGATGGGTTAAGAATGTTTGAATCAGCACCAGAATCAGAAGCGTTAGCGAAAGCATCAACATCAGACAATAGTGTTTATGTTGTTCCAGCCTTTACAGGATTGGGCGCACCATATTGGGATTCAGATGCCCGTGGTTCTGTCTTTGGTTTAACTCGTGGAACAAGTAAAGAAGATTTTGTTAAAGCAACACTACAATCGATTGCTTATCAATCAAAAGACGTGATTGAAGCAATGAAAGAAGATTCAGGTATCGATATTCCTGTTCTTAAAGTGGATGGTGGCGCAGCTAAGAACGAATTATTAATGCAATTCCAAGCAGATATCTTAGACACAAATGTAACACGTGCTCCTAATTTAGAAACAACAGCATTAGGTGCTGCATACTTAGCAGGTCTTGCAGTAGGTTTCTGGAAAGATTTAGATGACTTACAACAATTCCAAGGTGAAGGCGCAACATTCTCACCAAAAATGGAAGCAGAAGAACGTGACGACTTGTACGCAGGTTGGAAAGATGCAGTGGCTGCAACACAAATGTTCAAACGTGTGAAAAAATAACGGTAGGAGCTAATCCACTGATTTAAAGGAGAAGAGGATATGAGCGGGGATACTTTACAGATTTTTAGTGAATTTTTAGGAACAATGATGTTAATTTTATTAGGGAATGGCGTTGTAGCAGCTGTCTGCTTGAAAAAGAGTAAAGCAGAAGGTGCTGGTTGGGTTGTTATCACATTAGGTTGGGGTGCTGCTGTAACCATGGCAGTATACATGTCCAGCTTTATGGGACCAGCTCACTTAAACCCAGCAGTAACAGTTGGGATGGCAGTGGCAGGTAACTTCTCATGGAACTTAGTCGTACCATTTATCATCGCGCAAGTAGTCGGTGGTATTGTGGGTGGTATGTTAGTTTATATTACATATTTACCTCATTATGATGCAACAGAAGATCAAGCAACAATCTTAGGAACGTTTGCTACAGGACCAGCCATTAGAAAACCTATTTCTAATATGATTACTGAGTTAATTGGAACATTTGTTTTAGTATTTACACTATTAGCATTTTCTAAATACACATTTGCTGATGGCATGAATCCATTAATCGTTGGTGTGTTAATCTTATCTCTAGGTTTATCATTAGGTGGACCTACAGGATATGCCATCAACCCAGCAAGGGACTTAGGTCCGCGTATCGCTCACCAATTGTTACCAATTAAAAACAAAGGTGAATCTGATTGGGGTTATTCATGGGTACCAATCGTAGGACCATTCTTAGGCGGAATCTTAGCAGCTTTAGTATGGGGACTTATCGCATAAACAAAGTTGCGATTTGAACCCGGATTATAATAAAGAATAAAAAAAGCGTTTAGCTCCTGTTTATCGGAGCTAAACGCTTTTTATTAATTTTGCTTATTCATTTCTAAAAAGTAGTTCGTCACACCGTGGTAAACAGCTTCGCCGACTTTTTTATGATACTTATTACTTTGAGCATAAGCTGCGTCAGAATCATTATTGATATAGCCAAGCTCTAGTAACACAGCTGGTTTATCATTTTCTCTTAGGACTTGATAATCTTGAACACCGAAACCACGATTTTCAAGTGGTAAGATACTAGCAATTTGATCATTGACAGATTGTGCCAAGGCTTGTCCGTTTTTGTTACGATAGAAAGTCGTTGTGCCTGAGCCTTCGTTAGGGCTTCCTGTTGAATCATAGTGGAAACTTAAAAAGACATCGGCATTACTCTTATTGCTAATATCAGCAATTTTTGATAAAGAGACAAACTCGTCTTTGTTACGCGTCATTAAGACGGTGTAGCCTTTATCTTCTAATTCATGTTTAACAACTTGGGCTGTTTTTAGGGTTAGTTCTTTTTCGTAGACTTTCTCGTCATTTGTATTGGCACCAGGATCGTTCCCGCCATGACCAGGATCAAGAATGACCACATACTCTGCCATAGGCTCATCCGGTCGTTTATCTTTCTCACTTAGTTTGTTGTCAGTCAGTTCCCAACCTTTTAAATAACCAGTTTGCCCTTTTTCGGTTCTAACTTGGTACCAGCCTTCTTCATCCGCTTTTAAAGTAACTTTTTCAGCGTAGTGAAGAGTTGCTAAAGGTGAGCCAGTTTCTGCCTTTTTAGAATAAAGAGGGGCATTATCGATAGCTACTTGTAATGTCGAATCTAGTTCAAATTTAGGTTGTTGATTTTTTCTGATTCGAATAGACTCAGTTGGAACCCAACCGTAAGTATCATCTGTGTAAATTCGGCTCCAGCCGTTTAATTCTAAGGTAACGAAGATTTTTTGCTTTTTCTTTAAAGTAGTTAAAGTTTTACTGCTTTCACTATTACTTTTCTTAAGCTCTGTACTTCGTTGAGTGACAATTCCAGGTAAATAGGTATATGGTCCTGACTTACCGTCAAAAATTAACCATTCGGCAACCCAACCTTCTGTTTTATCAGGGGTTTGAATTTTATACCAGCCGTCTTTTTTTTCTTTAATCGTGACACGGTCCTCTTGGTGAACTTGTGTCATGACGTGGGATTTAACGGAAGGTTTATCTCGAACGTTTAAGGCGACAGTTTGGACTTCAACTATTTGATTGGTTCCTCGCATGAAATAAAATCCAGCAAAAACCATCCCAATAATGAGAAGATTGAAAAGCAAAAGTTTTAATGTATTTTTACTTGTGTCTGTATTTCTCACATTCATTACTCCAATAATTTATTTTTATGTAACACCAATTATAGCAAAAAATAGAAAATAAAAGTAGTATTCAGAAATTGTTATAAAATGCCTTGACTTTTAGGTGTTTTTCTAGTAATTTTTAGTTATAATATCCGTGAAAGAGAAAGAACTTTTTTGCCATAAGAGAAGATTAAATTTGCTGAAATTAATCTATAAAAAAGTGTAGACACTCTGGAGATGAATGATCAAAAGTCATTCCGTTACGAGCGTTAATCGTATGAAGAGGAGAAGTGTGCGTACTTCTCGAATTTTAGGTGGTACCACGTGTGAGAAGTCATTCGTCCTTGTTTTTTGACAAGGACTTTTTTTGTACGTAAAAAATGATAAAGGAGTTTTACAAAATGGAAAAAAGAACAACGTATTGTGGCTTAGTTTCATCTGAGCATTTAGAGCAAGAAGTAACAGTTAAAGGCTGGGTTCAAAAAAGACGTGACCTTGGAGGATTAATCTTTATTGATTTACGTGACCGTGAAGGCATCGTTCAAATCGTCTTCAACCCAGAAACATCAAAAGAAGCTTTAGAAATAGCGGACAAATGCCGTAGCGAGTTTGTTATTGGTGTAACAGGTAAAGTGGTTAAACGTGAAAGTGCGATTAATCCTAATATGAAGACGGGTGAATTTGAAATTATCGCGACGGATATTGTTATTTACAATGAAGCAAAAACACCGCCATTTGTCATTGATGACAATCAAACCGTTAATGAAGATACACGTATGAAATATCGTTTCATGGACATTCGTCGCCCTGAAATGTTTAATAATTTAAAATTACGTCACCAAACAAGTCAAGTGATGCGTAATTTCTTAAACGACAATGCATTTATGGAAGTTGAAACACCTTTCTTAAATAAATCAACACCTGAGGGAGCTCGTGATTATTTGGTGCCTTCTCGTGTCCATGAAGGTCATTTTTATGCACTACCTCAATCACCACAAACAACGAAACAATTGTTAATGGGTGCAGGGATTGATAAATACTACCAAATCGTTCGTTGTTTTAGAGATGAAGATTTACGTGGTGACCGTCAGCCAGAATTTACGCAAGTCGATATTGAAACAAGTTTCTTATCAGCTGAAGAAATTCAAACATACACAGAAAATATGTTAGCAAAAGTTATGAAAGAAGTTATGGGGCAAGAAGTGGTTTTACCATTCCCACGTATGAGTTATGATGACGCGATGGCACGTTTTGGTGTGGATAAACCTGATACTCGTTTTGAGATGGAATTAATTGAAATGAAAGAAGCCGTTTCTGACATCGAATTTAAAGTGTTTCAATCAGCTTTAGAAAACGGTGGTGCTGTCAAAGCCTTAAATGCTAAAGGTGTTGCTGGAAATTATTCAAGAAAAGACATGGATCAATTAGGTCAATGGTTAGCACAATTTGGTGCTAAAGGTCTTGCTTGGGTCAAAGTTGAAGAAGATGGCTTGAAAGGTCCAATCGCTAAATTCTTAGTGGATCATTCAGATAAAATTATTGAGGCAACAAATGCTGAAGTTGGCGATTTATTAATGTTTGTGGCTGATAAAAAAGAAGTCGTCGCAGCTTCATTAGGTGCGTTAAGAAATCGTTTAGGTCAAGAGTTAGGCTTAATTGATAATGATACCTTTAATTTCCTATGGGTCGTTGATTGGCCATTATTAGAGTACGATGAAGAAGCTGGTCGTTACACAGCAGCTCACCATCCATTCACTATGCCAAAAGCAAGTGATGTTGAATTACTTAAAACAAATCCTGAAAAAGTATATGCAGAAGCCTATGATATCGTATTAAATGGTTATGAACTAGGTGGGGGATCTTTAAGAATTTACCAACGTGACGTTCAAGAAGATATGTTTAAAGCGCTAGGATTCACAAAAGAATCAGCTCAAGAACAGTTTGGTTTCTTAATGGATGCTTTAGAATATGGTTTCCCACCACATGGAGGAATCGCTTTAGGATTAGACCGTTTAATCATGTTGCTTGCTAAAAAAGATAACATTCGTGAAGTCATTGCCTTCCCTAAAAATAATCGAGGGGTGGATTTAATGACAAATGCACCAGGTACTGTGTCAGAGATTCAATTAGAAGAGTTACATTTGAATATTGCAACGGACGAAAAATAGTGGATTTTTAAGAAGTTATTAATGTTCTTTTACTTGAAGGAGTTCATAAGGAAATGTTAAAAATAAAGGAAATTAAAGACCTATTTATTGAAAATGAGTACACAGAAAAAATTTCGATGGCTGTTATTAATGGTATGCTGCAAGCTGTTGCTTTAAATATGTTCTGGCAACCAGGGCATATTTATGCAAGTGGTGTCACTGGTTTAGGGCAAATTATTGTTACTTTGTCAGAAGATTTAGCTCAGATTCAATTACCTATGTCAGTGGTTTTATATTGTTTGAATATCCCGTTATTTATTCTAGCGTGGTTTAAAATCAGTAAGAAATTTACCGTTTTTACAATGATATCTGTTTTTATGACGTCGTTTTTCATTCAGATTATCCCTGTTACGGCTTTATCTGATGACCCAATTATTTGCGCCATTTTTGGTGGGGCAATCTGTGGATTGGGTGTGGGACTTGCTTTAAGAGGCGGTCTATCATCTGGTGGACTAGACATAGTGAGTGTAACGATTAGAAAAATGACTGGTCGAAATGTTGGTTCTTTAAATATTATTTTTAATGCGTGTATTATTATGACTTCTGGTTTTCTTTTTGGTTGGCCATATGCGTTTTACAGTGCTTTTTCTATTTTTGTTAATGGAAAAGTTGTTGATATGGTTTTTACAAGACAAAAGAAAATGCAAATTATGATTGTAACAACAAAACCAGATGCAGTTGTTAATGAGGTGCAAAAAAGAATCCGTCGTGGGATTACGATTCTAAACAACGCGGAAGGAGCGTTTAATCATAATCAACAAACAATACTTATTACTATTATTACTCGTGATCAAATTCCAGTACTCCAAGTAGCTATGAGAAAATCTGATCCAAAAGCATTTGTGAGTATCTCTGAGAATGTCACGATTATGGGTAATTTTTATGAACCTTTAGATTAAGGATAAACCAAGAGCCGAAAAAAATAATTCGGTCTTGGTTTTTTATTTTCCTATGTTAAGATGAATTTAGTAGGATGAGGAGGAATAATATGTTTGTTGAGTACGGAAAATTAAGCACTAAAATGTATGAGATAACAAAACCTGTTGGCCATTCAATTGATGGCGATATTGAGTATTATTATGAACAACTTAAAAACGTGCAAGGGTTGATTTTGGAAGCTGGTGTAGGAACTGGGCGTATGATGATTCCTTTTATTCAAAAAGGATTGCAAGTAGAAGGGGTTGATTTATCTAGAGAAATGTTAAATCAATGTCAGTTGAATATGGATAAAGCAGACGTTTCTGGCAACATCTACCAAGGTGATTTAACCAAGCTGGATTTAGAAAAGCAGTATGAAGCGATAATTATGCCAACAGGAAGTTTTTGTTTATTACCTAGAGTGATTATAAAAGATGTTTTAACCTCATTAAGAAATCATTTAAAGGATAAAGGAACATTGATTTTAGATATTGAATTACCAGCATGGTTTAATCCAGGAGAAGTTACTGTTTCGGAATTTCCTTTATCAGATGATGAGGGTTTATTATTTACTAGTACTGCACAAGAAATGGATTGGCATGAGCAAAAAGTATCATATATTCATCGATACGAGCTAATTGAAAAAGGAATCGTTAAGGAAACTGAAATTTCTAATTTTACGTTGTACTGGTATGGAATAAAAGAATTTGAAGAATTACTTAGACGCGTTGGTTTTGTTGATATTTCTTATAGAGTAGGTTATGAGAAAAATAATACTGCGTCGTTAATTACTTTTTTTGCAAGAAATTAAGTAAGGAGTACGAGAAAATGGATGAAATCAAAAAGAAATATTTTAAAGATAACCGTCTCACTGTGATTCCAAAGAAAGAAAAGAATAAATTAGAAGTTTTTAGTTATTGTGCCAGTTTTTTTGAAGAAGATAAAGAGTACTCTGAAGTCGAAATTAACGAAGTGATTATGGCATTTTATGATGATTATTCAATTATTCGTCGCTATTTAGTGGATTATCATTTTTTAGAACGAGATAAATATGGGAAAGTATACAAAAAAACAGCTAAGTCATCATAGATTTAGCTGTTTTCTTGTATATATTTTTCTTTTTGTGGTCGGGTCAATTGCTTAAAGGCATACTCTGCTTTCATGGCATCACTTTTAGTCGTAAAAGTTTCGTGATAAATCATCTGTGCAGGCCGTCTTTTAGCTAATCTGGTGTATTTAGCGCCTTTACCACTGTTATGTTCCTCTAGTCGACGAGCTAAGTCTGTGGTATAGCCTCCGTAGTAAGTAAGGTCTTTACATTCTAAAACATAGAAGTAATGCTCTTTAGCGACTGCCATGAAGCATTTCCTTAATAGTTGGTAGGTACTCATTATCTTCACCATAAACATATAAAGGGGGTAATATTTTTAAGCCATCTGTTTTCCCGTCTTTAATTCCTTCAATCAATATCGTGTTGGCTTCTTTATGTTCTTTAGGGTAAATGAATTGAATTCGTTTAGGCGCGATTCTATGCCGTCTCATACTATCCAAAATATC
This sequence comes from Vagococcus hydrophili, assembly GCF_011304195.1. NCBI lineage: Bacteria > Bacillati > Bacillota > Bacilli > Lactobacillales > Enterococcaceae > Vagococcus > Vagococcus hydrophili. Next base: position 739,295 of record NZ_CP049887.1, on the reverse strand, counting down.
CATTAAGCGATCTGGCCTGTGAACCATAGCAATTTTCCCATTCATTTTTAAAATCTTAGAAGCAGATGAAAAGACGTCATCTAATTGCAGGTGAATTTCGTGACGGGCAATCGCATAATAGGGATTTGGATTTTTCTTACTATTAGGTTGCTCTTTAAAATAAGGCGGATTACATGTAATAAAATCTACCGAATCACTTTTTATTTCAGGTGTAATTTCTTTAATATCTAGTTGTTTCATTTCTAATTGTTCTTCTAATTGGTTAAGAATGATGCTTCGTTTACCCATATCAGCTAAGCGTTCTTGAAGCTCAATACCAATAATCTTAGCCTGTGTTCTTGGGGACATAAAAAGTGCCACAGCTCCGTTCCCAGAACAAAAATCCACAATCGTTCCTCTTTTAGGAATAGAAGCAAAGTGGGCTAAAAGAACAGCATCTAGTGAAAAAGAAAAGACATCAGGGCTTTGGATAATTTGAACGCCTTGAGACACCAGTTGGTCAATTCTTTCTCCCTCTTGTAATAAATGATCCATTGAAAACTTCCTTTCAAATCAGTGCATTTATTATAGCATGTAAAAATAAGTTTAGATAAGAAAAGCTTGCATGTTTTTAAAAATTTCGGCATACTAATAAGGAATTTAAAAGGAAAGGACATGACATTCATGTATCGATTTTTATTAGGCGTTGTACGCGTCTTAACGTTTTTAATTAATACAAATGCCCGTTATATTGGTCGTAATAATTTACCAAAAGACGAAAATTATGTGCTAGTAGGACCACACAGAACGTGGTTTGAACCTCTTTATTTTGCTATGGGAGCTTGGCCAAGAAAATTTTCTTTTATGGCTAAGAAAGAATTATTTAATAATAAATTTTTAGGTTTTATTTTGAAAAAATGCCATGTGTTCCCAGTTGACCGTGAAAATCCTGGACCAAGCGCCATTAAAACTCCAGTGAGAGCCCTTAAAAATACTGATTTAAGCGTTATGGTGTTTCCAAGTGGCAGTCGCTACTCCGATGATTTAAAAGGTGGGGCAGCGGTAATTGCGAAGATGGCAAAAGTGAAGATTGTCCCTGCTGTTTATCAAGGACCTTTAACATTTGGTGGTTTATTTACAAAAAAACGTGTCACAATGGCTTTTGGTGAACCTATTGATATTTCAGATATTAAGAAATTAGACAAAGAAGGTATTGCAGAAGTTGAACGACGTATGCAAAAAGCGTTTAAAGAGTTAGATACACAAATTAACCCAGATTTTGTCTACCATAAACCAGTCAAAAAAGAGAAAAAATAAGTATATGAAAGATCAACTTAATCGTTGGTCTTTTTTTATTTTGTCTAGAATAGGTTTATATTTCAGTTTTATTAATAATTATGATAAAATTGGTATATCTAAGAAAAGGTGTTGGTCATGAAGATGACATGGTGGTCTAAACTTAGTATTATCTGTTTTTTTCTAGGTATTTCGTGTTGGATTCCTAATCTGTTTTTCTACCATTCAGATAACCCGCCAATATTTATTCTTTTAACGCCAATAATAGGTGGTGTGGGAATCGTACTTGCCCTAAAGGAAAAGAAAGAAGTAGTTAAAGGGATTCTAATGTTCATGAATTTGACTGTTACTTTGAGTTTTGGTTTAGTATTTCTAGTTGGCACGTTGCTTTTTGGCCCGTAAAAGGAGTGGATGGAAGTGAATAAAACTAAAAATCTTTATTCGAATTTAAGTGTGTCTCTTTTGATTTTAGAAGTAATTATTTTGATGTCTTATTTTATCAATTATCAGCCTGAAATTGGCGCAAAATATTTAATGATTAATTCTTTTATTGGGGTGATTGGTTTATTAATTGCCATAAAATCTAGTAAATTTAAACCTCTATTATTAAGTTGCCACACCGTAATTATTTTATTTTTTCCCATTATGTTTATAGGATCTGCTTATTTTGGCTTTTAAACTAAAAAGTTATCCACTATCTAAAAAATAGAAGTGGATAACTTTTTTATTTAACCAAATTCTTTCATTAATTGTAAAACAATTTCATCTGTTAATTCAAACGGAGTGTTTCCAGAGAATCGTTCAGTTTGAACCTCTTTTGAAAGAGCTGTGATATCTTCGCGAGAAATGTTTAAGGTTTCAAAGGGAGTTAAACCTAAAATACTGTCTCTAAAATCGCGGTAACGAGCAGCTGTTATTTCACCAATTTGCTCATTTGTAGCATTTTCAGGAAAAGAAGCCTCTAAAATATAGCCGATTTCTTTAATTTTTTTAGGTTTCACTGAAGCAGTTGCTTTTAAAGTGCCAGGTAAAGCGTAAGCACAGGCTTGTCCATGAGGAATATTAAGTTTTGCTCCAATAATATGAGCTTGAGAATGACCAATATGAGTGCCACCGTTGTTTAATACCCAACCGCCAAGAGCCGCAGCGACCATCATTCGTTCACGAGCTTCTTTATTTTGTCCATTTTGAGTAGCAAGAGGAAGGTACTTATAAATTAAAAACATAATTTTCTCGCAAATGGCATCCACAACAGGTGTGGATAAAGTCGAAGTGTAAGCTTCTGCTGCATGAGAAAAAGCATCCAGTCCAGTTGAAATAGTTAGTTGTTCAGGTAAAGACACTAATAAATCTGGACATAAGATAGCGACTTCGCTAACGGCTTCGTTAGATAAAACCGCAATTTTCTCATTTTTTTCAGTATCAGTAACAATCAAAGCGTTGGATAACTCGCTACCAGTTCCAGAAGTTGTGGGAATCGCAATTAGACCTGAACAAAATGCGGTTATTTCTTTATCGTAAGCGTAATCAGCAATACTGCCACCAAGATGACGAACAATATTAATACCACGGGCTGCATCTATCACACTCCCACCACCAATGGCGATAATCGAATCACAGTGATTCTCAGTAAAAATCTGAGCACCTTTGTTAATTAATTCAATAGGTGGGTTGGGGATAACTTTGTCATAAAGCGTAAATTGTTTTTTGTTTTCTTTAAAAGCTGTTAATAAGTCATTAATAGGTGTGGATTGTAGTAAAAATGAATCAATCACAATCATTGGGTGTGAATAACCTAAATTGTTTAAAACATCTAAAGTTGTTTCCGCTAAATGATCAGCTACTAAAACCTTCACTGATTGTTCTAATTTATAATCCAAGGGTCATGCTCCTTTAAGTTTATTTTAAGCCAATTTCCATCGCTGCTTGATCCGCGCGCTCACAGAATTTTTTGACTTCTGGAATATTTTTTTCAGTAACACCGTCTTCAAATTTATAAGAAGTTTTTGTTAAAGAATCCACGCCAAATGGTTGGATTTGTTTGATACATTCAGCAACATTTTCAGCACCTAAACCACCAGCAATAATAACAGGAATGCCAACAGTTTCCACGATTCTACGGTCAATACTCCAATCATGAGTTAACCCGCTTGCTCCGATTCCAGTGTCTTTTGCTAGTCCAGAATCAGTTAAAATGTAATCACAGAATTTAGCGTAACCTAAGGCGCGATCAATCGCAGATTCATCATCCACTAAAACAGCTTGCATTAACTCAACACCGGGACATTCTTCATGAAGACGATCAGCGAAAGATTGGTTTGCTGTGTAATCCATTCCCGCAATGTGAACGATATCAGGCTGAACTCTTTTAATAATAAAGAACATTTCTTCCACGTCTTTATTTAACATGATGGCAATCGATTTTACTCCACGACGTTTACATTCAGCGTAAATTTTATCTACCACATCAAAAGGAACACGGTGAGCGGGGATACCCCCTGTTTGCATTGGAACTAAACCAATATGATCTGCTCCAGCATCCATTGTTTGAACAGCCTCATTATAATTAACGATTGAATAAATTTGTTTTTTTACCATAGTAATCTTCTCCTTTAAATGAATTCCATGTATTGGGTTGTGCGATGAATCACGTTTTTAATATTAAGCTCTGGTGAAACAGCAAGAGGTGATGCCATCGTAATGCTCGCGGCAGCTTGGGATATTTGTCCAATCTCTTTCAGCGCTAGGCAGTCACCGTAATAAAATCTCGCCCAAGCAATCGTCGCCATAGTACAATCACCAGCTCCATTGGTACTAATAATTTGATCAGCAATGGGTGAGATAAGAGTTGGCTCTTCATCATGTCTAGAGCAAAGAATTCCTTTTTCTCCTAATGAAATAAAGACATTTTTTACTCCACGTTGATTGAGACAAAGGGCAGCTTTTTTACCAGTTTCAATATCTGTCACTTGAATCCCTGTTAACAATTCAGCTTCTAAAACATTGGGCTTAATGGTATCAATGTTAGCTAAGACATTTTCAAAACGGTCGACTTTAGCGATTGAAACAGGATCAACAAAAATAGGTGGAGTGACGTGACTTGCTAAAAATTCAACGGATTCTTTAGAAACATTGCCGTCAATCACAACAATCTCAGCTTGGTTAATAAAATCTAAACGTTCAGCTAAAAAATCAGGGGTCATTTGCTTAACAATGCTCATGTCATTAATTGCGGTCACCATGTCGCCTTGATTGTTGGCAACGTATAGATAGGTAGAACTATGAGCACCAGGAATTTTTTTAGCATAATCAAGATTAATCTGATTTTTAAGACACTCATCTTCTAGAATACCCCCGAAACTATCATCTCCATAAACGGTTATTAAATAAGTAGGCGCCTCTAAACGGGTAAGATTTTGAGCAATATTTTGACCAACGCCACCAATACTCAAATTGATTTCTCCAATATTTGAATCTTGCTCGTGATAATTTTTTCCAGATAAGCCAGCGATGTCCATATTTAAACCGCCAATGACGACAATGTACTTCTCCTCCACTAAAATCACCTCGTAATTTTATTTGTAAGTTAATTATAGTATCCGCTTTCATAATAAATCAAACTAATGTATAGTGAATAAACAAATGTTTATATTTAGAGGTGGATAAAATGACTGAAAGAGAAATCGAGATTCTTGAATTAATTAGAAATAATCCTACAATATCTCAAGAAGAGCTTGCCTTTGAGTTAGGAATATCAAGGTCAGGTGTGGCGGCTCATATTCATAATTTGATGAAAAAAGGCTATATTCAAGGGAAAGGTTATATTGTTAAAGTTCCTGAATTTATTAGTGTGATTGGTGGTATTAACATTGATATTGTGGGAACACCAAACGAAGGATTAATCAGCAATAACTCCAATCCTGGGAAAATTAATTATTATGTTGGTGGCGCAGGTCGTAACATGGCACTTGCCTTATCGAAACTAAAAATTAATACGAATTTGATGTCTGTTTATGGGTCAGATGTTAACGGAGAACGCTTTGTCGCAGAATCAAGAAAAATAGGGTTCAATATTGAATGTTGCGAACGAATTAATGGATATAGCACGTCTTCTTTTATGTATTTAGAAGATCAGGAAAATCATTTTCGAGTTGGAGTGGATGATATGCAAATTTTAGAAAATATCACTCCTGAATTTATTAATCGTTATCTTCAACGCATTAACCAATCTAAATACTGTGTGATTGATGATAATTTACCAATAGAAACAATCCAATATATTGAAAATAATGTGAATGTACCCATCATTGCAAAATCTGTTTCAGTTAATAAAGTAAAGCGATTAATGTGTTTATTGCCTAAAATTGAATTGTTGGTTTTATCCGAATCAGAATTAAAAGAGTTAACTCAAAAGGATGGAGGCGAAATAAAGCCAAAAGCAATGAATTTAATTAGTCAGGGAGTTGGGCAAGTCATAGTGATAAAAGGAAATGGAAATGTGCTTTACTTTTCAAAGGAGGATTCCTACGAGATTAAAGGTGATGTAGTCCCTGCCTATAATAGAAATGGCTCAACAGCTGTCTTAACTAGTGCTATGATATGGGCGAAATTGCAAAATAGGTATACAAGAAAAGAAATAGTGCAATTAGGTTATTGTGGAAGTGTTACGAGCTTTTTAACCAATAATTCTGTTTTTGATGGTTTGAATGAAAATTTAGTTTTAGCAAATTATAATCAGTATTTTAAAAATTAGACAATTGTTTAGACGAATAAAAACGTAAAATTTTAAATAATAAACCTAATTGACTTTCCGGTCAATTAGGTTTATTCTGTTGTTGACTAGAAAGTCAATTGAAGAAAGCGGGTGTTTTTTATGGCATCAATTATTGAAATCAAAGGCTTAACTAAAAAATATAAAAACATGAAAGCAGTGAATAATATTTCTCTTGAAATAGAAGAAGGAGAGATTTATGGATTTATTGGTCCTAATGGGGCTGGAAAATCAACAACGATTAAAATGCTACTCAATTTTATTTTTCCAACCAGTGGTACAGCGAGTATCTTGGGGATGGATTGTGTGAAACAAAGCATCGAGATAAAAAAACAAGTCGGTTATGTTTCTAGTGATGTGCGTTACTACCACGAAATGACTTCCCTGGATATTTTTAACTACACAGCAGAATTTCACGGGATAAAAAATAGCCAAGAAGTGATTCAACATTATTTGGAGTATTTTGAAATTGAACCCAGTAAAAAAATCGCTGATTTATCTTTAGGAAATAAAAAGAAAGTAGCCATTGTGTCAGCGTTACTTCAAAATCCTAAGCTACTTATTTTAGATGAACCAACCAATGGGCTTGATCCTATGATACAACACCGTTTGTTTGAAGTATTGGAAGAAAAAAGCCATGCAGGAATGACGATTTTTCTTTCAAGTCATGATTTGCATGAAATTCAAACTCATTGTGACCGAGCAGCCTTTATAAAAAATGGTGAAATTATTTCGATTGAAGAGATTAATAAAGGTAAAGATATTGAGAAAAAAGTGACGTTGACCTCGCATACGTTAGAAGAAGCTCATTTGATTGGAATTGGAGCGATTCAAATTAAGCAAGAGGAAGACAAATGGCAATTTATTTTTAATCAAGAGCTAGATCAATTGATTCAGCTTTTAGCTAAACATCATGTGGAAGACTTAGAAATAAAACCACTTGATTTAGAAGATAAATTTCTATCAATGTATGAGTAGGGGTGAGGAAGATGACAATATTTAAAATCGAATGGCAAAATAATAAAAAGAATATCTTGGTTTGGACTATTGCTTTATCTGTGATTATTACGGTGTTTATGAGTATCTTTCCTTCAATGGAAACCTCAGGCATGAAAGAAATGATGACCACGAAGTTAGAAACATTGCCACAAAATATGTTGAAAGCTTTTCATTTGAATAGTGGACCTAGTTTGGTTGAAACGACTGGCTTTTTTGCTTATGTTTTTCAGTATATTTTTATTGCTGCCAGTATTTTTTCTATTATGTTAGGCAATAAAATGTTGGTTAAAGAAGAGACTGAAGGAACGATTGAGTTTCTATACGCGCAACCAGTTAGTCGTAGAAAAATTATTTTAGAAAAAATAGCGGCAACGATTAGTATGCTGATTGTCTTTTGGGGTGTGACTTTCTTAGTTAGTATAGGAGCTTCTTTATTTTTTAATCATGGTGTCATGACATCAAATGAGATAATCTCAGGAATTTCTCAAATATTTATCACAGAATTTTTTGTTTTACTATTCTTCCTAAGTATTGGTTTTTTACTTTCAAGTTTTTTGAAACAAGTGAATCAAGGGATTAGTATGGGGTTGGTGTTTATCTTTTATTTGTTTGGTATTGTGGGAGATTTAGAAGACAAATTTTCCTTTTTAAAAGACATTTCGCCTATGTCACAAGCCAATCCAGCAGCTATTTTAGAAAAAGATACTATGTTTGGTTTAGTAGGGATACTATTGTTGATTAGTTTGGTTTGTTTTGCTGTAGCGACTCTAATTTACCAAAGAAAGGATCTAGAAATTTAATGGAAGAAAGACAACAAGAAATGCTGAGTGTTGCTATAAAAGAGTTTGCGACAAATGGTTACTATAAAACGAAAATGGAAATCATTGCCGAAAAAGCTGATGTGTCTAAAGGGTTAGTTTTTCACTACTATAAATCAAAGAAGAATTTATATGTCGAGGCAATTAGAGAAGCGATTAGACGATTAGAAAAGACCTTTGATTTCAATGAGTTTCCGGTCGACAGTTTGATTAACTTATTTGATTATTCTATCAAAAAAAAATTTGAAATAGCGGAAGAATACCAAGCAGAGATGCAACTGATGTTAGATATTTACAGCGATTTAGACCATCTGCCTTTGGACTTAAAGGAAGAAATTATGACGTACATTGAGACGGTTAGAGAGAGCAGTTATGAAGTCACAGCTCAAATTATTCGTAAGATGCCGATTAAAGAAGAGATCCAAGTAGCTGATGTGGTTAGTTTAGTGTTAATGGTTTTTAATCAAATTGAACAAAATGCTAAACTTAAAATGATGAATCAAAAGGTGGTTGATCTTCACTTTTTTGATCAGATGTTGGTGGATGGGAAAAAACAATTGCGTATCCTAGAAACTGGTTTTTTAAAATAACAACGAACTTTCTACATGTAATTGTGGAAAGTTTTTTTATTTAGTCTATTATTCCGTTAATTTGTTCATAAATTTGATATAATAGTAAGAAGACCTTTTTTAGGAGGGACAAGATGAAATTTTTACATACAGCAGATTGGCATATTGGTAGAAAATTAAATGGCTTTTCTTTATTGGAAGAACAACAAGCTGCCTTTTTAGAAATTATGGCAATTGCCAAAAAAGAACAAGTAGACGGGATTGTTATTGCGGGAGATTTATATGATCGCTCCATTCCTTCAGTAGAAGCCGTTGCTTTGTTTAATGAGATGATGGTTGAGATGAATTTAAAAGCAAATTATCCAATTTTAGCAATCTCAGGTAATCATGACAGTGCTACACGTTTAGAAACAGGAAGTCCGTGGTTAAAGACACAAGATTTCCATTTACATACACAATTAAGTCAGGCCTTTGAACCTGTGGAAATATTAGACACTCAATTCTATCTACTGCCTTATTTTGAACCTTTTCATGCTAGACAGTATTTTGGAGATGATAGTCTTCGCGATATTCAATCTAGTATGAAATTAGTTATTCAGAAAATGAAAGAAAGTTTTAATCCTAAAAAACAACAGGTATTAGTCAGTCATTTTTTTGCAGCTGGAGCCACTAAGAGTGAGTCAGAAACAACCCTTGAAGTCGGTGGATTAGACAGCGTACCGATTGATATGTTACTTGATTTTGATTATGTTGCACTCGGTCATTTACATTATAAAAATGCTATTACCAAAACTGAAAAGGTTCAATACAGTGGGGCACTTTTGAAGTATTCTTTATCTGAGGAGAAACAAGAAAAAGGTGTTCGGATTATTGAACTATCTGAAAAAAAATTAAAGAATACCTTTGTTGAAATAAAACCTTTAAGAGATGTGAAACGATTAGAAGCATCTTTTAAAGAGTTAACAGATCCTAACTTTTACGATCAAGTTGAAAGAGAGGACTACTTAGCAATAACTTTAACAGATACGACGGTTATTTCTAATGCGATTCATGAGTTGAGGCATATTTATCCTCATTTAATTAGTTTAGAGAGAACTCAAAATGAACGAATTAGAGGAGAAAAAGCCAAAAAAGAAGCGGATTTTGTTCAACTAAAACCAGAAGAGTTATTAAAAAAATACTATCAAGAAGTGACAGATAAAGAATTAACCAAAAAACAGGTTCAGTGGTTGGAAGCAGCCATGATTGAAACTGGGGCTGAAAAATAGGAGGAAGTCATGCAACCAATTAGCTTAAAATTAGAAAACTTTGGGCCATATGAAAATAGTTTAATTGATTTCTCTAATTTCTATGCTCAGTCTTTATTTCTGATTACTGGAAAAACAGGGGCAGGGAAAACAACAATTTTTGACGGTATGTGCTATGCCCTTTACGGGAGTACGTCGGGGGCTTACGCCAAGGAAAAGAAATGCGCTCAAATTTTGCTGAAATGGGAAAGAAAACCAAAGTCATTTTTACCTTTAAACAAGGTCAGAAAACCTATGAAGTGATGCGAGAGCCAGAACAACTTGTGAAAAAGCAAAGAGGTGAAGGGTTTAGAGAACAAGGTGCCGTCGTTAATCTGACTGTCTTTGATGAAAATAAAGAAGAAATCAACCAACTAACGAAGCAAAAAGATGTGGGACCTTTTCTAAGTGATTTAATTCAATTAAATGAGCAGCAGTTCTCACAAATCGTCATGTTACCACAAGGGGAGTTTAGACGCTTTTTAAATGCAGACAGTGACAGTAAAGAAAAAGTGTTAAGAAAATTATTTAATACGTATTTTTATCAAAATATAGCAGATATTTTAAGGCAAAAGAAAAAACAGCAAGAAGCAAACTTGAAAGATATTAAACAAGAACTGATCGTTTTAACCGCACAGTTAGAATGGCAAAAAGTATTTGAAGAACAAAAAACAGCAGAAATGTACTACCAAGATATTTTAGCCTTGTATGAAGAACAGGCGAGTGTGTACAAAAGTGAAACAGCAGAATTGGCTAAAGAATTAGAGACAAGTAATGAGCTGGTTAAAAAGATACAACTGAAAATCCAAGTAGCGACTAAATTATCTGAGTTGTTTAAAGAACAGCAAGAATTAATGGTTAAATTAGATAAGTTGAATGAGCAAAGACCAGAAATTAACGAGCTTAAAACATATATTGAAACACTAAATAAAGTAACAAAAATCGAAGAGACGATAAAAACTTTAAGTGAATCGAAGGAACAATTAGAAGTAACTAGAAGACAAGAGATAGAGTTACGAAACAGGATTGAAACCAATGAAGCTGATTTAAAAGAAAAGCACATTGAATTAGAACAGTTAACGTTGGAAGAAGAGCAAGTTAAAATAGCTAGTAAAAACTTGCAAGAAATTCAAGATAGTATTCCCTTATTTGAGAAAAAACAACTCATTGATGTTCAGAAAAAAGCAACAGTGGAACAGTTAAGTCTCTTAACAAAAGAAAAAGAAATTCTGCAGAAAAACTTACTGGATTTAGAAAAAAAAATATCAGATTCCAAAGAGTTCATAAAAACTAAAACAGTGGTTATTGAAGAGCGTTTCAGCCTTGAAAAACAAGAAGCAGAGTTAATTAGAAAGCAAGAAGAAGTGCACGGTTATTTAAAGGAATGTCAGAAAGTGACTCTTTTATCTGAAAAATTAGCAACATTTGAAACTGAGAAGATTGAGCTTATGTCAACTTGGCAAAAGAAACAAGAACAACAGAGACAATTGAAAAGCGATGTAGCCAGAGCTCAAATAGCCAAATTAAGTTTAGATTTAATTGAGGGCGAGGCATGTGTTGTTTGTGGCTCTTTAGACCACCCAAAACCTTTCCATGGACAAGAAATATCAAAAGAAGAAATGAGTGCACTGGAGTCATCATTAGAAACAGCTGAAAATGACGCGGTAGCCTGTAAGGAACAACTAATTATCTTAGAAAAAGAGATAGCGTTTAAACAAGAAGAATTAGTATCTTCTGAAAAATCAGTAGCAGAAACGAAGGGAAAAGTTCAGGCTTATTTTGAAATAACAGAAAAAGAAACCATGTGGCTATCCAGTTTAAATCAACTCCAAGAAGAAGTAGGTAAACAACTAGAAGCGCAAAGAAAGTTGCTACTTAAAATTGAAACAGAAGAAAAACAATTAGAGGAGTTAACTAAAGAGCACATCAAGCTAGTGGAGACAATCAGCTCACAAGAAAGTCGAATGAGGGATGATGAGAACAAAATTTTACAGCTAAATGTTTCTTATGAAGAGTTATTGACAAGGCTTCCTAAAACATGGCAAAGTGTTAGTGAAATGAAACAAGAAGTATTTAAATTGCAGAACCAAGTGAATACGTGGGAAGAAGCAGTTTCAACGCTTAATGAAACAATCAGCAATCAAACCAAACAAGCACTAATTGATAAAACTAATTTAGAAAATACTCTTGTTCAAAAAAATGAACGAGAAGCAAAAGTTCAAAAAGAAGCAGAAAAAGTTAAAACGTTTTTAAAAGACAGCAACTTAGATGAGGAAACCTTAAATGAGTTGATTCAAAATTTAGAAAAATTACCAACAATGGAAAACCAAGTTAAAGCTTATGAGCAAGAGACCTATGTTTTGGAAGTTAACTTAAAAGAAGTAGTTAGTCAGTTAGAAAACAAAGAAGAACCTGATATTAAGGAATTACTAAAGGAACAAGAAAAGATAACAACGATTGAAAAAGAACAACAGGAACGGTTAACTAAATTAGAGTACCGTATGAAACAAAATCAGAAAATACTAAGCACTATTTCAACCAAAGAACAAGAAATGAAAACAGATTTAGAGGAACTAGAAGAATTAAGCGAGTTAACGAATGTGTTAACGGGAGACGGTGGCAATAAACTAAGTATGGAGCGTTTTGTTCTGCAAACTTATTTAAAGCGAATTTTGGAGAGAGCCAATGAAAAACTAGTCTTACTGACTCATGGGCGCTATCAATTTGAACTGAAAGAAGAGCAAGGTTCTTTTAAGAAAAAAACGGGCTTAGAAATTAATATTTTTGATGATAATGTAGGCTCTTTAAGAGGTGTTAATACATTATCAGGTGGAGAAAGTTTTATCGCAGCATTATCTCTGGCTTTGTCCCTTGCAGAAGTGATTCAAGAAGAAGCCGGGGGAATAAAAATTGATGCCATGTTTATTGATGAAGGGTTTGGCTCTTTAGATGAAGATGCTTTAGAGATGGCAATTAGGTCATTAGAGAGTATTGAAGGGGATGGCCGATTAATCGGAATTATCTCTCATGTTAGAGAATTAAAAGAACGAATTCCGCAACAATTACAAATAAAATCAACACTAGACGGTAAGAGTTATGTAGAAGAGCGACTAGAATTTGAATAGGAAGTGATACGTATGAAATGGTCCATCCCTGAAAAAGTAGTTGAAGAAGGTCGAGAGTACGCCAAAGATGGGCGTGTCGTATCGATCAGTAAAAATGAAGAACAACAAGTTTGGTATGCTGATGTTGTAGGGTCAGAAGTGTTTCACATTGAATTAGATGGAACAGCAAGAGAAGAAGATGTGTGTCAATGTCAGTACTGGCAACAGCATGGCTTTTGTAAGCACACCGTAGCAACCGAACTTGCTTTAAGAGAAAAAGGCTTGAACAGATACATTAAGAAACAAGTTAACACACAAAAAATATACACACCACCATCACACGCAGATATTTTTTCAAAAAGTTTTGAAAGATTACAAGAAGCCGAGACGGAGAAAACACTACTAACAAGCGATCCATTAAAAATGGAGTTTGTTATGGATGTGGTAGAAACCTTATCTTTTCATCCAGAACAGTCAGTTATTGCTGTTTCTTTAAAATTAGGCAGTCGTTTTCCAGGTAGCAAAACTTACGTGGTGAAAAATATCCAAGAATTTTTAGATTGTTATGAAAAAAAAGCGACTTACAAGTTAAATGAAAAATCATTTGTGATTGGTGAAAACTCATTTTCACAACGAGATATCACGCTATTAGATAAGCTTCTTGAAATACGTGAAGCACAAGATTTATTGGATCAAACAAGCGTCCAACAAAAAGGGAAAATCAATCGTCGCTATTTGATATTAGGTAGTGAAACAGTTAAGTTTTTCGTTGAAGAATTAACTAAAACGGAGAGGTTAATTTTTAATACACCAGAAGATAAAAAACAAACGATTTACTTCAAAGAGGGTAAGTTACCTATTGATGTGTGTATTTCACCTGTTGGGACAACGGATTATAAAATGGAAATTAAAGACCCAATTGAGATGTATTTAGAAAAATACCAATGGGCGATTGGCAATCATTCAATTTATGAATTGACCAATGAGCAATCGGAGCGCTATGAATTACTCCTTCAATTATTAAAACGTTTAGAAGAACCTGAGATTGTCTTTACAAAAGATAATGTAGGAGATCTATTTTCTTATATCTTACCCAACTTAGATTCTGTCGCGAAAGTGTATGTCTCTGATGATTTACAAAGTGAGATGATTCGAGTACCCTTAAGGTCGAAAATTTGGATTGAAGAAGTACAAGGTCAACTTGAAGCACGAGTGGATTATGTTTACGGAGAGTTTGTTTTCTCTAGTCATAAAGAGCACTCAACGTCACTTGGTAAAGAATCACAAGTGATTAGAAATCAAGTCCAAGAGAAAAGAATCGAGAAGTTATTACAACATTTTGGGTATGCTAAAAGAAAAAATGCTTACCTGAAACAATTACCAAAAGAGCAAGAATTATATGCCTTTATTCGTGAAGAAGTACCAACGATTCGACGTTATGCTGAAGTGGGGATTGCTCCAAATGTGGCGCAACTTTTCTTAAATTCTACAGAGCATCAACCAAAAGTCAAAGTGATTGAAGATGGTTCATGGTTAGATATTCAGTTCGATATTTCAAACATTGAAGAAAATGAAATCAATGACGTATTAGTAAGTTTGATGAAACAACAAGATTACCATCAGCTTAAGAGTGGGCAAATCCTGTTCTTAGACGAACAAGGGTTTAAAGAGACCAGCTCAGTCTTACAACAATTAAGAGGCGATATTAGAGTTCGTAAAGGAAAACTAGAAGTTCCTCGTTACCGTGGTTTAATGGTTAATCAGGCATTATCAGAGATGAAAGACGTTGAGACGACGGATCTATTTACAGAGATGGTGACGAATTTAACTCATCCGAGTAACTATGAGGTGGCACTACCTAAGGGCTTAAATGCTTCCTTACGAGATTATCAGGTGACCGGTTTTAAATGGTTGAAAATGTTGAGTCATTATCAATTTGGTGGTATTTTAGCCGATGATATGGGACTTGGTAAAACAGTTCAAACCATTACTTATTTATTGTCTGAAAAAGAAGAAGGTAAATTAACTGAACCTGTTTTAATCGTCGCACCAGCCAGTCTGTTGTACAATTGGCAAGTTGAAATTCAAAAATTTGCCCCAGATTTAAAGGTTAAAGTGGTTATCGGAAGTAAGTTAGAAAGAACCGAGATTATTGAGAATTATACTGAAACAGATATCTTAGTGACATCATACACGACGTTAAGACAAGATTATGATGTTTACGAAAAAATGACCTTCCATAGTTTAATTTTAGATGAAGCTCAGATGATTAAAAACGCAGCAACCAAAACGTTCCAAACGATTGAAACGCTAAAAGCAGAACATTATTTTGCTTTAAGTGGGACACCAATTGAGAATAAAATTGAAGAGTTATGGGCGTTGTTTAGAATTCTAATGCCAGGATTTTTCCCACCACTCAGACGTTACAAACAATTAACGACTGAAACAATTGCGATGATGATTAAACCATTTGTCTTGAGACGTGAGAAAAAAGAAGTTCTAGATGATTTACCAGATAAAGTGGAGACTGATTTATACAGTCATTTAACTGAAGAACAAAAAACAGTCTACGTGGCACATCTAAGACAAATGCAAAAAAGTGTCGCTGGTATGACGAAACAAGAATTAAATCAGAACCGGATTTCAATTCTTTCTGGTTTAACGAGATTAAGACAAATTTGTTGTCACCCACAGTTGTTTATTGAAGACTATGAAGGTGATTCTGGTAAAATGAATCAAGCACTTGATATGATTCAAACGGCAAAAGCTAATGGACGTCGAATTTTACTGTTCTCTCAATTTACAGGTATGCTAAGTATTTTAGAAGAAGAATTAGCTAAATTAGATATTGAGACGTTTTATTTACGAGGTAGTACACCTTTAGCTAAGAGACAAGAGATGGTTGATAGTTTCAATCGTGGGGCCAAAGATGTCTTCTTGATTTCGCTAAAAGCAGGTGGAACAGGCCTGAACTTAACCGGTGCGGATACTGTTATTCTTTACGATTTATGGTGGAACCCAGCAGTAGAGGATCAAGCAACTGGGCGTGCTCACCGTATGGGTCAAAAGAAAAAAGTTGAAGTCTGGCGCTTGATTTCAGAAGGAACGGTTGAGGAGAAAATGAACCGACTTCAAGCTGAGAAAAAAGAATTGTTCCAACAAGTTCTAAACTCAGAAAGTGCCAAAGATTTAGGTAAAATGACCATGGAAGATATTAAAGATATCTTGGATGTGGGGATAGAATAAAAAAATGGGACTGTGACATAAGTACGTCACAGTCCCTCTTTTTACAAATAAAGCGGTGTCACAGAAGTAGCTTCTTCGGAAATAAGCCGAAAATCACAAAAATTTGAAAAGCAATTTTCGTGATTTCCTTCTTATTTCTTGAAGCTGAACACTTCTGTCACAACCTCTTATTTTCTATTCACTGATTGAAAAAGGTAAAAATATTTTTTTGCTCCAATGTGAAAGTCCAGCAACAAGACTCATAGCAATTAATAAAACTTCTAATTCATAGCCGTTTACAAAACCTGCTCCTGCTTTTAGCATGAAAGTAGCACTAACTAAGATAGCGATGAATCCAAGTGAAACAAGAGGAACTAACAAACCAATGATCATAAAAATACCACCAAAAATTTCAATAGCAGCGATAATTAAAGGCATGAAACTAGGTAACCCTAAGCTAACAAAGAAATCAGTTGTATCAGCAAGATTCATCACTTTTTGCAGACCATGAATAGCCATCGTCCCTCCTAAGAAAACTCGTAAAATAATAAAACTTATATTGATGCGTTGTGATTGTGTCATAATAAAAAAACTCCCTTCAATAAGATTTTTTAATTAAACCATATAACAAAGAGTCTTACAATAAATAAGTAACTTATTTTGTTACTTGTTATAAAAAAGAGTCTATAAAAAAACAACGAGTTATTTAATGAGTTTTTTTAAAGATTCTTTGATAGAATAGAAAGTTATTAAGGAAATAAGGGGGAATTAGGGTGTTAAAAAGATTTATTTCATATTACAAACCATATAGGGCGCTTTTTATACTAGATTTTAGTTGTGCCATTATTGCAGCTATTTTAGAGTTAAGTTTTCCGGTGATTGTGAATCAAGTGATTGATAAAATAATGCCTACAGGGAATTTACGATTGATTTTTATGGTCAGTGCCATGCTATTATTTTTCTACATTATTAATACTGTGTTTCAGTATATTGTTGTTTATTTTGGACATAAATTGGGGACAAACATTGAAACAGATATGCGTAATGAATTGTTTCGTCATTTTCAAAAACAACCATTTTCGTTCTATGATAATCAAAAGACAGGTAAACTAATGAGTCGTCTGACAACTGATTTATTTGAAATTTCAGAAGTGGCCCATCATGGACCAGAAGATATTTTTATAACTATTATGACGCTAGTTGGTTCATTTACCTTGATGTATAACATTCATAGTAGTTTAGCTCTTGCAACTGCGGTGATAGTTCCGTTTATCACGTTAGCATTAGCCTTTTTTAATAAAAAAATGACACGAGTTAATACACAGATTTATGAAAATTTAGGAGAGTTTAACGCAGGCATCGAAGCGAGTGTGAGTGGGATTCGAGTAACGCAAGCCTTTGCTAATGAAGAGTATGAGCAACAACGTTTTTCAAAACTTAATCAACTGTATCGTCAATCAAAATTAGCCTTTTATAAAACGATGGCAGTGAGTTCTTCCTATAATTATTTCTTGATTCGTTTGATTAGTTTATTTGCTTTATTATTTGGTTCTTACTACGTGATTCAAGGAGAAATTACGAATGGGAATTTCGTAGGATTCATCCTTTTATCGAATGTATTTGCTCGCCCAATTGAGAAGATAAATGCGATGTTAGAAAGCTATCCAAAAGGTTTTGCTGGATTTAAACGTTTTACAGAAGAATTAGATAAAAAGCCTGCCATTGAGGACAAAAAAGAGGCTAAAGAAGTTGATTATTTAGCAGGTGATATTAGCTATCAAAATGTTTCTTTTTCATATGATGATGGAACAGAAGTGTTTAATCAGCTCAATTTAGAAATTAAGCGTGGTGAAACCATAGCCTTTGTTGGTCCAAGTGGCGCCGGGAAAACAACCTTATGTCATTTGTTGCCACGATTTTATGAGATAGATTCTGGGAGTATTCAGATTGATGGTCACAGTATTCAAGATATAAAAATGTCCTCATTACGCCAGCAAATAGGGATTGTGCAACAGGATGTTTTCTTGTTTCCAGGTAGTATTAAAGAGAATGTGGCATACGGAAAATTAGGGGCAACAGAAGAAGAAATAGAAAGAGCGGTTGAACTGGCTCATTTAAGTAAAGTTGTTTCAGATATGCCAGATGGGTTGGAAACCATTATTGGAGAACGAGGGGTTAAATTATCCGGTGGTCAAAAACAGCGTGTAGCTATCGCGCGAATGTTTCTAAAGAATCCGCCTATTTTAATTTTAGATGAAGCGACCTCAGCGTTAGATACGGAAACGGAAAAAGTTATTCAAGAATCATTGATGTCGTTATCTGAAGGAAGAACCACGTTAATGATCGCTCATCGATTAGCTACGATTAAGCATGCAACACGGATTATTGTAGTGGATGAAGCAGGAATTGTGGAGGATGGCACACATGAAGCTCTGATAAATCAAAAAGGAGTCTATGAAAAATTATATAATGCTCAATTTAACTAACGATGTCTTTATGATGTCGTTTTTTTATGTTTTAAAAATATATTTAAGGTGTTTTTTATCTGTTTTCTGTAGAAATGGAACGTTTTATAAGGTAACATGTATTTTAGGAGGAGATTTTATGAAGGGAAATAAATTTATGAGTTCAATTGTTTTATTATCTAGCGCTTTTATGTTAGGTACAGTAACAACAATGGCAGAAAATACAACGGAAACAAAAGTTAACGATGAAAAAGTGGTTAACCTGGTTAAAGTTGATTCTAAAAAATCAGAAGAAGTGAAGCCGGAAACAAAACCGGAAGAAGCTAAGCCGGAAACAAAACCGGAAGAAGTGAAGCCGGAAACGAAACCGGAAGAAGTGAAGCCGGAGACAAAACCGGAAGAAGTAAAGCCAGATATAAAAGCTGAAGAAGAAGCATTGAAACAACAAAAAGCAGATTTAGATGCAACAATTAAAGGTTATGTGAATAGTAAGTATGCAACAGTAGAAGAGTACAATGCTGTGATGGCATTAATTAATAATGCTAAAACACAAACTGAAATTGATGAAATTTTTACTAATTTCTATGATACAGTTGTTGTACCAAAAAATTTCCCTATTGAAGAGTTAATCAAAGGTTATGAAGATGAAATTGCTTCGTGGGTAGCGCAAGGGTTAATTAATGGACAAAGTGAAGTTGTTTACTTACATTTTTTAAACAGCGCAACTTCACTTGAAGAATTAGACGTTATTATGGAGATGTTACGAGCAGCAATGGACGAAGCAACACCTCATCCTGAGTTAAGTGAACAAATTGCAGCGATTGATGCGACTGCATTCGGCTGGATGGTTGATGGTTATGCTTCATATGAAGAGTATATTTCACTAATGCTTTTAATTAGTGTGTTAGATAACGCAGCTGATATTGATGCGTTGTTCACTAAATTTTATGATGAAGTCGTTGTACCTAAACAACAAGAAGACGAAGCAGTTGTTAAAGGGTATGAAGATGAAATTACAAGTTGGGTAACGAGTGGTTTAATTTCAGCTGAAGAAGAAACTGAATGGTTATATTATTTAAACTCAGTGGATTCATTAGAAGAGATGGAAGCAATCATGCAGGAACTTAGAGCTATTATTGATGGATTGAAACCAGTAGATCCGGTTGACCCAATTAAACCGGTAGATCCAGTGAAGCCGATAGAACCAACAATTGTTAAACCTAAACCTGGAATTAAAGTAGATCCAGTAGTCGTTCCTAAAGAAAAAATCAAATTTGTTACTACTAGCACGAACAAATCAGCAACAAAACCGATTGTTCTTAAATCAAATAGTGCTTTACCTGCAACAGGTGAAGAAGAAAATATCATGGCTGCCGTTTTAGGTATGTTGATGTTAATGCTATTTGGTAAAATTTATTACAAGAAAGAAACTAACTAAATTGATTAAAAGAAACGAAAAAGTTTAGCGACTTTTTCGTTTCTTTTTTTCTTTAAGTTCGTAAAATATTAGATAAAGAATTTTTTTAAAATTTATGCTAAAATAGAGGATAAGTAAAATCGGGAGAATTATGTAAAAATGAAGGAGGAGTTTTTATTGGGTAAATACAGCGTAGCAATTGTTGGAGCAACTGGAGCTGTGGGTACGAAGATGAAAGAAATGCTTGAAAATAGTTCATTACCAATTGAAAGTATTAAGTTTTTAGCTTCAAAACGCTCAGCGGGTAAAGAAATTTCGTTTAAAGGTGTAACATATCTGATTGAAGAGTTAGTAAATGATTCTTTTGAAGGTGTCGATATTGCCTTATTTAGTGCAGGAGGCTCTATCTCTAAACAATATGCCAATGAAGCAGTCAGACGTGGTTGCGTAGTCATTGATAATACAAGTGCCTTTAGAATGGAAAAAGATATCCCGCTTGTTGTACCAGAAGTGAATTCAGAAGCGTTAAAAAATCATCAAGGCATTATCGCTAATCCAAATTGTTCAACTATTCAAATGATGGTCGCACTAGAGCCGATTCGTCAAGCTTATGGGTTGGATAGAATTATTGTCTCAACGTATCAAGCGGTTAGTGGTGCGGGTATGTCAGCAATTAATGAACTGAAAACACAAACGAGTCAAATGTTAGCGGGAGAAACAAAAGTCGAAGCAAATATTTTACCTTGTTCTGGAGATGAGAAACACTACCCGTTAGCCTTCAATGCCTTACCACAAATTGATGTGTTTTCAGAGGATGATTATACAAATGAAGAGTGGAAAATGGTTAATGAAACGAAAAAGATTATGGAAGATGACACAATTAAAGTGTCAGCAACCTGTGTCCGGATTCCTGTCATGACGGGGCATTCGGAATCTGTTTATATTGAGATTAAAACAGATCAAGTGACGCCAGATGATATCAAAAATATTTTAAGTCAATCTGAAGGAATCATTTTAGAGGATGAGCCAAAAGAACAAATTTATCCTCAAGCCTTAACTTCAGTAGACAAAAAAGAAGTCTTTGTAGGACGAGTTCGTCGTGATTTAGATGTGACGACTGGTTTCCATCTGTGGGTAGTATCAGATAACTTACTCAAGGGTGCTGCCTGGAATTCGGTTCAAATCGCTGAAAGATTACATGCGATGTCTCTTGTGAGAGTAAATAATTAGTAAACAATAGAGATAGAAAAAAGTATCTCTTAATAATAAAAGAAAGAACTTTTGATTAAGTGAGATTAATCAAAAATTGATGAGGTGAAAAAAGAGTGAGTCAAATTAAAATAGTCCCTCTTGGCGGAGTTAGAGAAAATGGGAAAAGTATCTATGTTATCGAAGTAGAGAACGAAATTTTTGTGTTAGACTGCGGACTGAAATATCCAGAGAATGAACAATTAGGAATTGATATGGTAATACCAGATTTTTCTTATTTGATTGAGAACAAAGATAAAATTGCGGGTGTCTTTTTGAGTCATGGACACGCGGATGCTATCGGTGCATTACCTTATTTATTAGAAAATATAAAAGTGCCCGTTTTTGGAACAGAGTTAACAACAGAACTAGCTAAAATAAATGTTAAAAATTACCCGAATACCAAGGATTTCAAAGATTTCCATGTGGTAGATGAGTTTACTGAAATTGATTTTGGTCATGCGGTTATCAGTTTCTTTAGCACGACACATACTATTCCAGATTCAATTGGAATTTCGATTAAGACAGAAGAAGGTAGCATTGTCTACACAGGTGATTTTAAATTCGATCAAAGTGCCACAGATGATTACAAAACAGATTTTTCAAGATTAGCAGAAATTGGTAAAGAAGGCGTATTTGCGCTTCTAAGTGACTCATCTAATGCAGAGAGTGCCCAATTGATTGCATCTGAAAATCAAACGGCAGAAGAAGTTTATGATACGATTCGCTACTGGGAAGGCCGTATTATTGTGGCAAGTGTTGCTAGTAACATTAAACGCGTGCAACAAGTATTGAATGCAGCGGCTAAGTCAGAGCGTCAAGTTGTCTTAACTGGGAAAGATGCGGAACAAATCGTTAAAACAGCGATTAAATTAGGCAAATTGAAATTACCTAATGAAGATTTAATTATTACTGAAAAAGAAATGAAAAACAAAAATCCAGAAAACATTTTGATTTTAGAAACAGGTCGTATGGGTGAGCCTCTTCACTCACTACAAAAAATGGCAAGTAAACGTCACCGTAGTATCAAGATTCAAGAAGGTGATTTAGTTTACATCACGACAACACCAGCTATTTCTGTGGAAACAACAGTGGCTAAGACGGAAGATATGATTTACCGTGCTGGTGGAACGGTTAAAACAATTTCAGATAACTTATATGTTTCAGGTCATGGGAATCAAAATGATTTAAAATTAATGCTTAACTTAATGAAACCAAAATACTTTGTACCCGTTCAAGGTGAGTACCGATTACTTGCAGCTCATGCTGATTTGGCTCATGAACTAGGCATGTCTTACCAAGATATTTTCATTACAGGTCGAGGAGATATTCTTGAATTTGAAAAAGGTCGTTTAAGAATGACAGGTTCAACAGATGCTGATAATGTCTTAATCGATGGTTTAGGTGTGGGTGATATTGGTAATATTGTCTTAAGAGATCGTAAGATTTTATCTGAGGATGGCATTTTTATCGCAGTAGTAACGATTAATCGTCGCGCTAAGAAAATTATTTCAAAACCAAGAATTACCTCGCGTGGCTTTGTTTATGTTAAGACAAGCACTGACTTGATGAAAGAAAGTGAAGCGATTGTTGAGACAGTTGTTTTAGAAAACTTAGAAAAACAAGATTTTGACTGGGGCGTTTTAAAACAAGAAATCAGAGATCAACTAAGTCGTCATTTGTATGAACAAACAAAGAGAAGACCGGTTATTTTACCAGTTATCATGGAATCAAGTCAAAAAAGAAAATAAATAATTAATCATTAGGGGCTGACGCTATTAATTTGTCAGCCTCTTCAATTTGTAGGGGGAGTTATAGAGTGAATCAAGAAAAAACATTAAAGTATCGTTGGTTTAGTTTAGCGGCGATTGGTTTATTTACATTTATGTCAACATTAGATGGTAGTATTGTTAATATTGCCTTACCAACCATCTCAGAAAGTATTGGAGTACCTATGAATCAATCGGAATGGGTTGTTTCAGTTTACTTGATGGCCATTTGTGTGTTTCTGTTGTTTTTTGGTAAAATCGGCGATAGTTTTGGTAAGATTAAAGTCTTTAAAATCGGCACGATTGTTTTTGTGATTGGATCTTTTTTATGTGGGATTCCAGGAAGTCTGAGTTTACTTTTAGTTTCAAGAATCGTTCAAGCGATAGGCGCTAGTATGACAATGGCGACAGGAACAGGGATTATTACTGAAATATTCCCAGCAAGTGAAAGAGGACGTGCTCTTGGTTTAATTGGTTCTTTTGTTTCATTAGGTGCCATTGCAGGACCGGGTGTTGGTGGCGTCATTTTATCTCACTTTAATTGGTCATATATTTTTTGGATCAATGTTCCAGTTGGAATTATTACCTTACTATTCGGTTGGTACTTTTTACCTAAAGAAGAAGAAAAAAGTGGTGAAAGTATTGATTATCTAGGCTTTATCTTATTTGCTCTCTTCATCATGTTATTCTTTGGTGGTATCTTCTTAGGGCAAGAAAAAGGCTTTCTAAACCCATTGATTTTAGGGATGATTGTCGTATCTTTACTCACTTTGTATCTATTTTATCGTCATGAGTCAAATCATGAGAAGCCTCTTGTTCAGTTGAAATTATTTAAAAATAAAATGTTCTCAGTTAGCTTATTTACAGCTACTCTAATTTTTATTACTAACTTTTTTGCGAATGTGATTAATCCTTTTTATTTACAAAATGTGTTAGGGTTAGAAGCTAAAACAGCAGGATTCTTAATGATGGTCTTTCCTTTAGTGATGATTGTTGGCGCACCTTTAAGTGGTTACTTAACAGATAAAAAAGGGCCACATATGATTACTCTAGTTGGGCTGGTGTTACTAACTTTAGGTCAGATTGGTTATTTAGTTTTAGGTGAAGGTTCACCAGTCTTTTTATTTGTAGTAATTATGGCACTTGTGGGTGCAGGAAATGCCATGTTCCAAGCGCCTAATAACACAATCATCATGTCTAGTGTGGATAAATCAGAGTACGGGATTGCGGGTAGTTTGAATTCACTGGCTCGAAATTTAGGAATGGTTATTGGTATTTCTTTATCAACAACTATTCTATATCAATCCATGAGTTCTAATTTAGGTGAAAAAGTAGTAGGGTATGTAGAAGGTAGACCAGATATCTTTGTTTACGGGATGCATATTACTTATATTGTTTCATTTATCATTTGTCTTTTGGCAACTGTCGTAACGATAAGACGTTTTAGACAAGCAAAAAAATAGCATAAAAGAGAGATTCCAAAAATTATAAGTAATTTTTGGAATCTCTTTTTTTCTCATTTTTTGAATATACTTGAATAGCGTTCCCGTTAATCGAATAAATTTCACCTGATGGAGCAGGATTTAACAAGGTTAACTCATAGATTCCAGCTGCGATATCTCTTGCAGAACCAATCTGCCACTCTTTAGGAAAAGGTTGGTGAGTTTGTTGGCATTTTTGTTCAATCATTTCAATAACAGGTAAAGTCATGTCAGTAACAGCGGCAGGAGAAATAGCATTTACTTTAATATTATGAGCTTTCCCTTCTAATGCTAATGTGTGTGATAATCCAATTAATCCAGCCTTACTAGCAGCATAGTTGGATTGTCCAAAAGATCCTGTTATCCCAGCTTGAGAAGTCATAAAGAAGATATTTTTTTGCCCGTCCTGTAGTGTCATTTGTCTAAAAATAGCTTGAGTTATAGAAAAATGAGCAGTGAGGTTAATCTCTATGACATCTTTCCATTGTTCATAAGTCATTTTAAGAAAAGTCTTATCTTCGCAAATGCCACTATTAAAAATATACGTATCAATCTGGTGGAATTTTTGAATAACTGTTTCTACAAATTGAATAGCAGCCGATTGATGCCTAATATCAAAAGTCTCAATGAGCAGATTCGGGTGCTCCGGATAGCAACTTTGTAGATGCTGGGTATTTTTTTCTTGGCTAGAAAAAGTTGCCACACAAAATCCTTTTTTTAAATACCAATCAACTAAGGCACGACCAATCCCTTTTGTACCTCCTGTTATAACAATTACTTTATTCAATAGAAATCTTTCCTTTCCCAATTGTTTTGTCTAAACTACAAACTGTAAAATCATGAGAATATTCATCCAAATAGAGATCGATGGTGTCATTTGCGTAAACTTTATCCAAATAGTAGTAAGATAAGTTATTAAAAATAGGACATCTTAGATAATTAAGTAGGTGATTCTCTATGGTAGCCATTAATTGTATGCCAAAAACAACGCCTTCTAAGTGAATAGGATTTAGATCCATAGAGAAATTTCTATAGGCTAAAATATCCTCCTGGGTAAAAGAAAAACTAGCTATTTTCTTTAATGTAGATCTTTGAGAGACATCTGGCATAGTTTTTTTCTCCTTTTTTTATTAAGAGTTCATATGTCCAAAAACTTATGTCATTTTTGGTTAGTACATCAATTTTATTAAGGGTAACTGAGTAATATTCGTCTAAAATAATCGGGATGAAGTCGTCAATATGCTGTTCAACTAGTAGATGTTGCGTATCCTTTAGGTCATCAACAGTAAAATACCGCCAAAGAGTTAAAAAGTAAGCTTTAGAAAAAGTTGATCCAGAATAATGGACTAACTGATTGAAGCTATTGATTTCTTTTGAATTAATAAAAATTTCTTTAGTTGCCATATGATACCTTTCTGATAAGAAGCGACGTTCCTTGTCCACCACCGACACACATTGAGACAAGTCCTAACTCTAGATTGTTTTGTCTATGGAGTTCAGTGATTAATCGTCTAACAAGTATTGCCCCAGTTGCGCCGAAAGGATGACCAAAAGCTAAAGCCCCTCCTGAAACGTTAATTTTATCAATGGGCCATTGCCCTAGTTTTATACAAGAGAGGGTTTGAGCAGCAAAAGCTTCATTTAATTCAATACGATGGATGTCGCTAATAGTTAGATTATTTTTATTAAGTAATTTATCAGTAGCACTAACTGGTCCGATACCAAAAGAGATAGGTTCTACACCACAAGACACGCCATCAATGATTTCAGCTATAGGTTGAATATTATTTAAACGGCAGAATTCTTTACTAGCTAAAATCATAAAAGAGGCACCGTCGTTGATAGGACAACTATTACCAGCTGTAAGGGTGCCGTTTTTACTAAATACAGAGGGTAATGAATTTAGTTTGTCGAGGGTTGTATTTGAACGAGGACTTTCGTCTTGGCTGATATGATCGATAGGTGTTATCTCCTCAGTAAATCGCCCTTCAGTCAGTGCGCTCTGGTATTTCAATTGACTATTAAAAGCATAGTGATCTTGATCATGTCTAGAGATATCGTATTTTTTGGCTAGTAACTCACAAGCTTCTCCCATTGAAGGATCTCCGTAAGGCTCAACACTTAAAGGCGCTCTTTCCAAAATTTTAGGAGTTTTACCAAAAAGTTGTTGAGGTCGCTCAATTAACCAAGGTGCTCGACTGGAACTTTCAACACCTCCACAGATGATACATTGTGCCATTCCGCTTTTTATTTTTGCTGTTGCGGTAATGACACTCTCTAATCCAGAAGCACACTGCCGATCAATCGTGAAAGCAGGTATTTCCAAGGGTAAACCTGACGTTAGACCAATTCTTCTAGCGATATTTCCACCTCCGCCAATAATATTTCCGACAATAAGTTCATCGATATCATGAAGGTTAACGTTAATATTATTAATCATCTTATTTAGTAAATATCCTCCTAATTGCTCAGGAAGAAACTGTGATAAAGCACCACCATATTTTCCAATAGGTAAACGTGAGCTATCAATGATCATGACAGATTCCATATAATACTCCTCTATTTATAATTATTTTTTTCGCTTTCCGCTTTGATGCATATTTAGTTTTGTAACGGTGTATAGTCGATCTATTTTATAACTAGGATTAAATTTTTTTAAATATCTATTTAACTCGAGTAAAGAAATTTGAGTGTCTTTAAAAATTATCTGAACTTCAACGCGTTCTCCAAAATCAGTATCTTGTTCTCCATAGATAAAACAATCTTTAATTTTATGATGGCTTCTGAGGATATTTTCTAAAAGCTGTGGAAAAAGTTTAACACCTTTTCGATTGATACGAGAATCTTTCCTCCCGTAGTAATAAAGTTTATCTTTGAATTTGCCTAAATCACCTGTTTTGAAGAAATGTTGAGGTGGTTCAATTTTTCCCTGTTGTAAGTATCCTTGAAAGATCATGGGACTAAAGACGTTGATTTCACCAATTCCATTAGTTGGATTATCAATGGTCACTTTAACATTGGGGAAAAGAGTTCCAACGCTATTTTCTAATCTAGTTAGTCCTTGATGATAAGAAATAAAACTCGTCTCAGATGTTCCGTAGAAATCTGAGAGCGTTGCTTCAGGACATTTTTTTGAAAATAAATTTAAATGTTGTTGATTCGTTTGTTCTCCACCTAAAATAACGTCAAAAGTGCCATCTACCTGTTTATTGAGTGCTGTTAAACAATGAGTAAATACAGTTGGAACTGAAAAGATTTGTAGATTATTTCTAACTGATGTTGTTAGTAAGGGGTGGTCAAGTTTTTTTATTCCCATCAAAAAAGTTTGATTAGAAGATAAAGTTTGCATAAGAACATACAATCCTAAAGAATAGTGTAAAGGCGTTAAGCAAGTGACATATTTTTTTGTTGGAAAAACGGAATGAAAGATATCAAAACTATTTTGCCAACTCTTTTTATCTCTAATAAAACCTTTCGGCTCACCAGTCGAACCAGAAGTGAACCCAATAAATAAGGTGTTTTTTGATAAATTCAAGGGTGGGTGTGAGGTTTTATAAAATTTCCCCTCATCTTTTGTTTCCCATAAGAAAGATGAGGGGAAATTTTTTGATAGTTTGCTCACCTGATCTGAAATATCTAGTGGATTGATTGGGATAAAGACTTTTTTTGAAAAAATACAAGCCACTATTTTATAGATTGTTTCAGGTGTTTCAAACATGGGTATAAAAATGAATTCTTCTGTTAAAGAGTCGATGGTTTGTTGGTAATACTGAGCGCTATTTTTTAAGTCACGATAAGAAATAGTTTGTTTTTTAAATAAAATAGCAGCTGTATCTATTTTATTATCTGGAAAATTAATCATTTTTTATGCCGTTTAGTGTTAGGTGTTGCAAACGTTGGTGAATGATCGCTGCAATAATCGCTTTAACGATATCTAAAGGCAGAAAAACAGTGATTGATTTAAGTCCGTTTATTAGAGATGTATGACTATAATAAGCAATCGAGAAACTACCCATGATATTGATAAAAAGTGCTCCACCTATTAAGTAAGCTAAGAAGGTTACTACAAAACTTTTCTTTGTATTTCTTTCGAGAATAAAGCCAATAACTATTGGGCAAAGTAAGTAGCCAATAAAAAAACCAAAACTAGGACTTAAAAAGACAGCGGCACCACCACGACCTCCAGCTAATAAAGGAAACCCAATAAAGACTAAGAATAAAAAGATAGCATTAGTTATAAACCCATATTTTTTACCTAAAAATCCTCCAGAGAGCATAATACTCATATTTTGTATAACGATAGGGACACCAATAAAGGGTAAGGGAATGGAGAAAAAACCAGTCGCGATAATTATTGCTAAAAAAAGTCCCATTTTAGTTATTGTCTGTGTGTTTCGAGTTGAATAAATATTATTGTGCATAAAAATCCTCCTAAAATTGTCACCTTCATAAAAAAAGAAGGTGACAATAATTTAACATATCATTATTGGAAACACAAACTTTTCTTTTTTTCATATTTTTTTAATTTTTCAAAAAAATAGAAAAAACTGTTACAATCGTTGTAATTCATTTTTATGAAAAATCATGATAAAATGGATAAGATTAGTAGATTGGAGAATTGAAACAGATTATTCTTACAACTATAACAACACAAATATGAAAGAATTAGGTGAATCCAGTGAGTGTAACCAAACATGATCAAATTCTTGAATACATAGAGACCTTACCAGTGGGGGAGAAGATTTCTGTACGTGGGATAGCTAAAGAGTTATCTGTAAGTGAAGGAACTGCCTACCGAGCAATTAAAGAAGCCGAGACAGTTGGTTTAGTTTCAACCATTCAACGAGTGGGTACGATAAGAATTGAAAGAAAAATTAAAGAAAATTTTGAAAAACTAACCTTTGGTGAAGTATCTAAAATTATTGAAGGAGATATTTTAGCGGGGCGCAAAGGCTTAGATAAAATATTGAAAAAATTTATCATTGGTGCGATGACAGAAGAAAATATGTTGCGCTATATTACGTCAGGTTCTCTGATGATTGTGGGCGACCGTAAAGGTGTTCAGCGTTTAGCACTTGAAAACGGGGCAGCGGTCCTTTTAACTGGGGGATTTGATGTATCAGAGGATATTCTATCTTTAGCAGACGAGATGGAGATGCCGATTATTCGAACAACGTATGATACTTTTACCGTAGCGACAACGATTAACCGAGCAATCAGTGATCAAATGATTAAAAAAGATATTATGACCGTAGAAGATATTCAGACGCCTTTTGAGAGAACGGTGTATTTAAATGTGAAGGATACGATTGAAGAGTATCATCGACTATCTGAAACAAGTGGCTTTACTCGTTTTCCAGTGGTGAATAAATCTAACCGGTTAGTCGGGATTATTACATCAAAAGATGTGGTCAATAAACAAGCGACCCAACCGATTGAAAAAATCATGACCAAAGACCCAAGACGAGCTAAAAATCATATGAGTGTAGCAAGTATTGGGCATCAAATGATTTGGGATGGGTTAGAGATTATTCCAGTAGTCGAAGATGATTTAACATTAACAGGAATTGTTTCAAGACGAGATGTTATGAAAGCTATGCAGTTAGCTCAAAGACAACCACAAGTTTCGAATACATTATCTGATCAAATTACAGATGAAGTAATTGAAAAAGAAAGTAAGGACAATGGTTTGATTCCTGATTTTTCATTTGTTGTGACACCACAAATGGTGAATAATATGGGAACCCTATCCTTTGGTGTGTTAAATCAAATTATTTCAACTGTGGCTCAAAGAACTATGATGGTAACTTATCATCATAATTCGGTGATTGAACAAATGAGCTTGTATTATTTTAAATTGATTCAGATTGATAGCGAGATTGAACTTAAGCCACGAATTATTGAAGTGGGGCGACGCTCAGCTAAAATGGATGTGGAAGTTTATATTGATAATGTGATTGTGGCAAAAGCAATGATTGTCTGTCAATTAATGGAACAGACATAAAAAGGGAGATTCTAATGGAAATAACACAGCAAATTCTAGAAAAAATTAAAGCATATCAAAAAATCATGATTCATCGTCATCAAAGTCCGGATCCAGATGCATTAGGCTCTCAAGGTGGATTGGCAGAAATTTTGAGAACAACTTTCCCGGAAAAAGAAATTTATGTTATCGGTGGTTCAGTCAACGACTTAGACTATCTGATTACAATGGATCAAGTGGAAGATGAGATGTATCAAGGTGCTTTGGTGATTTCAACGGATACAGCAAATGCGCCAAGAATTAGTGGTGATCAGTACAATCTCGGTGATTACTTACTTAAGATTGATCATCATCCAAACGATGAGCCATATGGAGATTTGTCATGGATTAATACGGAAGCAAGTAGTACGAGTGAGATGATTTATGATTTCTATGAAGCCCATCAAGAAGAATTAACGATGACGCCAGAAGCCGCTCGTCTTCTTTATGCGGGGATTGTTGGGGATACTGGTCGTTTCATGTACCCAGCAACAACGAGTCATACACTGTACGTGGCAAGTAAGTTAAGAGAATTTCCTTTTGATGCAGCCAAGTTAAATCGTCAAATTGATGAAATTACCGTGAAAATCGCTCGTTTATCTGGATATGTTACTGAAAATATTCAGGTGGATGAAAAGGGAGCTGCGATGGTCCTTTTAACACAAGAGGTTTTAGATAAATTTGATGTAGTGGATTCAGAAACACCAGCCATCATTTCAGTGCCAGGACGAATTAAAGATATTAATGCTTGGGGAATTTTTGTGGCACAACCAAATGGCACTTACCGTGTCCGTTTACGCTCTAAAGGACCTGTGATTAATACAATCGCTAAGCGTCATCACGGTGGCGGTCACCCATTAGCAAGTGGTGCCAATGCTCAAGATTTAGAAGAAGTCGCAGAAATTTATAAAGAAATACAAGCAGTAGTAAATCAGAGTGGTGAAAAAGGCGTTTAGGTCCAAGCAACTGGAGCGAATACTAAACAATCCGTGCTTTTGGGGTTGATTAGTATTTGCGAAGTTGCCGTAGGATCTGCCTTTTGAACCCGGACTAAATCAGAGTGATGAAAAAGGCGCTTAGTTCCAATGATGATTAAAGAATAAAAAGAGGGAATTGACGCTTTTGCTGTCAATTTCCTCTTTTTATTATCTTTTTCGATGATAGTTTTTACTGCGAGCTTTTTTTTGTTCTTCTTTAGAAGCGTCCTCTTGGTAGGTGTAAATTTGACTGATTAAGAGTTGTTGTTCTTCCTTCATGTCTTTAATTAAATCCTCTGTTTTTACTTTAGGTTCTTTCTTTTTGAAATTAAACTTAAAATATCTATTCCAAATTTTTCGACTTTCAAATAATTGTGCTAGAATCACTAAAAATGAACCTGAACAAATGACAAGGAAGTAATGGAATTTAAATAAACTTAACTGGTTTAGCCATCCGTTAATCACATCAGGTAGTTGGGCAATCTCTTTGACACTTGAGACGATCGTTTTGACTTGATCGATAACAATTGAAATATCTCTAGGTAAATAACCTAAGGAGAACTCATAATGATAAATAAAGTTTTTCCATTTGTCACCTAGTTGTCCCAGTTGTTTTGGTCCTAAGTGATTCAAGGCATTTTGGACAGTTGTAAAGGTTTCAAGGGAAGTGTTGGCTGTCACAAAAGCATAATAGAAACTGCCAATTAACAAAATGAATAGTCCTAAAACAAGAACATAATCATATTTTTTCCAATATTTTGAGGAATGAACTTTCCAAAGTTTGATTAGAAAATAGATAATCGCACTAACGAAAATGAGAACTTCAATAATAAGAAAGACACCGACTAGTATTGCGCCATTGGTACCTCTTGTAGTGAGCTCATCTAAAGCATGACTACTAGTTAAGATGGCGATGGTATCTGGAATAGAAAAGGAGAGTTGGGTTTGAAAAAGCCCAGATAGAATTCTTTTTTGAAAATAAATTAAAGTGAAATAAATAAGGGTAAAAATAAAACTGTATTTATAAATACTTTGGCGTATTTTTTTCTTAGGTTGCTTCTTTCGCTTTTTCATAATAACCTCCACTAACAAAGTAGGTTTATTTTACCATGAAATGATCATAAAAAGCTGATCTGAATAAATTAATCTAAAATTGTTATTCAAATAACTCAGGTGTTACAATAAAAGTAATTAAGGGAAGGTAATTTATGAGGGGAGTGTTGGATAATGGAGTTTTATACATATGAGTATTTTGTTAATCAGTCATCACAGAGCCATATGTGGAAATATGTTTTATTTATTGGTTTACTCGGTTTATTACTTTGGGTGATTTTAAAGGAATTTCGTAGCAAAGATAAAATGAAGTATCGAGATTTAATTATTTTAGTTTCTTTGGCCATTGTTTTTACGGCCGGGATCCAAATTAATGAATACGAAGTAGGGAAAACCAATCAAAATAATTCTACTCAGATGGTTAATTTTATTGAAAATATCAGTGAGAATCAAAATAAAAACCCAAAGGAAATTTCGGTTAATTCTAAATATGTGAAAGATGAGATGTTAATCAAGTTAGATGATGTGTATTATCAAATCAATATGAATGCAGATTTGTCTTCTTTTAAATTAGAGGAAACCTACTTAATGAATGCAAGCCAAGTCAAATTAGTGGAGGAGTGAGTTAGATGAAAGAGTACTTAGAAATAGGTATAAAATTAGCGATAGGTTTGATTTCATTAATATTTCAAATGAATTTACTAGGAAAAAGCAATTTAGCCCCAACGTCTTCCTTAGATCAATTACAAAATTTTGTCCTTGGGGGAATTATTGGTGGGATGATTTATAATAGCCAAGTCTCCATTTTACAATTTTTCTTAGTCTTGATTGTTTGGACTTTTTTAGTGACATTGTTTAAATATCTAAAGGAAAATGTGAGCCTCGTGAAACGTTTAATCGATGGACAGCCAGTAATTTTAATAAAAAATGGTGAAGTGTTAGTCGAAAGTTGTGCAAAAAAAGGGATTTCAGCCAGTGATTTAATGTTTAAATTACGTTCGGCTAATGTGTATGATACAAGACAAGTGAAACGAGCGATCCAAGAACAAAATGGCCAGTTAACTATTATTCTCTACGGAGAAGAATTAGTGAGATATCCAATTATAACGAATGGCTTTGTAGATGATGATTTGTTAGATACCTTCGATAAAGACCGGGAGTGGCTAAATAAAGAGTTGGAAAAACAAGGGACAGACCTTTCGAATGTGTATTTGGGTGAATACATTAATGGTAGTTTGTATTTTAGTTTTTATGATAAGAGTAAAGTTAGAAAAAACATAAAAGCAGATTGACGAGTTGAGTCAATCTGCTTTTATCTTACTCTTCTGTGTTTTCTATGTTTGAGAAGAACTCATTAAGATGGATAATAATTTCTTTTTCAGTGGTAGTCTCCACACCATGAATATAATGAGGGAGTGATTTTACTTGGACGCTATTCTCTGATAATTCGAGTAGTAAGGTTTGTGGATCACCAAACTCTTTCCCATCATATAAAACACCAACATGAGTTATTCCATCTGTAAGAACAATTAGTTTATCTGAAGGTAGTCGTAGCGTCCAGCCTAAAGGTAATTCTTTTCTAATCATTATAAATCCTCCTTTTAAAAATTAAGTTATGAAATTAATGGTAATCCTTTCATATATTCGCTTGGTGAGATGCCAGTAGATTTTTTGAAGAGTTTACTAAAGTGATACGCGTCTTGATAACCAACTAAATTAGCAATTTCTTTAATACTATATTGATTTTGTTTAAGTAGTTCTTTGGCTTTTTCCATTCGGACTTTAATGAGGTAGTTAATTGGACTTTCTCCCGTTTCTTGTTTGAATAATTTAGACATATAAGTGGGGCTAATATACATAGAACTAGATAAACTTTCTAAACTAATATCCTCAGAATGATGAGTTTCAAGATAGTGTTTAATTGAGTTGGCTAAGATTGTTTTATCTTTTTCTTTTTGGTTCATTGGATGAATGGGTAATTGTTGTTTGTCGATTTCTCTTAAGATTAAAATGAGAAAATCCGTTGTTAGAAGTTGAATCGTGGTTTCTTGATATAAACGAGCTTCTTTTTTTTCGTCCAATAATCTCTCAACGAGTTGTTTCAAGTAATTTGAATGTTGAGGTCGAATAATCGGAGTTTGAATAGGAATAACATTTTTGTCATAGCCTAGAAATTGAAAATTATCAATCCCTAAGTGCATGTGATGACTGACATCTTCTGTCTCTTCTTCATAGTGTAAGGTATAAGGATTTAAAATAATAATATCCCCTGTATTAACTAAATAATGTTGGTGATTAATATAATAATGACTAGGTCCCTTTAAAACAATACTAATTTCGATAGTATCGTGATAATGAAGAGGGGCTTTTTCCCCTTTTTTGAAATAGCCATCAGCAACATAAAGAATATCAGGGCTAAAAGTCGATTTAGCAGATTCTAACATGGAAAAGCTCCTTAATTAAGTGGTTAATTTTGAATTTATAAAGCAGTTAAAAAAGCAATTAAACCAAAAATGATCCCTGGTAAATTAGCAATAGCAATCGGGAAATCACGTGGTTTTTTCCCTAGTCCGTAAAGAACCCACAAAGAGCAATTAAGTGCTGCAACAAGTGGCTGAATAGGATTTCCTTTGGCGCCGTTTAAGTTATCTATAATTTGAGGGATATAAGAGACATACATCATAATCGACATGGCAGTTGCCACCCAACTTAAGTATTTAATAAACTTCTCTTGATTCATACGCTGCACCTTCTTTCTATAGACTAAACAACAAAGTAACTATAATAATATAGTACATCAAAAGGGTAAGATATGCCATGTTTAAGCGAGTGGTTTACAGGTATTATAAGACAAGTATTTCATTAAGGGAGTGAAGAAAATGGATCATTTAAAATGGATATCTGGCTACATTAAGCCCTATCTAAAAACAGAAATTATCGCAAGTATTATTTTAATTATCAGCTCAGGACTTCAAGTCATTAATCCAATTGTCATTGGTTTGATTGTTAACAATATTGTTTCGGGTAAGGGAGATGAAAATTTAGTTTTGTACTTAAGTATTTTAATTGGTGTAACCGTTTTAAAAATTATTACACGTTACGCTTATCAAAATATGTTTGAGCAAGTTGGGCAAAATGTGTTGTTTGACTTAAGGAATGATATGTACCGAAAGATACATGTTTTAGATTTTGATTATTTTAATCATACACGTGTGGGGGATATTTTAGCTCATATGACAGGAGATATTGATGCGGTGCGCCATTTTGTGTCGTGGCTAGCTTCGACGATTGTGGAAAATGTGTTGTGGTTTGTTTTAGCGATTATTGTCATGTTTAAGATTGATCCAATGTTAGCACTAGCGATGATGCTCATCACACCATTTATTTATATTCTTCAGAGCAAATTGTCAAAAGGGATTTATCCAAAATTTTATGAAATTCGGGAATCTTTCTCACGTTTAAATTCGATGGTGGAAGAAAATATAGGTGGAAATCGAGTAGTTAAAGCATTTGCCAGAGAAGAGTATGAGATTGAAAAATTTAACAAAGTAAATGATGATTACATGGAGAAAAATATGGCGTCCGCACAAGTTTTAAGCACGTATTTACCATGGTTAGAATTTTTTTCAGGTGTGTTATCTGTTATTACTTTAGTTTTAGGTGGTTTTTTAGCGATTAATTCTACCTTATCCATTGGAGCACTCGTGACATTTACCAACTACTTGTGGATGTTAAATAATCCACTTAGAAATAGTGGATGGATTATTAGTGATACACAGCGATTCTTTGCAAGTTCCGTTAAAATTCGTGCTCTGTTAGATGAGCCAGTTCAGATAAAATCAAAAGGAGACCAAGAAAAAAATCAGTTTACAGGGGAAGTTATTTTTGATTCAGTTAATTTTTCATTTCCGGATAATAGTACAATACCTATTCTAAAAGATGTTAATTTTAAGATTGAACCAGGACAAGTTGTGGGGATTTTAGGTAAAACAGGTTCAGGAAAAACAACCTTAGTTCATTTGATTGGACGTTTCTATGAAGCAACATCAGGATCCATTCAAATTGGTGGAAAAGATATTAATGAGTGGTCATTAAAACAACTTCGGGAAAATATTTCCCTTGTGATGCAAGACGCGTTTTTATTCTCAGATTCAATTGAAGAAAATTTGTCATTTGGTGTGGATCAAATAGATATGGGGTATATGGAACGAATGTCTAGTATTGCGGATGCCCACCAGTTTATTGAAAGACTTCCTGAAGGATATCAAACCATTGTTGGTGAAAGAGGAGTCGGGTTGTCTGGCGGTCAAAAACAACGGATATCACTTGCTAGATCGCTTATGACTAAGCCAGCTATTTTGATTTTAGATGACACGACCTCAGCTGTGGATATGACCACAGAAACTAAAATTCAAGAAGGACTAAAAGAAGCGATTGATGGAACAACAACTTTTATCATTGCGCACCGAATTAGCTCTGTAAAAGAAGCCGATATTATTTTGGTTTTAGATGAGGGTGAGATTGTGGAAAGAGGCAATCATGAAACGTTAATGGCAGATGAACATTGTATTTATCACACACTGTACGAAAAACAATTAGGACTGAAGTAGGTGAGTAGACATGGCAAAAAGAAACACATATCAAACAGACGAAGAGTTAAGTAAATCATTTAGTTGGCAGGACTATAAACGATTGGGAACGTATATTAAACCATACAAAAAAGCTGTTATTGGAATTCTTCTGATTATAGTTATTGCTAATTTAGTGGGGATGTTAGGACCTTACTTTATGAAACTAACCATCGATGAGTTTATTCCTAATAAAGAAAAAGTAAAGTTACTACAAATGGGAGCAGTTTATTTAGTTTCTCTATTAATCATTTCATGGTGCATGAGATATCGCATTTTAAAAATCACTGAATTGGGACAAAAAATATTAAAAGACATGCGTGCAGATATTTTTACTCATATTCAGAAATTACCTTTTTCGTATTATGATTCAAAACCTCATGGGAAAATCTTGATTCGTGTGGTGAATTACATTAATACATTAAGCGATTTATTGAGTAATGGCTTAATTAATTTTTTATCAGACATTATTAATATGCTGATTACGCTAGTAGTGATGTTTATGATTGATGTGAAATTAGCACTATATAGTTTGATATTTTTACCATTATTAATTATTGCGACCTTTGTCATTCAACGATTTCAACGAGTCGCTTATCAAACCCTAAGCAATAAGCAATCTAATTTAACAGCCTATATTCATGAAAGCATTGCAGGGGTTCGGATTACACAATCATTTACGAAAGAGGAAAAGAAACAAGAAATTTTTGAAGACTTATCGAATCAATACCGTACTTCTTGGATGAAGGCTGTTCAGATTATGAGGTTACTATGGCCAGCAGTTGAGCTGACTTCGGTCTTTACGATTTGTTTTCTCTACTATATAGGAGCCAAACAAATTGGGATTGAAGTGACAACAGGAACGTTAATTGCGTTTATGGCGTACATGACTAATTTTTGGAACCCAATTATTAATATTGGTAATTTTTACAATCAACTGGTGACTGCTACTGCGTATTTAGAACGTATTTTTGAGACATTGGATGAAGAACCTTTGATTAAAGATAAGGAAAATGCTATTGAATTACCACCAATCAAAGGAGATGTTGTCTTCAATCAGGTAGTATTCCAGTATGAAACAGAGGGTGCTAAAATTTTAAATGGTTTAGATTTTAAAGTGGAAGCAGGAAAGAGTATTGCTTTAGTCGGTCCGACTGGTGCAGGAAAAACGACAGTCATTAATTTGATTAATCGTTTTTATGATGTGACAGATGGGTCAGTTATGATTGATGGCATTAATGTGGAAGATGTCCAACTATTATCGTTAAGAAAACAAATTGGTGTTATGTTACAAGACACATTTATCTTCTCAGGTACGATATTAGAAAACATCCGCTATGGAAAATTAGATGCTACAAGAGATGAAATAATCGAAGCAAGCCGTCTAGTTAGAGCGCATGACTTTATCGAAAAACTACCTAATGGCTACGATACAATCGTCGAAGAAAGAGGAAGTACTTTATCTAGTGGACAGCAACAGTTAATTTCATTCGCGAGAGTCTTACTAGCTGATCCGAAGATTTTAATTTTGGATGAAGCTACAGCGAATATTGATACAGCAACAGAAGAACTTCTGCAAATTGGGTTAAATGAGTTGTTAAAAAATAGAACGTCTTTCATTATAGCTCACCGCTTATCAACGATTAAAAATTGTGATCAGATACTAGTCATTGATGGTGGTAGAGTAAAAGAAAAAGGCTCACACGAAGAGCTGTTACAAACTAAGGGTCATTATGCTAATCTTTATAATTCTCAATTTGAAAATAAATAATTGTTAAATAACGAACAGAATAAAAAAAGAGCATCTTATCGATTTTTATAAGATGTTTTTTTATGGTTTTAAGGGGATTTTAAAAAATATAAATTAGAAAAAAATACCCATTTAATAATGCGGATGATGTATAAAAAATGTATATGTTGACGATGTAAGGCTTTTATATGTTGTGTTACAAACAGTTTTATAGTCATTTGTTTTTTTTATGTTTTATTTTTTATTGACAGAACAGATTTATTAGGTATAGTATGGTATATGTGAAGAGTTTTTAGAGTCTGTTTTATTGTGAAATGTATATTTTAAGAAACGAGGAGAGAGAAATGGTTTATAAGTCGCATTTAAAAATATTGCTGTGTTCATCGGTTTTATTACTGATGCCAGTAATTAATGTTCACGCGGAGGAATTAGTGAAAGAAAAAAGTGTTGAATCAGAAGTTAAAGTAGAACAAATAGATAATAAAGAAGAAGCTGGAAAAACTATGGATTCTACCACGTCTACGTCAACAGCAAAAGAAGAAGTAGTAGAACAACCTAAATCAGAAGAAAAAACTGAAGTATCGAGCAATGAAAAAACTGAAGTGTCAAGCAGTGAAAAAAAAGAACTAACTAGTTCAGAAAAAACGATAAAAAATGATGGAGATGTAGCTTCAAAAGAAACATCATCGACAAAAGAAAAAATACCAACTGAAAAATCGACAATGAATAGTGACACTTCAAAACAAGTTCGGTCAGAGAAAGAAAGTGTTCAGACTAATGATTTTGTTGCATTAGATGTTTTTAAGGATGATACACTTAGAAAGTATATATCAACTTATTTTGATAAAGATGGTGATGGCAAATTATCAGAAAAGGAATTATCTAAAATAAAAACATTGTATTTACCTTATGGCACAAAAACTATGGAAGGGGTTAAATATTTAACGAGTCTAGAAACATTAGACGTAAAAAAAACAGGCTTATCAGCAATAGATGTTAACGGTATGAAAAATTTAACATCTATTTCATTTTTAGGGAATAAGGACTTAAAAACATTAGATTTAAGAAATACTCCTAACTTAATTTCTGCTTGGCATTCTATTAATCAAGAAGTAGTTTATATTTCTGCGGGAATGCTTAATTATATAGGATGTTACAATGTTAAAGATCATACAGGTAATATTGTTATTGATCTGAACGGACATTACACATTAGATAAGAATGGAAATAAAATAGTCAATATGGAAGATATCATTTCAGCTAATCTTTTAAGTGTGTTTAAAAAAAATAAACAATCTGGATTTGATACAAAAACAAACATATTGATTATACCCGCAGGTGAAGTGAAGTCAATTTTTACTGCAGGGAAAGATAATGATGGTAATCCTTCTAAGTGGACCTTCTTTACAAATTTAAATGCATTAGATGATATTGTTGTTACGTTTAACTCAAATGGTGGGACAATTATAGAAGGTCAGACTATTGAAAAGGGAGGAGTGGCAATATATCCAGTAATCCCGATAAAACAAGGATTTATATTTTCAGATTGGTATAAGGATAAGGAGCTGACATTGAAATGGGACTTTTTGTCAAAAATAACGGAAGATCTCACTTTATTTGCCAAATGGGTTCCGGAAAAGGTTGCACCTCCTAAAAAGATAACACAATCAGAAATAAAAGTAGATCAAGTTTCTAGAGAAGTGAAAGATATAGAAGTTAATAAAGCAAGTATCTTACCTACTGAGTTGCCAAAAACAGGTGAGAAAAATAATTCTATTATTTTTGTAGCTATAGGAACTTTAATGTCTTCAATAGGAGCAATAATTTTTAGAAAGAAATAAAAAAATACCCATGATTAAACGGTATCAAAGAAATTAACGTTCAATCTCCAAAATATTAATATCTACTTTTTATGTATAATTAAAATAAAAATGTGTATAAAAGGAGAGAAGTGTATGAATAGGTTTGATCATAAAAAATTGATGCAACAAAAGAAACGTCATAAAAACTATGCAAGAATTACTGTTTTAACAAGTTTAGGATTAGGCGTAGTGCTTGCTAATTCAACAACTGTTAAAGCAGAGGATAAAGAGTGGGCACCGAACACTTCAACAACAATTAAACAAGGTGATAAACAATATACAATTAAGTGGGGAGATTATTTAGAATTAATTTCTAGAGACTCGGGATTAACAATTGGAACTTTGATGAAATTAAACGATTCTATTATTGATGCTAACCTTATTTATGAAGGAAATATTATTTTCTTTGGTGATGGTGTGAATGCTGTGGTTAAAGATTCTAAAGGAAACATAATAGCAAAAACTCCATTGACTCCAGCTGATAAAGAAGGAATTAAAAAAGCTGATGCTCAAAAAGTTAATCGTGCAACTAAAATAAATTCTAAAAAAAATAAAGATTCTAAGATAATAGTAAATGATAATGGGGATGGAACAGGGACAGTAACTAAACCGGTTAAACCAATAAAACCTGACCCAAACAAACCAAAACCACCAGTGAAACCAGATGTTAAAGAAGTGTCTATGAAAATTTACTATTTACAAGTAGCTTCTAAAGATAACTTAGAGGAAGCAGTAGTGTTAAAAGAAGAAACAGTTAAAGCAAAGAAAGGTGAAAAAATCACTATTAAAGCCAAAGAGTTTGACAACATGAATTTAATTAGTGAGTCTTCTGTAACTGTAACAGCTGAGAACAATGCAGAAATTATTTTTGATTATGTTCATAAGGATGCTAGAGAAGTTACTGTTAGAGATATAACAGAAGATGGAAAAGTTCTAGGCGAATTTACTGAGACTGATTTTGATATTTTAGTAGGTGAAAAAATCTCTTATACTGCTGGTGAATATGAGGGCTATGAAGTTGTTGGGACAAAAGAAAAAACTATAACAGTTGATACAGACAATGCTAAGAATATAATTGAATTTACTTACCGTAAGAAAATAGTTGTACCAGTAGAAAAAGTAAATATATCAGTTGAACATATAGGAACTGATGGAGTAGTTTTAAATCAAGAATCTAAATCGGTAGAAAAGGGTTCTACAGTTACGGAGAAATCTTTAGATTTTTCTGACAGAGGTTATGAATTAGTAGGAGAATCAAATCAAACAATCAAAGCAGATAAAAATACAACGATTACCTTTAAATACAAAAAAATAGAGACTAAACCAGTAGCAGAAACTGTAAATGTTTGGATAAAATATGTAGTTAATGATGGATTCCTTATAGAAGATGAAAATAAAATGGTCGAAAAAGGTAAACCATTTAAGGTCGAAGCTAAAGACTTTACAGAAAAAGGTTATATCTTAGATGATGAAGCAACGAAAGAAGTTACAACAGAAGTAGGGACAACGGTTACTTTCAAGTATAAGAGAATTGATCCATTAGAAGGAATGGCAGTTTTAACAACTAAATATGTTGATGAAGCTGGAAATGAAATTCATGAATCTAAAAAAGAAGATGTGAAAATTGGGTATACATACGTAACATACCCAATTGATATTGTTGGATATAAAGAAATAGACTACAAAGGTAGAATTGGAAAAATGGTAGCAGGTGGAATGACAGAAACAATTGTTTATAAAAAAATAGGTGACGTAAATTAAAAAGATACCCCTGAGGTAAAAATGAATCTATAATTTGTATGACTAATAAATCAACTGTCGATTTGTTAGTCATTTTTTTGTTATTGTCATAAATAGGATGTGTTTGCAAAAAAATCAATATCATCCGAAAATTATACAGTAAATTTAGTAGTTACATGGAATGAAAGTTGTATCTCTTATTGGGAAAGGTATTAAGAGTATCAAATGTGAATGAATAGTAATGAATCTGCATGGAGAAATTTAGATGAATCGTAAGAAGCTATCTTGATAAACTACGAAGGACTGAAAAACAGTAATTTTAAGAATTTCAGGAGGAGTGGAAAGTACGACAATCTCAGAAAACAAGGGAAGAAATCTGTTGCCAAAGAAATAACGTGTAACGTAAAGAGTATTCTAAATAGATCTTTAACAAATAAAGAACTGGTATTGTTTGGCTATATCTTTATAACCAAACAATACCAGTTTATACACTTCAAATAGTGAATCATATGCACGATGGTATGGAGGGGAAAAGTTGTTTAACTGTTTCCTCTACTTACTTTGAATAAATGATTTTTCACAACTCTGAATTAAATCTCTTTTTTATTGTTCACAAAACCAAAGTCAGTCCAAGTGTTTTCTTTAGCTAATTCTTCATCTAAAATCATTTCTTTTATGCCAGTTTCTTGAGCTGTTTTTTCAAGAGATAGGTAAAGGATGCTTGGTAAATCATTTCCTACATAATCTTCTTCTAAAATAAATCGGTGAATATAAGCGGCTTGTTTAGTCGGATAATCTTCAATTAAATCAATCACGCCAACTAGTTTAGCGTCATCAAAAATACCATAAAGATATTTGTTATCAGATGAAGTGCCTTCTGGAATGAATTCTGATACAGCGTCTGAATTGTTTAATAAATCGTTTAATTGGCTTAAATGAGCATCAGTTGTTAATAGTTTAATATGGATCGTTGGAAACTTAGGATGTGTAAAATCTTTCATGGGTGAGAAGCTCCTTTTTTTACTATGTTTAATATAGCTTTTCAACTATATTAGTTACTTATAGAATACCTTATATTTACGCAAAAAAATAGTCTGAATTCCAGACTATTTT
Source organism: Vagococcus hydrophili (assembly GCF_011304195.1). Classification (NCBI taxonomy): domain Bacteria; kingdom Bacillati; phylum Bacillota; class Bacilli; order Lactobacillales; family Enterococcaceae; genus Vagococcus; species Vagococcus hydrophili. The sequence goes on along the minus strand of NZ_CP049887.1, from coordinate 695,723 downwards.
TTACTTCGAGAGGAGCGCGTCATTCCTTCAAGACTATCTTCCTCGCCTTTAACTCGTAATTGGACTGTATAAGGTTCTTTATAGGTGATACCATCAATTTGATAGGTTCCTCCTAAGATAAAGACACCAAGAGGAATAAGCGTGTCAGCGTCACTAGAGAGCTTAATTTTAGCAACTTCCTTCATATCACGGTAACTACTACCAATCCAAAGCGCTTGATTTCTTATTTTGTAAAAAGGGATCAATTCGTATTTTCCGATTAAGTAATCATTGACTTCTAAATCTTGTTTTTGGATTTTTCCGTCACGAATTAATTCTTCGATAACTTGTTCAATAAGAATAGGACTATCCTCATTAAAGATTAAAGGTAATTTTTTTCCTTGTAAACCACTAGTAGCAGTCGTTTTTAAAATATTATCAGGATTATCAAAGGTTAAATCTTCTGGAACAATGTCTTCAATTAAATTTGTCACATCCCACTTCACTTTTCGATTTTTAAAATAGTAAACGAAATTGATGATAATAAAGTAAGTTAATACAATGAAAATAATTAAATAGATGGATCCTTTAACATAGTTGTCATTTGAGAAATACCCACGAACGATACGTAAAATGTAAAGTGTTGGGAAAATACTTACGATTGTCATAATTTTATTTTGTAGTCTTGGATTAATGTTCAAGTAATTTAAAAACTTACCAATATTGGCTAAGAGTATGGCGGTTAGTGCTTCCATTATTTGTTCCCTCCTTCATCTGGTTTAGTTGGTGATTGGGGAGGTTGGTTATTGTTATTATTCACAACGTTTGAATCTTGCGTAGGTTCTTCACTAGACGGTGGTGTTGTTTGTTCTGTTTTTGGTTCTTCTTTCTTTTTGCTAGGATTCGTTTCGCGTTTAGTGTTTTCATTATTATTGTTGTTATCGTTTGTCTGATTTTTTTCCATATCAGTAGACGCGGTGACTTCTTCTTTAAAACTATTTTTTGTTTTTTTAGTATTATCTTCCGAGGTTGTTTCTTCAGTGATTTTTTTCTGTTTCTTTGTTTCTTCTTTTGTGGAAGGGGTAGTTTGTTCTATTTTTTCTGGTTTTGGACTTTTGTAATTATTACTATCCAAAACAACAGTTGTTGCCCCAATCCCTGTAGAAATACTCAGGATAGCGATAGGTTTTAAAAAGGGTGCAACAATTTTCTTTTTTGACATAAATAAGGCTCCTTTGGAAATTAAACTATTGTTATAATAGCATGAAAAAGTGCAGAATGTTTGAATTCTAAAGGAATATTAAGAAGTTTAGCTGAAAAATAGCTTAAATTTTATTTGTTTAAACCGAATGATGGAAATTATTATAGTAAATCATTTAATTTTTCTTTATAGGATAGATAAGTTTTTTCTGTGAGTTGTTCAGGATTACGTGTTTGATACTCTCTTAATAATCGGCAAAACCAACTAGATGTTTGTTCAAAGTCATAGTAGGACATTTTATATTTTAGAGAGTTGATGAGTAAAAAAGCCTCGTTTATTCTACCTTCATTTAAATAATCTAAAACAAGGTCGTATCGAGACGTGAAAGAACCATCTTCTCTTTGAATTTCACCTAAAGTATCTTGTGAGATATCTTTTTTCAGCAGAACAGCAATGCCTTCCCCTACTAATTTTATTTGACGCATAATAAAGTCTTCTTCCATCATGAGGTGTTCACTCCTTAAATTAGATTATAGTAAATTATAACATATGTAGCGTTTTAAATCTTTTTGTTCGGAGTTTTATAGACACATGATATAATAATGTTATCAAAGTGAAGGAGTGATGATATGGCAAATCTATTCGGAAGTTTATTTGGAACAATCTTGATTTTTCTAGGTTTGTCTATCCAAACGAAATTCACGAGACTCAGTTCTAATCGAACCATTCGACCTGCTATTTGGGCGTATCTAAGTATTGTTCTTGTTATTGTAGGGATTATTCTTTGTTTTTATTTTTTTGAAACATATGTGGCGTTGAGGAAAGGTTAGTTAGGGTGAAGAAGATGAAGAGGCAATCGATTTATCAAGAAATATTAAATTTTAATGTTGAAGAAATTTGGAATATTGTCATTAATCAGGAAGAAACAAGTTGGCGAAGCGATTTAATTAGAACTGAAATTTTAAGCGAGCATACTTTTAAAGAATATAGCGTATTAGGAGCTAAGACGACATTTAAAATTACAAAAATAATGGAAAACCAGTATTATGCTTTTGATATGGAAAGTTCTTTTTTTAAAGGTTATTGGTATGGTGAATTTATTCAACTAGGAGATCAATCTACTAAAATTATCTTTTTTGAAAAAATTTATTTTAGGAACCCTTTGGTATATTTAATGTCTTTTTTTAAATTACACTTAAAAGAGATTCAAAAAAAATATGTAGAGGATTTAAAGAAGAGTTTAACTAATCAGAAAAAGGAGCTGAAATGATGAACAAGAAAGCACTAGTTTTACTGTATGAAGGGATGTCTCTAAGCGAGGTTACGTTATTAACGGATTATTTGACTGTTTTTCAGCCATGTGGTGAGTGGTGGACAATTGATATGGTAGGAGCCAACAAAAAGGTTCCGATAAAAACAGAAGATAGTTTTTTGATCTTACCTAACAAAGAATATGAAGAGGTTGTTTTTTCTGAATATCAAGTGATCATCTTAACAGGAATTATGAATCCGTATCCTATTGCAGAGGATGAGGCACTAATTAATTTCTTAAAACCTCTTGTAGAGATGGAAACTCGACCATTGATTGCAGCGATATCATCTGCTCCTATGCTCCTCGCAAAAGCTGGTATTTTGAAAGGTGTTGCCTTCACATCAGGTCTTTTTGAAGAAACCTTAAATGAATTTTCTTTCTTTGAAAAGGAAAAGATAGTTAGACAACCTCTTGTTTATGATGAATCTGCTGGAGTAGTGACAGCTATTGGATTTGCTTATCGTGAATTTGCAGTGAAAGTTGCTCAATTATTGGGATTTGATTTGGCTGATACTTCCTTTTCTGGTCCAAGGAAAGATAGAGCATATACGCCAGAAGAATTAACCTTTTATATGTATCCCGAGGTGTCAAAATGATAAAAGTCAATATTTATGAATTAGGAGAAATTGAGGATAACTTTCTTGATTTTGCAGTCATCTTTACTAGGTACAAAAATAAGAATGTTTATGTTCGGCATAAAGAAAGAACAACATTTGAAATTCCAGGTGGACATCGAGAGTTAAATGAGACGATTGAAGCTTGTGCTAAAAGGGAGTTAGAAGAAGAGACTGGTGCTAAAAAATATACTATTGTGGCAAAGTTTATTTACGGTGTTGAAAAAAATAGAAAAGAAGATTTCGGACAAGTATTTTTGGCAGAGGTTGAAGAATTTGATACTCAATTGACCCATGAAATAGAAGAAGTCATGTGTTTAAAAGGAGAACCAGAGGAATATACCTATCCTTTGATACAGCCTGTGATTTTGACTGAGATGTTAAAGCGGAATAAATGATGACAGTATCTTAATTATATCCTACGTTTTATGTTATACTTTCCTTGTAGAATAAAGAAGTGAAAAGATGGTGGCTAATCTCTTGAAGAAGGGGTGAGGCCTTATGATTCATAACAGTTTTATCCCTAGAAAGGAATAAACGTGTAAGTTTTTGAGTCGTTGTCACTAATGATTGCTTTCACAACTTTAGTGTTAATGATAAAAGACGATAAGAATCAAAAAAAATAACCATCTTCTAACTTTGGCAGGTTAAGATGGTTAAAAAACATTAAAAACTAAGTCACCGTCTTTTTAACGGTTTTATTTTACGAAAGAAGGGGCATATTGACGTATGCCTCTTTTTATATACCCATAATATCATGATTTTTGAAAAAATTCAAAATATAGAGAGGGATTATGAAGTTACCAATCAAAAAGTAAGCCGTAAGCTAAGGCGATAATCTCCCGTGTGTAGCTCTTAAAAATAGCAGAATTATTTGAGACAGCAGGTAAGCCACTAACAGACTCGATACCTAATCGTTTAGCCAGTAATTTAGCGCGAAAGACATGAAAATCACTTGTCACAATAACAGTATTGTTGAGAGGTTGCTTCTTTTGGGCGTTTAGAATATTTTCCTTTGTTCGAGTAGAAGTGTCTTCCATAATAATCTTATTTTTAGGAATACCTTGTTTGATGAGATAATTTTTCATGACATTTGCTTCACTATCTGGTTCATCGGCTCCTTGACCACCACAAACAATCACGACTGCCTCTGGGTATTCTTCTAAGTAGGCTGCAGCAGTGTCTAATCGTTCTCTTAAAACAACACTAGGATAAGCATCTTCTTTTGTTTTGCCTTTAACTTGAGCGCCTAAAATCAACACTGTGTCAGGCGAGGTGGAAGGCGTGTCTCGGGTGCCACTAAATATTAAGAAAAGAACAATACTAGCATAAATAAAACCTATGGATATTAGGGTGATTAAGGTAATTTTTAATGGTTTATTTTTTAAAATAAAGATCAGCTCCTTATAATTATAAATATTTTTAAATGATCGTTTTTTATATTATAACTTATTCTTGATAGATGCTAAATTTTTATCGAATATGATGAAAGTTAACTTCTATGTATACAATAATTTAAAAGCATCAGAGTTATCGAAAGTAATAAACGGATAAGAACATGTGAAAGAGTAATTTTATGTAGTATAAAGTACCCATTCAAAAGTGCTGAAAGGAACAAAAGGATGACACCAGAGTATAAAAAACGATAGTCTATAATAGATAATAAGACGAGTGTTGAACCTAGAACGTTACACGAAAGAATTATTGGATGTTTAAAAAATGAGATAGATTTTAGAGACACGAAAAGCATTAAACCAGAATATAAAGAAGAGAAAGTTATTAATAAGATTTTCAAAAGTGAATCACTCCTTTTTTGTTATAAATTTATTAAACAATGTGGGGTGTACAACACGTCAAGTCGATGGGAGGAAAAAAATGCGAATAGGTCAATTTATTGAAGAAATGAAAACAACTAAGGAAACCATCAGATATTATATAGATGAGAAACTAATGACACCTAAAAAGGTAGATGGAAGGTATGAGTTTACTGAAAAAGATAAAAAGGATTTTAAAAGTATTAGAGAGCTTAGGGAAATGGGATTATCTATCAGAGTGATTAAAGAAATCAAAAAGAATAAAGAGTTTTGCGATACTAAAAAACAATGGGAATCTAATCTTAATATTATTGACTCTGAATTAGTAAAAATAGAAATCGAATTAGAGAGATTGAGTAATGAAAAAATAGCCTTAATTAATGCTAAAAAGAAATTAAAAAACAAACTATGAAAAGATAGAGGAAAATATATGAAAATAAAAACGTATGAACTTGATGAAATAGCTGACGAGCTACTAATTATTGCGATGATTGTTACCAAGTGTAATCAAAAAAATGTTTATGTACGTCATAGAGAAAGAAAAACATATGAAGTCCCTGGTGGACATCGGGAATTGAATGAATCAATAGAAGATTGTGCGAAAAGGGAATTAATGGAAGAAACAGGTGCGACGGAGTTTGTAATTAAACCTATATTTACATTAGGAATCGAAGAGAACGGTATAGAAGATTATGGGCAGCTATTTATAGCAGAAGTTGAAGAATTTGCGAGTGAGTTAGAATATGAGATGGAAGAAGTTTTATGTATTGATGGAGAACCTAGGGAATACACGTATCCTTCTATCCAATTAGCAATAAAAGAAGAACTCATAAAAAGAGGTGTTAAATATTAAAGAATTAAAGAATTTAATACCTATCGATGATGGAGTGATGAGCGTTTATGAAATCGGAAATGGTGATCAAACACTTGTTTTTCTATCAGGTGGGTTAACAGCAAGTCCAATACTAGATTTTAAGATGCTATACGACTGTTTAAAAGATGATTTTAAAATTATTGTCGTTGAAAAATTTGGCTATGGGTTCAGCAGTGACACAGACATGTCGAGAGATATCGATGTGATGTTAGAGGAAACTAGGGAATTATTAAAGATAAAAGGAATACAATCACCATATGTATTAGTTCCACATTCTATGTCAGGAATCGAAGCTTTGTATTGGCATCAAAAGTACCCAGAAGAAGTATCAGCTATTATTGGATTAGACATGGCAATGTATGAAGCATATGAAATGTTAAAAATAAATTTACTTGGATTAAAGATGAATCGATTACTAATAAAGGTCGGTTTGACTAAATTGTTTCCTAAAACTGTAGAATCAGATGCAGTAAAATATGGTAATTTAAATCAAATTGAAAAAGATATATATAACCAATTGTTTCATAAGAACTTTACTTCAAAAGCTACCCTTAACGAGGTTAAAAAAATAAAAGAAAATAGTCTATTGATAAGGGATGTGAATATTGAAAATTTACCCATCCTAGTATTAGTTTCTAATGGGAAAGGAACAGGTATTGCAAAAAAAAGATGGTTAAGTATCCAACAGAATTTATCCAAGAAAAGTAAGTACGGGAAAATAATTTATTATGATTGTCCTCATTACATTCACAATCATCAAGCAAAAGAAATTTCAGAAGAAATAAAGATTTTTGTGAGAGATAAATATTGTTGAAGCTAACTTTATTCTAATTACTATATAAATTGATTCATTACAACACGTGAAAAATATTTTTTACTAGAACATATGAAAAATGGGGTTATTATTAATCGTTGGTTAAAAAAGTGGATTGATTTTATCGTCTTAACTTATAAAATAACGTAATAAAGTTATATATTTACAGATAAAATAACTGTATTGGTGATAAGTAATAATAATCGTCTAAAAAACATTGCTATATGTGAAAACAAAATGCTATATTTACTATGTGTATATTTTGTTTTTTAAGGAGATAGTATGAATATAAATAGTTATTTTGACATTCAGGGAAAGTTTTATAGTAGAGAGCGAGTTCGTTCAAAAAAATCAAGCATTATCATAATGCCTAAAAATAGTCAGCAGGATGGAAGTTCTCAAATTAAATTATCTTTATATAATAATAATATATCTAAGGAATCACTTTTGGTTTGTATCCTTTCATTACTTAGTAGATGGAAAGAAGTCTCAGCGGACAGTGTTTTATATAGAGCTTTTTATGATGAGTTAGAAGGAACAGGTGTTAGAATTTTTATCAGTTTTAGTTCAACTTGTAGATTAACTCAAGAAGAGGGACAAGTGATTTTAGGTGAAGCAGTGCGGCTCTTTAATGATATTTTAGAAGTAAATGCTTATACTGTTCAGACCAATGAAGTGAATTTTGATGATTTATTAAGCCAGCAAGATGAACAACAAGTATTAGATTTCAGTAAGGAAAAAGAGCATGATATGGATTACTCTTTTACTTCGATTACTCAAGGGACAATATTAGAAAAATTTCATGGACTGCCACAAGTTAAAGCTAATAAAGAAGTGACTGATTTAAAAGGAAGGATTCAAGAGGTAGATAGTGACTTACTCTTGAATGAAACAAAAAAGAGTGAAAAACGAAAAGAAATCCTTAATTTAGAAGTCATTTTAGAAGATAAGCAAGAGCTACTGCTAGCTGATGAAAAAGAACAGAAGGAAAGCAAAAAAGAAATAGTCAGGTTAGAAATAAAAATAGAAGAGATGAACTATCAATTATTATCTAGCGAAAGAATAAAAAAAGACAACCAAAAAGAATTAATAAAACTAGAGAAACAGCTACAAGAAGCAAGCACTCAGCTATTGACTGGCGAAATTTTACAAGAAAAGACTCAAGAAGAGTTAATAGAATTAGAAGAGCGGTTAGAAAAAGCAAACAGCCAGCTAATAATTGATGGAAAAAGCCAAAGTGACAACCAAAAAGAGTTAAATGAATTAAAAAGACAATTAAGTGAAGCAAATAATCAACTGACAATGAGTGAAGAACTTAAATATAAGAATCAAAAGGAAATAACTGCATTAGAAGAACAATTAAATGAAGTGAATTCTCAGCTTGTTGCAAATGAAACACTGCAAAATGAAAATGAAATAAAGTTGGTAGAATTAGAAACAAGATTAGATGAGGCCACTGTTCAGCTAGTATCAGATGCGAAATTACAAAGTGAGAATGAACAAGAACTAAGTGAATTGGATGAACAAATAGATGAGGCCAATGCGCAACTGATATCAAATGAGAAGTCGCAAGGTGAGAATCAAAAAGAATTAAATGAATTAGAAACACAACTAGATGAAGTGAACCGTCAATTACTAGCTGATAAAAAACTACAAACTGAAAATCAAAAGGCTTTAATGAGACTAGAAGCTCGGTTAGAAGAGGCAAACGCTCAATTATTAGAGGATGAAAAATTAAAAAATCAAAATCAAAAAGAGTTAATAGAATTAGAAACAGAATTAGAAAAGACTGATACTCAGTTGTTAGAAAATGAAAAAAAACAAAATGAGAATCAAAAGGAAATAATAAAATTAGAAATAAAATTAGAAAAAGCTAATGCACAGTTACTAGAAGGAAAAATGTTAGAAGAGCAGAGTCAAAAAGAGAGAGTTAGATTAGAAACGGAATTAGGAAATGTTGGTAGTCAATTACTACATGATGAGGATTTATACAGCGAAAAAGAAGTTGATGAAAATCAGGAAGAAGTCATCGAGGTTGAAATAAACTCCTTAGAAGAACAAGAAGTACAAGCTGATGAAGAGTTATTGAATAAGGACCAAGAAGCGTCAAATGATATAGAGGTCGATCAAAAAGTACTGACTAAGGAATATTTGTATAGTTCGCTAGCTATGGATGAATCGGATCAATGGAGTGTTGAAAAAATCAGTGACCAAGCAGAAGTTAGAACGAATACATGGGAGAAATTTTATGAAAATTCGCAGAATAATTATCATAAAGTAAAAGGTACTGATGACGAAAAAAATATAAAAACTCAACCAGTCAGTAAAATCGCACCAAAAAATAAAGTGGCTCAGCCCTTAACAAGAGAAGAAGCAACGATAGAAGATTTATTTTTAAATTTTGATTCAAGTAGAACGAATAAAACAGTTTCAATCGATAGAAGACAGTACAACCATTATATAAATAATATAAAATATTTGAATTTACGCTGGCAGAAGTATAGTAGCAACCAGTTAGAAAGTAATCAAAATAAATTTCAAAAAACATTTTCAACATATGTTGACGATGTGGATGTTATTGTAGCTGAAGTATTAAACACGGCTCGAGGTAATAAATTAAATAAGAAAAAAGTCGTTTTGAACATAGACGATTTGAAAATATTAGAGGCGTATGAGGCTTTGTCTAATTATTTGGCGTAGATGGTTTATGATTGATAAAAATAAAATAAGGTAAATAAAAGGTTCAGATATTTTAGCCGATATCTGAACCTTTTTACTCTTTCTATGTAGTTACAATATCAATTTTACCTAAATTATTTACAGAATACTCACTCGATGAAACTTCAAGCTAACAAGGTAGTAAAATTTTATTCATTCTTAACATCATAATTCCTTGTAAATGATATACTTATATTCTACTAATAACAATTGAACAAGAATTTTAGTAAAATAAACTATCAAATTACCAAGAAGCATCAATTGTCGCAATAAATAAATACGAATACATAATAGCACCTGTCTTAGCATCTAAACTTCTCATTGAATAAACACTGGCCCCTAAAAATTCAGCAAAATTAGGATCATCTTCTAATAAATTATTTCTATGTCCAGGACTATTAATAAAATTAGCCATAGCTTGCGAAACAGCTTCATCTTCAGAGTAATAGGTTACACTTGACCAGGTAGTACCGATTTGTTCTTCAGAATGTTGGGCCCTCCATTGTGTCCAATCTGAAGAAACATTCTTTGATGCAGTATTATCAGATTTCATTCGAGAATTTTTATTTATTTCTAAATTATATACATTTTGTGATTGTCTATAATTATTAATAGACTCTTCAAACTTAGCAGTCATACTTAATGAATACGTTGGTATACCTAATTTTAACTCATTTTCTTTATTTTTTCTCCATATCTTAGTAATTGTGTAAGTTGTATGAATATCACCATTTGGAGATGTTGTTGTTTTACCTTTATCTTTTGATTCTGATACATAGGTATATCCATTTGTTGACTTCAAGATGTTTCCGTTTGTATCTTTATTAATGGTTTTTATTGACTCAGTTTCTTTAGGCTTATAAGGTGACGTTGCCGACGCATTGATATACCCTAACCAATTACCGTTTTCTTCAAATAGAGAATAGTACGTGTTTCCGTTAAAATGTTGATATCGACCTTTGGCTTGAAGAGGCTTGTTGTAATGGTTTGAGCCATCGCCTTTTTTCTTCCAATTGAAGTTTTGCCATAAATCATAATTTTTGGTGATTTGAATATAGCGACCATCTGCTATGTAATCACCTTGTGCATTAGTTTTTTTAGTTGCTCCAGAGTTTAAATAGCCCTGCCAATTTCCTTTTCCATCAAACAGAGAGTAATAGGTGGAGCCATTAAAATGTTGGTAACGGCCTCTAGCTTGTAATGTTTGACCATATAAGTTATTTGTATTGTTTTTTAATTGCCAATTAAAATTTTGCCAAACTTCATAATTTTTTTTAGAAATTTTCACATAACTTCCATCAGAAATATAACCACCTTGTTTGCTTGTTTTTTTAGTGGCCTTAGCGTTTAGATAACCTTGCCAAGTTCCTTTATTATCAAATAAAGAATAGTAAGTCTGACCATTTTCATGTAGGTATCTTCCTTTGGCTTCGAAGGTTTGGTTATAGATATTATTTGTATTATTTTTTAATTGCCAATTAAAATTTTGCCAAATATCATAATTTTGTTTGGTGATCTGAACGAGACTACCATCTTTAATATATGGACCTTGATTAGCTGCCTCTGCTTTTGTTCCGATAGAAAAAACTAGAGCCAAAGTGCCAGTAATGATTAATTTTTTTAAGGGATTCTTTTTCATTTTAATGCTCCTTTTCTTTTATACTTTTAATTTTAACATAGGAACTAAAAGTTAGTTGAATAATTATTAAATTGATTTTTGCCAAAAATAAAATATTGATCAGTGTTATGTGATGTAGTAGAGTATCTCATATTACATGTACAATTTCTGTAGAGTATCCATATTTGTTAGAGATTGAAGGTTATAGAGGTAGGGATAAATAAAATAACGTTCGCATCGCAATCCACGTCTAACAAAGTCTATGAGTGATTAATAGGCTCTGGATAAGTTAATATATTAAGGTTGTGTGAACGGAAAAAATGTAATTTTTATCTGACGATTTTCAGTTTAGGCTGCACTTTTTAGTTTTGGAATTGTTAGATAAAGTGGTTAACAAAATTCAACAAATATAAAAAAATGATAAAATCAAAATATTATTAGTCTAATAGGAAAATATCCACATTAGTGAATATAAAAAAGTAAAGAGGTGTTAATAGATTGATTGTAGATGGGTAAGAAATTAATTTTTTTCAAAAAAAATGGTGCTTCAGAACGATATTATGAAATTATTGTGCAACAAGTAAGAACTGACCTTAAAAAAATATCAGCTGTTCAACAAGTGAAATCTAATATTTCGAATACCACAGATTCTTTTTATTTTGAAGTAGAAATGAAACATTTGAATAAGTTGGTAACTATTTCAATTCGTACTCATTTTGTTAAAGATAAAAAAGCTACCTATATTTATTTGTATATAATAAATTATAAAGATGTCACAAGTTTAGTGAAGGCAGTTCAAATTAAATTAGTTGCTTATTATAATGTGTTAGCAAATGAAAATAATTTCAAACCTACTTGTATACTAAACTCAGAAAAATTGCCAACTAAAAATCAGAAGAAAAAAGAACCAAAAAGAAAGTTACGAGGAACAAAAACAGAATTATTAGAAATACAAAATAGTTCTTTCCAATCTTTTTTAAATGACTTTAATAAATAATTTTTTTAGGAATTTACTTTTTAATAAAATGATTACTGATTATTAGTAGGATTGTGTTATACTGTCGTCAGTAGAATATAGAAGTGAAAAGATAGTGGCTAGTCTCTTGAGAGAGGGGTGATGCCTTATGATGATTCGTAATAAAAGCATTTTCCCTAGAAAGGAATAATTGCGTGTCTGTTTTTGAAGCACTGTCGCTAATGATTGCTTTTGCAATGTTAGTACTAAAGCTTTATGACGATAAGAATCAAAAAAAGTAACCATCTTTTAACACTTTGACGAGAGTTAAGATGGTTACCAAATCATTTTAGAGCTGTCACCGTCTTTGAAACGGCTGTAATTCTACTACGAGGGGCATATTAGCGTATGCCTCTTTTTTATACCTTCATGATACCATATAGTAACCTGATTTCAAAATGTTAATAATCATCAAGATTAATCTTTCTGTTCCTTTTTCCTCCTATTAACTCTTCTTTTGAAAGAAAATAAATGGAAAATATTTTTTATTTGATGCCCTTAATATTGTTGAAATAAATGAAGTTGAAAAAATAATAGAAAAGTATATTTCTGAGTGAGGAGAGCACATATGAAATTTCAACATCACAATCCACATCAAAAAAACCACATGAGCCTAAATTACTCATGTGGTTCCTTTTATATCAAGGCTTATCTAAATTTTGAATTACATCATACCGCCCATCATTGATGGGTCCATTCCGCCACCAGGCATCATAGGCATATCCTTAGATGGTTTGTCAGCGATAACGCCTTCTGTTGTTAATAACAAAGCAGATACGCTTGCTGCATTTTGTAGAGCAGAACGAGTTACTTTAGTTGGATCAACAATTCCAGCTTCGATCATGTTTACCCACTCATCTGTTTTAGCGTTGTAACCAACACCGTGATCAGCTTGTTTTAATTTATCAACAATCACTGAACCTTCTAATCCAGCGTTTTCAGCGATTTGACGAACTGGTTCTTCTAAAGCACGTAAAACAATTTTCACACCAGTAGCTTCGTCCCCAGTAACATCGATTTCAGCTAATTTAGGTAAAACATTAACGAATGCTGTACCACCACCAGAAACGATACCTTCTTCAACGGCTGCACGAGTAGCGTTTAAAGCATCTTCAATGCGTAGTTTTAATTCTTTTAATTCTGTTTCTGTTGCAGCACCAACTTTAACCACGGCAACTCCGCCAGCTAATTTAGCTAAACGTTCCTGTAGTTTTTCACGGTCAAAATCAGAAGTTGTTTCAGCGATTTGAGAACGGATTAACGCTACTCGGTTGCTGATGACTTCTTTGTTTCCGCCACCTTCAACGATAACAGTGCTATCTTTATCGATAACCACTTTACTTGCTGTACCTAAAGCTTCGATTGTTGTTTCTTTCAAGTCTAAGCCTAATTCGTCAGTAATTACTGTTGCGCCAGTAAGTGTTGCGATATCTTCAAGCATTTCTTTACGGCGATCACCAAACCCAGGAGCTTTAACAGCCGCTACGTTAAATGTTCCACGGATTTTATTTAATACAAGTGTTGGTAAAGCTTCCCCATCAACGTCATCAGCAATAATTAATAACGGTTTGTTTTGTTGTAAAATTTGTTCAAGTAAAGGCAAGATATCTTGAATACTTGAGATTTTTTTATCTGTAATTAAAAGGTATGGATTTTCTAAGACAGCTTCCATTTTATCGTTATCAGTTACCATGTATTGTGATAAGTAACCACGATCAAATTGCATTCCTTCAACCACGTCTAATTCTGTTTCGATTCCTTTTGATTCTTCAATCGTAATAACGCCGTCGTTACCAACTTTTGCCATTGCTTGAGAAATTAAGTCACCGATTGTGTCACTTCCTGAAGAGACTGCCGCAACTTGTGCGATAGCTTCTTTTGAATCAACTTGTTTAGAAATGGCGTGTAATTCTTCAACAGCCTTTTTAGTTGCAAGTTCAATCCCGCGACGAATCCCAATTGGGTTAGCGCCAGCAGTCACGTTTTTAAGTCCTTCACGAACGATAGCTTGAGTTAAGACAGTGGCAGTTGTTGTACCGTCACCTGCGATGTCGTTTGTTTTAGAAGCAACTTCGGCTACTAATTGAGCACCCATGTTTTCAAAACGGTCTTCTAATTCAACTTCCTTAGCGATTGTAACGCCGTCATTTGTAATTAATGGAGAACCAAATGATTTGTCTAAAACAACGTTACGTCCTTTAGGTCCTAATGTTACTTTAACAATATCAGCTAATGTATCAACACCACGCATCATTGAACTACGTGCGTCTTCTGAAAATTTAATATCTTTTGCCATGATTAATCATTCACCTCATAAATTATTTTTTATTCTACGATTGCGATAATATCTTTTTCATGAAGGATTAGGTATTCTTTTCCATCATGTTTTACTTCTTGACCAGTATATTTTTCAAATAAAACAGTTTGGTTAACTGCTACTGTTACGGGTAATGTTGTTCCGTTGTCTAAAGTACGTCCTTGTCCAACAGCTACAATCACACCTGATTGTGATTTTTCTTTTGATGCAGATGTTAAAACAATGCCACCTACAGATTTTTCTTCTTCTTCTTTAACTTCGATAATGACGCGATCGCCTAATGGTTTTAACAATTGATATCCCTCCGAATATAAAAGATAATTTTTACTTCTTTAGCACTCGTCAATACGGAGTGCTAAACTACTCTTACATCATACCTATAAAAAAATATTTTTGCAAGAATTTTGATGAGTTGTGGCTTTTTTCTATGGTATGATGAAGAAAAATATCTGGAGATGGTTTTATGAATATTAATAAAAATACGCTATTAAGTGTTTTTATTTTTTTAGGCGTTTTAAATAGTCCACTTTTATTTTCTGCTTTAACTGTACCAAAAGGTATGCTGACTAACTTAACCGCTGTGATGTATCTATTGGGGGCAGTTGTGCTAACCATAATAAATATGAAGACTAAAAAAGAAAGCACGATGTCAGAAAGAAACATGCCGCTTTCTAAAATTATCTTGATCGGCTTACTTGGAATTATCATGAGTTGGTTTTTACAAATTATTATAGGAATGTTTGAGATGATTGTCTTAAAACAAACGACAGGATCACAAAATACGCAAGATATAGCTAACATGGTACGAGCTTCGCCATTTTTTATTTTGGCAGTGACAATAGCAGGACCGATTATGGAAGAATTTATCTTTCGCTTTAGTTTGATTAATTTTTTGAATCAAAAGTTGAATGTGTGGTGGAGTGCTATTATCAGTTCGGCAATCTTTTCTGTGATGCACGGAGATGGTCATTTTTTACTGTATGGCGGTTTAGGCTTTTTCTTCTTTCTACTATATAAAAAAACAGGTTCAATTTTAACGACGATAATAGCCCATGCTGGAATGAATACGCTGGTGATTTTATTGCAATTGACGATGAATTAAAAAATGTATTTAGAAGTATTGCCTTTTGAATAATAAAAAAAGCATTCATTTATCCTAAAATTTAGGATAAATGAATGTTTTTTATTTAATCTTCTTTGTTTTCTTTGTAGTGTGATAAGAAGTAAATTAATGTTTGCATTTCGTTTGTTAAGTCCACATTTTGAACTTGAACGTGATCAGGAACATTAAGACGAACAGGTGTAAAGTTCATAATCCCTTTAACGCCAGCTTCAACTAAACGATCTGCGTTTTCTTGAGCAGAGTGTGTTGGAACAGTTAAAATAGCAACTTCAATGTGTTGTTCTTTCACTTGTTGAACTAACTCGCTAGAAGAATAAACAGGCACACCGTCCAAAATGCGACCAACGATATCTTCGTCGATTTCAAAAGCAGCACTAATACGGATGCTGTCGCTTTGGTGGAAACGGTAGTTAATTAGAGCGTGACCTAAATTACCCACACCAACTAAAGCAACGTTCGTTAATTTATCTTCGTTTAATGTTTTAGCAAAAAAGTTCATTAAACTTTCTACATCGTAACCATAGCCACGTTTTCCTAATTCTCCAAAGTATGAAAAATCACGACGGATAGTAGCGCTATCCACTTTCACAGCTTCACTTAATTCAGTAGATGAAACTTTGTTCTTTCCTGAATCAAATAAAAATTTTAAATATCGATAGTATAAAGGCAAGCGTTTTGCTGTTGCCTTTGGAATGACAGCTTCTTTCATATTTTTTCCCTCACTTATTATAATAAACATTAAGCATTGTTATAATCTTCACGTTAATAGAATACAGTCTCCATTAATTAAATGCAATTTTTACGCTTGGAAAAGATGACAATAATCACAATTGAATGAGCATCTAGCGTAAATTATATGATAAACTAAGCAAAGAATACTAAAGGTGGAGAATGAGATGATTTTATTACAAGCAAATCAGGTAGCGCGTCTTTTTGGTGACGAGGTGCTATTTCAAAATATACAATTAGAAGTTCAAGATAGAAGTCGAATTGCTTTAGTCGGTCGTAATGGGGCAGGTAAATCAACATTATTAAAAATATTAGCTGGCATTGAGGAAGCTGATCAAGGATCAATTTCTAAAACGAAAGACTTAACAATCGGATATTTAGATCAACATACTGGTCTTGAATCAACCAAAACAATTTGGGAAGAGATGTTAACTGTTTTTGAACCGATTCAAAAAATGGAACGTCGTTTAAGAGCCCTTGAAGCTCAAATATCAGATATCACTGTACAAGAAAATGCGAAACAATATGAGCAAGTTTTAAATGAATACGATCGTCTTCAGCATGAATTTAATGATTTAAATGGCTACGGTTATGAATCGGAAATTAAATCTGTGCTCCATGGTTTTAGATTTGATGAAAGTTATTTAGATCACTTGATTAGTAACTTATCTGGTGGGCAAAAAACACGTCTAGCTTTGGCTAAGTTATTACTGGAAAAACCTTCATTATTGATTTTAGATGAGCCGACCAACCACTTGGACATTGAAACATTGGGTTGGTTAGAAAATTATCTTCAAAATTATCGAGGGGCTTTATTAATGGTTTCTCATGACCGTTATTTCCTAGATAAAATCGTTCAAGAAGTGTATGAAATTAGCCGCATGAAAATGAGTCATTATAAAGGAAATTATAGCCGTTATTTGGATCAAAAGGCAGAACGTTTAGAGCGAGAATGGAAAGAATTTGAAAAACAACAAGTGGAGATTTCAAAATTAGAAGATTTTGTAGCGCGAAATTTAGTCCGAGCATCGACAACAAAACGAGCTCAAAGTCGAAGAAAACAGTTAGAGAAAATGGACCGAATGGATAAACCACAAGGGGATGAAAAATCAGCAAAATTCTTGTTTGGTATTGAAAGACAATCAGGTCGTGAAGTATTGGATGTCGCACAAGCGGCGATTGGTTACGAAGAAACTATTCTGTGTGAGCCAATTGATTTCCAAGTGAGAAAACAAGAAGCGATTGCTTTAGTTGGTCCTAATGGTGTAGGGAAGTCGACCTTATTAAAATCAATCATAGAAGATATTCCCTTAATTAAAGGCTCTAAAAAACTAGGTCATCACGTCACTGTGGGATACTATGATCAAGAACAAGCTAATTTAACCTCTCATCAATCTGTACTAGAAGAATTGTGGTCTGAGCACCGAACCACACCAGAAAAAGATATTCGAACCATATTGGGTAGTTTCCTCTTTTCTGGAGATGATGTAAAAAAGACGATTCCTTTATTAAGTGGTGGGGAAAAAGCGCGTGTTGCTTTAGCGAAATTGTCGATGAATCGTGATAATTTCTTGATTTTAGATGAGCCGACCAACCATTTGGATATTGATAGTAAAGAGGTTTTAGAGAATGCCTTGATTGATTATGAAGGAACGCTGTTATTTGTTTCTCATGATAGATATTTTATTAACCGAATCGCTACCAGTGTTTTAGAGTTATCCGAGGATGGCAGCAAGTTGTATCATGGTAACTATGATTACTACTTGGAGAAAAAGTTGGAAGAGGCACAATTAAAAGAACTTCGTGAAGAAGAAACAGCAGAGGTTAGTGAATCAGTTACGGATACAAAGAAAAATTTTGTATTGGATAAACAAAAACAAAAAGAGAAACGTCAACTAGAAAGACAAGTCGAAAAATTAGAAGTTGAACTCCATGAGATTGAAGAAGTGATTGAGACTATTCAAAAAGAAATGGAGTTACCGAGTAATTTAGAGGATCATGAAGCTTTAAGAGAACTGAACGATAAGCTAAATAAATCTTTTGAAAAACAAGAACATATTCTTGAAGAGTGGGAAACAATTTCGATTGAATTAGAAGAGTTTGAATAGACAAGAGCATTAAAAGTTATGAGTGGCTTAAATAACTTTTAGTGCTTTTTTTTTGACTTTATTTTAAAAATGAATTAAATTAAAAACATAACGATTGAATGTTTTTTAGGAGGAGTTAACTTTGGGCAAGAAATATACAGCAGAACAAGCCAAAACAATGATTTTAGACGCAGCATCTAACCTTTTTATTGAAAAAGGATACGAACAAACTTCAATTAGTGATATTGTCTCTGGTTTAGACGGTTTGACTCGTGGGGCGATCTATCATCATTTTGAGTCAAAATACGACATTATTGTAGAAATATCGAAACGATTTATCTTAAAAAAAGAAATATTAAAAGAAATAGAAAACAACACCTTTCTAAATGGTTTAGAAAAAATTCAAAGGATTTTTTTAGAAAGTATGTTTAATCAAGAGCTTTTGGAGACGACTAGAGTATCTTTAGGCCTATTAACAGATCCGACCTTTTCAGCTCTTTATAATCGTCAAATCCTTAGTTATCTTGGACCAGAAATTGAGAGATGTATCGAAGAGGGAATTATAGATGGTTCCATCCAAAACGTGCCACCTAAACAAATGTCAGAAGTGGTTATTCTTTTGACAAGTACATGGTTTATCTATTCAATGTTTCCTAATACACAAGAGACGTTTATTGATAAATTGCAGACAGCCCAATTTGTTTTAAAAGCAAGTGGAATCGATGTGCTAAACGAAGCTACCATGAATACAATATTAAAAGCAGTGTCTTAAATAAAAAAGGAGAGTGTAAAATGAAAAAAGCAATGAAAATTATAGGATTTATTATATTAGGGATGCTAACCATCATTATCTTATTTTTTGCAGGATTATTTGTAACTAATAAAATCAAATTACATAATGAGAAGGATAAAATAGCTAATTACGGTGAGGCAGTGGATGTAAACGGGGAAAACATGCGAGTGAGTATTTCTGGAAAAGGGAAAGAAACAATCGTTCTTCTGCCAGGCTTTATGACAGCTTCTCCAGTCATTGATTTCAAACAACTTACCGACGAACTTGAAAAAACATATCAAGTTGTAGTGGTAGAGCCATTAGGATATGGTTTAAGTGATGATACGAAAAAAGAACGATCTGTGGATAATTTAGTCGAAGAAGTTCATGCAGTTCTGGAAAGTAAAGGAATAAAAAAATATACGTTAATGGCTCATTCAATTTCAGGTGTTTATTCATTGGAATATATTCAAAAATATCCAAATGAAGTCGAAGCATTTGTAGGAATCGATAGCAGTTTACCATCCCAAGGGAAAGGTGACGATAATCAAGAGGGAGTTATTAGTTTTTTGAGTCACTCTGGATTGTTCAGATTATTTGCTGACACAGATGAAGGAATGCTGAATTTACCTAATGTGACACCAGGGTTAAAAGAACAATATAAATACCTTTCATTTAAAAATATAGCATCTAATGGCACGATGAATGAGGCTAAAGCAATGCCAGAAAATTTCAAAAAAACAAAAGCGATCAACTATCCAGAAGCGTTACCTGTTATGTACTTCTTAGCAACAGAAAGTACTGAACCCGATGCCGATTGGTTAAAGATACACAAAGATATGATAAAAAACAGTCAAAAATCAGAAATCAAAATTTTAGAAGGTGGGCATTATTTACACCACACAAAAGCAAAAGAAATCTCAGAAATGACACAGGCGTTTTTAAAGGAATAAACAAAAATAGAGAGGAGGCCTTTATTAGGTCTTCCTCTCTATTTTGTTTTTAACTAAACTCAATGTCTCTTTTTCTTTTTGGTCGAATATTTTTTTTAGTAAAATTATTAAAGGTTCTTTCAATTTCACCAACAAATAAATCAGTGATTTCTTCAGTATTTTTTTGAGCGTATTTCCCACTATGATTTAGATATAAATATTTTTCTGTTTCCATATAATAAATAATATCTTTTGATTCTTGGATTTGCTCCTTAAAATTAATGGTGCTAAATAATAGCTGACAAATTAGAATAGTCACCCCAACTAAACTAATAATGACATTTTTAGCTATCTCGTCAGATAACAAAGTCACTAAAGGTAATGCTGCAGCAGCGAACACTTGGATGAAGAAAAGTAGTGAATAGCTGATTTTTAACCAAGTGGTTTTCTTTTTGTAGTGTTTAAGTTGTTTATCCACTCGATCATCTAAATAATTGAAATTTTCATACATAAATAAGTAACTCTCCTTTTTTATTGAACATATTAATAGTTTATTATAAAAAAGTAAGAGTTTCAATGGTATTCAGAAATATAATTAAACTTTTTAAGTTATTACGTTTATTTTTAATTGAAAAACAAATAAAAATGACATTAAGTGTTGTTATTTATGCTAATTTGGTCCGTTTTTAACCCCATCTTTAAATCCATGGAAGAAACTATTATAGAAATCGATGGCACTGTTGAAGAACATAAGAACAATGAGTCCAATAAATAGTAAAACTAACCCTAACTTTTGCCATTTAGATAGGTAAGGTAAGTAATCGGTGAAACGAAAACTAAGTAAACAAAAACCAACAATAGCAATGATAAAACCTAAATCTGCCATACATCAAACTCCTAACATTTAACGTTTATTTTCATTATACGCTTGTTATAAAATATAGGGAAGCTGTTTTTAGTTAGTATCTATCTTATTTATGGCATTGACGAACTCAATTTTTATTTCTTGATCATCTTCTTTTTCAAGGGAATCGATTAAAAATTCTTTGATGGCGTCATTTCCTTGACCTAATATTCCTAAGGCCCAAGCAGCCGTTCCACGAATCACGGGTCTTGGATCCTCTTCAATGCATTGCAGTAAATTTGGGATAGCTGTTTTATCTCTTGAGTTAGCCAAAGCGATAATGACATTTCGTTGAATCGGTTTCTTTCCACGCCAAGAGCCTGCTAAAATCCCAAATTTAGTTTTAAATTCTTTATTTGAAATAGTTAATAAAGGCTTGAGTAATGGTTGGACAATTTCTGGGTCTGGTTCCATTTCATCATGAAAATGGCTATCTTTTCCTTTGTTAAAGGGGCAAACTTCCTGACAAATATCACAGCCATAAATAATGGTTCTAATTTTTGGACGGAATTCTTCAGGCATCATCCCTTTTGTTTGGGTTTGATAAGAAAGGCAGCGCGTCGCATTCATCCGCCCGTCACCAAGTAAAGCCGACGTCGGGCAATAATCCACACATTTTGTACAACTACCACACTGATTTTCTTTTGGTGTGTCAGGTTCAAAAGGAATATTAGTGATGATTTCACCTAAATAAACATAAGAGCCGAATTCTTCTGTGATAAGTAAGCCATTTTTTCCGATAAAGCCAAGACCAGCGCGCTGAGCAACGGCGACATCAATTAATTCTCCAGTATCCACCATGGGCTTAAAGGTAATATCAGGATCATCTTGACTGATTTCTTGAATGTAAGCAATTAATTTTGCCATTCGGTCCTTTAATACGTCATGATAGTCTGTTCCCCAAGAGGCTCTCGCAAATTTCCCTCGTTTTTCACCACGGACTTTTTCAGGTCGTGTAGTCATGCGAGAAGGATAGGCTAAGGCAATGGAGATTATCGATTTTGGCTGATCAAATATTAACTCTGGATAAACTCGTTCATCGATATTTTGATGTTCAAAGCCAGTGGTATGATTATTTTCTTTTTGTTCCAATAAACTTGGTTTCAAGTGATCGAAAGGATCTGCGGAAGTGAAGCCGATTTTATCAATACCAATTTCTTTACTTCCTGCGATGATTTGTTCTTTGAGTGTGTTATACATTTTTTTGATCCCTTCTTTTTTTATTAGTATCTGATATATCTGCTGAAAATTCAACTGAAACTCCATTAGAATTCGAATGTTTATTTAAGGGAGTGAAGAGGATATGTTGATTGCTGAAACAAGTGAAGGGAAAAGAGTTAACCTAAGCCAGTTGAGTCGAGAAGAAATCACAGGGCTAAAAAAGAAGAAACATTATTGTCCTGGCTGTAAAAGTGAAATCATTGTAAAGAATGGGACGGTAATAATGCCTCACTTTGCTCATAAGAAAAATAGTCAGTGTTTCTTTTTTTCAGAGAATGAGTCAGAAGAACATTTAGTGGGGAAAAAATTAATCGCAGCTAATTGTGAAAAATATGGGATTGATTATGAATTAGAAGCTTTTTTACCTGAATTACAACAACGACCAGATGTTTTAATTAACCGCAAGATAGCAGTTGAATTTCAGTGTAGCCCGCTTAGTATTGCGCGTTTTAAAGAGAGAACTATTAATTATCAAGCATTTGGTTATCAAGTGCTTTGGATTTTAGGCACTAAATTACAATGGAAAGATTCATGTAGTTCTATGCAGAGACAGTTTGTGTATTTATCGAAGAACATCGGTTTTTATGTTTGGGAGTTGGATATTTCTAAAAAAGAGATTAGAAACAACTATTTTTTAGTTTCGAGTATTTGGAAAAAATTTTATCAGACCCAACTATTTTCTTTGGAAAAGGAAAGTGTGATAGATATTTTGCAGTTTCCTTTAAAAAATCATGAAGAAGTGAGTTATGAAATTGCGTCAAAGGTTGCCTGTGAAAAACGAATCCATTGTTGGAATCAGCAACTTAATCAGAAAAGTAAAAGTAGCTTGCAACTTCAAGAATTTTTCTATCAAGAAGGCTTAAATTTACGAGAGTTGCCAGTAGAAATTATGCTACCTAGTTTTCAAAGCGTGCTTTTAAAAGAGCAAGAGCTTATTTGGCGATTTCAAATTTACCAAAGGATTCAAAGAGATAAGAAGATGTCTTACCAAAGTCTTTATCGTATGCTTAAACAAAATTTTGATAAAAATTATCCGTTAATTTCTGATTGTCAGTTGATTAAGTATCATCTCTCGTTGTATTTGTGTTTTTTACTTCAAAATAAATTAATTATAGAAAAAGAAGGTTATTATTATCCAACGAATAAAAAATTCACCTTAAAAAAAACAAGTCAGGAATTTTTAGGAATTCCATTAAAATATGGTATGATTAATAAGTAAATTATGAGAGGGGAGTTATTAAATAATGAGTGAAGCAAAACAATTACCAAATCGTTCGGAATTAAAAGTTGAGGATACATGGGATTTAACCCCTATTTTTAAAGATGATGCTGCCTTTGATGTGGCTTATAATGCTTTAAGTGAAAAGTTAAAAGAAGCGGGTAACTTCCAAGGGACACTAAACAAAGGAGCAGATGCTTTTTTAAGTGCCATTGAATATTTATTAGCTGTTCATCGTGAAGTGGAAAAAATCTATGTGTACTCACATTTAAAAAATGATCAAGATACAGGTAATACAACCTATCAAGCTCTTTATGCTCGTGCCAGTACATTAGCAGCACAATCTGGAGCAGCACTTTCTTGGTTCCAACCGGAGTTATTAAGTCTAACAGATGAAGAAATCAATGCGTACTTTGAAGAAAATAAAAATTTAGAAATCTACCGTTACTTCATTAAAGAAATGACAGATGAAAGAGCTCATGTTTTATCAGCTAAAGAAGAAGAATTATTAGCGAATGCTAGTGAAATTTTATCAGCTGCAGGAGATACTTTCTCTGTTTTAAACAATGCAGATTTAAAATTCCCAATCGTTAAAGACGATGAAGGACACAATGTGGAATTATCAAGTGGTTTATTTGGTCAATTAATGGAAAGTACGAATCGTGAAGTTCGCAAGGAAGCCTTTGAAGCATTATATAGTGTCTATGAGCAATTTAGAAATACATTTGCCAGCACATTAGGAACAAATGTAAAAAAACATAACTTTAGTGCGAAAGTTAGAAACTATTCTTCAGCTAGAGAAGCTGCTTTAAGCGCGAACCATATTCCAGAAGCGGTTTATGATACATTGCTTGAAGTTGTTGGCGAGAATTTACATTTATTACATCGCTACGTTGGTTTACGTAAAAAATTACTTAATGTAGACACTTTACACATGTATGATATGTACACACCGGTTCTTGGTGATGCCCCAATTAAGTATTCTTATGATGAAGCTAAGGATATTTCATTAAAAGGATTAATGCCTTTAGGTGAAGAGTATCAAGAAATCGTTAAAGAAGCTTATGCGGATCGTTGGATTGATGTGGTTGAAAATAAAGGAAAACGCAGTGGTGCTTATTCTTCTGGCGCTTATGACACAAAACCTTACATCTTATTAAACTGGCATGATAGTATCAATCACTTATATACCTTGGTTCATGAGATGGGACATAGTGTTCATAGTTATTACACGCGTAAAACCCAACCTTATGTTTACGGAGATTATTCAATTTTCTTAGCCGAGATTGCCTCAACAACTAATGAAAATCTTTTAACAGAATACTTGTTAAAAACAGAAACAGATCCTAAAGTCCGTGCCTTTGTTTTAAACCACTATTTAGATGGGTTTAAAGGAACAATCTTTAGACAAACTCAATTTGCTGAATTTGAGCACTTTATTCACACAGAAGACGCGAAAGGAACACCGTTAACAAGTGAGTACTTAAGCGAATATTACGCTGAATTAAATACGAAATATTATGGTTCAGAAGTGGAAAAAGACCGTGAGATAGCATTTGAGTGGAGCCGTATTCCTCATTTCTACTATAACTATTATGTCTTCCAATATGCGACAGGTTTCTCTGCAGCCTCAGCTTTATCTGATAAGATCATTAAAGGCGAAGAAAATGCCTTAGAAAACTATTTAGGTTTCTTAAAAGCTGGAAGTAGCGATTATCCAATCGAAGTAATGAAAAAAGCTGGTGTTGACATGACTCAAGCTGATTACATTCGTGATGCGATGAAAGTCTTTGAAGCAAGATTAAATGAATTTGAAGCGTTGATTGAAACGTTATAGAATAAGAAAAGGTTGTCACAGAATCGTTCTGTGACAACCTTTTTAATATAAATGCAGACGATTATCATCATCTGTGCCGTAGTATTTTTCAAACCCACAGTCTGTTTCAAATAATTGATAAATAATTTCATTAGGTGTGTTGTCATCAACCAAAACACCGAAATCGCGATCACAGCGATAGTTGAAGATAACCGCATCCGCAAATGAATCCACATTCATCTCTTGAGCGATTTGTTGATCAATTTTAAAGAAATCTACCACTAAATCAGAGGCACGATCAGCCTCATAAAGATCTAAATCCACATCTATTGATTGTAAAATATCAGTGACTAACTCTTTTGAATAAACGTGTTGTTCACCGCCAACTCTTTTTTGTAGTTCAAATAAAAAGGCGCGTCCAATTTGTTTTCCTTGGAGTTGGACTGCTTTTAGGTCTAAACATGCTGAGTAGATGGTACTAAATAACTCATTACGGTAACTTAAATTATGTGTCGTAATATTGTTTGCGACTAAATAATTTTGAATCACCCGTGGGTTTAGAACTGGAATCAGTCTAAAATGGATTTTTTCTGTTTCTTGTTTAATAATATCTAAATATTTTTTTTCTGCTGCTAAGCTTTGTTCATCTAAAGGATTGATAAAAAGATAGATCTCAATCATTAGCATGTGCCTCCTAACCAAAAACCTAAATGCCTTTAATTACCTATAATCTAGCAAAAAAGATATAGAAATTAAAGGAAAAGGCTTGTGAAATTTGTTATACCATAAAGCTATTTTTATGAGCCATCATACGTGCTATTTTTTTATCGGCTACACGTACTGGAATAGTGTGATGCTTTAAAAAATCAAAGAAGAAAACTTCTCCGTCTGTCGCGTCAGCCACTTCCATTTCTAATTCATAATCCGTTTTACCATAATAGACACTTTTATCTAAAACAAGTAAAACGTTTGACCTTACGTTAATTTCCCCTCGAGTCGTAGTTAACTCACCAATTGTTCTTAGTTCTGACAATGTAATCCCTTGATCTTGCAAAAAAATAGCAACTTCACTTATTTCAGGTAATTCTTGCTTGTTTAAAGGCATACCATCCAAATAAGTATTAAGTTGATCGGTTACTTCTAATAATGTGTTTTGATTAGAAGTAGGTGCTTTTAATGTTAACTCAGTATAGTCATTAGTTCGTCTAATTCTGAGTCCCATTTTCTTTTGTTTTAACTGATAGTCTTCTGTGTCAAAGTAAATGTTAGTTTGTGTATGAAGGTCAGTTAATTGATACTCGGCTAGTAATGTATCATATTCTTTTTCACTTAATAGGTTTTTAAATTCTATTTCTAACTCTTTTGCCATATGAACACCTCAATTAATTATTTTACCTGTTTATTAAAATAAAAACAATTTATAACACCTTTTATCTACTTAAATATCTAACGTTTTGCGTCTAATTATGATAAAATATACGATGTATGCTTAAGAATAAGGGCGGGGATTGGAAAATGATGGATAGTGAATGGAAGTTATTTTTAGCACCGTATGAACAAGCGGTCTCAGAACTTAAAGTAAAACTGAGAAGCATTAGAACACAATATAAAGAAAATAATTTACACACACCGATCGAATTTGTTACAGGTCGTGTGAAAACGTTGGATAGTATTTTAACCAAATCTAAAATTAGAAACATTGATTTAGACCGAGTAGATAGTGATGTTCAAGATATTGCTGGCTTAAGAATTATGTGCCAATTTGTAGAAGATATCTATGAGGTGGTTGGTTTATTAAGGCAACGAAACGATTTTAAAATTATTCAAGAAAGAGACTATATAGCTAATAAAAAGGCGAGCGGTTACCGATCATATCATTTAGTGATAGAGTATCCCGTTCAACTGATTTCTGGTGAAAAGAAAATTTTAGTAGAAATTCAAATTAGAACGCTGGCTATGAATTTTTGGGCAACCATAGAACATTCTCTTAATTACAAATATCAAGGGGAATTTCCAGAAGAAATTAACACACGTCTTGAGTTAACAGCAGAAGCGGCTTACTTATTAGACGAAGAAATGTCGAAAATTAGAGATGAAATTCAAGAAGCACAGCACCTGTTTTCTTATCGTGGACCTAGAAAAAAAGGTTTAGAGCAGGAAGAGGAAAATGAAGCAAAGGAAGGTTAAGTGGAAAAATGAATATTGCAGTTGTTGCTAATACAGCAGAAAAATCAGTAAATGTTGCAAAAGAATTAAAAGAAAAATTAGTTTCAGCTGGCTTTATTTTGGAAACTGAAACACCGGATGTTGTGATTACAATTGGTGGAGACGGTACCTTACTAAATGCCTTTCATACTTATATTGAGCGGATCGATTTAATTAAATTTATTGGTGTTCACACAGGTCATTTAGGATTTTATACTGATTGGCGTGATTATGAGTTAGATTTACTTGTTAAAAGCTTGAAAGATGAAGTGAGTAAAGGTGTTTATTATCCTTTACTAGATGTGGAGTTGAATTATTCTGATACAGAGGAGACAACTCATTTCTTAGCTTTAAATGAAGCAACCGTCAAAAATTTAGACAAAACCATGGTGGCCGAAGTTTATATCAAGGATGAATTATTTGAAACCTTTAGAGGAGACGGCTTATCAGTATCAACACCAACAGGGTCAACAGCCTACAGTAAAAGTATTGGTGGAGCGGTGATTCATCCTCGAGTGAATGCTATCCAATTAAATGAAGTAGCATCGATTAATAATCGTGTTTATAGATCATTGGGTTCACCTATGATTATTGCTAAAGATGAGTGGATTCGTTTAGAGTTAAAAAGAGGAGACAACTACCAACTTCATGTGGATCATTTTGTGATTCCTCAAGACAATTTGTCCTCAATGACATTAAAATTATCAGATAAAAAAATACAGTTTGCTTCATACCGTCATACACATTTTTGGCGTCGAGTAAATGATGCCTTTATTGGAGAAAGTTGAGAAAATATGGAATTTACATGGTGTGTGGACACAGAGTCGATGAAGTTAAAATCCTTCCTAAAAGAGCAGGGAGTTTCTAGAAAATTACTCGCAAAAGTCAAGTTTCAAGGTGGAACGCTTTACGTGAATAATGAAGTCAGAAACGCTCTTTTTGAAGTGTCTAAAGGAGACAAGGTGTCAATGATTGTTCCAGATGAGGGAGAACATGAAACCTTACTTCCTGACGATAGTGGGATTGATGTTGTTTATGAGGATGAGCACATACTAGTTGTTAATAAACCAAGTGGTGTGGCTTCTATTCCAGCTCAGTATCATCCCAAAGGAACCATGGCGAACCGAGTGAAGCATCATTATAATAAAAATAATTATGTAAATCGTGTGGTTCATGTGGTGACAAGATTAGATAGAGATACCACAGGATTAATGTTATTTGCAAAACACGGGTTTGCTCATGCGATGCTAGATAAGCAGTTAAGAAGTGGCGATTTGAAAAAGTATTACACAGCTTTAGTTAGTGGCAACATAGAGCAGTTAAAAGAGTCGGATAGAATTGATTTGCCTATCGGTCGAGATGTGACCTCAATTGTTAAAAGACAAGTCATTGAAACAGGACAAAAAGCGGTGACTGATTATTGGTTAGAGAAAAAAACGAAGCAAGTTGCGCTTATTCGAATTCAGCTTCATACAGGAAGAACCCATCAAATTAGAGTCCATTTTTCAGCAATTGGTTGTCCTCTTTTAGGGGATAGCATGTATGATGGTAACATGGACTTAGGTATTGACCGACAAGCACTTCATTGTACTAGATTAGAAATGAAACATCCCTTTACAGGAGAACCTTTGATTTTGGAACAACACTTACCAAATGATATGGAAATTATTATAAATGATTAAATAGGAGGTAACCCTTATGAATGAAAACGAAGAACTAGAAAGACAATTTGAATTTTTAAGGCACTTACTCCAAGAAGATAAGATGAATGAATTTAGGGAGATGTTTTTGGATTGGCATATCTATGAACAAGGTCAGTTCTACTCTTCTTTAGACGAGCAAGAGCGTCATCGTTTATACACATATTTATCCCCAAAAGAAATGGCTGACATGTTTGATACGATTGAAGAAGATCACCAAGACATGAAAGATTACTTGTCAGAGATGTCTCCGCGTTACGTGGCTGATATGTTAAATGAGATGTATACGGATAATGCCGTCGATTTGTTGAATCAGTTGGATAAATCAGAAGTTACTCGTTATTTAAGCTTAATGAAATCCGAAGATGTTCGTAAAATCAAACAACTTTTAGGTTATGAAGATAAAACAGCCGGTTCGATAATGGCAACAGAATATGTTTCGATTGTTGCTAATCAAACAGTTCGTTCTGCACTAACCCTTTTAAGAAAAAAAGCGCAAGAAGCAGAAATTATTTATTATGTGTATGTGGTGAGTGAGGCCAATTGTTTAGTGGGGGTTATCTCCTTAAGAGACTTGATTGTTAATGATGACGATACGCTGATTTCAGATATGAAGGAAGAGCGGATTATCTCAGTAAATGTCGCAGATGACCAAGAAGATGTGGCTAAAACCATCAGAGATTATGACTTCTTAGCCGTGCCTGTTGTGGATGATCATGATCGGTTGTTAGGAATCATTACCGTTGATGATATCATTGATGTTATTGATGATGAGGCAGCTAGTGATTATTCAGGTCTTGCAGGGGTAAACGTTGAAGCCATTGCAGAAACACCTATGAAAGCCTCTCTAAAAAGATTACCATGGTTGATTACCCTTTTATTTTTAGGTATGTCTACCGCTACTTTGATTAGTCATTATGAGTCGCTGATTACGGAAGCAAGCATTTTGGCTGTCTTTATTTCACTGATTACAGGTACAGCGGGGAACGCTGGAACTCAGTCGTTGGCGGTTGCGGTAAGAAGATTGGCGATATCTGATGACAAAGACGAAAAATTCTTTAAACTGATTTTAGGAGAAATTATGACAGGACTCATCACAGGATGTGTGACAGGGTTGGTTATTTTCTTAGTGGTTGGTTTTTGGAAACATAACTTTATTTTAGGATTTGTGATTGGTGTTGCCATGTTATGTGCTATCACTGTGGCGAACTTAGCAGGAAGTTTTATTCCCATGTTAATGGAGAAATTAGGTTTTGACCCAGCTGTAGCAAGTGGGCCGTTTATTACAACGTTAAGTGATTTAACCAGTGTTTTGATTTATTTTAATATTGCCCAATTATTTATGGGATTTTTCATCGGAACTTAAAAAAGTGTAGAAGGTTTAATTTTTATAAATTACCTTCTATTTTTTTATGCTAAAATATAGATAATAAATAGTGAGAGGAGCGTCTGAAATGTTACGCGAACATAAAATAAACGAGAATTTAAAATGGATTGAAACGAGTCAAATTACCGAACATGAGAAAAATGTTATTTTAACAGATTATGACATTCCTTTAGAAATTTTAGATTATGTGACAGATATCTATGAGCAAAGTAATTATATTCATGATCCAGTGGAAGATTTAGATTTAATCATTATCCATATACCGACTAAATTAGATAAACCGAATCGCTATGGTTCAAGACCAGTTAGTTTTTTGATCAGTCATCAGACGATTTTTACGTTTAATGAGGGCGAAAGCAAGGTGGAGCACAAAGGGTTACATGACTTAGTTAATGGTGACAGAGATCAAACGCCAACTTCTTTTGTGTTAGAGGGTGTGAATGATGTGATTGATAGTTACATTCCAGTTTTAAGAGAAGTGACCAAAGAACGCCATAAACTAGATGATTTATTAACGAAGAAATTAACGAATCGTGACTTGATTAAATTATCATATTTACAACAAACCTTAACTTTTTTTGTGAGTGCTACAGAAAGTAATGTGGATGTGTTGAATTTATTAATGAAATCTAAGTATGGGCAATCTTTTTCGGCTGAAGAAAAAGAACGTTTGGAAGACGCATTAATAGAAGCGGAACAAATTGATCATATGACAAATTTGGAAGCTAAAATCGTGAATAAAATTTCCCAAATTTTTGATAGTATTATGAATAATAATTTGAATGATACGATGAAATTTTTAACAGTGTGGTCACTAGCACTAACGATTCCAACATTGATTACAGGGTTTTTTGGAATGAATATTCATTTACCTGAACTAGATAGTAAGTATGGTTGGATATATTTGATTATTTTGTCTGTGATTTTGATAGGTTGGTTGATACTTGGATTGAAACGAAATCGGAAGATGTGATGTTAGGAGAAAACCGTAATGAGAGTATTAGTGAATAAGCAATTTTGTGTGGATTTCAGTTGCTCTGAAAAAGACTTAGCTGAAAATTTGTTTGTAACTGAGCCAAGTAGCGAGAATTCAAGGTATAAAGCCAGAGCTAAGGGAAATATTGTTTGTTATGATGGAAAGGTATATGTACGAACTGAAAATGAGAAGTTAACTAAAAAACTTGAAGAGACATATGCAAATAAAAAAGCAGATTGGTTTCTTGAAATGGATAATTTAAAAATTCTAAGTGAAGAGTTAACTTCTTTTGATTTAGAAATAGCAGATATTAATCCTTTTTTTATTCCAATTAGAGAAAAATTTACTTCGACTGTGTTAGATGAACGGTTTGTTTTTATTGAGAAAGAAGACATTTTAACATTTAAAGAAGATAAGAGGATAACAGAAGCTTTTTGCTACTTAGAGAAAGACCCAGATCAAATAGGATTAGGTTATTATGAGGATGGGGAGTTAAAAGCTATTTGTGGAGCGAATTGGAACGGCAAGTACACATGGGAGATTGGAATTGAAATCTTAGATGCTCAATTTGAAAGTCGAGGAATTGCAACTGAATTAGTTCATCGATTGACCTCTAAAATAATAGCTGAAAATCCAGAAATACTAATTGTTTATAGTACATCGTTTTCACATATTAAATCGATGAATGTGGCAATCAATGCAGGATTTAAACTAGGTTGGACAGAGATATCCTTTAAACAAAAATAAACCATCTCACACAGAAATGTTACAAATTCTGTGTGAGATGGTTTATTTTTGTTTTGCTTTTCCAGTTGCTTGGAGCTCAGCGCCTTTTTTACCACTATGTTTTAGTTCGGAATAAAAATTCTGCTCCTTCGGTAACTTCACTAATATCTAATAATCCTAAAAGCGTGGATTATTAGATATTACCTCCAGTTACTCAGAGCAGAACGATTTTTTATTCACGCTGTTAATCCGGGTTCAAAAGGCAGCTCCTACGACAACTTCAGAAATGAAAATCAATTCAAAAAGCACGAATTGTTTTTCATTTCTTCCAGTTGCTTGGAGCTCAGCGCCTTTTTCACCACTATGTTTTTTAAAACTTAAAATCTACTATTTGTGTGCCGTGGATTTCTTTGACTTGTAAGAAATTCACGATTGAGTCGACGTTTTTGTGATTAATTCCGCCGCCAGGTAAGATGGTGATGCGATTGTTAGCATATGAGATTAAATCGCTAATGTACTCAAGATTTTGTTCAATCGGTGTTCCACTCATGCCACCATGTGTTAAAATACGGTCTACTTTACGCTCTGATAACCAATCAATGGCTAAAAATTGATTGTCACGACTCA
Source organism: Vagococcus hydrophili (assembly GCF_011304195.1). Lineage (NCBI taxonomy): Bacteria > Bacillati > Bacillota > Bacilli > Lactobacillales > Enterococcaceae > Vagococcus > Vagococcus hydrophili. The sequence goes on along the minus strand of NZ_CP049887.1, from coordinate 663,023 downwards.
TTGCGTCAAATGCCATGTGGAAAGTTACTTGCATACCGTCTGCTGCATCTAACAAAATGTTCATCGCTTCTTCGTCAATCCAGTTAGATTCATTTAAGCAACCAACAACAATCCCGTCAGCTCCTAAATTTTTCGCTTCATAAATATCGTTTTCCATAATTTTAATTTCAGTATCTGTATAAATAAAGTTGCCACCACGAGGACGAATAATCGCCATAACTGGGACTGATTTTTCCTCGCAATAAGCTAAGGTTTCAGTCATTACACCTTTACTAACCGTTGTTCCACCCACACTTAAGTTGTCGCAAAGTTCAATACGACCCGCACCAGAAGCAATGGCACTTGGGATATTAGTAAAGTTTTCGGCACAAAATTCTTTTATAATCACGAACTAATCCTCCAATATATCTAAGTTAATTTAAGAATAGTATAGCATAAAGCTAGTACTGATTTCTTTTTTTTATGATAGAATAAGAATAATATTTAACGAGGGAGTCAAAAAAGGATGCTAAAGAAAAAAATTGATTATGGACGAGAGTTTATTGAAACACATCTAACTGTTTTTCAATGTCCTAAATGTCATAAAGGCTTTATAGAAGTGATTGGGAACACGATGATTTGTCAAAATAACCATCGCTTTGATTTATCTAAAAAGGGAACGATTCATTTTCCTGATCATCATATGACAAGTGATTATGACAAAGAGATGCTAGTGAGTCGTCGTAAAATGATTCAGAAAGATTTATATTTACCAATCATGGAAGAAATAAGTTTATTAATTGAGCAAGAGACAAGTCACGATTATATTGTTGATATGGGATGTGGTGAAGGGAGTTTTATTGACCGCTTGATTCACGATTTTAATGACCAACCTAATTATTTAGGCTTCGATTTATCTAAAGAAGGGGTACAACTTGGTAGTGATTTTTCTGAAGAAGGCTTTTTCTTTATCGGGGACGTGACGAACATGCCATTTAGAAATGATAGTATCACAACTTTACTTAATATTTTCTCCCCAAGTCATTATGATGAGATGTTACGCGTTTTGAAACCTGGTGGTCAAATGATTAAAGTGATTCCTGAGTCTTTTTATTTAAAAGAAATGCGTGAAGTGTTTTATCATGATAATCCAGAAAAACAAAGTTACTCGAATGAAAATGTTTATGAAAAATTCAAAAAAGACGTCAATTTAGTGAAAGAAAAACATCTGACATATCAATTCCCTGTTAACGCAGCTGATTATGAGGATATTTTGATGATGTCACCTATTCACTGGGGCGCGTCAGAACAGGCAAAAGCCTATGCCAAAGCACATCCTTTTAGTGAATTGACTATAGATGTGAAAATTTTGGTTGGAAAAAAATAGTCATTTTCACATTCTAAGTTGTTTTAATCTGAAATAGGTGCTATACTGTGTTCAAGTCATTTTCAAAGTTTTTTATCAGATTCCTGTTCTGATAAAAGGTGTTGAGGGATGGCTCCCATCAACGTAACGACTCGCAGTGAATTGACACCGAGGCGATACGTTTTTTTTTACGTAAAAATGACAATTAATAGACATAAATTTAATAGAGAAAGAAGTTAAATAAATGAACCATATCGTATTATTTGAACCTCAAATTCCAGCTAACACAGGGAACATTGCCAGAACATGTGCAGCGACTAATACCCCGCTACATTTGATTGAACCTCTTGGATTTTCAACAGATGACAAACAATTAAAAAGAGCCGGACTTGATTATTGGCATGATGTTAATATTAAGTACTATCCTAATTTAGAGGCCTTTTTAGAGAGTATTAAAGGAGAAAATCTTCATTTGGTGAGTAAATTTGCTCGTAAAACTTACAGTGATGTTGACTATAATGATGGCTCTGATCATTACTTTATTTTTGGTAAAGAGACAACAGGTTTACCAGAAGATTTTATGCGAGAGTATGAGGAAAACTGTATTCGTATTCCCATGAATGATGAGCATGTTCGTTCACTAAATCTATCTAATACAGCAGCTTTAATTATTTATGAAGCACTAAAACAACAAGGTTTCCCTAATTTAGAAAAGACGCATATCTACGATAACGACAAACTTAGTTAAAAGAGGTGTCAGCAGATGAAATTATATTTTACAAGACATGGTAAAACTCAGTGGAATAAAGAGATGAGATTCCAAGGTAGAGAAGGTGATTCTCCTTTATTACCTGAGAGCTACCTCGAAATTGAAGAACTAGGTAAACATTTGAAGGATGTTTCTTTTGAAGCGATTTATTCAAGCCCGATGACCAGAGCGCAAAAAACGGCAGAAGGTATCTGTCAGGAACTTACTAATTGTCCTGAAATTATTTATTCAGATGCGTTAAAAGAGTTAGGTTTAGGCGAACTCGAAGGAACAAAAATTGTGGATAGCCGAGAAAAATTTGGAGAAGAGATGTGGGCGTTAAGAAATGAACCGAGTCAATATTCTCATGAAAAATTTAAGGGTGAACCATTTGAAGAGATGATTAAAAGAAGTACCGAACTGGTTAAAAAAGCAATTTCAGAAAATGAGGTAGGCCCTCTTTTATTTGTCAGCCACGGAGTTACTTTAGGTGCCTGTATTCAAACACTGATAGGTACACCTTTAGCGGATTTACGCAAGCAAGGTGGTCTTTCTAATAATAGTTTAAGTATCATCGATTATTCAGATGGTCAATTTACTTTAGAGTTATGGAATGATGATTCTTTCCTAAATAAATAATAAAGAAAGGAGGTTGGTTTTTATTTTTGAAGAAGAAACCGTTGAAAAAAATTATATTGTGGGTCAAGTAGTGACCACTTTTTTTGAGAATGCTACTAATTTTTATAAAGTTCTTTTGGTCAATGTTAAAGATACTAATACTTCTTATACGGCGCAAGAAATTGTTGTCACAGGGACATTTGGTCAAATTCAGGAAGATGAGTTGTACCGTTTTTACGGGGACATTGTCAATCATCCAAGATACGGGGAACAATTAAAAGTTGATAGTTATCAACAAGATAAACCAACCTCACTTTCAGGCTTGATTAGCTATTTATCAAGTGATAAATTTCCAGGGATTGGAAAGAAAACAGCAGAGAGTATGGTTGATTTATTAGGTGAGAATGCGATTGATAAGATTATCGAAGACCCTGAGTACCTTCTTGAGATTAAGGGACTAAATGAGAAAAAGCGCAAAATGATTGTGGAAACCCTAAAAGCAAATTACGGGATGGAACAAATTATTGTTGGTCTGAATCAATACGGTTTCGGGAATCAATTGGCTTTTTCTATTTATCAATTTTATAAAGAAGAAACGTTGAAAATTATCGATGAAAATCCTTACCAATTAGTGGAAGATATTGAGGGTGTTGGTTTTAAAAAAGCTGATGCCTTAGCAGAACAAATTGGAATTAAGGCGGATTCTCCCCAAAGACTTCGAGCAGCGATTGTTCATGAGTTGTTTCAAAGTTGTTTAAATACAGGGAACACCTATATGGAAGCGAAGCAATTGTTAGAAGTTGCTTTAATGACATTAGAGAGTAGCCGTCCTTTTGAGATAAATCCAACTCTTGTGGCAGAAGAGATTATTCACCTAGCAGAAGAGGGCGTGATTATTCAAGAAGGAACTAAACTGTATGAAAAATCATTGTACTTTTCAGAAGTGGGGATTACGACGTCGATTAAACGATTGTTAAAGCGTAAAAAAGAAATTTCTTATCCGAAAAAAGAAATAGAAAACCAGCTTAAAGTAATTGAAAAATTATTTAATATTAGCTACGGAGAGTCACAAACCCAAGCGATTAAAGAAGCAATCACTTCGCCTTTTTTTATTTTAACAGGTGGTCCTGGTACAGGGAAAACAACGGTAGTGAACGGAATTGTTACGTTATTTGCTGAACTGAATGGACTCTCTCTTGATCCAAATGAGTATACACAAGAAGTCTTTCCAATTCTTTTAGCTGCGCCAACTGGACGAGCAGCCAAGAGAATGAATGAGATGACTGGGTTACCAGCAAGCACCATTCATCGTTTGTTAGGTTTAACAGGTCGAGAAAAAGAAGTGTTAGATGAAGCTAAGGAGCTTGAGGGTGGCTTATTGATTGTGGATGAAATGTCCATGGTGGATTCATGGTTAGCTAATACCTTACTCAAATCAATCCCTAATAACATGCAAGTTATTTTCGTTGGGGATAAAGATCAGTTACCTTCTGTTGGTCCTGGCCAAGTGTTAACAGATTTACTAGCCGTTAAAGAAATACCTAAGCGAGAATTAACAGATATTTATCGTCAAGAAGATGGGTCAACCATTATTTCTTTAGCCCATAGTATAAAGAATGGGAAGATGCCTCAAGACTTGATGAAGAATCAAAAGGATCGCTCCTTTATTCCGTGTTCCGTTAATCAAATTGAGTCTGTTGTGAAGCAAGTGGTTCTGCGGGCAAAAGATAAAAAATTCAGTCCTCAAGAGATGCAAGTTTTAGCCCCGATGTATCGTGGTAAAGCGGGGATTGATCAACTGAATCAACTCATGCAAGAAATTTTAAATGATAACGAAGATGGCACTAGAAAAGAAGTTAAGTGGTTAGATAAAGTTTACCGAATCGGCGATAAGGTCCTTCACCTTGTTAATAGTCCTGAATTCAATGTCTTTAATGGGGATATGGGTGAAATTACCGGGATTACCTACGGAAAAGATACAGACGATAAGATTGATGAGATGACACTTTTATTTGATGAGACAGAAGTGGTTTATAAGCGTCAAGAATGGAATAAATTTACCTTAGCTTATGCTTGTTCTATCCATAAATCTCAAGGTAGCGAGTTTAAAATGGTGATTCTACCACTAGTTAAACAGTACGGTCGTATGCTTCAAAGAAAATTAATTTATACGGCAGTCACAAGAAGTAAAGACTTTTTGATTTTACTAGGGGAAGAAGAAGCTTTTAAGTTGGCCATTGAAAGTGAAATGATTCCGAGGCAGACGACGTTAAAAGAACGGTTAGTTGAGGCAGAAGAGCAATTAGAAGAACAAGAAAATCAGTTGAAATTATACGAAGAAGAAAAAACTGAGGAAGTAAAAAAAGAATTATCCTTTGAAGAGAAGGACAGTGTTAAAGAAGAGCCAATTTCTTTATTTGAGGAAGAACCTGTGTCAGAAAAACCTAAAAGTTTTGATTTAACGATTGAGTTAGTGACAAAACAGCAGGTGGATCCGATGATTGGGATGGACGACGTAAGTCCTTATGATTATATGTAAACGAGTTTGGAACTAACTTTTTTGGTTGGTTTTAAACTCTTTTTTTGATAAATGTGTCTATGAAACGACAGAAGAGATAAATTTTTTCATGAAAAACTCTGTAAACTATGGTTATTGAAACGAATAAAAAGCAAATTGTTGCTTAACCTTAAAGGAGAATTATTTTGAAAAAATTAAAAACTTATTTTTTATTAACTTTATTGGTCGCACAGTTAGGTATGATGAATACAACAACTTTGGCAAGTGAAATAGATAGTAGTCAATCTTATGAACAAGCAACTAAAAATCAAGATGCTTTAGACTTGATTGATTCAATAGGAGAGCGAGCTCGTGCATTAGGTCAAGAAAATAATTTGTATGCTTCTGTTATGATTGCTCAAGCTATTTTAGAATCTGGAAATGGTCAAAGTGATTTGGCTAAATCACCTAATTTTAATTTGTTTGGAACAAAGGGGTCTTATGAACAATTGTCTGTTACTTATTATGCTTCTGATGTTTCTGGAAAATTAAAACAAACAGAATTTAGAAAATACCCAAGTCATCAAGCGGCGATGGAAGATTATGTAACAATATTAAAGAATGGCACGGCAGAAAATAAAAATTTATTTAAAGGAGCTCATAAGAAAGAAGCCAAATCTTATGAAGAGGCAACAAAAGCTTTAACCAGTACTTATTCAACAGATGAAAACTATGATCAAAAATTAAATAGTATTATCGAGTCTTACAATTTAACGCGCTTTGACGAAGTAGAAGTTAAGGTTGAAGAAGTAAAAGAAGTAGCACCTCAAGAAGAGGAAAAAGAAGAATCTCCAGTTGTAGAAACCAACGAATTTGTTTTACCTGTGGAAGGTTATAGTATAAGCAGTCCTTTTGGTCACAGAGGGGAAGAACATCATGACGGAATTGATTTAGCCATTGCTGAAAATTCACCAGTTAAAGCGGCGAAAAATGGTGTCGTTGTAGGAACTGGTTTTGACGAATCAGCAGGGAATTATGTGATTATCCAACATGAGGATCATTTGTTTACTAATTACTTTCATTTAAATGGGATCGAAACACAAGTGGGAGATACAGTCAAAGCTGGTCAATTAATTGGCTTAGTAGGAAGTACGGGACATTCAACAGGTAGCCATTTACACTTTGGTGTGAGTACAGAAGAATGGCAAGGGTACTTAGACCCAACGAATTATTTAAACTTTTAAGAATAGAGTGAATAAAAAATCGTTTTGCTCCGAGTAACTGGAGGAAACTAAAAACAATCCATGGTTTTGGGATTGATTTTAGTTTTTGAAGTTACCGAAGGAGCAGATTTTTTATTCCGGACTAAAGAGTGGTGAAGTTGCCGCAGGATCTGCCATTTGAACCCGGACTATAAAGAGTGAATAAAAAATCGCTTAGCTCCGAGTAACTGGAGGAAATTAAAAACAATCCATAAAAAATGAGGCGAACTTAGACAGTCGCCTCATTTTTTATGCTAAATATTTAGTTAAAGTCGAATATCAAAAAGCTTTAAAAAAGGCTACGGATTGTCCTTGATCACAACTGTTAAATCCAAATTTTTCATAAAAATAACGTGTATCAGGAGCTTCTTCTGTGAGTAAAACTTTTTGTCGAATTGCTTTAAACTCTTCTAGTGTTTGTGACATTAATTCAGAGCCAATTTTTTTATTCTGATAATCAGGATGGACTAAAATATCTTGAATATAAAGAATCGTTTCTCCGTCTCCCACAGTTCTAATTAAGCCAATTAAAGTGTTGTCCTCCCAAGCGCTTAAAACAAACAGGGAATAAGCCACAGCTCTTTTTAACTGATCTAAATCATGTGTATAGCTAATCCAGCCAACGCTTGAATAAAGGGTGTCTAAATGTTGAGATGAAATGTTTTTATCTTTTTTATAAGTAATCATGTTTTTTCCTCCTTAATAAATAATGTGTTATTAAGGAATCATTCTCAATTTATCCATTTGTTTTCACTCCCAATATCTCTTACAACCAAAAGAGATGATTTGTTAAGTGGCACTTAACGTGATAAGGTTCTTTGCCAATGATTTCACCGTCTGTTTGTCCAAATTGGTCGGTGCTTGAGGTGATTTCTAACTGTCTAGATTTAAAATGATGAACATATTTTGAAGTTAAGTGCTTCTTGCTTAATATTTTAACAGCTAAGTATAAAATTTTAAAGATATTGACTTTTTCAATCAAAACCACACTAATTTCATCTTCGTAAGGACTAGCTGTCGGATCAATCGCAACGCCACCACCAAAGTAAGGATGATTGGTAATTGAGCAGAGATAAGCTCTCTCAAAACTATGATAATGAGTGTCTGTTTTGAAAGAAATTGGAAAGGCTTCTTGTTTATGAAGGACTTTAAAGACAGCGGCTAGATAAGTTAATGAACCGAGGCGAAGCTGATTCAAGAATTTTTTAGATTTTGAATGATTGGCAGTCGTCACAATATTAGCATCTAATCCAACACCAATATTATTTAAAATTAACCGTGTTTCATTTGTTTCTTTAAAGTGAGCTTCCATTACTTTAATCGTTGTTGGTTGAGTAATCGACGTCAAACGTTCTAAGGCAACCTCTGTTTTTCTCGATAAAGAGACAGCACGGGCAAAGTCATTACCAGAGCCCCCAGGGATGTAACCAATAGGAATATTTGGATGATTTTGAAGGATATTAATGACTTCGTGAAGGGTCCCGTCACCACCTAAAACAACTAAAAGTGGGAAGTTATCAATGTTTGGTTGCCAATCAACTAATATTTTTTTGAGTAAGTAGCGAGTGATTTTTTTCTCGTGTCCTGCGTATTCAGTAAAATAGGGAATAAATTCGATATTTTTTTTATTTAAATAGTCTTTTGAAATGTTATATATTTTTTTAGCGTTACCTGCACCTGCTTGGCTATTTACAATGAGGTGTAAAGTAAGTTTTTTCATGTAGTGAATCTCCTTTTTAACCAATAATAGTAATATACCAAAAAATATAAGTAACTAGCAAAAGAATAATTTCGATTTTAGTAATTTTTTATTTTAAAGGATATTTATTGTTCGGATTAAAGAATAAAAGGATTGATTAGTTTTGATTTGTTTCTTATATCCTATGATTTTTAGTAATATACTTAGTTATGGGTTTTAAATGTGGAAAAATGATTAAAAAAATATTTAAAATTAATATGTTTGAAATTAATTGCAAATAGGTTAGTATTATACGTAATTAACTAAAATAGACTTTTTAGGCATTTTGTAGTTATTTTTGATCAATTGTTAGATATGGAGAGAGAAAAACGAATGATGAAGAGGATGTATTAGTTTTAAGGAAGGCATATAAAAAAACAAATAAAAATCGTTCGAAGGGAACAGGGATTATATTAGCAGTGGTTGTGTGTATGTTTTTAAGTGTTAGTATCAATACATATATTTATTTGGATATAAGAGAAAAAATAGAAAATATTAGTAGCAATTCAAATACAGCTACTAAAAAAGAAGTCATAACTAAGAAAATTGACGGTCAGGAAGAGAACGTCAGCAATAATCTGTCTGAAAATGAAGTTGTTGATCAAACTGTTGAGACAGGTAAAACATATACGGTTTCACCTGGAGATTGACTCTCTCTAATTGCGGAGAAAAATAAAGTATCATTAGCTGATTTACAAAAATTAAATCAACTTGAAAATGATTCTATTTATGAAGGACAAGCATTGAAAGTCCACGAATAAAATAGAGGAGAGGATGTGCTATAAAAAGCTGTCCTCTCCTTTTTTATAAATCTTGTTGCAAGCGAAGCATGTCTTTCAAAATTAATCCATTTTCAATAATTTCTTCATCGTAATGGCGAATGAAGAAATCAGGGTCAATCCCAGTGATTCTAAAATTCAATTTTTGATAAAGATAAAGTTGTCCAAAACTTGTTGAACCTGTTCCAATTTCAAGTGTTACATAGTTTTGTTTTTTAGCAGTTTGTATCGCAAACTTAAGGATATCTTGTCCAATCCCTTGATTTTGAAAATCTTGATGAACGGCGATATTAACAATTTCGATCGTTTCAGGTCGTGTTGGAAGTAGTACGACAATTCCCACTAACTTATTTACTTTTATCGCTTCAAAAGCATTTCCCCTTTTAGCGTAATCTTCCACAATATTTTGTGAGGGATCGGCATCTAGTAACAATTCAAAGTGTTGAGGGGTTAGTTTAGTGATTTCTTTAAAAATAAGTGTCATGTTTTTCACTCCTTTAATTACTAGTATAAAGGAAAGTGTGTAAGATATAAATTGCTTTGACAAAAGTTGGGGAAGGGAGTAGGATAGGAACGTTCGTGATTTTACGATCCGCAGTTCGTTGATACCATCCTGCGATACAAAAACTAGGAAGGAGAAAGAAAGAATGGAAAAACAAGGGGTACAAACAAACACCCGAATACTGATTTTGAATGGACTAATAGCAGGGTTATATATTGCAATAACTTTAGCGATTGCACCGATTGCGCAAGGTCCAATTCAATTTAGAATTTCAGAAAGCTTGAATCATATCGTAGTTTTTAACAAGAAATTAATGTGGGGTGTCTTTTTAGGTGTAGTGGTCTTTAATTTATTATTTTCACAGGGAGGCATGATGGACGTCCTATTTGGAGGTTCACAAACCTTAATGGCACTGTTATTAACAGCCAATTCTGAAAAATGGATCAAAGACACGAAGAAGAGAATGATTTTTAATACCATCGTCTTTTCAATTAGTATGGTTTTAATTGCTCTTATGATTTCAATTTTAAGTAACCAAGCAATTGGATCAACTTTTTTCTGGGCAACTTACGGCACACTATTTTTAAGTGAAGCCATCATCATGAGTATCTCAGCACCAGTCATTTATTACATGAATAAAGTCGTTCACTTTGATCGATACTAAATAGAGTGAATAAAAAATCGTTATCATTTTTATCCAAACTAAAAAGGTTATCCGCAAACACGGATAACCTTTTTTAATTAATGCCTGTACTTAAATCTTCGACTTGTGCCACAAAGAAATCTTTTTTCTCTAAGGCTTTAATAATAATGTCGCACGTTTCTTTATCAGTGTTAGCTGGAAGAGTAATGATGGTTCTTCTAATGTACTCATCTTTACCAACATCTAAAGTAATACAACTTGCGATATCTGAATGTTTAGAAATAATTTTAGTCATACTAGCTAAGTCGCCTTTTTTACCGGTTGAAGCCACAGTTAATGCGAAGCGTCCTTCATTACCATTCCATGACTGTGATAAAATTCCTAATAAGCCACTGTGAGTCAAAATCCCATAAAACATATTGTCATTGTCTAAAACGGCAATATATGGGAGCTCCTTGATGGTAAAGAAAATTTTAAAGAATGATGAATTTAATGGAATAAATTTTGTGGCATTCTTAATTAGGTGAGTCACAGGTAAAGTCATATCTCCGCCATTCGCTTTGTGACGATAGATGTGCATTTTATAGATGTTACCTCTAAAAATACGTCCTGCTTCATCTAAAACAGGCACACAACGAAATCCTGATTCTTCAAGGATTACTAGTGCTTCTTCTAATGAACAAGATTCATTAACAGTTGTTAACTGTCTTTTTGGAATACAAACTGATTCGATTAACATAATAAAAGTCTCCCTTCATTTTTTCATTACATAGTAATAATAACACAACTATTTTGATAAACAAACCACGTTTTAACAGGGAAAGAGGGGGCTTTTCATTTTATTAAAATTTGACACAAAGGATAAATGATGATAAATTGACTTAACGATTAAAATGGTAGGAGGATACCAAGTTGGGACAAAGAAGATCAGCTTTAGCTTGTACAGTTTGTGGTTCAAGAAACTACTCGAAAGCCGTAAGTGATACAAACCGTACAGAACGATTAGAAGTAAAAAAATTCTGTAAATATTGCGGAAAACACACGTTACATAGCGAAACTAAATAAGTCAGGATAGACCATTGTTTGGATAGATGACGATGGTTTTTTTGTTAATGTTTCACTTGAAAGCTTTACTTATTAACGTTATAATAAAAGATGTCTAATCGGATTTATAAGAAGTAAAAAACAAATATAAACAGTCAATTATCTAGTTGAAAAAGGAGTAAAGAAAATGAAATTTTTAAAAAGTGTTATCGATGAAATGAAGATCGTTACATGGCCAACAAAAACTAAGTTAACAAAAGATGTGATTACAGTTCTTCAATCAACATTACTTTTTGCAGCGTTCTTTTGGGCAGCTGATACAGTCATTGGCGCTATTATGCAAATGTTCGTCTAGTCAACAAATTTCTAGTAATTACAGCGTTTGAGTGCTATAATGTACGAAAGGAAAAAACTTCGCAAAAAAGCTGAGGTTTTTTTATTTTATCAAGAAAAGGCGGGAAACCTAATGGAATCATTTGAAAGACATTGGTATGTTTTACATACATATTCAGGCTACGAAAATAAAGTTAAAACAAACATCGAATCACGTGCTCAAAGCATGGGAATGGATGAATTTATTTACCGCGTAGTTGTACCAGAGGAAGAAGAAAGAGAAATAAAAAATGGAAAAGAAAAAGTATCTGCTAAGAAAACTTTTCCAGGTTATGTTTTAGTTGAAATGATTATGACTGATGACTCTTGGTATGTTGTTCGTAATACACCTGGTGTGACTGGTTTTGTTGGTTCACACGGTGCCGGAAGCAAGCCAGCGCCTTTATTAGATGAAGAAATCGAGCACATTTTACGCAAACTTGGCATCAGCAAACGTCTTGTTGATTTAGATGTTGAAGTTGGCGAAACAGTAACGATTATCGAAGGAGCTTTCTCAGGTTTAACTGGTGAAATCACAGAAATTGATAATGAAAAACAAAAATTAAAAGTTAATATTGACATGTTCGGTCGTGAAACAAGTACAGAGTTAGATTTTGAACAAATCGATAAACTATAAAAATGTTTTAGGCAAGAATAAAATGATTATTTTATTCTGCCTTTTTTTATTAACTAGGAAAGAGGCGACGTAGATGAAATTGAAACAATCCATAACAATAGTGCTTCTTCTGAGCCTCTGCCTTTTTTTGGTAGGGTGTAAAAAAGGAAGCGAAATTGTGGGACAGACAAGTAAAGTAGCCGCAGTTACTCAAAAGATAAAAAAAGAAAAAATTCCCACAGTGTTTATTCATGGTTACAGTGGAAATAATAACACAATGAAAAGTATGACTAACCGCTTTGAAAAATCAAATCACGCTAAAAATGTTATGGAAATGACTGTCTCATCAGAAGGCGAGGTTTCGATTTCTGGTAACAAAAAAGTAACATTTGAGGCAAATAATCCGATGATTCGTTTGGCCTATGATGAGAATAAAACTCATCAATGGGATCAAGCAAGTTGGCTTAAAGAAGCTTTAGCAGTGTTGAAAAAAGATTACGGTGTCGAAGAAGTTAATCTTGTTGGTTTTTCAATGGGGGGGATTAGTAGCTTTTTATATTTAGAAAGTTATCCCTCAGATCAAACTCAACCTAAAGTGAATAAAGTCGTGTCGATTGGGGCACCATTTAATGAATTTATTGAAGATAAAGAGCAAACAAGAGAAGATATAGAAGCAAATGGACCTCGCCAAATTAGCCCCCAATTAACGAATTATCAAGAGCTTGTGACAAATTTAGATCCTGAACTAAAATTTTTACTAATAGCAGGACAGATTTCTGAAAATGATAAGAGTGATGGGACGGTTCCATTAAATAGTTCTTTAGGAATTTATGCTTTACTGAAAGAGAAAAAAATCGAGGTTCAATCAGAGGTTATCTACGGCGTTAACGCAGATCATAGCTCACTTCGTAAGAACGAAGAAGTTGATGATTACGTGGCAGAATTTTTATGGCAGTAAAAGTTTCTTGACTTTTTTTATGTTACCGTTTAGGATATGAAACAAGCTTTACTTTTTTAACCTAGTAGATGATAAGTGTCGAGCCTAAGAAAATCGATGGTTGCTGAAAATCGATCCGCCTTATTGTTGAATTACACTAAAAAAGACATATAAATATAACAATTAATGAGATAAAAACATATTGTTTTTGAATTTAAGGTGGTACCGCGATATCAAAGTCGCCCTTATAGCGTAGAGCTATTTGGGTGGCTTTTTTTTATATACTTAGGAGGAATTATCATGAAAGAAAGTTGTGGAGGAATTATTCGTTATCGTCGATCTGTTTTTTGAAAGAAAAAAAATAGAGGAGAAAATAATAATGAATAAAAAAATTGGATTATTAGAAGCGAGCATTGTATTAAGTTTAATTATATTAAGTATTTCAGTTGGGGTTATTGGGTTAAAATTATCACCTAACATTACGATTTTATTTGCGATTAGTGTGAGTATATTTTACGTTTTAATCAAAAGAATGCCCATGGAAATTATCAATAACGGAATTGTTTCAGGACTTAAACCAGGGATTATCCCCATCTTTATCTTTTTACTAGTTGGAGCGTTAATTGCGGTTTGGATTCAAGCAGGGATTATCCCGACACTCATGGTGGTTGGTTTTAAATTAATTAGTGTGAAATGGTTCGTTCCATCAGTTTTCCTTGTGTGTGCTATTGTTGGTAGTGCTGTAGGCAGTGCCTTTACAGTTATGTCAACGATTGGGATTGCCTTTTTCGGAATTGGTGCAACGATTGGTTTAAATCCAGCCCTTGTTGTGGGTGCCATTGTTTCTGGTTCAGTCTTTGGAGATAAGATGTCGCCTTTATCTGAATCAACGAACTTAGCTTCTGCTATTGTGGGTGCTGATTTATTTAAACACATTAAACATTTAATGTGGTCAACCATTCCAGCTTTTGTTATTTCGCTGATTTTATTCGCAGTGTTTGGAATGAGCAACACGAATGCAGACTTAAGTGAAATCGACACTGTGGTTAGTGTGTTAGAATCTAACTTTTCAATTTCTTTCTGGTCAGTGATTCCAATTGCTTTAATGTTGATTTGTGCATGGAAAAAAATTCCAGCGATTATTACGATTTTACTTAATGTCATTGTGGGAATTGTCATGATTTTTATCCAAAAACCTTCTACAGATATCGCAAGTATTGCCACCGTTGTGGAAAAGGGATTCATTTCTGAAACAGGGAATCAACAAATTGATTTACTGCTTTCAAGAGGTGGCATTGATAGTATGATGCCAACGGTTGCTTTGATTATTTTAACGTTATCACTTGGTGGGATTTTAATGGAGATTGGTTTAGTGACAACAGTGATTGAATCATTAGTTAAAAAATTAAATTCAACATGGCAATTAATTGTAGTCACACTTCTTTCAAGTATTGGGGTTAACATTTTTATTGGGGAACAATTTTTATCAGTGATTTTACCAGGAAATGCTTTTAAAGATGCTTACAACGAACGTAACATTGATCCAGTTGTCTTAAGTCGAACTTTAGAAGATGGTGGAACTGTAATTAACTACTTAATTCCTTGGGGGATAGCAGGAAGCTTTGTTGCTAGTACCTTTGGTGTACCAACTTTAACTTACCTACCATTTGTATTTTTCAGTTTATTGTCACCAGTCTTTTCTATATTGAGTGCTGTGACAGGTATTGGTGTGTTGTACAAAGAAGAAGCAGTGAAATAAAAAAGGGAGCGTTGATGACTATGTTTGATTTTGAAGGAACATTAGCTGACTTAGCTATAAAAGTAGATGATAAAAAAATTAATGAGGAATTCAAAGGCTTATCCGGACGTCAAAGACCAAGAAATAGTAATAAAAAAGAGACGCTGTTACGTTGGGAAAAAGAACGTAAAGGAATTAAAATAGGAACAATTTGATATGAAAATTAAAAAGTCATTGAAAATCAAAAAGATTTTCAATGACTTTTTTTAATCTTTCGGATATAACTTGTTAGAAATGGCAAGACCAGTTTTGGTAGTTGCCAATCCGCCTTCAGCTGTTTCTTTAAAGATACTTGGCATTTGCATTCCCACACGGTGCATTGCTTCTACCACTTCATCTGGTGGAATCACACTTGTAATACCAGCTAAAGCCATATCAGCTGAAACGTAAGCTTGTGAGGCGCCTAAAGCGTTTCGTTTCACGCAAGGGACTTCCACAAGTCCTGCCACAGGATCACAAATGAGTCCCATCATATTTTTAATCGTAATAGCAACCGCTTGGGCTGATTGTTCAGGTGTTCCACCACAAAATTCAACTAAGGCAGCACTCGCCATGGCACTCGCTGAACCAATCTCAGCTTGGCAACCACCAGCGGCGCCACTGATAGAAGCGTTATTAGCAATTACTAAACCAAAAGCGCCTGCTGTAAATAGAAAATTAATTTGTTGTTCACGAGTTAAGCCGCGTTCTTCAGTTAAAGCAGATAAAACACCCGCCGCAACGCCCGCACTTCCAGCTGTTGGTGTGGCACAGATAACGCCCATTTCTGCATTGACTTCATTAACGGCTACAGCATTTTGAACAGCTGTTAAAATCGTTTTACCGCTTAAAAAATCACCTTTATTAAGGTAATCATTCATTTTAGTCGCGTCTCCTCCAGTTAATCCAGTAACAGAAGTTACGCCTTTCACGCCTTTTTCAATCGAAGCCATCATAACATCTAAATTTTTTCCCATATGTTCTAATATAACTTCTCTAGAATGTTGAGATGTCTCGATTTCGGTTTGAATCATTGCTTCATGAATTGATCCACATTGATTAGCCAAAGCAACTAATTCTTCAATTGATTGAAACATTTATTTTCCTCCTTAGCCAAAGAAACTTACTTCATCTATGTAATCAATGGTCTTCAATTTTTCTGTTAAGCCTTCAATACGTTCATCTACTTCAATAATCATAATCGCTTTGTCACCTTTAGCTTCACGAGTGACGGTCATGGTACTAATATTAATGTCATGTTCAGATAAGATGCCAGTTACTTTCGCAATAATTCCTGGTTTGTCTTGATGAACTGTTAAATAGGTTGGCGTTGATAAATCCAAGTTAATTTTAAAGCCGTTTAATTCGGAAATTTGAATGGCACCACCACCAATTGAAATACCTAAACAGGTTAAGGTACGCTCACCTGATTTTACAACAATTTTAACAGAGTTAGGATGATCAGCTTTTTCTTTTTTTGGAACAAAAGCTACTTCCATACCGACTTCATGAGCAATCTTTAAAGAATTAGACAGACGTTCATCATCTGGTTCCATATCAAGTAACCCACCGACAAGAGCGATATCGGTTCCGTGACCACGATATGTTTTTGCGAAAGATTCGTATAGATATAAATCAACTTTTTCTGGTTGTTCCCCAAAGATTTGGCGAACCACTTTACCAATACGTGCGGCACCTGCTGTATGAGAGCTACTAGGTCCGATCATGATAGGTCCGATAATATCAAAGACGCTTTTATATTGAGCCATAAAAATTCTCCTTATGTTAGTATTTTACTTACCACTTATTTTATCATGAAGTACGTCTTTGTCTATATTTAGACCTTGAATATTATTAATATTTAATTAGGCGTAAAAAAATGGATTGGGGATTGATTGTGATAAAATAAAATAAGAAAAAATATCGTATATTGATTGTGAGGGTGAAAGATGAAAGCAGAGATTATCGCAGTAGGTACAGAAATTTTATTAGGTGAGATTGTTAACACCAATGCCACTTATTTATCACAAGTATTAACAGAGTTAGGGTTTGATTTATATCATCAACAAGTGGTAGGAGATAATGAAGCAAGATTGTTAAGTAGCATTGATGAAGCAAGTAGTAGAGCTGATTTAGTTGTATTATGTGGTGGTTTAGGCCCAACGGAGGACGACTTAACCAAACAAACAGTGGCTAAATATGTTGACTCTGAATTGATGTATGATGAGGTAGCATTGAAACATGTGACAGACTATTTTGTTTATTCAGATAGACCCATGACCGAAAATAATAAGCAACAAGCACTAACCATCAAGGGCGCGACAACGATTCAAAATCCTGCTGGACTTGCCTGTGGTTTGTTGATTGAAAAAGAAAAAACTCATTTCCTATTATTACCTGGACCACCTAGAGAAATGAAAAAAATGGTAGAAGTAGGCGTATTATCCTTATTAAGTCAATTATTGCCTAATAAAACAAAATTGGTTTCTAGGTATTTAAGGTTTATGGGAATTGGAGAATCTCTTTTGGTGACTGAGTTAAGTGAGTTGATTGAAGCACAAACTAATCCAACGATAGCACCTTACGCTAAATCAAATGAAGTCATGTTAAGAATTGCAGCGAAATGTGAAAAGGAATCAGAAGGATACGCATTACTTGATTCAATAGAAGAAAAGATTAAAGTAAAAGTTGGAGAATATTTTTATGGCTATGGTGAAAACCTAACAATAGAAGAAACAGTGATTTCTTTATTATCTGAAAAAAATAAAACCTTAGCGATTATTGAAACGACAACAGGTGGATTATGTCAAAGTCGTTTAAGTAAAGTAGTGGATAGTGCTAAAGTTTTTGCAGGTGGACGAGTATTGTATTCTGATGAAGCTATCTGTTCTTATTTAGAGACAGAGGATAAACGCGTGTATACTGAGGAAACGACTCGCTTGTTGGCTCAAAAAATCAAAGAAGAGATGAAAACAACTTACGGTTTATGTGTGATGGTTGTTGATGAAAGTCATGCTACAAGTTATTTTCCAAAGGGAACAATATTGCTCAGTTTAGTGGTAGGTGATAAAACCTACTTTGATAAAATGATAATTAACCGTGATTTTGAGTATGTTAAAGATGGTGCAGTGAAACACAGTTTAAATTACTTAAGAAAATTAGTAATAAAAAAATAGCGAATATCTGTTCGCTTTTATCTTGCTTTTTTATAAAAAAGACAGTATTATACTTATGAAGAGAGAAATTGAAGGAGGCACATTGATGTCAGATAATCGTAAAGCCGCACTAGATGCAGCATTAAAAAAAATAGAAAAAGATTTTGGTAAAGGATCAGTTATGAAGCTAGGAGAAAAGGTAGATACACAGATATCTACAGTTTCTAGTGGCTCGTTAGCATTAGATTCAGCTTTAGGTGTAGGTGGCTACCCTCGAGGAAGAATTGTTGAAGTTTACGGACCAGAAAGTTCTGGTAAAACAACAGTTGCTTTACATGCGATTGCATCTGTTCAAAAAGAAGGTGGTACAGCAGCGTTTATCGATGCTGAGCATGCCTTAGATCCTAAATATGCCCAAGCATTAGGGGTTAACATTGATGACTTACTTCTTTCTCAACCAGATACAGGAGAACAAGGACTAAGTATTGCTGAAGCACTTGTTTCAAGTGGGGCGATTGACATTGTTGTTGTCGATTCAGTAGCTGCTTTAGTACCACGTGCTGAGATTGATGGAGAAATGGGAGATAGCCACGTTGGTCTTCAAGCTCGTTTAATGTCTCAAGCTTTAAGAAAATTATCAGGAACGATTAATAAAACAAAAACAATCGCGATCTTTATTAACCAAATTCGTGAAAAAGTTGGGGTAATGTTTGGTAATCCAGAAATCACTCCTGGTGGACGTGCCTTGAAATTCTATGCTACTGTCAGATTAGAAGTGAGACGTGCCGAACAATTAAAACAAGGAACAGACATTGTAGGTAACCGTACAAAAATTAAAGTAGTTAAGAATAAAGTAGCACCACCATTTAAATTAGCAGAAGTTGATATTATGTACGGAGTAGGTATTTCACAAGAAGGTGAACTACTTGATATGGCTGCTGAGAAAGATATCGTTAATAAAAGTGGTGCGTGGTATTCATACAATGAAGAGCGAATTGGTCAAGGTCGTGAAAATGCGAAGAAATATTTTGCTGAACATCCAGAGATGATGGAAGAAATCTACCAAAAAGTTAGAGTCGCATATAACATTGACGGAGCTCCAGAAGAACCAGAAACACCTGAAAAAAGTAAGCCATCAGAGGATATTCCTTTAGAATTAGAAGAATAAAATAAATTTATTAACTGTTAAATGAACGTAAACTTCATTTAGCAGTTTTTTTATGTTTTTAATAAGCTATTATTTCAGTTGACACTCCATTTAACAAAGCTTAAAATGAAGGTTGTATAGTTTTGTTTTATACACTCATGCCTGTAGAGCATGATTTAGAAATATTTTACTTTTAATCTACACATAAAAAAATAATTAAAGGATAGTATGGAGGTGTTTTTATGAATTTGATACTCCTCACTATCATCGGATTAATTGTAGGTTTAACACTTGGCTACTTTTTTGCGAAGTCTCAACATAGTAAGGAAATCGCAGGAGCTAACAATACAGCTGCTGGCATTGTTGGACAAGCTAAAAAAGATGCCGAGACTCTGAAAAAGGAGTATTTGTTGGAGGCTAAGGAACAGAATCAGGATTACCGACTTAAAATCGAAAGTGAGCTGAAGGAAGAAAGAGTAGAAATAAAAAATCAAGAGAATAGACTATTACAAAAAGAAAATAATCTTGATCGCAAAGATGACTCTTTAGAAAAGCGCGAACGCACACTTGAGGAAAAAGAGGAAAAGATTGATTCTAAGAGACAATTGATTGATGAGCGAGAACAAGAGGTATCAGAATTAATCGACAAGCAAAAAGATGAGCTTGAAAAAGTTGCTTCATTAACGAAAGACGAAGCAAAAGATATTATCATGGATGAAACTGAAAAAGAGTTAACTCATGAAAGAGCAATGCTTGTTAAAGATAGTGATCAAAGAGCCAAAGAAGAAGCCGATAGAAAAGCTAAAAATTTACTTTCTCTAGCGATTCAACGTTGTGCTGCTGATCAAGTATCAGAACTAACAGTAACAGTGGTTAATTTACCAAACGATGACATGAAGGGCCGTATTATTGGTCGTGAAGGTCGAAACATTCGAACTCTAGAAACATTAACAGGAATTGATTTGATCATTGATGATACACCAGAAGCAGTGGTGCTTTCAGGTTTTGATCCAATCAGACGTGAAGTAGCAAGAATGACCTTAGAAAAATTAATTCAAGATGGACGGATTCACCCAGCTCGTATTGAAGAGATGGTTGAGAAATCTCGTAAAGAGATGGATGAAAGAATTCGTGAGTATGGTGAAAATGCCGCATTTGATGTAGGTGTTCACTCATTACATCCAGATTTGATTAAAATTTTAGGTCGTATGCGTTTTAGAACCAGTTATGGTCAAAATGTATTGAATCACTCGATTGAAGTGGCGAAATTAGCAGGTGTTCTAGCTGAAGAGTTGGGTGAAGATCCAGTCTTAGCAAGACGTGCTGGTTTACTACACGATATTGGTAAAGCACTTGATCATGAAGTGGATGGTTCTCACGTTGAAATCGGAACTGAATTAGTAAGTAAGTATAAGGAAAACTCAGTGGTTATTAACGCTGTTGCCTCACATCATGGTGACGTGGAAGCAACTTCAGTTATATCTGTTCTTGTGGCAGCCGCAGACGCGTTGTCAGCAGCTAGACCAGGAGCTAGAAGTGAATCTTTAGAAAACTACATTAAACGCTTAGAACGCTTAGAAAACATCGCTAACGACTTCCCTGGTGTGGATACAAGTTTTGCTATCCAAGCTGGTCGCGAGATTCGTGTCATGGTTAAACCAGACGAAGTAACTGATGACGAAGCAACATTATTAGTGAGAGACGTTAGAAAACGTATCGAAAGTGAATTGGAATATCCAGGACACATTAAAGTAACCGTTGTTCGTGAAGTGCGAGCAGTTGATTACGCTAAATAAGCAATTATATTAAGGAAGGTAAGATGCTAAAAATCTTATCTTCTTTTTTTGTTTGCTTTCTAAAACAAATGCGTATATACTGAGTTCACATAAAATCACGTTACGGTTGGTAGTCCGTAAGCACGTAACAGCGTGTTAGTATCCTTCCCTCCAGGTCGTCCATTGTAATTTTTTATAAAGGAGGGCTATCATGAAATTAACAATTTATTTTGATGGTAGTTTTTGGTACGGTTTGATTGAATATCAGGAAAGGAATAAATTGCTTGTTTATAAGCATCTATTTGGTAGAGCACCAAAAGATGCGGAAGTGTTCGACTTTATTAATCAAGAAATGACATCTATTTTGGCTAATAGTCGGTTTAGTGATATCACTGAAACAGTGGAAGAAACTAAAAAGATTAATCCAAAACGGATGCAACGATTAATTAATCGTCAAAAAAATCAAGCGGTTATTTCAACCAAGTCCCAAGACGCAATGAAAGAAATTCAAGACAGTTTGAAGATTGAAAGAAAACAAATTTCTAAAGCTGAAAAAGAGCGTTTGAAGCAAGAAAAGTTTGATAAAGCTCAGTTAAAAAAACTGGAAAAGCGCAAGGGGCATTAATTAAGAAAAACGTATCAAATAAAAGTTTGGTTATTCCGTAGTGGAGTGACCAAGCTTTTTTAGTTGTTAAATTAACTGTAGAAAAGGATGTCAAAGACTTTTATACTCAGATATAATAGGATTTATAAAGAGTTTTGGAGGAATAATGATTCAACTCACGTTACACTAAATCTATCATAACGAAGGAGACTATCATGGAAATATCACAACGATTACAACACAGAAGAAAAGAAATGGAGTTAACTCAAGAGAGTGTGGCTGAAAAAATTCATGTTTCAAGACAAACTATCTCTAATTGGGAAACAGGTAGAACCTTACCTGATATTAAAAGTTTGGTCATGCTCAGTGATATCTATGACATCTCCTTAGATAAGTTATTGAAGGAGGATGGTGTGATGGTGGATCATTTACAAAAAATAGCTGAGGAGAATCAATTTTTTAAACGTTTTTGTTTGTTGTTAGTGATTAATATTGTGTTAATTGTTTCTTGCATGTTTGTAAAAAACACAACTTTTCTGTATTTTTTATTCTCTTTAATTGGAATCAACTCAACAGGTATTTTTTATCTAATCGTTAAAAAAATCTAACCGTTTGGAGTGAGTGTCATGAATAGTTTCTATTTGTTAATGTTGTTAGTCTTAATCATTGTTGTTACAGCGATTTTTTTGACTTATTATATGTATCAACTGGTTTTAATTGATGCCACAAGTCGAAAAATAGCCAAACCAAAATTTTGGGCATTTTTAGCAGCGTCTAGTCAAAATGGTTCGGGGTTACCAATTTATTTATTTAAAAGAAAAGGAACGTTAAGCTATTTATCAGAGATTGAGAAAATAAGTGTTTTGAGAATTAAAAAGAAAATTTGTGCTTTGTTACTGTTTGATTTAGTTGTGTTTATCTTAGCAGTTTGGATTCTTTGATATTAAATAAAGATACAAGGAGAGTCTAGCTATTCCAAAATGGAATAGCTAAACTCTTTTTTGAAAAGTGAAAACCTAAATTAATGTAGAAGGGTGGGGAATACATAGGTTAAAAAAGATATTTATTAGGAAGAGATAAAATAACTGTCAACCTGAATCTTTAGCGACTTTATATAGTCCGGGTTCAAATGGCAGCTCCTACGGCAACTGGAGCTAAACACCATTTTCACCAATCTATTTCCTCATCATTATGATTTGATTTTTAAAAAAATCCAGAAGTAATGAATGAAAGATATTACTGCTTTTTTTATTAATTTGCTATACTAAGCTCATGAGAAATCCACAGGAAGGGGACTTATCGTGAGTTTATTTTTAGAGATACCAGAATGGCCGTTGTCATTTCCGTTTTGCACCTTTGAAAATGAAGGCGAAATTATTGTGCCTCCTCATTGGCACAAAGAAATCGAGATTATTTATGTGACAAAAGGTTCTGTTAATATTGGTTACAATGATCAGATTATTCAAGTGCATGAAGGTGAAATTTTTGTCTTTGGAAGTGGTGAGAGTCATTATTTTGTGGCATCACCTGGAAGTATTAGGCGCGTGTTTCAGTTTGACTTAAGTTTATTTAGAGATTCTTTATTCAAAGATAAAAGTCATAAAGAACTGGCGAAATTGTTTGCAGAAGCTGAAAATCACAGTGTTCACTGGCCAAATGAAGTTAAAGAAAAAGTTTTAGTTTGCTTACATGATTTAATTAAAGAGATGCACGAGTTGAAGATTGGTTACGAACATGCCATGATTAGTGATTTACTAAGATTAATGACGATTTATTACCGTGACATGCCTATCAAACCTGAGATTTACCGAAAGGCTAATTTTGTGGATGCGACTAATAATCATGAAACTTTGGAGCGCCTCAATGAGATTTTTATTTACATTGAAAATCACTACGATGAGCTGATAACTTTAGATGAAATGGCAGAAGTGGTTGGTTTTAGTCCGTATTATTTTGCGAGGTTCTTTAAGAAAAATACCGGACAAACCTTTATGCAATTTTTAACGGATTATCGGATTAATCAAGCCAAGTATATTTTATCTCACGAAAAGATTCCCATGATTGAAGTCGCCGAAAAATCGGGTTTTAATAGTGTGAAAACCTTTCATCATGTGTTCAAGGAACAAGTGGGAATGTCACCCCTAAAATTTCACAAGTCAATATTCGGGAATAATTAAGTAGAAAACAAGGAAGAAACCCCTATCAAAGTTTTGTAGAATGAACGTACAAACAAAACATTGATGGGGGTTTTTATAATGACATTAAAAATTGGGATTATCGGATGTGGCGGAATCGCGAACGGGAAACATATGCCAGCTTTAAAACAAGTAGCAGAAGCTGAAATGGTGGCTTTTTGTGACATTATTGAGGAAAGAGCTGTGAAAGCAAAAGAAGATTTTGGAAAAGATTCAGCGAAAGTCTATACAGATTATAAAGAATTATTAAAAGATGAGTCGATTGATGTGATTCATGTGTGTACACCAAACAACTCACATGCTGAAATTTCAATTGCCGGACTTCACTCAGACAAACACGTGATGTGTGAAAAACCAATGGCTAAAACAAGCGAAGAAGCGCGTCGTATGTTAGAAGCGATGAAAGAAACAGGCAAAAAGTTAACGATTGGTTATCAAAACCGTTTTAGAACAGATTCTCAATATTTACATGAGATTTGCCAAGACGGTGAGCTTGGAGAAATTTATGTAGGGAAAGCCCATGCGATTCGTCGTCGTGCTGTACCAACTTGGGGTGTGTTCTTAGATGAAGAAGCTCAGGGCGGGGGACCATTAATTGATATCGGTACCCATGCTTTAGATTTAACGTTATGGATGATGGATAACTACAAACCAAAATATGTGGTAGGGAATGCGTATCATAAATTATCTTCAACTAAAAATGCAGCCAACGCTTGGGGACCTTGGGATCCAGAAAAATTCACAGTGGAAGATTCAGCCTTTGGATTTATTACCATGGAAAATGGCGCGTCAATCACATTAGAAGCTAGTTGGGCAATTAACAGCTTAGAGGTAGACGAAGCGAAAACAAGTCTTTCAGGAACGAAAGCAGGCGCAGACATGAAGGATGGTTTAACGATTAACGGTGAAGATCGTGGTTTGTTATACCAACGTAAAGTGGAACTTGAAACAGGTGGCGTTGATTTTTATGACGGTGCAGGATCAGATCCGGCAGTTGTAGAAGCTCAGTCATGGATTGACGCAATTATCAATGACACAGAGCCAGTGGTGAAACCAGAACAAGCGTTAGTGGTAACTGAAATTTTAGAAGCAATCTATAAATCATCAGAACTTGGTGAACCAGTATTCTTAAACAAATAGGAGCGTGTAAAAATGATAAATGTGACGGTGTGGAATGAATATCGACATGAAAAAACAGATGAGAAAGTGAGTGAAGTCTACCCAGAAGGAATTCACGAACAACTTAAAAATTTTTTACAAGAAGATTTTAACGTCAGAACAGCGACTCTTGACGAAGAAGAACATGGTTTAACTGAAGAGGTCTTAAATGATACAGATGTTTTAGTTTGGTGGGGACACATTGCTCATGATGAGGTTTCAGATGACATTGTGAATCGCGTGCATGAACGTGTCTTACAAGGCATGGGCTTGATTGTTTTACACTCAGGTCATATGTCAAAAATCTTTATTAAGTTGATGGGAACAAGTTGTGATTTAAAATGGCGTGAAGCGGATGAAACCTGTCGTATTTGGAATGTGAAACCAAGTCATCCAATCGTAGATGGTATTGGTGAGTACATTGAGCTTGAAAAAGAAGAAATGTACGGGGAACATTTTGATATTCCAGCACCTGATGAGTTAATTTTTATTAACTGGTACAAAGGAGGAGAAGTCTTCCGAGGTGGGGTGACCTATAAACGTGGCAATGGTAAGATTTTCTATTTCCAACCGGGACATGAAACTTATCCTTCATATTACCATCCAAAAGTGCAACGAGTGATTAAAA
Source organism: Vagococcus hydrophili (assembly GCF_011304195.1). Classification (NCBI taxonomy): domain Bacteria; kingdom Bacillati; phylum Bacillota; class Bacilli; order Lactobacillales; family Enterococcaceae; genus Vagococcus; species Vagococcus hydrophili. The sequence goes on along the minus strand of NZ_CP049887.1, from coordinate 637,483 downwards.
ATGCAGTAAGATGGGCAACCCCAACGGATAGTACCTATCCAACTTACGGTAATCACCAGCCTTTAGAAAAAATATAAAATAGGAGTTTCTAATATGAAACCTTTAATTAGCTTACAATTGTGGAGTGTACAAGACGCGTGTGCAGATAATTTTGAACATGTTTTAGATAGTGTTAAAGAATATGGTTATGATGGTGTTGAGTTTGCAGGATATTATGATTATAAGGCTGCTGACTTGGCAAAAAAATTAGAAGATTTATCTTTAAACGTTTCAGGTTCACATGTTAGTTTTGATTCACTATTAGAAAATTTTGATGATGTGGTTGCTTTTGAGAAAGAAATTGGTAATCAACATGTGATTGTTCCTCATATTGGGGCAGATTCTGTCGAAGAATGGGAAACTAAAATCAAGCAGTTAAAAGAATTATCAGAAAAACTAGCTAAAGAAGAGTTAGTTTTAGGTTATCACAATCACGCCCATGAAATCATGGATATTCCTAATGTGAATATCTTAGAAAAAATGATTGAGATGATTCCAAGGATTCAATTAGAAGTGGATACTTACTGGTTGTCCTATGCGGGAATTGACGTGATACCTTGGTTAGATAAGCATCAAAAAAATATAAGCTGGCTACATCTTAAAGACATGTTAGTCACAGAAGATAAAAAAGAAAGCACTGAAATTGGTAAAGGTGTTCTTCCAATTACGTCTTACTTAGACTGGGCGAAGAATGCTGATTTAGATTGGGTAGTCATTGAACAGGAAGCCTTCCAAAATCTGACACCGATGGAGAGTGCGAAAGTAAATGTTAAAACATTACGTGAATTGAAAGAGAAAGGATGATAAACAATGAAATTAGGTGTATTTACCCCTTTATTTAATAATTTAAGTTTTGATGAAATGATTGAGGCAGTGGCTCAAAGAGGATTACAAACAGTTGAGATTGGCACAGGTGGTTCACCAGGAACAGCTCATTGTGATATTGATAAATTGTTAGCTAGTGGCGATGCTAGAAAAGAATATTTAGCCAAATTACAAGATAAAGGATTAGAAATCAGTGCTTTTAGTGCCCATCATAATCCAATTTCTCCAAATAAAGCAGAAGCAACTGAAGCAGATGAGTTGTTACGTAAAACAATTAAACTAGCTTCAATGATGAATGTTCCTGTTGTGAATGGTTTCTCAGGCGTTGCTGGTGGGAATGAGACAGATACAAGTGTTAACTGGCCTGTGTTACCTTGGCCAACTGACTATACCGACATTTATAACTACCAATGGGAGCAAAAATTAATTCCTTATTGGAAAGAAATCAATCAAGAATGTGACGCAGCAGGTGTTAAAATTGGTATTGAGTTACACGGTGGTTTCTTAGCTCATACACCATACACAATGCTTAAATTAAGAGACGCTGCTGGTAAAAATATCGGCTGTAACTTAGATCCTTCTCATTTATGGTGGCAAGGAATTGATCCAGTAGGTGCGATTAAAATTTTAGGTAAGGAAAATGCGATTAATCATTTCCACGCTAAAGATACTTACTTAGATCAAGATAATATTAACATGCATGGTTTAACGGATATGCAACCGTATAGCGACGTTCAAACACGAGCGTGGACCTTTAGATCCGTTGGTTGTGGTCACAGTATTCAAGAGTGGTCAGATATTATTAGTGCCCTACGTTTATATGGTTATGACTATGTTTTAAGTATTGAGCATGAAGATCCAATTATGTCGATTGACGAAGGATTTGACCGCGCGGTTATTAACTTAAAATCAATTATGATTAAAGACCAACCTGGTGGTATGTGGTGGGCTTAATTTAGGAGGATTAACATGAGTGTTATTAATTTAGTCGTAATCGGCTACGGAGGCATGGGAAGTTACCATGCCCGTGAATTAATTCAAGAAAAAGAAGGCGTGAAAGTTATCGGTGTTTATGACATTGATCAAACGCGTCTCGATTTAGCAAAAGAAAACAACTTTACAGTCTATCCTACGTTAGAAAGTGTTTTAGAAGATAAAACAGTTGAAGCGGTACTGATTGCCACACCAAACGATAGTCACAAAGAACTTGCGATTAAAGCCATCAAAGCAGGAAAACATGTAGTATGTGAGAAACCAGTAATGATGAATACGGCTGAATTAGAAGAAGTGATGGTTACAGCTAAAGTGGAAGATAAAATCTTTATGGTGCATCAAAACAGACGTTGGGACAACGATTTCCTGATTATTCGTGATTTATACAAAGAGAAACAAGTGGGAGAATTATTCCAAATTGAATCACGTGTTCAAGGAGCTAACGGCATTCCAGGGGACTGGCGTCATTTAAAACAACATGGTGGTGGCATGCTACTTGATTGGGGCGTTCACTTACTGGATCAGATGTTGTTTATGGTGGATAGTCCGTTAAAAACAGTGGCGTGTGATTTGAGCTTTGTTTTAGGAGATGAAGTGGATGATGGCTTTATCAGCTACTTAACTTTTGAAAATGGTGTGAAGGCTGTTGTTGAAGTCGGAACAACTAACTTTGTTAAACTCCCTAGATGGTATGTTCGAGGATTTGAAGGAGCAGCAGTGATTAAGGATTGGGATTTGTCTGGTGAAATTGTGAAACAAACTGGAACCATTGATCATCATAATTTAGTACCAATTCAAGCAGGTCAGGGTTTAACTAAAACCATGGCGCCACCTTCAGAAGACGCGACAACAACACTAGACATTAAAGAAGTGGCAGCTGATTTCGATAGCTTCTATCATAATTTTTATGATGTGGTAAGAAACAATGCAGAACCAATTGTTAAAAATGAAGAGGTTTATCGTGTCTTATGCTTAATTGAAACAATGTTTGAAGCAGCAGAGAAAAAAGAGATCTTAACATTTGAATAAACTGAGACACTTGAGGCTAATCTAAGTCTTAAGTGTTTTTTATTAACCTAAAAAGATAAAGATGTATTATAATGAATTATCTTAAAGAAAAGGAATGATGATGTATGGCAACAATGGTCTTTGTAAATTTTCCAGTGAAAGATGTGAAAGCATCAACAGCGTTTTATGAAAAATTAGGTTTTACATTAAATCCAGCGTTTTCTTCAGAAGATACAAGTTGTATGGTGTGGGATGATAACTTTTTTGTGATGCTACTCGAACACGCACGCTATCAATTTTTTACACCAAATAGAACGGTGGCAGATAACACAAAAACAAGTAGTGCTCTGATTGCTTTTTCAATGAACAACGCTCAAGAAGTTAAGGAATTTGGTGAAGCAGCTAAAAACAATGGTGGTAATGTTTACCAAATCGAAACAGGTATGCCAGAAGAGATGATGTATGGTTTAGAAGTTCAAGATTTAGACGGTAATACATTAGAGCCGATGTGGATGGCTCAACCATAATAAAAAAAGAAGCCGATACTTAATTATCAGCTTCTTTTTTATCTAAATTTAGTTATTCTTTCAATGGTTTAAGTAATCTTAATCCGTTGAATAATACGATTAATGTACTACCTTCATGAGCGATAATACCAAGTGGTAAGTTCATTTTACCCATTACGTTTAGGATAACAAGTAGAACTACGATGAACATTGAGAACGCAATATTTTGCATAACCACTTTGTCTAAACGTTTAGAAATACGGTGAGCGTAGCTTAATTTAGTTAAATCGTTTTTCATTAAGACAACGTCAGCCACGTCAATAGCGATATCAGTTCCTTCACCCATGGCAATCCCAACATCTGCTTTAACAAGGGCAGGAGCGTCATTAACGCCATCTCCAACCATAGCAGTTGAACCGTATTTACGTTCTAAATCTTCTACAATCGCTGATTTATTTTCAGGTAAGACGTTACCCACGACTTCATCCATCCCAAGTTGGTTAGCAACAGCACGACCTGTTTTTTCAGCATCCCCAGTAATCATAGTTGTATGAATTCCTTGAGATTTTAAGTAAGAAATAACATGTTTAGAATTTTCGTTAGGTAAATCCATCATAGCGATTAAACCAACAACAATTTCATTTTCAGAGAAGTAAACGACTGTTTTACCTTGCTCAGAGTAAGTGTGATTTAATTGTTCGATTTTGCTATCAACTTTAGCAAATTGAGCTGGTTTACCAATGCGGTAAGTAATCCCTTTGTAAGTTGATACAAGTCCTTTACCAATTTGATTTTCAATATCTAAGTCAATTACTTCAGTCACGTTAATATGAGCTAAAATCGCATCAGCTAATGGGTGATTTGCTTGTTTTTCCATAGCAGCTACAATATTTAAGTAGTTAGCTGAGTTGTTTTCTTTTTCAACGGTGAAGAATACGTCGGTTACTTTAGGTTTACCTTCAGTTAATGTACCAGTTTTATCAAAGGCAATAGCGCGAATACCTTCTAAGTTAGAAAGGAAAGAACCACCTTTGAATAAAACCCCACGTTTAGCTAAGTTAGAAATACCTGATAAAGTAGCTGGAACATCACTGGCAGCTAAGGCACAAGGTGAAGCAACTGTTAAGAAGACCATTCCTTTGTAGAAACTATTGTACCAAGTAGCACCGAAAAGCATAGGCATTGCGACAATGTAAAGTGTCACAATAATCATAACCGCAGTTACGTATTTAGGTTCCAATTTTTTGATTTTAGTTGCTTTTTTAGAAAGATTAGATTGAGACTCATTCACTAATTGTAAGATTTTAGCAAAGACAGTATCAGAACTCTCTTTTGTTACTTCAATTGTAATCATACCGTTTCCGTTAATTGTACTACCATAAACATCATCCCCAACTGTTTTTTCAGCAGGAACACTTTCTCCGTTAATAGAAGCTTCATCAATTGATGTATAACCAGAGATAATGCGACCATCTGTTGGAATTTGATCTCCGTTTAAAATTTTAAGTTGATCGCCAATTTTTAATGTAGCAACATCAACGATTTCAGTAGAGCCGTCAGCTTTGATTAAACGAGCTTCAGTTGGATTCATTTTCATTAAATTCGTGATTTCACGTTTACTTTTACCTTCTGCATAGTCTTCTAAGAAATGGGCTCCAGCAAAAATGACGATTAGTAAAGCACCTTCTTTAAAGTCTCCAATAATAGCAGCCCCAAATGCAGCGAGTGTCATTAAAATATGAACGTTGGGAGTGAATTTGCGATTAGCTTTCGTTTGAGTAATCGTATCTTCAAACCCTTCAATGATAATGTGATAACCTGACATAAAAATAGTTACCGTTGCTAGAATATTTTGTAACATTCCTTCTGCAACAAAAAGACTAGCGATGTAAGTGGCTAAACCAATAAAGAATAGGACAACAGGTAATTTTCCGTGGTCATGATCATGATCGTGTCCGCTGTGATCGTGGTCATGTCCGTGATCATGGTTATGATCGTGATTGTGTTCGTGTTCATTGTGTTTTTTATCGTGAGCAAGTGATTGTTCCATAAAAAACGCCTCCTTTTAGTATATGTTTAATTTGTCATATGAATATATCTTCATGCGTTAAGTATAGAACATGATTGCTGATATTGCAAGTGATAACCGTAAAAAAATACTAAGATTAGAAGGGAAAGTCATCTATTGATGATCTTAGCTTCTGACCTTAGTATTCTTGGTTATTCAATTTATATCTTATTTTTCCTCGTTAAGCTCATTAGAATAATAGAAAAGATGCAATTATGAGTAACGCTTCTTGATTTTTTGCTTAACTGAATAGTAAAATACGCCACTAAACATACATATGAAATAAACTAAAATAAAAAATAAAAAATTATCAATTATTTGTTTTTGAGCAAACCTATATTTTTTTTCATCAACTATTAATATGATAATATCTGAAAATGCGAATATAAAGAAGGTTGCACGCGAAAATAGGGACATCAATCTATCAAAAGGTCTGATAAAACTAAATACAGAATAAAATAAAACGAAAATGGCAAAAGATTCAAAGAGGACATAAAAAGAATTTCTATCATCCCAAAATAAGAGGTTAAACTTAGAATTTCCCGAAACTTCATTCAACATGAGTAATACAAAAATAGTAAAACCGCTAATAAAAAGTAATATTGATAAGATAATAGGTTTAATATTTTTATAAAGCTTATCTTTTAGTCTGTAAACTAATTGTCCCAAAAATAAATACCCAATAGACATATTGAAAATTGATGACATAAAATAAAAATTAACGCCTGGTAACGCGAATCTTTTTAAAATTAGTGGTAAAAAAGATTGAAATAAAAAAATGATAAAAATTAAATAAAGTAATTCTTTAATGGTACTACTGTCTGAGATTTTTTTAAAAAAAGGTAGCATGATATCTATTCCTAATAATAGAAAGAAATACCAATATATATTTGAAATGTTTTCAGAATACAAATTTGCATAGTTAAAAGGTAAAAAATCATTAGAAAAATAATTTTTAACTAACCAAACTAATACAGTCAGAGAATAGAGAAAAAATATATTTTTCATAAATCGTTTCATATAATCCTTTGTAGAATATATTTTAGAAGAACGTAAAGAAAAAAATCCTGTTGTCATAAGAAATAAAGGAACACCAGTTTTTGCAATAGCAAAAACAACTATTGAAATGTACAGTGAAGTAGAGGGTGTATCTAAATTAATGCCTCTAAATGAGATGGTATGATTCATCACAACCATGATACTAGCGAAAATTTTTACTATATATGAAAAATAGTAGTCATTTTCGCGAGCAATATTATTTGAAAAATTAGTCATTATTAGAGTCTCCTAAAATTTTATATTTTTTGCACTAAGGTATTTGAAGTTTGTTTGTTAGTTCTTTTTATTAATAAAAAAAGCAATACACCATGTCACATTAAAAAGTATACACTATAAAAAGATAGTAAAAAATAATAAAATAGAAGATAAAATCATCCGTCGATAATTTTATCTTCTATTCCTAAAGTGTGCATATAAATTTTATCAATATTCTAGCCAACGTGTTTCTGTAAGTGATCGTAATCGTGATTAGAGATATCGATTTGGCCCACTTTTTCAAAGCCGTTGTTTAAATAAATTCTTCTAGCACTGTCATTTACCTTGTCCACATTTAGACCTAATTTAGTTCGATTATGTTTTTTCGCTAAGTCAGGTAGTGAATCTAACAATTCACGAGCGACACCTTTTCCTCTAAAATCAGGAGAAGTTACTAAAGTATCCAAGTACCATTCGTCTTTAAACGTTTCCTCATCATGAAATAACTTGTACTCCTCAGAAAGGTCATTCTCTTGTAGTAAGTTAATAAAGGCATCATCAATCCCTTTTTCTAAGTGGTCAGGATAGCCAAAAGCCACACCTGCAACTTGTCCGTTAATTTCTTTAACAATCGCATTATTAAAACCGTAACGGTAATCTGGTTCTTTTACAAAGGCCTTAACAAGTAATTCTTTTACTTTTTCCTCAGATAATTTATTAAAAACTTCTAATTCCATATCTCTCAAAACAATCATCACTAAGTCCATCGCTTGAGCGGCATCTTTTGGTTCTGCTGAACGTATCATAAAAAAATCGTCCTCCTTAAATAATTATAGCCCCACTCTATCATGACTAAAATTAGGGTGCAAGTTTGAAGAAGTAAAACGGGACATTCTTGTACTATTTTTAAGACATATAATATAATAAAAGTATCATTACTGAGCGTTTAAATTGATAAAAGGAGTGGTTTTATGGATTTATTAAAAAAAGCCAATGATTACATTGCAAGTAAGAAACATGAAGTAAAAACAGATTACCGTCACCATTTTCATTTAATGCCGCCAGTTGGTTGGTTAAACGATCCGAATGGTTTTGTTTACTATAAGGGAGAGTATCATTTATTTTACCAGTTTCATCCTTATGATAGTACTTGGGGACCGATGCATTGGGGCCACGCTAAGTCGAAAGATTTGATTCACTGGGAGGAATTACCAGTGGCCTTAGCTCCAACAGAAGAGTATGAAAGAGATGGTTGCTTTTCAGGAAGTGCGATTGTTGTAGGAGAAGAATTATTTTTAATGTATACAGGACATGTGGACAGTTTAGGTGTCAAAAAAGAAACACAATGTTTAGCCGTGTCAGATGATGGCATTCATTTTTATAAAAAAACCTTTAACCCAGTGATTAGTGAAAAAGAGTTGGGAAATCATGGCGACATAGCAGAATTCCGAGACCCAAAAATTTTTAAAAAAGAGGATAGCTATTTTTGCGTAGTAGCGACTAAAACAGAAGATAACCGAGGGAAAATTTTAATGTTTCAATCTAAAAATTTAATTGATTGGCAGTTTTATTCGGTGGTATTAGAAGGTAAGGAAGGGCAAGGAGTGATGTGGGAATGTCCCGATTTATTTCATTTAGACGGAAAAGATTGTTTGATTATGTCACCGATAGAAATGAAATCAGTTGGGATTCAGTACAAAAATACAAGTTCCACAGTGGCTTTCATTGGTAAAATGGATTGGAAAACCGGAAAACTATCTGTGGATAATTTTCATGAAATTGATGGAGGTCTTGATTTTTATGCTCCCCAAACATGTGTTAATAATCGCGGTGAGCGAATTATGATTGCGTGGATGCAAATGTGGCATAGAAACATACCGACTCATGATTTAGGACATTTATGGTCTGGGGCGATGAGTTTTGGCAGGAGACTAAGAATAGAAGATAATTGTTTGCTTCAAGAAATGATACCTGCATTATATGATTATTTAGAGTTGGAAAAAGAAGTTTCTAATGTTGTCATTGAAGAGTTTATTCCTTATGAGCTGGAAAACGTGATTAAGAAGAATACTTACATTAATTTACGGATCGATTTATCAGAGACGAAAGTAATGACACTTCACTTGTCTAATAAACAATCAGAAAAGATTGAATTAGTCCTAGATGTGGCATCAGGTGTTTTTTCAGTTAACAGGGAGCATACAGGTTTCTTCATTAAGGGAATAGAAGAGGAAATTTTATTGGAACGATCTATGTATATCCCTTTGAATAAGGAGAATGTCCAAATTGAGATTTTGAGGGACACGTCATCTGTTGAAGTATTCATTGATAAAAAATATGCGCTGACTGTTACTTTCTATGAAAAGAATAGTTATGAAAATTGGGAGATGAACGCTGTAGGTAAGATAGAGGTTCGCGCATTGGAATTTTATCAAATTAAGTAAAAAAAGACTTGAATTATTATTTTTAATTAAGTATAATGTTGGAGTGCGTGTTTTATACACGTGCTTCTTTTTTATGGAAGCGTGGGAGGAGAAATTTACATCTCCATTAAACCACATCACGGACTTAAGGAGGTATGTCTCGTGGCAAAGAAGGTAGAAAAATTAGTTAAGTTACAAATCCCAGCAGGGAAAGCAACTCCAGCACCACCAGTTGGACCAGCATTAGGACAAGCGGGTATTAATATCATGGGATTCACTAAAGAATTCAACGCTCGTACAGCTGACCAAGCAGGTTTAATCATTCCTGTAGTAATTTCTGTATATGAAGATCGTTCATTTACATTCATTACAAAAACACCACCAGCTGCAGTATTACTTAAAAAAGCTGCAAACATCGAAAAAGGATCTGGTGAACCAAATTCTAAAAAAGTTGCAACTGTAACTAAAGATCAAGTTAAAGAAATCGCTGAATCTAAAATGCAAGACCTAAACGCAGCTGACGTTGAAGCAGCAATGCGCATGGTAGAAGGTACTGCACGAAGCATGGGTATCGTTGTAGAATAATTTTATTCTATTCATTGATACTTAGAAGTGGCTTCTCAGTCGGTTCGTATTGAAAAATATGAATTCCGTGGGAGGTTCAACCGTTATAACCACAATCAAGGAGGAAACAAAATGGCTAACAAGAGTAAAAAAATGCAAGATGCATTAAAAAAAGTAGATACAACAAAAAATTATTCTGTAGCAGAAGCTGTTGCTTTAGCTAAAGATACAAATATTGCAAAATTTGACGCAACTGTAGAAGTTGCTTACAACTTAAACGTAGATCCTAAAAAAGCGGATCAACAAATTCGTGGTGCTGTAGTATTACCAAACGGTACTGGTAAAACACAAACTGTTTTAGTATTCGCTAAAGGCGAAAAAGCTAAAGAAGCAGAAGCTGCTGGAGCAGACTTTGTTGGCGATGCTGACATGGTTGCTAAAATCAAAGGCGGTTGGTTTGGGTTTGACGTAGTCGTTGCAACTCCAGACATGATGGCACAAGTTGGTCAATTAGGACGTGTTTTAGGACCTAAAGGATTAATGCCTAACCCTAAAACAGGAACTGTTACTATGGACGTAACTAAAGCTGTTGAAGAAGTTAAAGCTGGTAAAGTAACTTACCGTGTTGACAAACAAGGTAACATCCACGTTCCAATTGGTAAAGTATCATTTGATGACGCTAAATTAATTGAAAACTTTAAAACAATCAACGATGTAATCCTTAAAGCAAAACCTGCTGCAACAAAAGGTGCTTACATTAAAAACTTAACAGTTACAACTACATTTGGCCCTGGTGTTAAAGTAGATCATTTTTCTTTCTAGAAAAAACTTGTCCTAGACAACTATCTGTGTTATAGTTGTCTAGGTTAAATATTAACTGTACCGAAGACAGTAGGTGACGTAAGTCTTAATTTCCTACCGAGGACCATATTGAAAGTAATCAATAGTCCCTCTATGTCAACGGTGGCATGGGGTTTTTTTATATAGAAAATTCCACCATCTAAATTTACGGAGGTGAAAATAAAATGAGTGAAGCATCAATCGCAAAAAAAGCTCAAGAAGTTGAAGTTGTTACTGCAAAATTCAAAGAAGCTGCGTCTGTAGTAGTTGTAGACTACCGTGGATTAACAGTAGAAGAAGTAACTAATTTACGTAAACAATTACGTGATGCAAACATTGAGATGAAAGTTATCAAAAATGGTATCTTACGCCGTGCTGCTGAACAAGCTGGATTAGAAGGTTTAGGCGATGTATTCGTAGGACCTACTGCTGTAGCTTTCAGTAACGAAGACGTGGTTGCACCTGCTAAAATCATGAATGATTTTGCTAAGGAAGCTAAAGCATTAGAAATCAAAGGTGGTATTATCGAAGGAAACGTATCTTCTGTTGAAGAAATCGTTGCTCTTGCTAAATTACCAAGCCGTGAAGGTTTACTTTCTATGTTACTTTCTGTATTACAAGCTCCTGTCAGAAACGTGGCTTACGCAGTTAAAGCTGTATCAGATTCAAAAGAAGAAGAAGTTGCTTAATTTAGCCGCTTAGTCTCAAACAAAAAAATATAAATTAATCGTAAAGATTATAATGGAGGAACCCATAATGGCATTAAACATTGAAGGAATTATTGCTGATTTAAAAGTATCAACTATTTTAGAATTAAATGACTTAGTAAAAGCTATCGAAGAAGAATTTGGCGTATCTGCTGCTGCTCCTGTAGCTGCTGCTGGTGCTGGTGAAGCATCTGCTGCTGCAGAACAAACTGAATTCACTGTTGAATTAACTGGCGCTGGAGATTCAAAAGTTAAAGTTATCAAAGCAGTTCGTGAAGCAACTGGCTTAGGTCTTAAAGAAGCTAAAGCTTTAGTAGATGGCGCTCCATCTGCACTTAAAGAAGGCGTTTCTAAAGAAGAAGCTGAAGCATTAAAAGCTTCTTTAGAAGAAGTTGGCGCTTCAGTAACTGTAAAATAATTTTTATAGTTGACTATAAAAAAAGGAAGATCCTCGGATCTTCCTTTTTTGTGTTATTTTGCTAAAAAAATAGCTAGAAATGCGCTAATTAGATTTGTGGATAAGTTAACAACATCATTAGTTATCCACGTAATGCCTTTGACTAATTGAGTATTTTCTTCTTTTTCTGTGAGTTGATTGTGGATAGTTTTGTATTTAGCTTGAAATAAACTACCTAAAAGGCTATCAATAGCAGATGCTAAAATACCAATTCCAAAAATAAGTAAAAAATGTGTATAAGTTAAGGGGATTTTAGTAAAGAGATTAAAGAAAAAGAAACATGCTGTGGAAAACAAACTGCCAAAACAGCCAGAAATTGTTCCTAACCAACTGATCCCACCGGATAACCCTTGATCAATTTTCTTGAAAGTTAAAATATCCCAAGTTTTCCCTGTGGATAAAATACCAATCTCAGAACTCCAAGTATCAGCTGTGGCGCCACTTAAAGAAGCGAGATAACCTACTAAAAAAGCAACATTATTTGTTGTATAAAAGGCAATCAAACATAAGGTGGCAGGAAGTGTGTTACTAAAAATTTGGAGAGCATCTCTAGCTTCATTTTTTTGATGGAGTTCTTTTTCTTTTTGAATAGCTCTGTGGAAAAGCAGTTTTTTAACCCAACTGATACAAAAAGAAGAACCAAATAAAAAGATAATCACAGGCCATGTGGAAAAGTTTCCACAAACAGCAATGGTTGTCCCAATAAAAATAGTTGCCAATATTCCTGATTTTGAGATTGCTTTAAAATAAAAGCCGAAAAAAGCGATAAAAGAACTGCCTAATAGTCCAAGAATTAAATAAAATAAGGTCATAATTATTTCTCCTTTAAGATCATATTCAGTATATCATGAAAGGAAAAGATAAAAAGGTTGAGAAAGTTTCAAGGAACACGTAGAATATATGTATGAAAATACAAGTAGCAAAGAATTGGAGACTATAAAATGTATAAAGATGATAGCTTGGCGCTTCATACGGATTTGTATCAATTAAATATGATGAAAACGTATTGGGAGTTAGATCGAGCAGATTTACATTCAGTATTCGAGTGTTATTTTAGACAAATGCCTTTCAAGCATGGTTATGCTGTTTTTGCTGGGTTAGAGAGATTAATTAGTTATTTAGATAATCTATCTTTTTCAGAGAGTGATATTGCTTATCTGAGAGAAGTGACAGATTATCCTGAAGAATTTTTAACTTATTTAAAAGACTTTAAATTTACATGTACTGTTAGATCAGCTGTAGAAGGCGAAATGGTTTTTAACGACGAACCGATTTTTCAAGTAGAAGGACCTTTGGCTCAATGTCAGTTGATTGAAACAGCGATTTTAAATATTATTAACTACCAAACGTTAATCGCGACAAAAGCGGCTAGAATTCGCGCGGTGTGTGAAGATGATTTGGTGATGGAGTTTGGAACAAGACGTGCTCAAGAAATGGACGCGGCTATTTGGGGAACTCGTGCGGCTTATATTGGTGGCTTTGATTCGACTAGTAATGTTCGCGCAGGTAAAATTTTTGGCATTCCAGTTTCTGGAACTCATGCCCATAGTTTAATTCAGTCTTATTTAGACGATTATGAAGGCTTTAAGGCGTATGCTCAAACCCATAAAGATTGTGTCTTTTTAGTGGATACCTTTGATACGCTAAAATCAGGTGTACCCAATGCGATTCGTGTGGCAAAAGAAATGGGTGATAAAATCAATTTCTTAGGTGTCAGAATTGATAGTGGAGATATGGCATATATTTCTAAAAAAGTCCGTAAACAGCTTGATGAAGCTGGCTTTTATGACGCTAAAATCTACGCATCTAATGATTTAGATGAATCCACGATTTTAAATTTAAAAATGCAAAAAGCTAAAATCGATGTTTGGGGTATTGGAACGAAATTAATTACCGCCTATGATCAACCCGCTCTTGGGGCTGTGTATAAGTTAGTTTCGATTGAAAATAACCAAGGTGAAATGATTGATACGTTGAAATTATCAAGCAACGCTGAAAAAGTATCTACACCAGGTAAAAAACAAGTGTGGCGAATTACAGGAAAAGATGGAAAATCTGAAGGGGATTATATTACATTATGGAATGAAGACCCTCGTCAGAATGATGAAATTTATATGTTCCATCCAGTTCATACGTTTATTAACAAAACAGTAACTGATTTTGAAGCACGCTCAATTTTAAAAGATATTTATATAGACGGCAATCGAGTGTATGATTTACCAAGTTTGGAAGAGATTAAAGAATTCTCTGAAGAAAATTTAAACTCTCTTTGGGAAGAATATAAACGTAATTTAAATCCACAAAAATATCCTGTTGATTTATCTAAAGAGTGTTGGCAACATAAGATGAACACGATTAAGCAAATTAGGGATTCGGTTAAATAGAATCAGTGGAGGTGTCAGATGTCTAAGGGGCGTTTAGAAGCTTTTTCAGATGGTGTGATGGCAATTGTCATTACTATTCTTGTTTTGAGTATTACACCACCTAAGGGAGATTCTTTGAGAGAATTACTAGAAGTGAGTAATAGTTTATTGATTTATTTGATTAGTTTTGGTGTAGTGGCTATTTATTGGAACAATCATCACCACTTATTTCAATTGGTAAATAAAATCGATGGTAAAGTGTTATGGGCGAATAGTTTCTTCTTGTTTAGTCTGACGCTGTTTCCTTTTGCCACAGATTGGATTAGTCAACATCCTTTTAGTTTATACCCATCTTTGTTTTACGGAGTTGTGATGGTATTAGCTGATATTGCGTTCCTATGTGTCCTTTATACGTTGAAAGAGTGTAACGACAAAGAGGTTTATATTAAAAAAACAGTCATTACCATTGTAATCAGTGTCTTAGCAATCTTTTTAGGGATTATTATTGCTCCGTTTTTAATTATTTTAATCGATGTCTTAATGCTTTTAATTTGGGTTGTACCAAGTAAAAAGATTGAATCACATTTAAACTCAAGTGATGAAAACGGCGTTTAGCTCTGAACAACTGGAGAAAACCAGCAACAATTCGTGATTTTTGAATTGATGCTGGTTTTTGAAGTTATTGAAGGAACTGCCAATTGAATCCGGACTATTCAAGTGATGAAAATGGCGTTTAGCTCTGAGCAACTGGAGAAAACCAGCAACAATTCGTGTTTTTTGAATTGATGCTGGTTTTTGAAGTTGTTGAAGGAACTGCCGATTGAATCCGGACTATTCAAGTGATGAAAATGGCGTTTAGCTCTGAGCAACTGGAGAAAACCAGCAACAATTCGTGTTTTTTGAATTGATGCTGGTTTTTGAAGTTGTTGAAGGAACTGCCGATTGAATCCGGACTACTCAAGTGATTAAAAAAAGCAATCTCTGTCTTATTTAGTGTGCGTTGTACTCTAAAAGTTCGTATAATTCATTGATTTCTTCTAAAAGAGTTTTTCCGATGGTGGTATTAAAAACACATTTTCGCTCTAAGGGACGATCCACCACCCGTTTCATAGAAAGGATATCCTCATGATCAGTAATCACTTTATCCACAGAAGAGAAAGGTTTGTGGGCAACTAGTTGCATCCCGTAAGAATTATAAAGAAGAGTGTAGCCAGCAAGTCCGGTTGTTTTTTGATAAGGTTTTGAAAACCCGCCATCAATCACAATCATTTTACCGTTTGCTTTAATCGGGTTCTCTCCTTTAACTTCTTTAACAGGTGTGTGTCCGTTGATTAAATGGCTATCAGGACTGTTTAATCCAAACTCTTTAAGAATGTTTTGAATCGTTGCTTCTTCTTCTCTGAGGTGATAGTAAGCATTTTTTTCTTCAGTATGAGTTTTCTTGTCTTTAATAAAATATCTTTCGAAGGTCGTCATTTCTTTTTTTCCAAAAAGAGAAGAGTTTTCACCAGACCAAAGATACCAGATAATGTCAGTTTTATAATCGTCATGCATTTCAGGATTTTTATAAGATTGTTTTAGGCAAACTTCGAAGTAATCCATTAATTTTTTACCGCTGTATTCTTTACCTTCAAAGACAATCGATTGAAAACTTCCATCTTCGTTTAAAGGAACACAACCGTGAATTAGTAAATTTTCGTTATAGACTAAATACATGTTTCCTTTTTTAAAAAGAAAATTAACGTGACGTTTTAATTTTTCTGATTGAATGAAATTTTGAAGTAATCGTTGAATGACTTCTTCCTCTTCGAGTGACAACTTAGAAGGATCTTCTTTTGAAACTGTCTCAAAACAGGTATCGTGTAAAGGATAAGTATGTCCTTTAATAGTAATCGTTGATGTGTCATGTTCGATTTTGCTAAGGAGAAGCCGATGCTCCATATTAAACTCAGGTCTCCTTTTAACTAATTGTTCTTCCAATTTAAATTGTAAAATGGCAGCTGCTTGATGAATTTTCGTTGTTTCTAATAGTTCCTCCTTGCTTTCTGTATGATCAGGTTCAATTTTTGGTCTAAAAGCAGGGTTATCATGATAGTATTTTTCAGCATAGGTTAGTAAAGGTCTGAGATTAATACCATACGTGTCTTCGATAATTGATAAATTGTTGTATCTTGCTGAAATTCTAATCGTATTCATCATGCAGATTGGTGAACCGGAAGCAGCTCCCATCCAAATGATATCGTGATTTCCCCACTGGATATCCATCGAGTGATGTGTCATGAGGCGTTCAATAATTTTATCAGGTTCAGGTCCTCTGTCATAAATATCTCCAACAACATGTAAATGATCCACAACCAAACGCTGAATAGTGTAACAAAGATCGATAATTAAGGTGTCGGCTTGATTTAATTGAATGACTGTCTCGATAATTTGAGTGTAATAATTTTTCTTATCTGTTTGGTTACTTGTTTGAAATAAAAGTTCTTCTATAATATAGGCATATCGTTTTGGAAATGATTTTCTTAGTTTAGAACGAGTGTATTTAGAGGAAGAAAAACGAACCAATTGAATCAATTGATCGATTTTGTGTCTATACCATTCATCGTTTCTTAAACCATTTGTGATTTTTAGTCGTTTTTCGGGATAATAAATAAGGGTTGCTAACTCTTGCTGTTCTTGAGGTGTTAAGATGTGATGAAACAGTTCTTTGATTTTTTCTTTGATATTTCCTGAGCCGTTTCTTAAAATATGTTGAAAAGCATTGTATTCTCCGTGAATATCACTGACAAAATGTTCAGTTCCTTTTGGTAAGTTGAGGATAGCTTTTAAGTTGATGATTTCGCTTACAATTTCTTCTGAAGAATTAAATTTTGAACCAAGTAAATCATAATATCTATCTTTAGTCATCATATCGATATATACCTCTTGTCTTTTTAAAGCCATGATATGATAAAAATAACAAGTAGTCAACCTATACCGATTATAATACTTAATATAAATAATTGTTTTTGGATAAAAAAATTTGTATAATCAACAAGGAATGAGAAAGAAGGGTACCTTAATGAGAAATGAAATGATGCATCGTCCTGTTTTAAAGGATGAAATTTTAGATTTAGTGAGAAATAGACAAAGACAGATGGAAGGTGAGTTAGGTGAGTTGCAGCAGCAAGCTTACGAAGACAATGTTCCTATAATTCCTAATGAGACGGCAACCTTTTTAAGATTCTTTTTAAAACAAATGAAAGCTAAAAATGTTTTAGAGATTGGAACAGCTATTGGTTTTTCTGGAAGCTTAATGGCTGAGGCAATAGGTGAAGACGGGCATGTTACAACAATCGATCGCTTTGATGTCATGATTAGAAAGGCTAAAGCGAATTTTGAAAAATTTGGATTATCTGAACGAGTGACCTTACTCGAAGGAGATGCTAAAGAAGTATTACCGACTTTAGAGGGACCATATGATTTTATTTTTATGGACAGTGCTAAATCAAAGTATATTGAATTTTTACCTGAATGTTTAAGAGTGTTAAGAGTTGATGGGGTTCTGATGATTGATGATGTTTTTCAAGCAGGAACAATCATGCACGACATTAAAGATATTCCAAGAAGTCAGCGAACCATTTATAGAAAGTTAAACAAACTATATGATACTGTTTTAGAACATCCAGACTTAACTGTCACGGTTTTACCCCTAGGTGACGGCGTTTTGATGATTAGTAAAGATGTTGAGAATATTGTCATAGAAGAACAATAAAAAAGACAAAAGGCATAAGCCTTTTGTCTTTTTGTTATTAAACGTCGCAGGAGGGATTCGAACCCCCGACCATTCGCTTAGAAGGCGAATGCTCTATCCAGCTGAGCTACTGCGACATCGTCTGCTTCAAGCAACATGAATATCATAATAAATTTTGAAAGAATAGTCAAGCATAATTTTAAAAAAGTTTTTTCGAATGTTCTTTTTATAATTATTATTTACAAAGATTGGTAGTAAATAAATTAAGAAGAATAAATAGATAATAAATAAACACCAAGCAATAATACTAGACAAAAGACAATAGATGATATATAATCATGTATGTGTTGTAGGAGGCTATTGGGAAACTTCGTAGAACGCATTTTAAGTTTTAGTACATTAAGTAAGGGGAAGAATAATATGGGGAAAATTGATCCACGAGTTGTTAAAACTCGTAAGAAACTAAGACAAGCGTTTTTAGATTTACTAAAAACTCGTAAGTTAAGTGAGATGAATATCAAAGACTTAACAAATCAAGCAGGTGTAACAAGGGGAACATTCTATTTACATTATCGTGATAAAGATACATTCGTTGAAACGATTATGGAAGAAATTATTGAGGACTTTTACGATAATGTCGTGAAATATGTTGCTTATGATGGCAATGAAGATAAGTTGATTCCTCAAATTATTTTAGACAGAGTGTTTGACTACATTGGTGAGTCACCAGAATTCTTTGTTACTTTATTAAAAGAAAATGATGCAGAAATGTATAGAACGTTATTTAGTGATAAGTTGTATGATTACATCTTAGAACATGTGAATTACGGAAACTCTATTCCTGTTAGAAAAATGCCTAAAGAGTTATTGAATAACTTCTTAGTGTTTGCATTACTTGGTATTGCAGATGCGTGGGTTGTTGAAGGAAAAATTTATGCGAATCACTACATGGCAACTAATGTGGCTAAATTATTTAGATCAGAATTATTTGTTGAGATTGGCTTGAAAGAATTATTTGTTTCTGACGCAGAATAAAAAAATTGAAAGATAGGCCAACATTTTGTTGACCTATCTCTTTTTTTTTGATATTATATTAATGTTGTATTTGTGTGCACCACAACTACAACCGCACATATTAAGTATTCAGACTGTATTCAGTTACGGCGCTTAAATTGGCGAGTCTAAGTAAAGAGAAGGAGGTGCGGAACAAACATGTACGCTATTGTAAAAACTGGTGGTAAACAATTAAAAGTAGAAGTAGGTCAAGCAATTTACGTTGAAAAATTAAACGTAGAAGCTGGCGAAAAAGTTGTGTTTGATGAAGTTATTTTAGTAGGTGGAGAAACAACAAAGATTGGTGCTCCAACTGTTAAAGGTGCAACTGTTGAAGGAACTGTTGAAAAACAAGGAAAACAAAAGAAAGTTGTAACTTACAAATACAAACCTAAAAAAGATTCACATCGTAAACAAGGTCATCGTCAACCTTACACTAAAGTAATGATCGATGCAATTAACGCATAATTAAAATTTAGAAAGTTGGTATCTTGATGATCGAAGCTAAGTTTACCAGAAAAGATGCTGATAGGATTGTTTCTTTTGAAATGTCTGGTCATGCTGATTTTGCTGAATCGGGTTCTGATATAGTTTGTGCCGCTGCCTCTGTCCTTGCGATAAATGTAGTGAACAGTATTGACGAATTAGCGGGTTATCAACCAATCGTAGATATGGATGATGGTTACTTGTTTGTTGAGATTTTGTCAGATTTGTCTGATAAACAAATCGAAACAACAGATATTCTGATGAACAGTCTATATATTGGGTTGAGAGATATCGAAAAAGAATATGAATCATATATTCGTGTAAAATAATTTCAAGGAGGTGCTTTTTTCATGTTGAAAATTAACTTACAATTATTCGCCCACAAAAAAGGGGGCGGTTCTACAACTAACGGTCGTGATTCACAATCAAAACGTTTAGGTGCTAAACGTGCTGATGGACAAACTGTTTCAGGTGGTTCAATTTTATACCGTCAACGCGGTACTAAAATTTATCCAGGTGTAAACGTTGGCCGTGGTGGAGATGATACATTGTACGCTAAAGTTGAAGGTGTTGTACGTTTCGAACGTAAAGGCCGCGAAAAAACTCAAGTGTCTGTATATCCAGTAGCTAAATAATTAAATTTATTATAAGTCTAAACCCTTATCTATCAAGGGCTTAGGCTTTTTTATTTTGTCTTGAATTGAAATTGAATGCCATTTTGAATGCCATTGACTACAAATTAGCAAATTTCATTAGCTTCTCAACTGTTTTTTCAGTGACTTCTTTTGTAACGTGGGTATAGATATTCATAGTCATTTCGATGCTGCTGTGACCTAATCTAACTTGTGCTTCTTTCATGCTGGCACCACTCTCAAATAAAAGTGATGCGTGGGTATGTCTAAAACCATGAACGCCAATTACATGAAGATCAGCAGCCTTTGATAACCTGGAAGCACGTTGATATAAATCTTGTCTAGTGAATCGTTCACCGAACAAGTTAGTAAAGACAACGTTATTATCTCTTAAACCATTAGCAAAGAGCATTTCTTTTTGTCTTAGTTGCCACTTTTTAAGCAATCTAAGCGTTTTATCATCTAAAGTGATCGTTCTATATGAACTTTTAGTTTTAGGCGTAGAGACAACAAAGCCATTCTTTGTAAGAGACATATTTTTATTAACTGTCACTGTTTTATCAATGAAATCAATATCTTGCCATTCTAAGGCGCTTGCTTCAGCACCGCGTAATCCCGAATAGGTCAAAAACCGAAATAGAGTAAGATCCAATTCAGAAAAATATTTTTGCATTAATTGACCGTTAGCGTTTTGTTTAACTCTGTTCTCCAGGAACTCAAACAGCTGCTTTAATTCGTCTAACGTATAGAACTTTATTTTATCTTGCTCTATCACTTTTTTTGGTGTAGGTCGTATAACACTGTTAAAAGGATTGCGGTCAGCTAACTCTAAACTGATCGCATATTCCATTACTTTAGAAGCATACTGCAAGATTATTTTATACATTTTCGTTTTGTCAGCCCACTTATTAACTTCTACCTGGCATGTTTTTAAGTTAAGTTTATCCACTCTAATATCTCCGAATGAAGGCAAGACATACTTGGTCATATAACGCTCTGTCGTGATGTAGGTTGTCTCTTTAACTGTTTTCTTATAAGTTATCAACCAAAGCTCACAAACCTCCTTAAAGGTCGTAACCGTCTCTTTTTGTAATCCGTTCTGTTCAAAGTCCACTAGTAAACGATTAAGTTCTAGTTGGGCTTCTTTTTTTGTCTTGAAACCTCTTCTTGTTGTCTTTACTGCCTTGTTTGTTGTCGGGTTAACACCTAAGTAGGCTTGGAATTGCCACGCCTTAGAACCGTCTTTTTTATCGTATTGCTTGAATGTTGCCATTTGTTTTCTCTCCCTTATCTTGCTACGGGCGTTTGCGAGGAGTTTGAGAAATACTGTTATAATTCTATGTCATTTTCAAAATCAGTGATAATATTTTCTAATTTTTTAGTGATAATATCTTTATCAATACTTTGATTTTTTATTTTCCAGTTTAAATTAGAAATGAATTTTATAAGTAATTTTTCAATTTGTTCGTCAGAATCTAATTTAATAAATTCCAAAGAATGAAACAATAAGCTTAAATCAAATTCATTTAAATTAGAATAGTTAAACGTTGTTAAATCTTCAACTACTGATTTGAGGATTGATTCTTTTATATTAAGTGTTTTATCTTGATTTAACACTAATTTTATTTCATCACTATCTTCTTTAGGTAATATATATTGATTATCTAAGGGGAGAATTCCATATAATAAATATAGAGTTGTTGTATTTCCTATTTCAGCAATTCTTTTTAGTCTATTTGGATTAGGTAGATTTTTTCCAGTTTCCCAATTGGCGATTGTCCCACTTTTGGCTGAACCATCAATTAAGAAACCAAAATCATCCATACTCATTCCTTTCTCTAATCTGATATTTCGTATTCGTTGACCTACTTCAATTGGTGAAGGTTTATTATTATCCATGTCTTTAAAATCTCCTATTTAAAATGATAATTCAATATTAAACTATTTAGCTAAGAAATACAAAGAAATGTTTGACTTATGTAAAAAAATATGTTTAAATTTAATTGTACTAAGATATACTAAGAAAAAAGAGGTGATTGACATGAATAAAATAGCAGGGTATCGCATAATGTTAGGGATGACTCAAGATCAAATGGCAAAAAAATTCAATATATCTAAGCAAGCTTATTGGAAAAAAGAGAAAAGGCAAACTCAATTTTCTGATAAAGAAAAAATGAAGTTTAAAGAAATTTTAAAGCCTTTATTTCCAAATATTACAATTGATGATATTTTTTTTAATTAATTTACTAAGAAATACTAAGAGGAGTGACTGATTTGAAAATGTTCAGTATCGAGTACGAACAAGAGTTACTAAAGCAACATCAAGAAACTTATCAACGAATGATTGAACTAGTGGAGCAACAAGCGCAAAAGCCACCTTTTATACAGCAAAAGAATGTCTCTAAGTATTATGATGGCGTTTCAATTGGAACATTGCTTAAGTATGAAAAGAACGGTTTAAAGAGGTATGAACCAATAGAAGGTGGAAATGTTTTTTATTACACCAAAGAGTTAGATCGGTTCATGTTAAAAAATCAAAGATAAAAGCAAATGGGCGTTTGCGGATGGAGGAATAGAAGTGAATATTTACGCTGTTAGACGTTACGGAGCTTTACTAGTTGTATTTGTGCTAGGAATGATATTAGGAAGTTTAGACGGTAAGTTAATAGCTGTTCTAGGTATTCCAATGTTTATGATGTTTTTGTTTAATTTAGACATTGCATCATTTCAACCGAAAAAGAAAAGAAGTGAGAAATATGCAAAGTGAAAAATACAAAGAATTTTATCGGCTAAAACGATCTATCACTAATAAATTGGCATCAATTCAATATTTTGATCGTATGGATTCTAAGAGTGAAAATTTTGTGGAAGATATTTGTAATAGTCAAACGTTCCAGGAAGCGATGGAAGAAATGAGAGAAGCGGAAAAACTGGTTAATGAGTTAAAGGAATACGAAGCTAATGAAGGCAAATTTGAATTTTAGGAGAATGGAAATGGATAAAATTATTGAAATGAATACTGGCAAATCAGAACAAACACTTAAAGATCTAGAAAATAAAATTTTTGATTACAGTTTAAGATGGGAAGAGCTTATTAAAGGTCAAATTGAAATTTTAAAAAATGTGACCGATGAAGGATCTATTTTATTTAATGATAAGAGTGAAGTGATAGCTTGTGTACCAAGTGAAAAATTAGGCGAAGTAATTAAAGACTTAGAAGGCATTAAGAAAGAAATGGAAATGATAGAAGCTGTAGAAAATTTTCTTTATGAATAAAAAAAGCACCGTAAGAATTGGCGTTCTTAACAGTGCGGGATAAATAGATTTGCAAGTCTAATTATCCCTTATTCTATCACAAATTATAGGGAATGGGGAATTTAAAAATGGAAAATAAAAAAATTACTGATATGAAGTTATTAAGAGGGCAAGTTATGTTAGCAAATGCAATTAAAGGTTTACAAGATTTCATAGATGATAAGTTTACTTCTCTTAACGATATTACAATTGATGACTTAGATGGTTTAAATGGGTTGGTCTCTTGTATTAAATTAGCTTCAATCGAACAAACTGATAATACTATTGAGTTTCTTGATAAGGGGTAGTGAATATGAAAAGAAAAGAACTATCAATTATTGAAACATCAGTGGTCTGTATGATTCCAAGAGGCAAAGATAAAAAAATTCCTTTAAAAGAAATAACTAAATCAATTGGAATTGATGAAAGAAGCATCCAATCTGTTATAAGTCGATTAATCATGATTCATGGAATTCCAATTTGCGCTTCAAGAGGTATAAATTCAGATAATGGCTTTTATATCCCTATAAACGAAAAAGAACGGTCAGAAGGATTAAGGAGTATCAAAATGCAAACTGTAAATATGACTGAAAGAATCCAAAGTGTTGAAGCTGCTAATTTAAATACATGGAATGAAGGATTGATTTATAACTATCAAGAAAGTTTGGGGGTTTAGAAGTGAGTAAACTACTAATCGATGATTATCCTATACAGGTTTTGCCAAAACTTGCTAAAGAAATAGGTTTAAATGAAGCGATATTTATACAGCAGGTACATTATTGGATAGAAAAAAGTAATCATGTTTTTAATGGTAAAAAGTGGATATACAACACTTACGAAGGGTGGAATAAACAGTTTCCTTTTTGGTCTGTTATGACTATAAGGCGTACTATATCAAGTTTAATAAAAAAAGAACTAGTTATAACTGGTAATTTTAACAAAGCTGGATTTGACAAAACTAAATGGTATTCAATCAATTATGAAACATTGAATTGTATGAACAATCGATGTGTTCAAAATGAACAGACGAGTAGTTCAAATAGAACAGATGGAGTTGTTCAGAATGAACACACCAATACCATAGACTACACAGAGACTACTACAGAGACTACAAATAATAATCAATCATCTTCTAAAGAAGCTGATTCAGTCAGTTTAAAAAATAAATTCGATGAAATTTGGGAACAATATCCAAAAGGAAGAAAGCAAGGAAAAGATAAATCTTTTAAAGCCTATCAAAGAGCTATCAAAGATGGTGTGACGGATGAAAAGATTTTAGAAGGATTATCGGACTATAAAAAGCAAATTGAAATCCAACGAACAGAACTAAAATTTGTACGCCAAGCAGTGACGTGGTTCGTAAATAAAGGGTGGCAAGATGAATACCTGACAAGTAACGTTACTAGTAACGATAAGCCAGAAGTTACTTATATTCCACCCGAATGGAGAGAAGAATTTAAAGATGTTGGCAAAAGTCGAGAATTAGAAAGCGACTATATGGATGATTTACCTTTTTAGGAGGGATTAGATGGTTTTAAAAATGGGAGAACTAAAAATACCAGATTCTCAAATTGAAAGAACAGGTTATATTGAGTTGCCAGAGCATTGTGATGTGCCAGGTCATGAAAAATTAAATATGATTCATTTTAAGGGAGAAATTATCTGTCCACGCTGCAAATTAGAAAAGAATAATCAAGAGTTTGCTTACGAAAAGACACGAGAACATTTTGACAATACGGCTGAGGGCAGAAGGTTGTTCTTTTATCAAAATAGTATCGTTCATAATCGGGCAATCTTGGATAAAGGCATAAGAGATTACATAAACAAAAATGATGAAGAAAGCCATATCAAAAAGAAAGCTAACACCACGCCTAGAGAAGTCATAGAGGACAATCGGAATGTGTTTATGTATGGCAGTGCAGGAACAGGCAAGAGCCATTTACTAGTGGGTATCTTAAAAAATATTAACGAAATAAGCACTGAAAAGCGTTGTTTGTTCGTCTCAGTTCCTAAGTTACTAGGTAACATTAAAAAGTCTTTCAATGATCCAAGAGAATTAAAAGGCGAAGCTTATTACATGAAGCTACTAAGTGATACCGATATATTAGGCTTAGATGACATCGGTGCAGAGTTATCTATGAACACAACTAAACAGGCGTCAGATTTCACTATAAACACGCTCTATAACATTTTAAACGCTAGGGAAGGGAAATCCACCTTATTTACAAGTAACCTCACTATCGAGCAATTAAGCCGTCTTATGGATGAACGTATTATTTCAAGGATAAAAACAAATGTCATTTACATGGATTTCAATGAGATAAGTGACAAACGAGAAATAGCGTATAAATTAAAACAATAAAGAGGGAGTAAAGCCATGTTTGATTTTGATGAGCTCAATGAGATTGAAAAATATTTTCATCTAGATGAATTGAATAAACAACTTGAACAGTCAAAAAAAGATTTGAGCTCATGGTTTTACTCTCAAACAATGTTGACTAGGTTGGAATATACAGAACTAGGGGTAATATCAAGAGGATTTAGGCAAGATACGAAGGTACCTAGTCTATTAAAAGGCATTGAATATATTGATCAGCGAATAGAGAGAAATGAACTGAGATTAAAATACTTTGTTAGGTACCTTACTGAATTACCTCAAAAAGAGTGTGATAAATTACTGAGCATTTTTAGGTTAGGAGAAACCAACAAATTAACCAAAAAAATGTATCACAAAACACTGGAAGAAATATATGAAATTGAAGCCATGATTTGTTTGAGAGAAGGAATTGAACCAGAACAAGTGAATTCTTATGTAGAAATAACAGAAGATTTTAATGAGAACTTGGAAAACTTGTGTGATTACTTTGCTATCTAGGAGGGAGAAAAATGAAATCAGATTTCTTTTTGCGACATTGGAAGATGTTAGAACAGAATATTAATGTGCTAAACGATCATGAAAGAAAAACAGGTAAATTATTGTTTAATTCATTAAACAAGTTAAGTGCAGATGACAGGCAAGCACTAAAAGAAAAGTATTATGATTCAACTGTTTATTCTAAATTTGATAAAGCTAGGGGGATTTATCTTAGTGTAATTCCGGTAAAAGATGAAGTAGCAGCTAGTAAGGGTAACGTTAGTTTAGAAGAGTTTAGAGAAAATAAAAATCGTGCTATTAAGCGATTAGAAGCCATTATGGATGAAGTCAGCCAAGCTATTAAGAACAACGAACAATATATCTATATGGAACTAAAAGGATATTATGTTAAAGGATTTGGAAGTGAAAGCACTGCTAAGTTTAGTTTTTCTCATACGGACTTAGTTTTAAGTCCCTCTTTTGACGAAGCTTACACGTTTAATGCTGACAACAAAGCAGAAAGAGCAATAGTTGAGAGTCTAGAAAATTGCGGATTTGAAAGAAGATTATTAGACCGAAATTGGTAAAACGTAGAAAAAAATTAGTCAAAACTATTATTTTTTTAAATGTCTTATAAAACTATATGTATCAAGGGGAGCAGAGATTTTATTTTACTTGTGATTATGCGATGTATTCGCAAGTGGAAAAAGGGGGATAAATATGTTTGTAAGGCTTAATGATTACAAACTTTACTGCATAGAAAATGAGATTGCAGCAAATACCATTAAAAATTATATGATGACACTTAGCCAATTGGATGACTTTTTACAAAACAATTATGTTGATCAAGTGACAAAAGAGGATTTGATTCGTTTTAAGCAGCATCTTAAAGAGGACACGTATGCACCAGGTAAAAAATATAAAACAAGTACGTGCAATCAAAAGATTACGGCCATTAACATTTACTTAAATTGGGTAGAACGCTCAGATTTAAAACTGAAATTGTTCAAGGAACAAACAACGACACATAGGGAGAGTATCACACAAGAGGATTTTGAGCGCTTGTTGAAGTATTCGGATAAGGAAATGACGTTGTTTATCTTAACAATTGCCAATACTGGACTAAGAATAAGTGAGGTTTGCGCTTTAAAAAAAGATGATCTCTATTCTGCCATTATCGAAGTAAGGAACAAAGGGAAAATAAGAATAATAGATATTCCTTCATTTCTTAAAAAGAAATTGAGAAGTTACTCAAATAATATGGAAAACACTCAAATAATTTTTAATAAAACACAATCTTATTATCGGCAAGAATTAAAAGCAACTGCAGGAAAAGCAAAAGTTAAGCTATCAAGAGTTTATCCCCATTCATTACGCCATTATTTTGCTAAGAAATTTATAGCAGACGGAGGTGATTCAACAGCATTACAACAGATGTTAGGTCATTCAGACATTAAGACAACAACTATTTATACAAAAATGTCTAAGGAAGAATTGGCTAAAACATTTAGGGGGATAAAGAATAAATAAAGTGAATTAAAAATAGCAAAACTATTGGTTAGTAAAAAAGTGATGTAAGAGTAGTAGTATCAATGGTTACAAAGATAAAAAAGCATTTGTGATTATGATATATATTCGCAAGTAGTCGGAGAGTGATTTTATGCGAGGAACTAGAAAATACAAAGCACCAAATAATCCTTCAGATAGTAGATTCATTATAAAAGATGAAGAGTTAAAACCAACCACAGTTAAAACTGATATAAAAAAAGTAACATATTTTAATGGTTTAGTTCACGTCACAATTCAAAAAAATATGGATGTGAAAAGTATTTATCATGATTCTAAAGAACCTAATGTAGTTAACATTCTAAAAAATGACGGAACAATTGAACGTATTTTTTCAAATTATTTAAATATATCTATAACTGAACATACATTATAAAAAATGAAAGAAGGATAAAAATGTTAAATTTGCAAACAATCAATGAAATTAAAGAAATAGAAAAAAGGAAAGCTACATTTTTAAATGAGTGTAGAAAGGAGGAAAATGAGCTATTAATTAAAATTGATAAATTAAGTAAGGAGCATGAAAGTAGTATATTAAGCGTATTAAAACCAAAAAAATTATTTAGTAAACAGAGAACAACCGAAAGTATTGAAGAAGAACTAACTCAATTAAGAATGAAATTGAAGTTGATTAAAGAGAAGGAGTTACTTTTAGAAAAATC